>CAIQWB010000087.1 GCA_903875465.1 uncultured Verrucomicrobia subdivision 3 bacterium
AATTTTCCGGAGGATCCCCCCATGCTCTTTTTTGGGGCATCCTGCAGCAATTTGGGGGGTGCGATTTTTCAGCGAGGTTTTTCGCTGGATTTTTGGGAAATCTGGCACGGAAAACCCAGAGCGCTTTCACTATAGTAAAATTGGAATTCCCTCGCCTGGAATTTATCGAACAGGCCCCGCTCCCCCCGGAAAAAGCATGCTTTTTCCGGAGGTCAATGCATAAATCGCTAAGAATGTGTTGATGCTGAACATAGTTTTCGATTTTTTGAATTTAAAAGCGGCATAGCTTTGCCAGTGCTTGGCCGACTGAATGCAGTATTGGACGAATGCGGACGGAACGGGGGCTGAAACACAGGCTTATTTGCCGATCAAATTGCCGCAGAAAATCCAGCGGCACCTCGACTGCGCCATGCATTTCCAGCTCCGTAGCGGCGATATTGGGCAGGATGGCGGCCATTTCTCCCTTGGCCACCACCCGCGCTGCCATGGGAAATGAGGAACATTCAATTTGGATGTTGATTTTGATTTTCTGTTTCCGTCCAATCTCCGCAAGGGCAACTCGGAAACTTCCCTCACCATCAATGGTTGCCAGCGCCAAGTCGTCCAAAAGCTTCAATTTGTCTTTGGCACGGGCCAGGGAACTGAACGCTTGTGGGAGGAACAGTGAATATCCCAAAACACCAAGAGGAACGGCTTGGCTTGGGCTGGCAACGGCATCTTCACGCACCAGCGTAAAATCAATCAGGCCGTCGGCAAGCCGCTTCACCGCCTCGTCGGTGGGGAGATTCAGAAATTTGAACCGGACGCGCGGAATGTTTTTGCGAATTTCCTGCAACCGGGGCAGCAGCAGCCATTGAATGATGCTGTCGCCGGTGCCGATGACGACCTCGACCGGACGCCCTTCGCATTCGCTTTTGAAATCTGAAAGCGCGGTGAAACCCTCCCGTACGATGGCATGCAGACTGATGCCAGCCTCGGTGAGCACGATGCCCCGCCCCTTGCGGCGGATGAGTTCGGTGCCAAAAAATTCTTCGAGTTCGCGCACCTGACGGCTATAAAGACTCTGTTTGGCCGGGTCGCCCTTGGCGGCCTTGGTAACGCCACCGGCTGCGGCCACCAAACAAAAGCTTTGGAGCCGGTCAAATGAGAGCCCGCTGCGCTGGAGGAATTCAGAAACCATGACTCAATAGTTATGACCTTTGCGAAAATAAGCCTAGAAGAAAATTTCCGACCGGGCAATACTGTCACCAGTCAAAGTTTTAAGCTGAATGAGCCAACATGAGTCAGAAGCCGATGCGCGGATTGTGATCGACACAATGCTGCGGCAGGCTGGGTGGGACCCGGCGGACAAGTCGCAAGTCCGCACGGAGGTCACCGTCACGGAAAATCTGGCGATGCACGACCGGCCGGCGGGCGTGGTGAACCAGGACGAAGAGGGCGCCAAGCGGACGGATTACATTCTGTTGGGAAGCAATGGGCGACCGCTGGCGGTGACGGAAGCCAAGCGCAAACGCATTGACCCCTATTCCGCGAAACAGCAAACCATCCCAATGGCCAAGTGGATTGGCGCACCCTTTATTTTTCTGTGCAACGGCGAAATGATTTACTTTTGGGATTATGAAAATGACGATGCCCGCATCGTCAATTCCTTCTACTCGCAACGCGACTTGGAACGGTTACTTTTCCTCCGACAGAATGCCAAGCCGCTGGCGACACTGCCTATTCCTGACAATTACGTCCGCCAAGGCGAGGCACGCATCGTGCGGCCCTATCAAAAGGACGTGATGCGGGCGATGGATCAGGCGTTTGAACTGGGCAAGCGGCGTTTCCTGTGCGAATTGCCCACCGGCACCGGGAAAACTGATGTCGTCTGCCTCGAAACCAAGCGGATGTTTCAAGCGGGCCGGGCGGAACGCCTGCTGTTTCTGGTGGATCGCGAGCAACTGGCGGAACAGGCCATCGCCGCGCTGCAAGACTTGGGCGCGGAATACAGCAGCTATTGGCTCAAACCCGGCATGGCCATCCAGCACAAACAAATCACGGTTTGCCTGCTCCAGACGATGATTGGCCGGTTCCATGAATTTACCAGCGGCTATTTCGACGTGGTGATTGCCGACGAATGTCACCGTTCCATCTACGGCGCTTGGCAGGCGGCGCTGACGCATTTTGATGCGTTCCATATCGGCCTGACGGCGACGCCGGCGGCCTACATTGACCGCAACACTTTTTCATTCTACCAGTGCAAGGACGGCAAACCAGATTTCAGCTACTCCATCACCACCGCATTTCAGGAAAAGCATCTGGTGCCTTATAAATTTGCCACTCGTATCACGCAGCTCATCGCGCAGGGCACGCAAGTGAACGGGGAAACTTACGACCCGGTGGAATTTGAGCGGACTTGGACGAACGAGGATTCAAACCGCAAGATGATGCAGGAGTTCGACCGGCTGGCCTGGGAGAATTACAAGGAACTTGCACCGAAACAAAAAGACGGGCCGGGCAAGGCGGTGGTGTTCGCCCTGTCGAAGCATCACGCGACGCGGCTGTGCTATTACCTCAACCAGCTTCACCCGGAACATGATGGACGTTATGCCGAAGTGATCACCTCGGACATTGCCGATGCACCGGGCGCAATCCGGCGGTTCAAAAAGGATATTTATCCGATGGTGGCCGTGAGCGTGGATATGCTGACGACGGGATTTGACTGCCGGGAAATTTTGCACATTGTTTTGTGCCGGAAAATTTTCAGCCCGATTCTTTACCAGCAGATTCGCGGGCGCGGCACGCGCACGGCCCCGCACATCGGCAAAAAGCGGTTTGTCATCTACGATTTTTTCCGCAACCACGAGTATTTCAACGACAGCGAGACGGACATTTTTGAAGGTCAGGGCGGTTCCGGCGGCGGTGGTGGCACCAAGCCTGGGCCGGGGGGCACGCGCGGCGAACTGATTGAACTCGGCATCCAAGACGATTGGCTGGAAGCCTTGGCTTATGTGGAAGTCGGGCCGGAAGGCGAGCGCGTGGACAAGAAAGTTTATGTCAGCAATTGGGAAGACGCCATCAAGGCGGCGGCGAAAGACGACCCGCTTATTCAGAAAATCAAGGATGGCATCCCGCTGACCGAACTCGAAGAACACAATCTGGCCAACGAGCTGAACAAGCCGGAAAATTATTTCAACGAAGACAATCTGCGGCTGGCCTACCGGCGGGCGGCGGGCAACATCGTGGAATTCATCCGCCACGCGTTGGGGCTGGAAAAGCTCAAGACCAAGGAAGATGAAATCGGCGAAAACTTCCATGCCTGGCTGGTCACGAAAAACGTGTCGCCGGAGCAGGCGCAATATCTGGATTTGATCAAAAACCGTGGCGTGGCGAAGGGTGAAGTGCGGCTGGAAGACCTGTTTGAACCGCCGCTGTCCATCCTCAACGCCGCCGACGTCGGCATTGAATTGTTCGGCGAAGAAGGTCTGCAAACCATCATCGCGGACATGAACGAAGCTCTTTTTGCCCCTTAAAAAATGAACCAAGAAATTCGCAGCAAGTTAGATCGCATTTGCAACGTGCTTTATGCCGGCGGCCTCGCGGTGCCGACATTGTTCGTCGAGCAAATCTCGTATCTGATTTACCTCAAGCTGCTGGACGAGCGGGAAAACGAACTGGAAACCAAAGCCCGGCTGCTCAAAAACAATAACGGCAACGACAAGTCGCTGTTCCCCGACCAGGCCGCACGCTACCGCTGGAGCAACTGGCGGTTCAAGAGCGGCAAGGAACTGCGCGATTTCCTGCGCGACCAGGTGTTTCCCTACATGGCCTCGCTGCTCAAGGAGCAGCCGCAAGTTGCGATTTATTTCCAAGACGCGCGGATGGAAATTGACGACGCACACGTCTTGAAGGAGGCCATTGATATTCTGGACGGGTTCCATTTCGCCAAGCTCGGGCCGGACGTGAAGGGCGACATTTTTGAATACCTGCTGCAATACCTCGCCAAGCAGCCGCAGTCTGATATGGGGCAGTTCCGCACGCCGCGCCAAATCCGCGTCGCGATGGTAGAAATGGTGGACCCGGATTTTGGCGACACGATTTATGATCCGGCCTGCGGCACGGCGGGCATGTTGATTGACGCGCTGGAACACCTGCTGGCGAAGTATTCCACCACGCCGCGCGAAGTGCCGATTTATGGCGACGAATGGCTCGACGACAAGGGACTGACGCTGGCACAGGCAAAAAAGCAAATTCCGAACTTGCAAACCTACCGCAAAGGCGCGGGCGAAAAGATTCCCGATTGGGCAGTGCTGGAACATTCTATTTACGGCATCGAGGTTTCGCGGCAAATGATGCGGATTTCCATGATGAATCTGGTGCTGCATGGCATCCGCAACGCCCATGTAAAGCGCGCCAACGCGCTGTCTGAACTCGGCGGCTTGAGCGATGACGACCTGAACCGGAAATACAAGGTCATCCTGTCCAACCCGCCGTTTGCCGGGATGCTGCCGACGGATTCCATCCGCAAGGATTTGCCGACGCAATCCAAGAAAAGCGAACTGCTCTTTTTGGGGCTGATGATGGATGCGCTGGCACCGGGCGGACGCTGCGCGGTGATTGTGCCGGAAGGCGCATTGTTCGGCTCGACCAGCGCACACGTTGAATTGCGGCAAAAGCTGGTTGAAGATTACGAATTGCTGGCGGTGATTTCTTTGCCGGCGGGCGTGTTCAAACCTTACGCGGGTGTGAAAACCAGCATTTTGGTTTTCCGCAAGCCGGGGGAATACGCCAGAGCAGAAAATAAAAAGCAGAAAGTCGAAAAGAAGGACGGGCGCAAGGTCTGGTTCTACGAACTCAAGAACGACGGCTATGATACCGACAAAATCTCCGGCGGTGGGCGACCGGAAACGCCAAATCAGAATGAAATCCCAGAAATGTTGCGCCAGTGGAAATACTTCAAGGAATCTGGCTTCAAGACGCCGCCGGGAACGGAAGCTGGCGCAGTGCTGCCTCCGGGCACCGAAGAGGCTAAATGCTGGTGGGCAAAAGTCAGCACCATTGCAGAGAGTGATTACAACCTAGGCGCAGGACGCTACAAGCCGCAAGTTGGTGAAAAACCGCCGGAGGAAGATGCCGTGGAACTCATCGGCAAGACTCTCAAGCTGGAGCGAGACATTGCAGACGGATTGGAAGAACTTTTGAAAGAATTGGAGGCGGTGAAATGAAATGGCCTGATGCAGAGCTTTTGGCCATCTGCAAACCAAAACAGTGGCCGACAATTTCTGGTAAAGACCTTACCGAGTCAGGTTTTCCTGTATACGGAGCAAATGGCAGAATTGGGTTTTACGATTCTTATAATCACGAGCACCCAACGATTTTGATTACTTGTAGGGGCGCAACTTGTGGCACACTCAACATTTGCTCGCCTAAAAGTTACGTTACGGGGAATGCGATGTCGCTCGACGAACCAGATGTCGATCTGGTTGAAATGAAATTTCTCTATTTCGCTCTTCTGGCTCGTGGATTGAAAGACACAATCACAGGCGCGGCACAACCACAGATTACACGGGCTAACTTAACCAAAGTTAAAGTTCCCCTTCCTGCGCGCAAGGAGCAACGGCGAATAGTCGAGTTATTGGATCAAGCGGATGATCTGCGACGACAGCGTGCCGACGCGGACAAATTGGCAGACAAAATCCTGCCCGCGCTTTTCCACAAAATGTTTGGCGACCCATTGACGAATCCGAAAGGTTGGCCCGTTAAATCATTGGGTGAAATCGCCAAATTGGAATGGGGAAATACGTCAATTACTAAAGCCAGTTATACTGAAAATGGATTTACGGCCTTTAGTGCTACTGGCCCTGATGGATTTCTGCCTTCCTTTGAATACGAAGGCGATGGAATTGTTGTCTCAGCCATCGGAGCGCGTTGTGGCAAATGTTTCCTTGCTTCCGGTAAGTGGACTGCGATCAAGAATACTCTTACAATTTTGTCACGCGATCTCGCGCGGCTTAATCTCCGTTATCTATTTGCCATCATCGACAATGAAATGTTCTGGCAAAAAAGAGGTGGCGGGCAGCCATTTATCGCCTTGGGTTCTGCACGCGCTCAAGTTGTTCCTTTGCCTCCAATCGAACTGCAAAACGAATTTGCTGATAAGGCCAGCAACTACCTGAAAATCTACGACTGCCAAAAGCAATCATCCGAGGAAATAGAAAAACTTTTCAAAGTTTTTCTCCATCGCGCGTTCACCGGCGAGTTGACGGCGAAGTGGCGCGAGGCGCACCTGAAAGAATTGCTGGTGGAAATGGAGCATCAGGCCAAACTGCTCCGCACCGCTGCCAATAATAACTAGCCAACCAAGCTTATGCCTCTCCGCATTTACGACATTTCCAAGAAACTTGGAATTGAAAACAGGCAGGTTCTTGCAAAGGCCAAAGAACTAGGCATCGCCGCGGCAAAAGTGCCGTCATCGACTCTGGATAAAATCAGCGCAGAATGGCTGGAGGAGGAAATTGTCAAATCAATGGCGGCCGCGTTTCAAAGGGGTTTTCGCGGGCTTTCGCTTGGGAATTTCAAGGCGTTCGCCGAAACGCAAAATGTTCCCATCAAGCCGCTGACGCTGATCTTTGGGGCCAACAGTTCCGGTAAGTCGAGCGTATTGCATGGACTGCTGCTGGCGTGTGAAGCTGCCAAGACACGCAAGCTGGACATCTCGCATCCGACTATCGGAGGCAAGGCGGTTGATTTGGGTGGCTTCCGGCAATACATCCACCGGAGGGACGTGGGAAGGCGGGTAGAATGGGGGGCGGAATTGGATGTGCAATCCATCAGCCGCCCGGCTTATCAATGGCTGGAAAACCATAAGCGTGTGAGAGTATCGCTCACCTTTGGCGTCCCGCAAGATGACCACGGCAGTCCAATCAAGGGCCGGAATCCATGGCTAATTTCTTACCTGATTGAAAGCGACGGTGTGGAAATAGTCCGCATGAGCCGGCGGCTGGATGGCTCGATGCACGTTGACCGAGTGGAATCGAAGATTTTGGAGAAGTTGATCCATGCCGTGATTGCGAATAATACGACTGCGTCCGGCGTGGCCGTAGACGACGATTTTCAAAGGATTAAAAAAGCTGTTGATGACCTTGTTGGTGACCTTCGATTTGTCGCCCCCGGTTTGCTGCCAGAGAAACTTTTGGGCGAATATCTCAGTCAATCATTCATTCCTGTAGCGATGGCGCAACGTGTTGAACAACTCATCAATGCCGCACGACTATTCATCCCTAAGGCGGTGGCTGATTTGGTTCTGGGTGTCAACAGTGCATTGGAGAAACAATTGGACCGGGTTCGCTACCTTGGGCCGCTGCGTTCGTTTCCTCGCCGCCATTTAGCTTTCGGCGATGATCATGACGGCAACTGGCTTGCCGGTGGCGGCTATGCATGGGACGTGGTTCGGACAAATGCAAAAGTCAGGGAATCGGTGAACGTCTGGCTGGGTGCTGATGCGCTGCAAACTAAATACCAATTAAAAATCCGGCCGCTCACGCCTATGGACGAACTCGAGAAACGGCTGGCCGACGCAATTGAGGGATTGCCGATTGAAGAGATTGCGGAAGGTCATGCGCCCAGTGGCCATCCACATGATGACGGCGAGATGCCTACTTACGGTATCAAGGATCCATCGAAAGAGGCGGCACAGATTCTGCGGGAAATTCACGAGAGCATAGGCGAACAGTATGACGAGCTAGTGCTGATGGATATGCGGAGCGGAACGCCGGTGACGCATCGGGATGTAGGCATCGGCATTAGCCAAGTTCTGCCAGTGCTGGTTCACGCCTACGCTGACGACTCAAAAATCATTGCGATCGAGCAGCCGGAAATCCACCTGCACCCGGCGCTGCAAGCAGAATTGGGAGACCTATTTATCGAATCGGCACTTGGTGATCGCAAAAACACTTTCCTGCTCGAAACTCACAGCGAGCACTTGATTCTTCGCATCATGCGCCGCATCCGCGAGACGCACTTAAAAACCTTGCCTGCTGGGAAAACACCAGTCAATGCGAATGACGTTTCCATTCTGTTTGTTGAACCGGACGGGTCCCAAAGCCTGGTTCGGCAAATGCCGCTGAATGTTATTGGCGAACTCATTAAAAGCTGGCCAGGCGGATTTTTCGAGGAGGGTTACAAGGAGATGTTTCATTGAGCTATGCTTTCTCAATTTGCTATTGTTCCCAGGGCATTCAGTCCAGCCCACGCCACCAGTCCAAATGCCTTGGATTCCGGGATTGGCTCGCTCAATGACTTGTGCCGGGCCGAAGGATTGTTCCTAGACTTACGAAATGGCGGATGGTCGGCATTCCTAAGCAGCTTGAACGACCGCGGCAAGGCATTCCTCAGCTTCGCAAAGAAACGAAACCGGATTATTACTGTTGAGGGCAAACTAAAAACGGATCCGAACGAAGACGACGAATGGCTATGGGAAGCGCAGGCGATCAATGACAAGGGACGTTGTCGGGCCATCGTAGCCGACGACCAAATGGCAGGTGAAAATGGACACGATGCCTCCATTACCTCCATTGAGCGGTTAAACACAACCGCATGGTGGGAGAACCGTTCTCATTCCGAGGAAATCTCACGGACAACGAAAAATTATCTGGAAACGCTCTGGCCGCTCCTGAAACAGGCGCGGCTGCTGATGTTCGTTGACCCATACATTGATCCGGCTGCTGAGAATTATGAGGAATTTCCGCAAATCCTTCTATCCTCCGGCAGCAAAGAACTACGGCCGCTGATTCAAATCCACCGGGCGAGCTGGAGACGCGATACCGCCGGCAAATTAGTGACGCAAGGGCTAGGGGCTTGGAACGCCGATTTCGCGGCATGGAGCAATCAATTGGAGGCGGCGGGAATTACCTGTGAGGTCTATATTTGGCCGGACGTGCATGACCGTTTTCTGGTTACGGACATCATCAGCATCAACCTCCCGAACGGTTTTGACATCGCAAAAAGGGCGCACGCGCCAACGCGCTGGACGCGTCTGACGCAACAGGATCAGGAGCGATTACAAAAAGAATATGACCCAAGTTGCCGGATGCACGGCTCTGCGGGTTGTTTTGTCATTGGGAAAACCCCTTAGTCGCTCATGCAATGCTGGCATAGCTGCGGCTGTTCCCGGTCCATGCAACTGCGCTAAGAGAAATGGTTGATCCGGCTGGGCCGGCCTCGGCGCAGCCCCCTGGGGATGGAGGGGGCGAGGCCACAGCGTGGCTGGCGTTTTGGGGTTGGCGGGGGTTCCGGGGCCTTCCACGCCATATATTATAAAAGGCGGCAGCGGGCGGCTGGCGTGCGGGATGCCTGCAAACTGGCGCGGGGCCTGCCCCGCCCGAGCGCGAGGGGCGGGTTCGCAGGCTCCGTGACAGCGCGGCAGCGGGTCTGGGCATATCAGCACTTTGTGCAACATTTATCCAGCGCCGAAGGGTCCCGCGGGCGGGGAGTTGTCGGCGCGATTCGGATAAATGTGGAAGCGAGGCACGAGCGACCGAATGCACAAAGTGTGATATGCCAGGACCCGGTAGCAAGGCCGGTGCCCAGACGCGCAGCTTGCGAGCATCGTAGCACCGGCCGGTCCCGCATGACAGTCGCCCGCAGAGCCATAGTTTAGCTGGCGTGAAGGGCTCGTGGGCACAGTCGCATTTGCGCGAAGCCCCCTCTCCTGACTCTCCAAGCATCTGGCGGAGCGCCGGGGCGGCGGGAGCAAGGGCGGCAGGGTGCTCCCGGACGCCTGGCGCGCAGACTGATGGATGGAGGGTCAGGCCGATATGGTTTTGGGAGTGAGGCCGGCCGGTTTTCGCGGAGGGTCGAGGCGCTTCTGGCCGAGCCCGCAGCGAAAATGGCTGTGCTCACGACCGGGAGAGCGCGCGTTTTCACCCTGTCTCGGCGGCTTGGCGATCCGTCGGAGCGGAATGGAACGATCGCGTAGGTGCGAGCCGCACCGGCGACCACCGGAGCGTTAGTGGAATGGAGTGGAGCGGTCGGCAAGGTGGCGAGTCAGGCCGCGCGCTCAGCCGAACGGTGCCGATTTTGGGGGCGGAGGGGCCGGCGCAGTGAGGCGGGTGTTTTGCCGCACGGGTTACAAAGTGCGGCTGTCCCAGCGAGGCGCAGTCGCGGGAGCGCGAAGCCCGTGCGCTGACTCTCCGAACCGTCGGCGGAGTGCTGGGGCGGCGGTGCCAGGGTGCATGGGGCATCCGGCCGCCCAGGCACGCAGTCGTCGGGGCGGAGGGTCTGCCTGCTTTCGGTCCTTGCGGACGGCGTTTAAGGGAGCGTGTGCCGCCGGCTTTGCGCAGGATCGAGGCGCTTCTGGCCCGAGCCCGGAGCAAAACGGACGGCTCTCGCGACCGGGGTTGCTGGCGGTACGGTCCACCCGGGTGAATGGCCGGGTGCATTAGCGCCCGGTTGCCTAAACGAAGGCGTTAGCCTGAGCAGGTATTGCCTGGCCTCGCGCGGGTGAGCTGTACGACCACCCCAACCGCCGAAATGGAAGCTGGATATCGAAACTGAGAATGACGTGATGATCCCGCGCGACGGCAAGCGTGCCCGCGCCGAGAATGACTTTCGATCACCGGTGATGGCGCGGGCTGAGCGCGTTAGCGCGAAAGCGACAGGCACGCGCGGGGTGAGGGATGTCCCTGCTAAAATGGACGCCGGAAGGTGCGCGTTCGTGGGTTTTGAGCGTAGCGAAGTAGCATAATGTACCAGAATGCAAATAGCCGATAGTTCGCCTGAAGCCATGGTCTGCCGGTAATCACCGGTAACGAAGGTCCGGCAGCGATGGCCAAGACAAGGCAAAACCGGGATGGTGGTAAGCATTCCAGTTCGTTGACCCCTCGAAAAAGCATGCTTTTACCGAGAAATATCCCCTCGGCGAAGTGTTGGGGGTGGGTGCCGTTAGGTGCTAATTGGTGTGCCCCGTTATTGACGTGACAACAAAAAGCCGCATGGCCAATGTTATAGGGCAATGGATAAACCGTTAAATGGCGTCCGCTGTGAAAAGCGGTTCGGTTGGCAGGTGAATGGTGTTTCCGCGTATCCGCGGCGCTGCCTGGCTGCCGCACGGCTTGTGCGTATGGTTCACAGCATGGTCCATAGCATGGCTACGTTTGCACCACGGCAGGGCCCAAATACACATAGGGAACCTGTTACCAGTAGAATTCATGCAGGGGGTAAACCCCCTGCAGCCGGTCGCTATGACCCATTTTCCAACATCGTTTCGGTTTCCTAAATGATATACTATGAACGATCCCGCAACGCTGGAGGCCCGCCACCGGGCCGGCGTCTGCTACGGCGGCAGGCCCCTCCTTTCTGTCGCTATGCGTCAATTTACAACATCGTTTCGGTTTCGTAATTGATACACAATGAAGCGCAAATCCAAATCATCGCTCAAGGCGCTTGCGCCGCTGATTTCCGCTGATGAGGTTGGAAAGTTGTTCGGTTGGACAGGCCGCCGGATTCGCCAGCTTGCGGGGGATGGTTCATTGCCTCGCACCGTCCATGGCCGGTGGGAAACCATGTCCGCGATAATGGCGAAGGCCGGGGGCTGACTGTCAACCGAATTGATAGTCAATAATATTTCCTAAGGAATCTTTTTGTGCGAGAAATTCAGTAGGGGACTTCGTCCCCACCGCCCTCAACGCGAGCGGCACGAAAATATGAAAAAACACCAAATAAACGACTTTGAATCCAAAGCAAAACAGGGCAACGGCGGGGCTGGATGGAGTGGCGTCTGCCTCGGCCTGGGTAGTGCCGTGGCCCCCCCCTTAAGAAATCTTTTCCCAATACCTACTCCCCTATCTAGGGAAGGAATCCCGACGTCCCCACATGAGCGAATTACAAAACCGGGTTTACACCGCAACGGTCGGCCGGGCTGGCCTCGGATGAACTGATTGCCTGATGGAGAAATTATTTTCCGGTGCTTTCTCGTAATCTGGGCTACCTACCTGCACGCCGCCAAATTGCCTGGCGGTGTCATTTGGTCTCGGGTTCATGGTTCCCGCCTACATATAGGCGGGTGAACCCATGACCCTAACCGGGTTCAATGAACCCAATTTGAACCCAATTTGAACCCTGAACCTATTTCTTTGTAAGTGCATATATTCCAGTGAGTTCCTTGGTGATAACGCCAGCTCTGAGCATTTGACCCAAACGGCGCATTGCGGTGGATTTTGAGACGTGAACCTCGTTTTCCAGAAATGTGATAAAATCCCGGTAGCAAATGGCAGCTTTTCGGGCGGCGGTGAATACCGCTTCGGCCTCGGTTTGCAGGCCTTGAATTGCGTCCATCTCCCGTGAACTTTGGCGGCTTTCGATGCTGATGTGCATCCCGGAGGGTTCGCACCATGCAAAACGGGGACCGGTGCTTTTTGGGATGGGTGCCCGGCGGTTTTTATCGGCCCATATGACAGTGACGCCTTGGTCGTCTTTTTCCAACCGCAGGTTCGTCTCTGATTTGCGCTCCAGTTGGGAGCCAAGATGGCCGCGCGTTTTGGATTCGCTGCCGGGGTTCACATGGATGATGTTCAGAATTGGACAAGCGAACTCAATCGCCAGTCGATGAAGCTCGGCCACAAATTCTCCCGCCTCGGCTGGATCGTTTACATCATGGGCGGCGTCGGCGATGCCATCAATGAAAATGGAATGGATCCCTCCGAATTCCCGGGCCGCCTGCTCCAGCACGATACGGATCGCGCTACGCACGTCGGCGGCGTTAAAACCTGTCAGGCAGTAGGACTTTAACCACGCGGGCACACGCTCGGCCCCGGCCCGGCGCCTGGCCTGCTCAATGACATTCCAATGGTCAAACGGTGCCTGCTCGGTGTCCAGGTCCACCACGGCATAGCCGTGGGGGTTTTGTGACTGGAAGCCGAGGCAGTCCGTGCTGGGGCCGGCAAAGGTGGCGGCCATCATGGCGCTTTTGGCGGCGGATTTGCCGGCCTTGGCCTGGGCGGAAATGGTGGTGAGGTTGGCCGGGGTGCAAATTCCGACCGGTCCGATGAAATAGCGCGGTTCTGGCTCCTGCGGTCTGACGATCGGTGAATAGAGCCGGGCGGCCAGGCGTTCAACGAGGGGATTCGCCTCGCTGGCAATGTGGTTGAGCGCGGAATGCGCGGCGGCAATGAGGGCCTTGGCTTTTTCTGGCGTGGACTCCAGGCCTCTAACCAAGCTCTCCCCGATGCCGGCGGCCCGGCGGATTTCGTAGGCCTGCCAAATATCTGGAGCGTAATGCTCGGCGGCCTCGGGCGACATCGGCTCGGATAGCTCGGCAACGATGAAATTCAAAAACTGCGGGCAATTTCCACCCACGGTGGCCAAATTGACTGGCTCACGGGCGGCGCGCATGGCGCGCACAGCGGCGGCAACCTGGCCGGCGCGAGCGTCGTCGAAGGATTCCGGCGCGTGTTGGATCAGCCGGGCGATGAAGGGCGGCAGCGGGCCATTGTCGGCGTCAATCGCGGCGGCGAGCATGGAAAATTCAGTGGGCATGGTGGCGGGTTGCGGTGGTTGTCACTTCAGTGACTCCCTGATTTTTTGGAAACCCTGGCGTCTTTCCTCAACTTTATCGGGTGCCCAATAATCGACCTGTGGATCCTCTCGGCCGGTTTTTTCATGGCTGGTGGGTGTGCTCACCGTCCCCGCATATGCTGAAGCATTTTTAGGAGCATTAAGACCAGCCGCATTGACAGCAGCATTAAGTGGCGATGGGGTGGCGACGGAGTGGCTATCGGGTGGCCACTGGGTGGCGATTCCCCTATTACGTGGCGACTCGCTATTATGTTGCGACGACTCCTGAGTTTCGCCACATAATGGGGCTTCGCCGTTTTTCGCTCGCTCGAGCATCTCCCCAAGCTCTTTTAACCGGGGATTGCTGGCGGTTCGTTTGGCGCGACGAATCAGTTCCATACCGATTAGCTCGTTTGGCAGGGTCTTGCTATACCAGGTCAGGCTGCCGCGTTTGGGCGGTGTAAAACGGTGTAGCAAGCCGGTTTTTACAAGGTTGTCGATCAGTGTCCTGGCCTGGCTGGTGGTGGGCACGAGTTCCGGGGGAAAGGCCTGATCCTCTCGTGATTCGAGCAAGGCGCGTCCTGATGTGGTTAGTTGGCCAGCGTCGTCAAATAACACTGAACCACTTGAATATCCCAGCATCCCGGCGCGGACGCGATTGCGGGTTACGATGGCGACCGGCTTTGAACCAATAACGGCATTCACCGCGCATAGTGCTGTGAATCTCCGATAGGTCCAGGCGTTGCCATCGCGGGCCTCAAAAACCATGCGTCCTGGTACCCGGGTCCATGGGATGGTGTGTCCCGATGCTTTCCACGATTGCAGGAAATTTTCCACCCTTTGGAAGCATTGCATCCAATAATTTGCCTGTGATTTTGTTTTCGGTGCCACCACTCCGCAATATTTGCACCCTAATAAAATGGCCTTGATCTCGTCGGCTGAGACTCCATTACTCGCGGTCAGTGGGGGTGATCCGATCAATTCTTGCGCGGCCTGGGTGGGAGAAAGCACTTTGAATCGGTTTCTGCCGGTGCAGATTGCCGCGTATGTAATTGCAGCATCCAGCCGGGCGTGTGGCGTCTTTTCATACGCCAGCAACGGCAGGGGGAATTGTAGCGTGTCATGCGGCATACCCCACCCTTGTCAAAAATTCCCGGCGTTTTTCGGACGGCAAAGCGCGGCGGGCACCACGCTCGCCCAGCCTCATGACTCGCTCAATCCTGCGTTTGGTGCTGCCGCTGGCGCGGTTCCATTTCATTGGGGACTTCATGGCCGCATCTCTTATTTGCGAGCGCTGAGCGCGGCTTTGCAAGCGATGGGGTCAAAAAAGACCAAACGGCCGATTTTTACGGATGGGATTTTGCGTTTGGCTTGCTGCTCCCGGAGCCACCGGAGCGATGGCCGGCATTGCTCATCGAACAAAACCTCCAGGAGTTTGGGCGCGTCAACGTAACGTGCGCCGGGTGCATTTAACTGCGGTTCTAATAGGTTGGGTGCATTCATACATCATCTGTGGCAAGTCAACTGATTCAGTTGCGCTGACCTGCACGATGATGACTCTAGGCTGATGAAAAAAATCCGCAGCTATATGGGACAAACGCAAAACCAATTTGTCCCGGAACCCGTTTACTCCGATTTTGGAGCCGGGCCGGGCTGATGTTTTCCCACCAGCCCCAGAGTGCGATACCGAAATTGTTTCACCTGTCCCGCGGTGAATTTGGTCTCGAGGACCTCGCCTAGTCTCTGTGCCAGTTCCTCGTCGGATAGATAACACCAGCCCAGCTCCCATTTGAACGCAATCAGAAAGATCGCCGCATCAATGATCTTGCTTTTGCCTCGCTTCGCGTAATTTTGCCCGGCCTTGTTCAAGGAGGCAATGAGCTGCATATCGGCCCGCACTTTGTCCCCGGCGGCAGCTTTCAAAGCCGGTTCTCCCCCTGCTCTGACCCGGTCCAACAAATAGGCATCCTCCATCTCTCGATCAGCAATTTTGACCCCCGGATTTGCTTTCCGGCGCTCGAAAATTTTAAAACATTGCGGCCATTGCTTTTGCAAGGCCTTCAGTTTGGCATTTCCCAAATCCTGCCGGTCAGCGGCCGTGAGCTCGTTGCAGCGCGCCGGGGGCGGTGGCGTTAAACTCAAATTGCCCGAATTTAAATAATCCGGTGTTTTCTTCACGTATTCTTCCCGCCACTTGCCCGCCCAATACCTGGCTTCGCCTTCCGAATCAGTTTCCTTTTGCCGGATCGTTTTGGTTTCCAACGTGTCTTGATCCGTCTCCCGCATAACTGCCACCCAGGATTTTTTCCCGCCAGGCATATCCCCATAGAAGTATACCCATTCTACACAATATCGCCGGACAAGTGTCGCCCAACCAACAGACCCTCCGCCGGCACATTGGGTAACCACCAAAGTTCTCTTAAAGCGAGCCATCAGGTTGTCGCAAGTCTCCTTGACCTCGGCTTCTGTTTGGCAAAAAACCCCTGCGCCCGCTTGCTCCCATTGCAACCCTTTCACTAGCTTAAAGGGCGCCACCAAGTACAAAAATTCCTGCCCGGCCTGTTGGTGCGGCCTTTCCAATTTCGCATGTAATATAACCACCTTGTCGCCGGAATCCTTTAGAAATTCATCACTCACTTCCGCCGGGTTTCCCGGTACTATGGTTGATAGGCCTTCCATTGCAACTTTCATATTATGAATCTTCGAATGTCATTTGTTGTCCGTGGGGGTTCGGTTGAATCGCAAACCACTCTGCCGCGGCTGCCGGCCGCATCCGCTTCAAATAATTTGTGCGGATGACTTGGGGGCTGTTGCCGGCCTCATCCGCCACGCGGGGAATGTCCCCCAACTCGGCCACCCGGGCGGAAATGTAGGTGTGCCGCAATGCGTTGTGTTTCCATTCCAGCGCCTCGATGGCTTCCTTGGGCTTGCCCGTAGCCGCTGCGGTGCGCAATAGCTGCTTGGTGGTATTTACCAGGGTGATGACCGGACCGCTTTCCTTGGCCAAAGGCTTTAAAAACGCCTTCAGGTTGTCGTGCATGGGCACAATGCGCCGGGTGTCGGTCTTGGCATTGCTCGCCTTCACCTCAATGAATCCCTCGGACAGGTCAATATCCTGCCAATCCAGCCGGGTAATCTCGGCATGGCGCAGGCCGGCAAACCCGCCAATGAGGATCAGGGGCAGGATCCGCTCGTCAGCGGCAGCAATCAGCCGCCGCATTTCCTCGGGTGTGTAGGTGGAAATTTCCCCGAGCTTGCGGGCGCTGTAATTCTGAACCCCTTCCAGCCAGTCGGTGCCCTTGGCCAGGTAACCCCGGAGCACCAGCCACCGGTTGAAAAATCCAATCACGTCCCGGTGGTTGCGGCGGGTACGTTCGGCCAGGGGCAAGGCGGTCAGATGGTCGGCCACCATCTTGGGAGTGAGCGCCTGGACATCCACCTTGAATACTTCGGCAAAGCGGTCGAGGACATTGGCCAGTTGCTTGCGGCGCAAGTCGGATTTGCCGTCCGACTCGGCCTGCTTCGTCAATAGCGCGACGGCGTCCAGCACGGTAATGCGAGGCAACTCAATATTGTGTTTCTCCAGCCAGTAGCGGATGGCCTCCTGAGGGGTCGCCCTGCCCCGCAGCGCCCGGATGGCGTCGGCCCCAATGCGGACGACTTCATCTATCGCCAAATCTATCTTCGTCTCACCTTCGCTGCCGGTCAGGATGGCGCGGGCGCGGATAACGGAATGAGCGTCGGCGGATTTGAGGTTGAGGACTTCGGCTTGGCCCTCGGTGATTTTATCAATGGCATCATTGGCGGCATCCCGTGCGTCGGCCATGGAGGAGCGCCAAACGAGCTTGCGCTGGCCCTGCACACGGTAATCGAGCACAAAATAGTCGGTGCCGTTCTTCTTGGTGGGGCGAATGCGAACGGAAACGCCGTTGCGTTTGATTTCCTTAACTTCGTTAGATGCATCGTCTTTCATCTATTAACATGATAGATAAAAGATAGAAATAGTCAAGAACTATCGAAAACCCTTTAAAAATGGTCGGGGCGGTGAGATTCGAACTCACGACCTCTTGTACCCGAAACAAGCGCGCTACCAGGCTACGCTACGCCCCGACAACTGATTCGTGGAGTATGTCAGCAAGGGGATAAAAAGGCAATGCGGAATTGCAAAGAAAATGCCGGCTCCATGGACATTTACAACGCCGCATCGTACCAGACCTTTGACCTCATCACGCTGCCAGCCGGGGTTGCCACCCCGTGAGTCGCGAACGGACAACTTGCCCTTGGCGGGCCACCCATTGCTTGAGCCTTTCCAACTGCACATAAATCACCGGCGTGGTGTAGAGTGTGATGGTTTGGGATAATAACAGACCACCCACCACCGCAACTCCCATCGGTTGGCGTAATTCGGACCCCGTGCCCATCCCCACGGCCAGCGGCACACTGCCCAATAGCGCAGCCATGGTAGTCATCATGATCGGACGAAACCGGATGATGCAGGCTTGGTAGATCGCCTCCTCGGGGCTTAGATTTTCCTGCCGCTCCACCCCAATCGCAAAATCCACCATCATGATGGCATTCTTTTTGACGATGCCCATAAGCAAAATAATACCAATGAATGAAACCAGCGACAGGTCGTAACCACATAGGATCAGGGCCAGCAATGCTCCGACGCCAGCGGATGGCAGCGATGACAGAATGGTCAGCGGATGCAACCAGCTTTCGTAAAGCATGCCCAGGACGATGTAGACCGTGACCAGTGCGGCGCCGAACAGTAGCGGTAGATTCGCCAGGGAGGTCTGAAAAACCTGTGCTGTGCCTTGAAAACTGCCTTGCACACTGGTGGGCATCCGCAATTCCTCCTTGGCTTTTTCAATTAATTCGGTCGCCGTCCCCAACGCTACGCCCGGAGCGAGGTTGAAGGAAATTGTGGCCGCCGGAAACTGGCCTTGATGATTCACGGAGAGGTAAGTGTTGCCCATGATAAATCGCGCCACGCTCGCCAACGGAACCTGTTGGCCGGTGGTGGATTTCACATAAATTTTTTGCAGGGCATCCGGATTTTTCAAAAATTGCGGTTGGGCCTTGAGAATCACGTGAAATTGGTCATATTTCTGGTAGATCACTGAAACCTGTCGCTCGCCAAAGGCATCGTAGAGGGTTTGGTCGATGGCGGCCGGTGAGACATTCAAGCGGGCCGCCATGACTCGGTCAATTTCCACCATGGCCTGCAAACCTCCCGCCTGTTGGTCGCTGGTCACTTCCTTTAATTCTGGGAACTGGCGAAGCCGGTTTACCAGGGCTTCGGACCAAAAAAGCAAGTCCTGCAGGTTGACGGTGGTGAGGGAATATTGATAGAGGGATTTCGTGGGACGGCCGCCCACGCGAATATCCTGACCCGGTTGCAGAAACAGGTTAATCCCCTGCAAGCGGGCCAGTTTGGGACGTAAGCGGGCAATCACTTCCTCCACCCCCACCTTGCGCACGGACTTGGGTTTGAGCGCAATAAACATCCGGCCATTATTCAGCACCCCACCACCACCCGCACCAATGAAGGATCCCATGGCCGCCACTGCCGGATCGGCCAGCACCATCGCGGCAGCCTCTTTTTGAAGGCGCGACATCGCGGCAAAGGAAATATCCTGTGACGCCTCGGTAATACCCATCATCATACCGGTGTCCTGCTGCGGAAAAAAACCTTTGGGCACGACCACGTAAAGGAAAACAGTAAACAGGCAGGTGGCTAGGGCTACCACCAGCATCAATGATTGATGCCGCAAGACCCAACGCAGACTGCGCTCGTACCCCCCCAGCAACCAGTTAAAACCCCGTTCAATCGTGCGGGCAAATCGACCGGGCGGACCATAGTCTGAATTCGGCCGGAGAAATCGGGAGCACAGTGTCGGAGTCAGGGTCAGGGAAATCACTCCGGAAACGAAAATTGCCACGCTTAGCGTAACCGCAAATTCATGAAACAGCCGCCCCACCAGTCCGCCCATAAACAGCAACGGTATAAACACCGCGATGAGGGATAGGCTCATGGAGACCACCGTAAAACCAATCTGCCGGGCACCTTTCACGGTGGCAGACATGGTGTCCTCGCCCTGCTCGATAAAGCGAAAAGTGTTTTCAATCACCACAATTGCATCATCGACGACAAAGCCCACCGAAATGGTGATGGCCATCAAGGATAGATTGTCCAAGCTGAAATTTAATAGATACATTACCCCCAGGGTGCCGGCAATCGCCAAGGGCACGGTGATACTGGCAATAAAAGTAGGCCAGAACCGGCGCAAAAAGAGAAATATTACCATGACTACCAGGGCAACCGTCAAACCCAGCGAAATCTGCACGTCATGAAATGAGGCACGAATCGTCGTTGTCCGGTCATTGATCTGGGTGAATTTGATGGCGGGTGGAATCCACTGTTTGACACCCGGCAGCGCGGCCCGAATGCGCTCTACCGTGTCTATCACATTCGCCCCGGCTTGTTTCATGACAAATAACAGCACGGCCTGGTTGGTGCCTGACCATGCCGCCTGCCGGTCATTTTCCACCCCTTGCACCACCTGCCCTAACGCATCCAGCCTGACCGGCACTCCATTTTTTTGCGATAAGATGAGGCGTTGATATTGGCCCGCCCCGGTCAGCTGATCATTGCTCTCAATGATGTAAGCTTGTTTGGACCCGTTTATGCTGCCCTTGGGCAAATCCACATTGACCCGTCCCAACAAGGTGCGCATATCCTCCAGGCTGTAACCCGTCGCGGCCAGCGCGGTAGGATCCACCAGCACGTTGACGGCGGATTTTTCGGAGCCACTGATGCCCACTTGGCTGACGCCCTCCACTTGGCTTAACTTTTGGCCAATGATTTCATCCGCATACTGAAAAATGGTTGCAGCTGGCAAGGTGTCCGAGGTCAGGGCGAGCACCATGATGGGAGAATCAGCCGGATTAACTTTGCGCCACGTGGGCGGGCCTGGCAGATCCAGGGGGAGATCGGCAGCGGCCGCATTGATGGCGGCTTGCACGTCGCGCGCGGCACTATCAATTTTACGGTTTAAATCAAATTGCACCGTCACCGAACAAGCCCCCAGCGTGCTGCCAGAGGTCATTTCGGTCACCCCGGCAATCTGGCCAAGCCGTTTTTCCAACGGCGCTGCCACTGCCGAAGCCATGGTGGCGGGCGCTGCCCCCGGCAGGCTGGCTCCCACGGAAACCACCGGAAAATCCACCCTCGGTACCGGGGCCACCGGCAGCAACCGGTAGGCCGCCAGCCCCAGCATGAACAAGCCCAGGGCCAATAGGGATGTGCCCACCGGGCGGCGAATGAATGGACCGGAAATGT
The DNA here is from genome assembly GCA_903875465.1 of uncultured Verrucomicrobia subdivision 3 bacterium. GTDB lineage: Bacteria > Verrucomicrobiota > Verrucomicrobiia > Limisphaerales > UBA11358 > UBA11358. The sequence continues at coordinate 20,879 of CAIQWB010000087.1, forward strand.
TCATCGCACCGAAGCGCTTTTCACGAATTGGCCGACTTGTGGCGGAGCCGCCACGGCCGCCCGGCCGCGCAAACGATTTGCCAGCCGGTCCAAGTAAAGATAGATCACCGGGGTGGTATAGAGGGTCAGAAATTGGGAGATAACCAATCCGCCTACAATGGCAATGCCCAGGGGCTTGCGCAATTCGGAACCGGATCCCTGCTCCAGCGCCAATGGCAGAGCCCCGAGCAACGCAGCCATGGAAGTCATCATGATCGGCCGGAAACGCAGCAAACAAGCCTGGTAAATGGATTGTTCCGGAGAGAGCCCCTCGTGGCGCTCGGCCTCCAAAGCGAAATCAATCATCATTATGGCGTTTTTCTCCACAATTCCCATGAGCAAAATAATGCCAATCAGGGCGATCAACGACAGTTCCGTATGCGTTAATAGCATGGCCAACAAAGCCCCCACCCCGGCCGAAGGCAGGCTCGACAAAATCGTGAGGGGATGCACATAGCTTTCATACAAGACGCCCAGAATAATGTAAATCACCACAATGGCGGACAGAATCAGGAAAGGTTCACTGGTTAGGGAAGCGCGAAATTCGGCCGCACTGCCGGAATAACTCGCGACCACAGTTTCCGGCAATTGAATTTCCTCGCCTGCCCGCTGAATGGCGTCCACTGCCTCGCCAAGGGAACTACCCTGCCGGATGTTGAACGAAAGTGTCACCGCGGGAAACTGCCCTTGGTGGGTGATGGCCAGTGGCGCTGGCACGATTTTGGCCTGGGAAAAAGCACTCAAGGGCACCATTTGTCCCATGGTGGATTTCACGTAAATGTGGCTGAGCGAGGCCGGATTGCGTTGAAACGCCGGGGCCACCTCCAGAATCACCCGATACTGGCTCAATTGGGTGAAGATAATGGCCACCTGGCGCTGCCCAAAGGCATCATACAATGTATTGTCAATCGCCGCCGGTTGCACATTCAGCCGGGCCGCCGCATCGCGGTCCACCTCCACGCTCAATTGCAAGCCTTGGGACTGCTGGTCGGAGGCCGCGTCCGTCAATTCCGGCAGGGACTGCAATTTGGCGAGCAGCTTGGGGGCCCATGCCGCCAGTTCGGCATCGTCGGCGTCTTCCAGTGTATATTGATATTGTGTGCGGCTGACCCGGCTGTCAATTTGCACATCCTGCGCAGCCTGCATGAATAAGGAGATCCCTTCAATATCTTTGGTGGCCTCCCGGAGCCGGTCAATAATCTGGCTCGCGCTTTGCGCCCGCTGGTGGCGCGGTTTGAGGCTGATATAGAGGCGGCCGGAATTCACTGTTTGGTTAACCGTGCCCGCCCCCACAAACGAGGCCACACTCACGACATCCGGATCATGGCCGACAATTTCCGCCACTGCCCGCTGCCGCTCCACCATCGCCTCAAAGGAAATCGTCTGGGCCGCATCGGTGACCCCGATAATCATGCCCGTATCCTGTTGCGGCAGGAGCCCCTTGGGGATAATGATGTACAAATAGACGGTGGCTCCCAGCGTGATAAAAAACACTCCGAGCACTAGTGGCTGGTGGCGCAGGACCCATTGCAACCCGCGGTCGTAGGCATTTAACCAGGCACGGAACCAGGCTTCCGTGATGGCAAACCAACGCCCCGGCTTCTGCTCCCCTTCCGGTTTCAGCAGCCGGGCACACAGCATGGGCGTGAGGGTCAGCGAAACCACGGCGGAAACCGCCACGGCGATGCTCACCGTCAGCGCGAATTCTCGAAAGAGCCGGCCCACCATGCCGGTCATGAACAGCAAGGGGATAAAAACGGCAATAAGGGATACGCTCAGCGAGATGACGGTAAAGCCAATTTGCTTGGATCCCTTCAAGGCGGCATTCATCGGCGTCTCGCCCATTTCAATATATCGCACGATGTTTTCGATCATCACGATGGCATCATCTACCACGAAGCCGGTGGAAATGGTAAGTGCCATCAGGGACAAATTATCCAGGCTGAAGCCCGCCAGCTTCATCACGCCAAAAGTACCCACCACCGCCAGCGGCAGGGCAATCCCCGGAATGACCGTGGCCCAGAATTTTCGCAAAAACACAAAAATCACCATAACCACCAGCGCGATCGCCAGGGCCAGGGTAAACTGTACATCGGCAATCGAAGCCCGAATGGTTTCCGTCCGGTCAGTGAGAATGCCCACCTTGACGGTGGGCGGAATGGAGGCCTCCAGTTTCGGCAGCAAGGCTTTCACCCGCGTGGCCGTCTCAATGATATTCGCGCCGGGTTGTCGTTGGATGTCCAGAATCACGGAGGGTTTGCCAGCCACCCAGCCACCCAGCCGCACGTTCTCCACATTGTCAATGACCTGGCCAATGTCCGACAAGCGCACCGGCGAACCGTTCGTGTATGCCACGATAACGGCCGCGAAATCTGCGGCAGAAATCAACTGGTCATTCGCGCCAATGGCATAGGACTGCCGGGGTCCGTCGAAGCTGCCTTTGGGGGCATTTACGTTATTGGCGGCCAAAGCCGCACGCACATCCTCCAGCCCGATGCCATAGGCGGCCAGTGCGGTGGGATTGGCCTGCACCCGCACCGCGGGCTTTTGATTGCCTTCAATGGTCACCAAGCCTACTCCCGTCACTTCGCTGAGCTTTTGCGCCAGCACCGTGTCCACAATGTCATTCACCTTCTCCAGCGGCAGAGTATCCGAGGAAATTTGCAGCGTCAGGATGGGCGTGTCCGCCGGGTTGACCTTGCTATAAGTAGGGGGACTGGGCATGGTGGCTAACACGCCTCCTGCCGCATTGATGGCCGCTTGAATATCCTCGGCCGCCGCATCAATGTCCCGGTCCAGGTTGAATTGCAGGGTGATGCCCGCGTTGCCAAAGGAACTTACGGAGGTCATGCTATCCAGTCCGCTGATCTGGCCAAACTGGCGCTCCAGCGGGGTGGTCACTGAAGACACCATCACGCCGGGACTCGCACCGGGATATTGGGCGACGATTTGTACCGTGGGAAAATCCACCGGCGGCAGGGAAGACACGGGCAGCAGTGAATATCCCAGGCAGCCCATCAGCACCACGCCGACCATGAGCAGCGCGGTGGCCACCGGTCGCCGGATGAATGGTTCGGATAGGTTCACGGGCGATTGGTGGCTGTCGCGATCCCCTTCCCGGGCGTGCCGGATCCGGCCAGCCGGATGCGCGACCCGTCTTGCAATTTATACTGGCCATCTACCACAACTTCCTCTCCCATGTCCAAGCCGTCGTTGATTAACGCCAGTCCATCCTGGATTTGTCCAACCGTCACGGCCCGCACCTCAACCGTGTCCTCATCTTTCACCACAAAAATAAACGCACCTTTGGGGCCACGCTGCACGGCCGCCTCGGGCACCACCAAAGCATTTGTCCGCGTCAACAATTGCAATCGGGTGTTAATGAATTGTCCCGGCCACAATTGCGTTTTCTCATTGGGAAAGGTGGCTTTAAGTCGGATGGTCCCTGTGGTCGGATCGATCGAATTGTCGATGACCGTCACTTGGCCACGGTCCAGCACGGTGGTATTGTCCCGGTCCGTCGCCAGCACCGTGAGAATGCCGGCGCGACTTTGCTGCTGGATTTGGGCCAGATTTTGCTCCGGCAGGGTGAACATCACCGAGATGGGCCGCATCTGCGCAATGACGACCAGTCCACCGGCATCGCTCGCATGCACAATATTTCCCTGATCCACCAGCCGCACCCCCGTCAGACCATCCAGGGGGGAAGTAACCTTTGTGTAATTCACCTGCACTTGGGCGGAATCGATGGCCGCCTGATCCGCCGTTACCGCGGCTTCCAGGGTTTTGACTTGGGCCGCCACCTGGTCATAGCTGTCTTGGGAATTAATCTTGGCCGCCAGCAAATCCGCCTCCCGCTTCAGTTCGATGCGTTGCAAATTCAATTGGGCTTCATCCTGTCCCTTCTTGGCTGCCGCTTGTGCGCGGGTGGCGAGATAAGGTGCGGGATCAATTTCCGCCAGTACTTCGCCCGCGTGCACCGCCTGCCCTTCAGTAAAATTAACTTTTTCCAATTGGCCGTCCACCCGCACATGCACGGTCACAGAGTTGAAAGCCTGCACCGTGCCCAGTCCTTCCAAATAAACCGCCACATTGGTTTTCATCACCTGTCCGGTCACCACCGGCACCGGCCCCCCCATGCCTCCCCGACCTCCCGCCGGTTTGGCCGTGGCTGCGGTGTTTAGGCGCCAGTTAACGAGCGCCCCCAACCCCAAGGCCAGGAGCACCAGAACAGAAATAAATATCCACCCGCCCTTTGGGCCAGAGCCACCACCCCTGACTGTGCTCAGGCGGGCGCGGTGCGCCTCCACCGCACCGGTCTTCGTTGGATCCAAATTGGATGGCAATTTCGTCATGATTTCAAATCTCAAGCAGCCTTCGTTGGGTGTTACAATGTTGTAATGAACACTTTACGGCAAGACCATCAGCAGGGCAATGAAGGAACGCACCCCCCTCTTGACGTCAACTGAAACCGTCTTGCCGCCGGTCTTTAAAATTATGGGGTGCAATAATAAGCTGAATCTGGGGCTGGCCCGCGAAGCGGTGCCATAATAGTCTCTTGCCCATGCAGAATAACGCGGCTTTTTTTCTGGGTTTGCGGCTCGTTTTCCTGGGCCTGTTCCTGTTCACGTTGGGCGCCGGGATTTACGGCGCGCGCCATTATCAAAAATTATTTGGGATCGACCGGACCATGCCGAGTGAGACCCGCAGTGCCCGCAATTACACCAAACTCCTCGTCATCGCGGTTTGGATCCACGCACTGTTGATCATGGGGGCTTTTGCCTGGTTGCTGTAGATTTTTTGCGCCCATCACCCGCCTGCCAAGGCCAACCTATCGCAGATTTTATTCAAGCAACCCCAGCGCCGCTTTCATCGCCGCCAACAGCGCCTGTACCCGTCCCGCCAGGGGAAAGTCCGACGGTGCCTCCAGCGTGTAAACCAACCGGCACCGGTGTTGCAGCAGCCAGAATGCCTCCGGCCATAAAGGCCGTCCGCCCGGATCCAAATTGGGTTTGATAATCCCCCCCCTGGCCTCCCGGCCTTCAATCTCCGAAGCCAGGTCAATCGGGCAGCCCTGGGCCACCGCCGCCACCATCGCCTCCGCCAGCGAAGGGCGTTCCTCTGGATTCAACTCATACAAATAAAAACCATTGGCCTCCCAATCCTCATGCAGGCAAAACGCTGCGTCAAAGACCGGCTGACGCTCCAGCCAGCGAATATGTGCCGCCACCTCCCCCGTCTCGGTGTCCCGGTAATCCCGGTTCAAATCCTTCCGATCCTCATTCTCCCGGGAATTCAGAAAAAAACCCGTCGGATTCAGGCAGGGACAAACCCACAATTCCAGCTCTGCCGGCCAGTCATTCTTCCGGATCAGTTCCCGCACTGCCAGCGGTCCCGCTGGTTCATCCCCATGAATGCCCGCAGAAATATAAACCCGCCGGGCACCCATTGCCCCGCGCTTGCGCAAGGCGAACACCTCCAAATTGCCCGCCAGATAAATCAGCTCCCGACTCCAACCCTGCGCCTGCGCCACCGCCTTCAAATCCTTGAGGACGACGTGAATCTCCAGATTCTCGCCGAAATACCCGCCCCGATTCTTGCCCAATCGTTCCACCCGCTCATTTTCTCCAGAACCCGCCCCCGATGCAACGCTGAAGCTGGCCGCACCCGACTGCATTTTCAAATTGAAACGAACTCACATTCCCGGCAAATTGCAGGTATGACAAAATCCGTTTTCACCGGCAAAGTTTACGTGGTGCGCGACAACATTGACACCGATCAAATCATCCCCGCGCAATACTTGAACCTCGTCCCCACCATTCCGGACGAATATGAGAAGCTCGGGGCTTATGCGCTGTGCGGCCTGCCGGAATCCCTCTATCAAACCCGCTTCGTCGAGGAAGGACAGTTGGACACTGAGTACCCCATCGTGGTCGCTGGCAAAAATTTCGGCTGCGGCAGTTCCCGTGAACACGCCCCCATCGCTCTCGGTTCCGCCAATTGCGAAATCATCCTGGCTGAAAGCTTCGCCCGCATCTTCTTCCGCAATTGCGTCGCCACCGGCGAACTCTATCCTTGCGAAAGCGCCGACCGCCTCTGCGAAATCCTCAAAACCGGCGATGTCGTCACTGTGGACCTGGATGCCGCCACTGTCACTGCCGCCGCGACTGGCCAGGTGTATCCGTTCAAGCCGTTGGGCGATGTCCGTCCCGTCGTGGATGCCGGCGGCCTGTTCAACTACGCCCGCCAATCCGGCATGATCGCCAGTAAATAGTTGCCCGGCCTTGCCGCCTTGAAAATCTTAAACCTTCTCCCCCTGCCCCGCTCAATTAAATTGGGCGCGGGCAGTTTACTTTTGCCCAAACGGCTTGGGCTCATACTCGACCCCGCCCTGCCTGTTTCCACCGCTGCCGCCTTGACGGAGCGTCTGCAGTCGGCCGCCAAAGCCAATGGCCTCCTAATGCATTCCTCGCCGCCCACTCCGCGTGATTCGCAGATGGCAGTCCCGCAAATTCATCTTCGGCTGGATCCGCAACCGTCCAAGCCCGGAGAATATTACACCCTTAATATCGAACGCCAGGGAATCCTGCTCGCCAGCCCCACCCCCGCCGGCTTGCGGGCTGGCGTGGCTACCCTGCGCCAATTACTCCGCGAGCGTGGCGCCACTTTACCCTGCCTAAACATCCGCGACTGGCCGGATTTTTCCCGTCGCGGCTTCATGCTCGATATTTCCCGGGGCCGGGTGCCAAACCTGGCCACGTTGCTGGACCTTGCGGGCCACCTGGCCGATTTCAAAATCAACGAACTCCAGCTCTATACTGAGCACACGTTCGCCTATCAAGCCTACCAGCCGGTTTGGGAAACTTGGGGTGCCCTCTCCGCCGGGGAAATCCAACAACTCGACACGCATTGTCGCTGGCTGGGCATCGACCTCGTCCCCAACCAAAATTCCTTCGGCCATTTGCGGGAATGGCTGGCCTATCCCCCCCTCAAATCGCTGGCGGAAGTGGCCGCTCCCTACGAGGGGGCCAATGGCGAGTTTCTTCGATATCCCAGCACCCTGGCGCCCAATAATCCCGGCACTCTGCCCTTTATTCGTGGGTTGTACGATGAGTTGCTCCCAAACTTTTCCAGCCCGTTTGTCAATGTTGGTTGCGATGAAACCTGGGACCTCAGCCGTGGCCAGAGTCAGGCGGAATGCGAGCGCCTCGGCAAAGGCCGGGTGTATGTGAATTTTCTCAAAAAAATCCATGCCGAGGTGAAGCAGCGTGGCCGCACCATGATGTTTTGGGGCGACATCATCCTTAATCATCCGGAACTGATCCCCGAGTTGCCCCGCGACGCGATTGCCCTCAACTGGGGATATGAGGCAAATCATCCGTTTCCCAAGGAAACCGCCCTGTTCGCCCGTGCTAAAATCCCCTTTTACGTCTGCCCTGGCACCAGCACTTGGATGACTCTCATCGGCAAAAACGATAACGCCTTCACTAACTTGCGCCGCGCTGCCGCGGCAGGCCGCCGGCAGGGGGCCATCGGTTATCTAAATACCGATTGGGGTGATGGTGGCCATCCCCAACCGCTCGCCGTAAGCTGGCCGCTCATTGTGGCGGGAGCGGCCTTGAGCTGGCATGGCAAAGCGTTTGATGAAAAACGGCTCGCGCCCGTGCTAAACCGGGATGTCTACCAAGATCCCACCGGCAAGGTGGCCCGCGCCGCTCTGGCTCTGGGCTTGGCCCATCAGAAATTAAAATTTACCGCCCTCAATGAAACCCCGCTGGGCACTGTCATCACCGCACCCCCTCCCGAACAGCGCGAGTTATTCTGTCGGAACGGTTTGAAACATTTTGCAAAAATACCGGCCAAAAATATTCGCGCCGCGTTATCCGAAATCGCGCGGCAGCAAAGGGTGCTGGCCCAGGCCCGCCCTGCCCAGGCCGCCGGCCGCCTGCTGGCCCGTGAATTATCCCTGGCCGCCCGTCTCGCCGCCCTTTCTTGCTCCTACATGCTCTGGCAGCAACTTTGCGCCGCCGGGAAAAATACCGCCGCCAAAAAATTGGCCGCACCGATGGTCCGGGAACTTAAAAAATTGGATCGGGAATTCAAGGCTTACTGGCCCTTGCGGAACCAGGCCACCCCAGCCCATTGCACGCCGTTTCTTCAATGGCGTCTGCATGAGCTGGCTGGTGCCTCCCCGCAAGGGATTGTTTGAAATGGGCAATTCTGGAATTCGTTCGCACTGGGTGGCGGGATTTATTTAGCCTTGATATCCCATGCATCGCGCAAACCATCCCCAATAAAATTGAGCGCCAGCAGGGTCAGTACCATCACTCCGCCAGGAAAGAAAATCAGCCACCAATAAATGCGGATGGGATTGATCTGCCCCACCCCCTCCGCCATCAGCGTGCCCCAGCTGGCCATGGGTGGTTGCACCCCCAGACCCAGATAACTAAGAAAGGCCTCGTAAAGCACAATGGCCGGCATCGTCAGGGCCAGGTAAGTGATGACCACGCCAAAGATATTGGGAATGATGTGCTTTTGGAGAATCCATGCCGGCCCGGCCCCCAGTGTCCGGCTGGCTTCGACAAACGCCCGGGTCCGCAACGATAGGACCTGGCCGCGCACAATACGCGCCATGGTCAGCCATGAAATCGCGCCCAGTCCGACAAACAAAAGCAGCACGCGCAAGGCTGCGCCCATGAACGGCGATTGCGTCACAAAATGCGTTTGTTTCAACACTTCCCCCAGCGTGGTGATCAGTACAATGATAAAAATAATGGTGGGTAGGGAATACAGAATATCCACGACCCGCATCAGAAAACTGTCCAACCGTCCGCCCACGTAACCTGCCACCGCCCCCCAGAGGACCCCGATGACCAGGCTCACGAGGGTGCCCACCAAGCCCACCAGGAGCGAAATTTGCGCACCGTAAAGCACCCGGGAAAACACATCCCGACCATGGACGTCCGTCCCGAACCAATGCTGGCCGCTCGGCGGCGAAAATTGCGCATCGGAAAGCTGGTCGGGCGCATGGTCATGACCGAAGGAACCGCCCACCAGGGTTAGCAGCACAGGCCAGCCGAGGACCGAGACCACTAACCCCACCAGGTAAACTGCGGCTGCCATGGCCGCGCGGTTGTTGCGGAAGCGCCGCCCGGCCTGCTGGCCGGGGGAAAGATGTTGCGGGGTGTTACTCATATTTCACGCGCGGATCTAATAAAGTATACGCAAAATCCACCACCAGGTTCAAACCAATCAGCAAAACCGCATAGAGCAAGGACAGCCCCACCACCACAGTGTAGTCGCGGTTCAACGAGCTGTTCACCAGAAACACGCCAATGCCGGGAATTTGAAAGATATTTTCAATGATGAAGGATCCGGTTAGCAAATCCGCCAGCATGGGGCCGGCATAGGAAACCACCGGCAGGACCGCGATCCGAAAGGCGTGCTTGAAAAGCACTTCATTTTCCCCCAGTCCCTTTGAGCGCGCTGCGGTGACAAATTCGGATTGCATTGCACTCAGCATGCCTTCCCGCATCAACCGGGCCACCTGACCGGCAAAATATAGCCCCAGCGCAATGGTTGGCAGAATCATATGCCAGGGCGATTCCCACAGCGCCACCGGCAGCCAGTGCCACCGCACGGCAAAAATCATGATCAGGATCGGCGCAATCACAAACCCCGGCACACACACGGCCAATAAAGCCAGAAAACTGCCTGCCCGGTCCGGCCAGCGTCCCCGGTTGGCGGCTGCAAAAAAGCCCACCGGTAGGCCGAGGGCCAGCGCAAAACAAAAGGCCAGCCCACCGAGCGTCATGGACACGGGCAATCCTTGGGCAATGATGTCATTCACCGAGTGGTCACGGTATTTGAGGGACACGCCAAAATCACCATGAACCAGGTCATTTAAATAACGCAGGTATTGCCGCCACATGGGTTCATCAAGATGGTACTTGGCCAGCAGATGCTTCTGGATTTCCGGGGAGGCCGGCACCCGCTCCCGGTCAAAGGGCCCGCCCGGGGCCAGCCGCACCAAAATGAATGCTAGCCCGCTGATCACTAGCAGCAGCGGAATCGCAAACAGGATGCGGCGCAGGTAATACATTAGTGGGGTGCCGCGATTCGATGAATCGCCTGCAATGGATGGTCATCCAGCAAATTTTGATAAATCCCCTCCACCCGGTTGGTCCGAAAATAGTTCAGCCCCATGTAAACATAGACCGGCACAATCGGCGCCTGGTCTCGGACCAGCAAGGTTTCCGCCTGCTGAAAGATATGTTCGCGCACTTTCAGATCCGTTTGATCGCCCGCCTTGGCAATAAGGGCATCATATTCGGGATTTTTCCAGCCGGTGTGATTATTGCCATCCTCGCTGGTGAACATCCCCAAAAAGGTTTGGGCATCATTGTAATCACCAATCCAGGACGCCTGGCACACTTCGTAATCGAGATGTGCCTGCGCGCCCAGATAAACCTTCCATTCCAATGGGCGCAACTCCATGGTGATGCCCAGATTTTCCTGCCACATTTGCTGCATCTCCACCCCGATGTCCTCGTATAATTTAACGCCATATACTAGATCCGTGAACCGCGGAAACCCTTTGCCCCCGGGATAACCCGCTTCCGCCAGCAATTTTCGGGCGGCTTCGGGATTGTAGTCCAAGCCGGGCACGGGATCATAGTTCGCCACGCCCGGCGGCACCAGGCTGGTGGTGGCCGGCTCGCCTCCCCGCGTGATCTTTTTCACAATCCGCTCCCGGTCAATCGCCATGCCGAGCGCCCGCCGCACGCGCGGGTCATCAAATGGTTTGCGGGTGATATTGAAGCGCACAAACATGGTGCCCAAATAACTGAAGGTATGAAAATCCGGCCGGTGGATTAGCACATCCAGCAATTCTGACGGCACCAGGTTTTTGTCCCAAACAATGTCCGCCCGCTCCTGTTCATAAACATTTAACGCCGTGGTGGCCCCCGCAATGGGCAGCAGGTCAATGATCTCCGACCGGGTGTTGGCCGCGTCCCAGTAGCGCGGATTTTTGCGTAACCGCGACTTGTCGTTTAATCGCCAGTCCACCAGCTCAAAGGCACCGCAACTGGGCAGCGGACGGGCCCGGGTCCAGCCATCCCCATATTTTTCAATTGTCTGGCGCGGCACCAGATACAGCGTTGGAAACGCGCACAATTCGATGAAAAAGGCTGTCGGATGTTCCAGTTCCACCCGCAGGGTCAAGGCATCCAGCGCCTGCACGCCCACCTGGTTGGCGTCCGCTAGCTTCCCATTATTATAGGCCTCGCCGTTTTTAATATAATAGAGCTGCCCGGCGTATTCCGAAGCTGTCTCCGGGGCCAGTGCGCGATGCCAGGCGTAAACATAATCCGCCGCCTGAATCGGTTCGCCAGTGGACCACATCAGATTGGTCCGCAAATGAAAGGTGTACACCTTGCCATCCGGCGAAACTTCGTAACGCTCCGCCATCCCCGGCACCGCCCGGGCCGTTTTGGGGTCCAGTCGCATCAATCCCTCAAACAGCCCTTGGACAATGCGCATGTCTGCCTGGCCGGTGATGATCTGGGGATCCATCGATTCCGGCTCCGCACCATTGATGATCGTGACATCGGCTGGCGGTTCGTGCCGCAAACATCCACTTAGCCCCAAGCCCAAGCCCACTATAAAGAAAAAACGCGCCGGGAGATAAAATCGCCAGGCGCGTTGGAGGAGAAACATTGGCTCAGTTCGGCTTGGCCGGGGTGGCCGGGGCGTTCGGCGTGGACAACAACTGCAGGGTGTTCGTCGCAGCCACCGCTGCCGGCCTGGCCGCCGGCGGAGCCACCGGTGGCGTCATTGTGGCAGACTGTTGTTGCTGCATTTGCACCTTCTTGGCAAATGCGGAAACATCCGTGCCCTGCGAAAGGCGGTCATGCACCGTGCCCAGCAAAATCACCAGTACAAAGAAGGCCACAGCCGACCACTTGGTCACTTTGGTGAGGACATTGCCGGAACCGGCGCCAAACAAGGCATCCGCTGCCGCCCCGCCAAACGCCACGCCCGTGCCCGCGTCTTTTTTGGGTAATTGCACTAAAACCAGTAAAACTAGGAACGACGACACCAGGACCAGTGTCACCGTCAACAAAGCAAATAAGAATATCATGACAACAATTTAGATGGAATTTTTGATAATGTCAGCAAAACTTCTTGGTTCGAGCGAGGCTCCGCCCACCAGGGCGCCATCCACGTCGGGTTGGCTCATTAGTTCCTTGGCATTGTTGGCTTTCACGCTGCCGCCGTACTGAATGCGCACTTTGCGCGCCACCGTTTCGTCGAACAGCTTCACCAGCAGCGAACGAATGAACGCGTGCGCCGCTTGGGCTTGTTCCGTGGTTGCCGTTTTGCCTGTGCCAATGGCCCAGACCGGCTCATACGCAATCACGGTTTCCACCATCTGTTCCTTGGAAAGACCGGCCAGACTGCCGCTGACCTGCGTTTCCAGCACAGTTTCCATCTGCCCGGATTCGCGTTCCGCCAAAGTTTCACCCACACACACGATTGGCTTGAGCGAGGCGCCATGCACGGCCAGCGCCTTCTTGGCGATCAGCGCGTCCGTTTCTTTCTGGTACTGGCGGCGTTCACTGTGGCCCAAAATGACGTAGCGCACGGAAAATTCCTTGAGCATGCCAGCGCACACTTCCCCGGTGTAAGCACCAAAATTATTCTCGCTCATGTTCTGCGCGCCCAGCCGGATGTTGGAATCCAGGATTTCCCGGGAAACTGATTCCAGCGCCGTGAACGGCGGGCAAACCACGATGTCCACTTCCTTGACCCCGGCCAGTTCACGTTTCAAATCGCGGACGAGGGCCTGACCCTCCGCCACGGTTTTGTTCATCTTCCAATTGCCGGCAATGATTAATTTGCGTTCTTTATTCATGTAAAACTGGGGGAAAATTATTTATCCGAGAGCGCCGCCACCCCGGGCAGTTCGGTGCCTTCCAAAAATTCCAGGCTCGCCCCGCCACCGGTGCTCATGAAAGTGACCTTGTCACCGAGCTTGGCCTTGTTGATGGCCTTCACACTGTCGCCCCCGCCAATGATGCTCACCGCACCATTTTTCTGCGTGGCTTCCACCACCGCCAGGGCCACGGCATTCGTACCGCCCGCGAACCGCGGATCCTCAAACATCCCCATGGGGCCGTTCCACAGCACCGTCTTCGCGCTGCTGATGATCTGGGCGTAATGCTTGGCGGTCTCGTCGCCAATGCTGAAGCCTTCCGCGTCGTCCGGGATGTCACCGCTAATGGTGCGCACATTCACCAGGTCATACACCGGTTTGCCTTTTTTATTGAGTTTGCCCGTGTCCACCGGGGTGGCAATAATCGTGTCCGTCGGCAGTTGGAAATTCACACCCAGCTTCTTGGCTTTCGCCTCCGCCGACAGTGCCGTGGCCGTTTGATCGGGTTCCACCAGGGATTTGCCCGTCTTCACGCCGTTGGCCAGCTTGAAGGTATAAGCCATCGCCCCGCCGATCAAAATCGTGTCGGCCTTTTCCAGCAAACGGTCGATCACCTTGATCTTGTCGGAGACCTTGGCCCCGCCGAGAATCACCACAAAAGGACGCGCCGGATTTTCCAGTTCGTCACCCAAAAACTTCAATTCTCGCTCCATCAGCAAGCCCGCCGCGCACTTGCCGCCGCGCGCTGCCACAATCGCCGCCACTCCCGCCGTGGAAGCATGGGCGCGATGCGCCGCGCCGAAAGCGTCGTTCACATACACATCCGCCACCTTGGCCAGCTTCTCGGCAAATGCCGGATCGTTGGCCTCTTCTTCATTATAATAACGAACGTTTTCGAGCAGGAGCACTTCGCCATCCCTCAAGGCCGCGACGGCGGTTTCCGCCACTTCGCCGATGCAATCGGTTGCAAACGCCACCGGTGTGCCGAGCAATTCACCCAGCTTCACCGCTACCGGCGCCAGCGACATCGAAGGTTCGCGCTTGCCCTTCGGACGGCCCAAATGCGCCGTTAAAATCAACTTGCCGCCCTTTTCAATCAGCAACTTCAGCGTCGGCAGGGTCTCCACTATGCGCGTGACATCGTTGATCACCATCTTGCCCTCTTTTTCCTCCATGGGCACGTTGTAATCCACCCGCAGGAAAACCCGTTTCCCGCGCACATCCAGGTCTCGAACCGTTAATTTAGCCATAAATTTAAAACTACATCGCGCGATACTGCGCGTGGTTGCCAGTTTTCACGACTATTTTGCGTAAAAACCAAGCCCTGATTTTAGCCCATGGAAGCTCTTAGTAAAGTTCAAATTGCGCGTCTTGCACCTCGTCAGCCCGGTGCGAATCCTCACCGCGCCCTCCACGTGGATGCACGGAAAGCTGCCGCTCTGCTGGAGCCAAACGGCCTGGCTGCCTTGTTAAGCCGTCCATAGGATAAGGAGCCCGAGCGGAGCTGCCCCTTGAACTAACCAATCGGCACTTGCCCCCATCAACCTTCATAAACTCGTCGTCGCCGCCTGCTGTTTCCCCTTCCGGAACTTGGCCACGCCACCCTTAAACCGTCCCCCCTTCAAATGGCGTTTCCAAAGCCAACGAAGTTTCATTCAAGGCGACCAGAAAATCCGTGGTTTTATTAAGATTTACCCCATGCAGTCTGCCATTACGCGTTTCTTTTGACAAAATCACCCCGCCACCATATACTCATCATCAGAGTGCATTGAATGGGTTCTTTGACAATTCTCGGAGGATTTTAAAAATTCGTTCCCCTTAGCGAAATTCGCGGATTAAATCCCGCAAGTCCGAGTGGTTCCGACCAATCCCCCACAAAACATGATTCTCGCCACCGCATGCCGCAAAAATGCCCGTGACTGCGGCCGCAAGGTCCACAGTCAAATCCAGCTCAGTCGTGTCTAATCGTGCCTTTGCCGGTTTTCGACCATGGACCTTGGACTTCTCCGTAAACCCCCGCCCTGTCGGTCAGAATCACTACAACCCATTGTAAACAAATAAGTTCCTTGAAATTATGATAAAATCCCGTCAAGCCTCGTCAACCCCGCTCCCCGCCCGATTAAATTTGGCCGCGGCTGCTGGGCCAAGCTTGTCCTGCGTCCAAAATGCTTGTCGCCGGGGCAATTCGCGCCTGCAAAAATTGTTGCACCCGCGGGTCCGGGTTGCCCCAGATCACTGTTGGCGTCCCGATGGCGATAATCCGCCCCTCCTCCAGCATTGCAATCCGCTGGGCCAGGCCGGACGCCAGGTCGCGGTCATGAGTGACAATCACGGAGGTCGCGTGGGTCCGCGTGTTGAGTTTTAAAATATCCTCGGCAATGTTCACGGCGGAAAGTGGGTCGAGCTCGCTGGTTGGCTCATCGTAGAAAATGAGTTGTGGCTCAATGGCCAGTGCCCGGGCTATGGCAACCCGCTTGCGCATCCCGCCGGAGAGTTCATCCGGCATTTTTTTTTGGGTGCCAGCCAGCCCGACCTCAGCGAGATCCCGCGCCACGATGGCCGCAATTTCGGCGGGCGGTTTGAGATGATGTTCGGACAGATAAAAGCCGACGTTTTCGCCGACGGTCATGGAGGTAAGCAGCGCACCAGACTGGAAGACCATGGCCACGCGGTAGCGCGTGGTAAGGTCCGGTGCTTGCACCGGCTGGCTATCGATCAAAATCTCTCCCTGATCGGGTATTTCCAGCCCGATAAGCTGCCGGAGGAGGACGGATTTGCCACAACCGCTCGGCCCCATGATTACAAAAATTTCTCCAGGGTTGACCGTGAAATCAACCCCCTGAAGCACGGCCATGCCATCGTAACTCTTGTAAAGTCCGTGGACCGACAAACTAATACCCGGTAGGCTCACCCCATTTTCCGGGGGTTAAAGGTGGCTTGGGCCGCCAGTTGTTTCCACAAAACCTCGTCCGCTGGGCTGACCTTAAGCGGGATTTGGATCGAGGCCTCGACATAAAGATCGCCGCGTTTGGTGCCACCAGCCGGCAAGCCCTTGCCCCGAACGCGAAGTTTTTGGCCCGACTGAAAGCCAGGAGGGACTTTGACGGAAACCCTGCCTTCGAGGGTGGGCACGGGAACGGTCGCGCCGAGCACGGCTTCCCACGGGGCCAACTCGAGCTGGCCGAGCAGATCAGTGCCGTTGACCTGCCAGTCGGGGTGCTGGGCGTAGCGAACGCGTAAATAGATGTCGCCGGCACTGCCGCCATTTGCCCCCTCGCCGCCTTTGCCGGCGACGCGGATCGACTGGCCAGCCTGGACACCCTGCGGAATACGCACTTGGTAGGTTTCGGTTTCTTCCTGGCCGGTCTGGTTGTTGGTGCGCCGCACAGAAATGGCCCGCTGGGCGCCTTGGAGGACCTCATCCAAGGTGATAAGAATGTCGCCTTGAATATCCCGGCCGCGCTGGGCGGCCTGGGCAGATGCTTCCTTGGCAAACGGTGAGCCGCCGGATGACCGGCCAGCCCGGCCCCCAAAAAACTGTTCAAAAAAGTCGCTAAATCCAGTGCCTTCAAACCGGAAATCATCTCCACCGCCAGACGCTCCCGAGGCGGAAGGCCGGTTGGCACCGCGACCTGTGGAGGGTCTTTGGGCTCCGCCGGTTTTCCAATCAGCGCCGAGCTGGTCATATTTCCGGCGGCTCTCAGGATTACTCAGGACCTCATTGGCCTCATTGATCTCCTTGAATTTTTCCTCGGCGGACTTTTTATCCTTGGCGACATCCGGATGATATTTCCGCGCCATGGCGCGGAAAGCTTTCTTAATGTCATCGTCCGTCGCCTGGGGAGAGACTCCCAAGACACGGTAATAGTCTTTGAAGTCAGCGGCCATGATGCGCAGGTTCAGCGGCAGTGAGATTGTTTACGATGATTTTGGCCGGGCGCAGTACCTTTGTGCCTTTGCGGTAACCACGCTGGATGACTTGCAGAATGGCGCGGTCGGGTTGCGCCGGATCACACCCTTGGGAAAGGGCCTCATGCTGGTGCGGGTCGAAGGGCTGGCCCGTGATTTCCGCACTCGCGACGCCCTGCTGGCGTAGCAACTGCTGCAGTTGTTGCAAGGTCATGGCCACTCCCTGATAAAATGGCGTGAGTTCTGAAGCCCCCCCCACAGCCAGGGCGCGTTCCAGATTGTCAATAACCGGCAACAACTCGACGATAAACGACTCCTTTTGGGCGCTGGCCCGGGTCTCGCTTTCCAACCGGCTGCGTCGCTTGAAGTTTTCAAAGTCGGCAGCCAGGCGCAAATGCAAATCCTTTTGCCCGGCCAGATCCTGCCGGAGGGCATTCAACTCGCTGGCCGCAGCGGCGGCGCTGGGCTGGGACACCGGGCTTGCCGGGGGCGGATCGGAAATTTCAATATTCATAGGCTATGCTTATTTTGCCGGGTGCGGCTGACGGCCGGAGTGCTCGGTAACCGAAAGTGTTAACCGAAAAAGGAGCGCGGGCCATGGGGTAAAACCCTAACCAAAGCGTGACTGGGGACCGGATGGCATGCGACAATTGTCGTATGGTAGCGACAGGATATTTTGGCTTAATATCAATAGCAATCAACCATGCATCAATCATAAATTCCCGGCAGCCAGACTTTCATGCCGGACCAGCCTGCTGCTGGCATACCATTGCCTGACATAACGAAAAATGGAGCAGGCCCCCCCCCATTGGTCCCGAAATGTAATGAAAATTTCATGAAACCACCAAAAATGCGTAAAGCCCGCTTTGCCTTGTGCAACCTGCTAGCCGTAACAGTCCTGGCCCTGGCGGGTGGGCAAGTTGAATTACGGGCCGCGAATGTCACGCTGACGGCCAGCGATGCCAACGGCGCGAACACGTCCTTTAACAGCGCCGGCAATTGGAACAACGGCCAGGCGCCATCCGCGAGCAACGATTATTTCACGGCCGGTTATCTGTTGCGCACACCGACCATCACCAGCGGCTCGAATACTTTTGGCGGTAACTCCCTGCGACTGGATTTCAGCGCCGCCAGCCAGTTGGTGGGACTGGCGATGAAATACACCACCAGCGGGTCCGTCCTGGTCAACAACTTGACATTGAATGGTGGCGGAATCTTCAACGGCGTTGGGGGCACGATGTCGGTTTATGGGAACATCACCGTCCTGACCAACTCCTACTTTGACCCGCAAGCCAACGGACGCACCCTGGCCATCTATGCGCCAATCAGTGGCGGTACCACCAATCTCTTGGGCATCCGCGCAGCGGCGGGTTCGGCTGGTGGCATCGTGCAATTGTTGGGCAACAACAGCGCCTATAATGGAAACTGGTATATTTGGGGGGTTGGCGACAGTTCCCCCGGTGCGGTATTGCAGGTGGGGAATGGCGGCACCAATGGGACCCTCGGAACCGGAAGAGTCATTAACAATTACTCGCTGGTGTTTAACCGCTCGGACAATTTCACCGTAAACAACCCCATCAGCGGCCCGGGCACGGTGGTCCAAGCGGGGTCAGGCATAGTAACGCTCACCAGCACTGGCAGCTACACCGGTTCAACTACCGTCAGCGGGGGCAGCCTTGCCTTGGGCCCCAACGGAACAATTGCCAGTAGTCCGGCCATTTACCTGGCAACGGGTACCAGCTTAAATGTTTCCGCAGTCTCAGGGTTTAGTCTCGCCCCGGGGCAGAATTTGGCGGGCTATGGCAGCGTGCTGGGTTCAGTCAACGCATCCTCCGGTGCGACGATTTCCCCGGGCGGGTCACTGATTTTCAATGGGAATTTGGCCCTCGGCAGTAATTCATTGGTTTTCAATTTAAACGCGCCCAACCTGGTCGGCGGGCCGAATAGTTTGTTGTTGGTCAATGGCAATCTCACCTTGAACCCCGGAATTACCGTGAACGCGGTTTTCCCCGGCGGGGCACCCGTCACCGGAACTTACACGCTTTGCCAATGCACCGGCACGGTGACGGGCAATCCAGCCAATTTGGTTTCCACCCCGGGCAGTAAAGCCGTTTTTTCCATCAACACCGCGACATCTCCCGCCGCGATCACCATGACGATTAGCGGCACCAATGCCGTGCCCGCCACGAATTCGGTGCAGATTGTAAAAGTATATCTGGAAGGCGGCCAGTCCAATGCCGACGGCCGGGCGGTGACCAACGGCCTGCCGCTTAACCTGCTCCAACCGCAATCCATTGTGCCGTTTTATTATTATTTGGTGGGCGGGGCCGCCAATGGGGATGGCACCCTGGGCAGCCTTACCACCTTGCGCCCCGGCTGTTCTGCCATCGGTGGCGGAACAACCTTCGGTCCGGAGTTGACCTTCGGCAACACACTCGCCAATTACTATGCCATTTCCAATGGGGTGCCCACCAACAATGTCATGGTGGCGCTGATTAAATATGCCCATGGCGGCACGTCGTTGGCGGTCAATTGGGCTGCCCCAGGAATTAATGCCACCAATGGCGATGGTCCGGATTACCTCGTTTTTCAGCAAGTCGTGCGGGCCGGCCTGGCGCGACTGGCCACGGCGTATCCCGGTGCCAGCCTCGAGCTGGACGGCATGATCTGGGTGCAGGGAGAAACAGACATCGACAACGCAACCGCCACTACTTATGGGACGAACCTGGTTCGCTTTATTAAAGACGTGCGTTTGAAGGTATCCGTGTGGCTAACCCCGTATAGGCCAGGTGGGCGGGCCGCACTAAACTGCGGGGGATGTCAGGAGACTTTTTTGTGGGCGGCTTGCCAAACGGTTGGGGTCAGCTCGGCGACGCGGTTAATGGGCCAGTCGCCGAGT
>CAIQWB010000088.1 GCA_903875465.1 uncultured Verrucomicrobia subdivision 3 bacterium
CAAATTGAGCGTCGCCGGAGCGCAGAGCATCTGCTCTGCGAGCGCCTCAGTATCCGGATTGGGTGTATCCTGACACTACCCCCTGAGGCTAAATATAGATGAGCGCCACCTCACCCCGCCCTCTTGTATCTTTCTTTTCATCTTCCTTGCTTGGCTGCAAGCCAGGCAGGAAGATGGGGCCGTCTGCCCCCTGGCCAGGGGGCAGACGGCGGTGCGGGTGCGCTCGTTGCCCTCTGGAACGCCTTGCGTTCGTGGGGGAGCCAGAGCCGCCCGTGCCTTTGTGTCCGCACTCGAACCGTTGATTGAGCCGTGTCCCCTCCGGGCCCCGTGCTCGCATGTGCAAGTCTGAGCTCGAACATCCTTCCTACCATGACTGAAAAAACCGTGCCTGTCTATGCTGGCTTGGATATCTCCAAAGCCACCCTCCAACTCCACCTTCAGAACGTCCAGTACGTTTTTGACAACCAGCCCAAGGGCCACACCGCCCTGCTGAAAAAATTGCGCGCCGTCCCCGGTGTCCACTTGGTCTGCGAAGCCACCGGGGGTTATGAGCAGGCGGTGGTGACCGTGTGCCACGCCGCCACCCTGTCGGTGAGCGTGCTCAACCCCGCGCTCGTCCGCCACTTCGCCCTGGCCAAAGGGCAGCGGGCCAAAAACGATCCCCTTGATGCCGCCGTGCTGACCGCCTATGGCGAAGCGTTGCATCCGGAGCCGACGCCGGCCGGCGAACCGGCCCGGGTGGAACTGCGCGCGTTGGTGCAATGGCGCGACAGCCTGAAAGGCCAACTCGCGGCCGCCCAGCAGACGGTTGAGCATGGGGTGCCGGCCTGGGTGGCGCGCCAGCAGAAAAAGCTGGTGGTTCATTTGGAAAAACAACTGGCGGCGGTGCGGGGGGAGTGTCAGGCCTTCCTGGCGCAGCACCCGCCGCTGCAGGCCCAGGTCCAGCGACTGGAAACGCTGGACGCAGTCGGCCAAATCACCGCTATGAGCGTGTTGAGCTACCTGCCCGAACTGGGCACGCTCAACCGCCAGACGGCGGCCGCCTTGGCGGGGTTGGCCCCGTGGGTGCGCCAAAGCGGGCCGTGGGAAGGGCAGCGCCACATCGGCGGCGGTCGCGCGGCCGTCCGCCGCGCGCTCTACATGAGCGCAGTGGTACTGACACGGATGAAAAACACCCCGCTGGGAAAGTTTTACACCCACCTCCGAGCCGCCGGCAAACCGGCCAAAGTCGCCTTGACGGCCGTGATGCGCAAACTCCTCCTCCAAATGAACCGCGTCCTCAAAGAGCTGGCGCTGGAAAACTTGGCCAAAACAGAAAGTCAGAATGCTTAATTTCCCCTTGATTTTAAATACCGTTGCTCCCCCATTTACCAATGGCGGAGAGGGAGGGAAACCCGTCATGCGAACGGTTTATGGCTAGACAATGGCTCCGGATTGGGGGCAGTCTCGGGATGCGCCCGTTTTAACCAGGCCACCCCGATTGGCTTAAGTTAACGTTTGCCGAGCGTTAAATCTCGATCAGCATGCGCACCGGGTTTTCAACCAGTTCCTTGATGCGGCGGAGGAAGAGGACGGCTTCGCGGCCATCGACCAGGCGGTGATCATAGGTGAGGGCGATGTACATCATGGGCCGGACAACGACCTGGCCGGCGATGGCGATGGGACGTTCGACGATGCCGTGCATGCCGAGGACACCGCTTTGC
>CAIQWB010000089.1 GCA_903875465.1 uncultured Verrucomicrobia subdivision 3 bacterium
CGTGAGGGGCTCTGGTGGGGGGGATGGCATGGCTGCTGACTGAAATATTAGAAACTCGTTACCTCGATTCCTACGCGATGGGATTATTTGCGGGTGGTGACGTGAGGGGCTCTGGTGGGGGGTGGATGGTATGGCTGCCGGCGGAAATATTAGAAACTCGTTACCTCGTTTCCTACGAAATGGGATTTTTTGGGTGGCGGCGTGAGGGGCTCTGGTGGGGGGGGACCGTAATAAAAAAGGCGGTGAAGGGGGAATTTTGTGGTTGGTGAGAAGGGGTGGTGTTGGGGCGGCCCTACAGGCCTCAAAACTGATTGATGAAACCTTACCTGGGCCGTCGCTCGCAGACTCGCTTTGGCCCAGGCTGGTATGAAACGGGCTTTCAGCCCTGGGGGAGGGCTGGCGGGAGACTCGTGCCGTCTAAGCCGGAACCATGCAATAGAAATGCAGCGTTTGCTTGGTCTTTTTGTTCAAGGACTTTGTCGTGAACCGCTTCCAGATCCATCGTGGATATGCTACGCGTCGCACTCCTCGCCTTGTACAAAAATCCACAGCGCAACCACTTGCCTTTCGATTGCAGGGATCCGGCTAAGGCCCATCATTCAACCAGCGGGCCCGGTCGGTCAAAAACAAGCCGGACTTGATGACGCCGGGGCGGGGGCAAAATTGCAGGGGGAAGCCGGGGTTGCCGGTGGTGGTGGTCTTGAGGACAAAGGTGCCCCAGCTATCGGGCGGGGTGCGGAGGCAATCGGACAATAATTTCAAGTCCAGCGCCTGGGCGGTGAGGTAGAGCCCTTGCACGGGCTTCACAAAATCGCTGAGGCCGTAATACTCTTCGGCGGTGTTCAAGGTGGTCCAGACACATTGCCGGTGGCCATACCACGCGACGGCCCAGGGGACGTCACTCATGATCAACTCATGGGGCTTCATCCAGCGGGAGATGGTCTGAATCTCGGGCGGATAATACGGGGGAAAGGCGAGGGGGTTGGCCTTCTCCCCCAAGCGGCGGCCCAGGCCGGGCAGGCTCATGAGGAGAATGAACCCGATCATGGCGAAATACCGCAACTGCACTTTAAATTCCACCACGGGCAGATCCACCTGTTCCAGGCAGGTCAGAAAGAACACCGCGCCATACATCAGGATCAGCGGGAGCAGGAGCACCAGCAGGTTTTCCGAATTGAGGATGGGTGATTGGTCGGTGAGCCCGGTGCGCCCCAGGGCCTGGGCCAGGGTGAACACGACCAGGCTGAGCAGCAGAAAATAACGCAACCGGCGCGCGGCCGGACTGCGAAAATTGACCAGGAGGCTGGCGAAAAAGAGCATGGTGACCCAGCTCCCGCCGAGCCGCGGCCAGTCCTGCAACAAAATCACCCCGAAATTTGGCCACAGTTTGTGCCAGTAGGGTTTGAGCAGCCACGCCCGCTCCAAATGGGGGTGCAGGGATTGCTCCAGCTCGTTGCCCGGGAAATATTGGGTACCCTCCAGCATGGCAAAACCGGCGGTGCCAAAGGGCTGGCCGCAGACGGCGTAATTCCGGAGCACCCACGGCAGGAGCAGCCCCAAGCCGACCGCCAACGCGGCCAGCGCATAGGTCCAGCGGCGTGGCCCGCCCGCCAGCAAGACGTACACCACCACCGGCAGGAGGATCCAGCCAAAGGCATAGCGCGTGAGGGCGCCCAGGCCGGCCAGCCCGCCGATGGCCAGCGCGAGCAGGAGTAATTTACGGTGCGCGGGGACGGGGGCGCGCGCGGCTTCCTCAAAGGCGAGCAAGCGCCGGACCAATTCTAGAAAAATCACGAGCAAAAAGATGGTGGACAGACCGGAAAAGCTGAAATCCCAGAGTAATTCGCAGGCAAACCCGAGGGCGGCGGTAACCCAGGCCACCTCCACGTCAAACAACTGGCGGGCGATCAAAAACATCTGCCAGAGCACGACGGCGAGGAGGAGTTGATTGACCGTGGCGATGAGGACATCCGATTTGTCCCGGGCAAAATGGCCGGCCTCGGCCCAAAACGATTTGTTAAACTCCATCTGGTGGTCGAAGGGGAGGACGCGCATGCAGCCCGCGAGAAACAAAACGTAGGCGGGGGGATTGGCGAGGTCCGGGTGGGCCTGCTGGACGCGGGCGAAATCCGCATTGACGGAGGCCGGCTGCCCGGGGTTTTTGGCCTCGTTCCATTGCCGGACGAGATAGATGCTGAAGGGGCGCAGGTATTCGGTGGTGTAACCGTGGCCCTCGGCGACATTGCGGGCCACCTGGGCGGCGTCCATGGCATCCGCCGTGGACAGATTCTTGTAGTCGCGCAAATCGAGCCACAGGCAGCGGAGCGCAAACAGCAGGACCACGGCAGACAGCCGCACCCAGCGGGAGCCCGCGCCGACTTCGAGCAAGTAAATGATCCGCTGAATGATTTCGCTTAACGGCATAGTTTATAAATCTTCCAAATGATACGCGTGCAATTTGCGGTGAAAGGTCCGCCGGCTCATCCCGATTTTACGGGCGGCCAGCGTCCGGTTCCCGCCGGTTTCTTTTAAGGCCCGTTCGATGACCTGCTGCTCGGCCTCGCGCAACGTGAGCGCGCTCGGGGCCGACGCGGGGGCCGCGACCGGCGGTTCCGCGCGCACCGAAGCGGGCAAATCGCGGGCGGCGATTTTCTCGCCCCGGCTGAGCACGACCGCATGCTCGATGGCGGTGCGCAACTCCCGGACATTGCCGGGCCACGGATATTGCAGCAGGAGCTGGCGGGCGTCGCTGGTGAATTCCTTCACCGGCTTGGCATTTTCGGCCGCAAATTCCCGCAAAAAGCTCTGGGCCAGCAACACTACATCACCCGCCCGTTCCCGCAAGGGCGGCAAATTAATTTCCACCACGCGCAGGCGGAAAAACAAATCCTCGCGGAATTTGCCGGTCTTGACCATTTCCGCCAAATTTTTGTTCGTGGCGGTGATCAACCGCACATCCGCCGTGAGCGTCTTGCCCGACCCGACGCGCTCGAAGGTGCGTTCGCCCAGAAAGCGCAGGAGCTTCACCTGGATGGTGGCATCGATCTCGCCGATCTCGTCCAGGAAGAGGGTGCCCCCCTGGGCCTGCTCAAAGCGGCCGACCCGGCGCTCATGCGCCCCGGTGAAGGCCCCTTTTTCATGACCGAACAATTCGCTCTCCAGCAGCGTGGCCGAGAGGGCGGCGCAATGCACGGCCACAAAGGGCAGCCGCGCGCGCGGACTGGCCTGGTGGATGGCCTTGGCAAACACTTCCTTGCCGGTGCCGCTTTCCCCGCCCAGCAGGATGGTGGCCCGGCTGGGGGCCACCTGCCGCACGACGTCGAAAATTTCCTGCATGGCCGGCGATTGCCCGATAATATGCTCCATGCCGAACCGGTCGTCCAATTGCTTGTGGAGGGCGACATTCTCGGACTCGAGATTTTGGGAGCGCAAGGCCCGGGCGATGCGCATTTCCAGCTCATCGATTTGCAACCGGCCCTTGGCAATATAATCATCGGCGCCGCGCTTCATGGCTTCCACAGCCACGTCCTCCGAACCATAGGCGGTCATCAAAATGCACACGGGCGGACGCGACAGGGATTTCGCGCGGGCAATCAATTTCATGCCGTCCTCGTTGGGGAGGCGGAAGTCGGTGAGCATGACTTGAAAGGGCTCGCTCTCCAGGAGTTGGAGGGCGGAGGCGGCGTCATCGGCCAGATAGACGTCGTAACGTTCCTCGAGCGCCGCGCGCAAGCCTTCGCGCGTGGGCTTTTCATCATCGACAATGAGCAAGGTGGGTTTGACGTTCACAGGATTAGTGGGCGGGGCCCGTGTTTTTTTCCTCCAGCAGGCGGGGCCGCCGTTCGTGCAACGGCAGCCAGACGCGAAAGGTGGTGCCGCGGCCCACATGACTGTCCAGCTCGATGCGGCCGGCGTGGGCGCGCACGATGCGCTGCACAATCATGAGGCCGAGTCCCGACCCTTTTTTCTTGGTCGTGTAAAACGGCTCGAAAATCCGGCTCATTTGCTCCTCGGGAATGCCGCCGCCGGTGTCGGTGACACTGACCCAGACACTGTCGGGGGTCTCGCCGGTTTGCAAGGTGAGGGTGCCGCCGCGCGTCATGGCCTGCATGGCGTTCTTCACCAGGTTGACCAGCACTTGCTGCAACTGCGTGCTGTCCACCGGCGTGGCGGTGAGACCGCGCAATAATTTGGTTTTGACGGCGAGGCCACGGTTGTCCAGCTCCGGGCGCAAGAGTTCCAGGGTTTTTTCCACCACGCCGTTCAGGGAGGCGAGTTTTAATTGGACCGGGGCGGGACGAATGGCCTGTAAAAATTGAGTGATGATGTAATCAAGGCGGTGAATTTCGCCCCTGGCCACGCCCAGGTACTTTTCCAGTTTGCCGGCGATTTCCGCCGGGTCCGGTCCCACCACCGGGGTGGTCGCGCGGCCGCGGAGCTTGGGGGCCGGGGGTTCGGCGGGCAGGCGCAATTTCCTGACTTCGCGCTCCATCAATTGCAAGTGAATGTGGAGGGCATTCAGGGGATTGCCAATCTCATGCGCCACGCTTGCCGCGAGTAGCGTGAGCGCCTGCACCCGCTCGCTCTCGATGGCCGCGAAGGTTTGCTGCCGGGCCTCGGTGGCATCGTGCAAGATGAGCGCCACGCCCGAACTGCCGGATTCCTCGCCGTCCAAGGGCGCGGCATAGAGCCGCAAGAAGCGGGGGCGCGGATAATGCACCTCAAATTCATGGCGCAACACGCGCCGCCCGCCGGCGTGGTCCGCCCGCAATAATTCTTTCCATTCCACCTCGGGGAGGCATTGGGAAATGTGGCGGCCTTCCTCATTGGGCTGCACGCCAATCAACCGGGTCACGGCTTGGTTGAAATAAATCACGGTCCCCGCCTCGTCCATGACCAGCACCCCGTCCTCAATGGCATTAAACAGCGTCTCCAGAAAGGCGCGCTCGCGGGCGATGCGCTGCACCACGGTTTGCAAGCCTTCGGTGTCCAGGCGCCCGAGCCGGCCTAGAACTTTGTCGAGAAAGCTGGACTTGGGCAAAGCCATTAGGCAGCCTCCTTCCCAACCCCCGTCGACGAATTCAAGACCTGAACATGCATAGTGCCAATATGGCACAGAACCAGAAATCGTCAAGGGGGAGATTGCTAAAATTTGGCACACTCACGAGCCGGGTGGCAACCTTGGTTGGGAAGGGAGTGACTGGGCCTGGCGGGAGCGACCTGGTTCACATATTTCAAAGGTCCGTGCTGACATCCACCAGTGAATTTGCGGGCCAACGCGCGGGGGCTGGCTTAGATTGGGACGGTTCACCATGGTCATGATTTTTTTACAACACATGCGCTGGCCGGGGTGGCGTCTCCTGGGGCTGGCCGCCGGGTTGCTGGTCACCACTGCCGCGCGGGCCGTGCCGGCCCTGCCCGTCATCAACACCAACAATGTCATCAGCATCCTGAAATATGGCGCGGTGGGGGATGGGGTGACGACCAATACGACGGCGATTCAAAGTGCCATTAACGCGGCGGCCGCCGGCCCCACGACCAATGGCGCGGCGGGGGGCACGGTGGAGATCCCACCGGGCACGTTTTTATGCGGCCCGCTCAACTTGGCGAGTGCCGTGAACTTGCAGGTGGATGCCGGGGCCATCTTGCGGATGCTGCCGCTGAGCCAGTATCCCGGGGGCACGGTGAGCGCGGCCAATTTTCTCTCGGCCACCAGCTTGCACGACGTGGAAATCAGCGGGGCGGGGGCGATCGACGGCCAGGGCCAGCCGTGGTGGCCTTACGCCAATACCAACGGGGCGGTGCGGCCGATCATGATCCGGGCGGTCAGTTGCAACCGCCTGCTCATCCAAAATGTCACGCTGTCCAATTCCCCGATGTTCCATATCTCGTTGAGTGGCAGCGCAGGGAACAGCACCGTGCAAGGGGTCACGATCGTTGCGCCGGATTCCAGCGCCAATCCCCCCTCGCACAACACGGACGCCTGCGACGTGGCGGGGACAAATATTCTCGTGCAAAACTGCAATATCAGCGTGGGGGACGATGATTTTGCCTGTGGCGGCGGCACCTCCGGCGTGCTGATCACCAATAACACCTATGGCAACGGCCATGGCGTCTCGATCGGCAGCTACACGGACAAAGGCGGGGTTTCGAACATTACCGTGATCAACTGCACCTTCAACCGCACCCAAAACGGCGTGCGGATCAAGTCCGATGACGGCCGCGGGGGCCTGGTTCAAAACATTTCCTATTATAACCTCAGCATGACGAATGTGAATTTTCCGATTCAATTATACGCCTATTATACGAATACCGGCACGCCCTCCAGCATCACCCCGGCCACGGCGGCCGGGCAAAACGTCCTGGCCCCCAACGCAACTCCCGTCTACCGCGACATTACTTACAGCAACATCACCGCCACCTCGGCCAGCGGCTATCCGGTGGGGATTATTTGGGCCCGCACGGAAATGCCGGCCACAAACATTGTCTTCAAACAAATCAATCTCACGGGCGACCGCAATTTCTGCGTGTATAATGTGAGTGGCGCGCAATTTATTGATGCCAGGATCACGGTTTCCGCCAGCTATGCCACTTATACATTGTTTAATGCGCAGGTGACGGTGAGCAACAGTCTGCCGGCCACCAGCGCGGTAACGGTCGACGGGCTGACCGCCAATGGGTATGCGAACAGCCTGGCCTTTTACAATGCCACGGCCTCGCTGAAAAACACCAACGTGCTGGATCGTGGGCCGCTGAGCCTGGGGGCCGGCACGGTGACGCTGGGCAGCAGTTGGAATGCGGCCACCAACACGGTGGTAAATTACACGCTGGGCAGCACGGCCACGCGCCTGGCGGTGACGGGCAGCGTCCAACTGGGCGGCACCAATAACGTTGCGGCGGGCCCGGGTTTTACCAATGGCACATACTCGCTCATGACGTATACTGGCACCTTGGGGGGCACCCTGCCGGTGCTGGGCGCCACCCCGGCGGGCTTTAGCTGCCGAATCGCCACCAACACCCCGGGGCAGGTGAACCTGCTGGTCGGACCGCCGCCGCCGGGCGTGCCCGCCGGTCTGACCGCCGCCGCGACCAATCTGGCCATCAACCTGAAATGGCCGGCGGCCGCGCAGGCCGCGAGTTACCGGGTGAAACGCTCCGCCACCAATGGGGGGCCTTATACCTGGCTGGCCAGTGTGAACACGACCAATTACTCGGACCAAGGCCTGAGCCCCGGCACGGCTTGGTACTACGTGGTGGCGGCCACCAATGCGACGGCGGAAAGTGCGAATTCCCCGGCGGCCAGCGCCGCCCCCCTGCCCTCCAGCGTGGCCACGAACCTTAACCTAACTCCGGTGGGCAATGCGCTGCAACTTGCCTGGCCGCCGGATCACCTGGGCTGGCGGTTGCAAATACAAACAAACCCCCTCAATACCGGCCTCGGCACCAACTGGACGAGTGTGCCGGGTTCCACGAATGTTAATCAAACCAGCGTCCCCATGAATCCCACCAATGGGGCGGTGTTTTTGCGGCTGGTTTATCCTTAGGCGTCGGCCCGCAGCACATGGCGCACCAGCGCGTGGTAAACATCGGTGGATTCCAGGCGGTTGACGCGGAGGAGTTGCGGCTGGTTGGTCAGGAAGACGGGCCAGTCGAGCGGGTCGGCCGGGCGGCGGCCGTGGGAGCCTTTGACCAGGGAGGCATCGAGGGGAATCAAGTCCATGAGCATGCGGAAGCCCAGCCGCTTCTGGAGGAGGCGCCAGGCGATTTGCAATTTGGGCAGCCGCAACCTGGGGTCGAGAAAGAGCTCCGCGGGGTCGTAACCAGGTTTGCGGTGAATGTCCACGGTGCGGGCAAAATCCGGCGCCCGGGCATCGTCCAGCCAGTAATAATAACTGAACCAGGCGTCCTCCGCGGCAATGGCGATTAACTGGCCGGTGCGGGGATGATCGAGCCCGGCGGCGGTGATTTCAGCGGCACCCAGAACCTGGTCCACGCCCGCCGTGGCACGGACCAGCGTGCGCACCTCGGCGAGCAGGGAGCGGTCATTAAGATAAATATGCGCGACCTGGTGATCCGCCACGGCAAACACCCGGCTGGCCCCGGCATCCAGGGTTTCCCGGCCGAGTTCATCCTTGATGGCCAGCCAGCCTTTTTCCCGAAACAGCCGGTTCAAGGGGATGGCGTGCTGGACATTGGTAATGCCGTATTCGGAGAGCAGGACGACCCGGCAGGCTTGCTGTTCAAAATACTGAATCAGGTCACCGACAATGGCATCGATGGCCCGGAGGTCGGGAAGGATGGCCGGATTCAGGGCCGGGCGGCCGGGCGGGGTGGCGGGGGCAAAGGGCCCGTGGCGTTGCAGGTTGTAATCGAGATGCGGCAGGTAAACGAGGTTCAGGGTGGGATGATATTTTTCCTCGATCCATTTGGCGGCGGCGGCAATCCAGCGGGAGGTGACGTCCGGCCCGCCCAGGGGCGACTGGACACCGGCCGACGGCCCCCAGAAACCGAAGAAGGGAAATTCGCCGAGGTCGCGCTTGATGGCCGGGCGGAGGTCGTAGGGCCAGGTGTGGATGTCGAACACCTTCCGTCCATCGGCCGGATACAGCGGGCGCGGGGTGATGGAATAATCCGCGCGGGAATACATGTTGTACCACCAGAACAACTGGGCGCAGGTGAAGCCGGGCAGGCGGGCGCGGAGGTCGTCCCAGATTTTCTCCCCGGCCACCAGGTGGTTGGACTGCTTCCAGAACTGCACCTCGGCCAGTTCGCGGTGATACCAGCCATTGCCCACGATGCCGTGCGCCGACGGCGGTGCGCCAGTGAGATAATTGGACTGGGCCGTGCAGGTGACGGCGGGCAATGCCGGGAGCACGTGCGCGAACGCGCCGCGCTGCCGGAAGGCGGCGATGGCGGGGGTGTGCTCCCCGATGAGGGCCTCGGTGAGGCCCACCACATTAATGACGATGAGCCGGTTCATGGTGGCGCGCCCGGGCCTGGAGTTCCGCGATGGCCGCGAGGACCAGTTCGGGATGCATTTCGTGGGTTTCGGCGCCCTGGCCGATGCCGCGCAGCAGGGTGATGGTCAGTTCCCCGCCGAGATGCTGGCGGAATTCCTCGAGCCCATCGAGAATGTGGGTATGGCGGGCGTCGTCATTCAGCAGTTCACTGGCAAACAACGTGAAGCCCAGCCGCTCCAGCAAGTTTAAAATGCGGGTGGCGGACCGTTCGTCCAGCCAGCCCAACCGCCGGGAATAGACGACATCGAGGGCCATGCCCACGGCCACGGCCTCGCCGTGGCTGAGTTGGAATTTGGTAAGCTGCTCGAGCTTGTGCGCCGCCCAATGACCGAAATCCAGCGGGCGCGCCGAGCCGGTCTCAAAGGGATCGCCCCCGGTGGCGATGTGGCGCAAGTGCAGTTCGGCACTGCGCCGGATCAAGCGCTGGACAGCCGCCGGGGCAAAGGCGCACAGTTCATCGGCCCCGGCCTCCAATTCGTCAAAAAACGCCGCGTCGCGAATGCAGGCCACCTTGACCGCCTCCACAAAGCCGGCGCGCTGGTCGCGGGGCCGCAAGGTGCGCAGCCAGTGAAAGTCATTGATCACCGCATACGGCGGGGCAAAGGTGCCGATGAAATTTTTCTGGCCAAAGGCATTGAGGCCATTTTTCACGCCCACGCCGGAATCCGCCTGGCTCAGGGTGGTGGTGGGCAGGCGCACATGCCGGAGGCCCCGGTGAGCCACGGCGGCGACGAAGCCCGCCACATCGAGCAGCGCCCCGCCGCCAATGACCAGAAGATACGAGTGCCGGTCCACCCGCTGACGGTGGATGTGCGCGAGCAAATCGTTGACGATGGTGTGGGAATTTTTCACCACCTCGCCCCCGGTCACCAAAATGGGAGCGCGACAGAGTTGCAAGGAGCCGGCGGAGGCCGCGAAATAGGCCGCCACCCGGTCCTCGAGGTTCGGCTGGGCCAGCGCCAGGCTGTCCTCGAGCACCACCAGGACACGGCGGGGAGCCACATCCGCCAGGACGTCCCGCAACACGGGATTGCCGGGCGCAAAGACGTCTTCCGTAAAAAAGACGCGCAACGGCCAGGTTACTTGGATGGAGTGTGACAGCACAGGCACAGGGGTTAATCTGCAACCAGCGGGGGCATTTATCGAGTTTTTTTAGGCGGATTCGCGGCTTGCCGGTCCGCCCGGTTTTCCGCAAGCTTGCAGCACATGGCAGAACGACCGGTGGCAACTTTGAACAAAGCGGACGTGGCGTTGGAAATGACGCTGCGGCCCTCCCTCTTTTCGGATTTCACGGGCCAGCCGAAGGTCAAGGAACGCCTGGAAATTGCGGTGGCCGCCGCCCGGCAGCGCGGCGAGGCGCTGGACCATATCCTGCTCAACGGCCCGCCCGGGCTGGGCAAAACCACCCTGGCCAATATTCTGGCCAAATCCATGGGGGCCAGCCTCAAAAGCACCAGCGGCCCAACCATCGAGAAAGCCGGGGATCTGGCGGGACTCCTGACGAACCTCGAAGAGGGAGATGTGCTGTTCATTGATGAAATTCACCGACTGCAAAAGACCATCGAGGAATACCTCTATCCGGCGATGGAAGATTTCAAGCTGGATATCATCATTGACCAGGGGCCGAATGCGCGCAGCGTGCGGCTGAATCTGCCGCGCTTCACGCTGATTGGCGCGACCACCCGCAGCGGGTTGCTCTCGGCCCCGTTGCTGACGCGCTTTCCCATCCGCGAACGCCTGGACTACTACCAGGCGGCCCAACTGGAGAAAATTGTGGTGCGCTCGGCCAATCTGCTGAATGTGACGATTGACGAGGCGGGGGCGCGGGAAATTGCCCGGCGCAGCCGCGGCACCCCGCGCATTGCGAACAACCTGCTCCGCCGGGTGCGGGATTACGCCCAGGTGAAGGGCGATGGCAAAATCAACGCGCCGATTGCGGATTACGCCCTGGCCATGCTGGAAATTGACGAGAATGGTTTGGATGAAATGGACAAGCGCATCATCGAGGCGATTATCGTGAAATTTGGCGGCGGACCCGTGGGGGTAAATTCGCTGGCGGTGGCGGTGGGCGAGGAACCGGACACGATTGAGGAAGTTTACGAACCTTATCTCATCATGGAAGGCTACCTCAACCGCACCCCGCAGGGCCGCATTGCCACCGAGCTGAGCTATCAAAAGCTGGGGCTCAAGAGCCTCTCCGGCAAGCAACCTGGCTTGTTGTGATATGCGGCCTGACCTCAACAAGTTCGGCCTGGTCCTGGTGATCAGTCTGACCGTGCGGGGTGGGTATCTGTTCCTGTTTGGTGATTGCGCCTCGTTCGATCTGGGCTGCTGGAAGCACGTCGCGGACGTGTTGCAGGCGGGCGGAAATCCCTATCACGAGACCCGCTTTTTGAACTACCCGCCGTTGTGGATGCAGTTGCTCTGCCTGTTCAAAAAACTTTCCCTGTTCTGGAATGTGTCGTTTAACACCGTGCTGCGGGGATTTCTAATCGCCGTGGAAAGTGCGCTGAGCCTGCTGCTGTACACCACCCTGGCGCGGGTGGTTAAGGCGGGCAGTGCCGCCCAGTGGCTGCTCGCGGGCATTGCCCTCAATCCGGTGGCGATTTACCAGGTGTGCCAGCATGGCAATTTTGATGTGCTGGTGGGATTTTGGGTGCTGCTGGCGGTGAGTCTGGTGTTGCGTTTTCAGGAGGCATTCGCCGCCCGGTTTTGGTTGCTGGCGTGCCTGGCCCTGGGCCTGGGGGCGCTCACCAAAATCGTGCCGTTGTGCCTCGCCCCATTGCTCTTGTTAGCCTGGCGCCGGCTGCATGCCCTGGAGTTGCTGCTGGGAGCGGTGCTGCTGCTCGGCCCCATCACGCTGGGGTTGAGCATCGTTTATGTGCTGGGGCCGGAGGACATCCAAAGCAAGGTGCTGGGTTACCGGTCGGTGGCGGGTGACTTTGGTTTCACCGGTTTATTTACCTGGCTGGGATTATCCTCCTGGCTGGCCGCGTGGCCACGGGTTTTTATCCTGGGTTACGGCTCGACGTGGCTGGCGTTATGCCTCTGGCTGAGCCAGCGGGACACCCTCAATCCCCGGCAGGTAGTGAGCCTGGCGGTGGTGTTGTTGATGGCCATCCCCGCGCTGGGGCCCGGTTACGGTCCGCAATATGTTTACTGGTTTATGCCGTTGCTCGTGCTGCTCTACGGTCTGGGAACCCGCGGCACCCGCCGGTTTTTGGGGCTGCTGTATGGCGTGGCCGCCGCAACCTACACCATTGAATACGGCCTGAATTTCAAAACTTATGGCGCATTCTGGCTGGATATCACCCAAACCCGGAGCCTGCTCCAGCTGGGGCTGACCCTTGCCACCCCAGCCGCGCAAACCGGGCTGAACCTGCCGCTATGGTTGCTCTATTGCGCCGGCGTCGCCGGTTGGGGTTCGGGGCTGGCCCGCGAGCTATTCCGGGATTTGCGGACTGGGTGGCAGGGTAAATAAATCCCCAAGAGCCGAGTACCACTTGCCGCTGCGCGGCGCTTCTGGCATTGTCCAACCACCGGCCATGAACATCCGTGAAGCCACCCGCAACTATGAACGCTGGCTGGGACGCCAGTTGCCCCTGCTCCCGGCCGACCTGGCGCGGAAGCACGAGCGCATGGCGGAGAGTCCGTTTGCCTTTCTGCGCGCCACCTACTACCGCTGGGTGCAGCTCTGGCCAGAGGTTTGCCCGGAACTGGTGGCGGCCCCGGCCATTCTCGCGGTGGGTGATTTGCATGTGGAAAATTTCGGCACCTGGCGTGATGCCGAGGGGCGGCTGATCTGGGGCATCAATGATTTTGACGAAGCAGCCGTGCTGCCCTACACCCACGACCTGGTGCGGCTGGCCGCGAGCGAGCTGCTGGCCATCCAGGCCTATCACCTGCCGATTTCGCCGGCCCGCGTCTGCCGGGAATTGCTGGCGGGTTATGCCAAAGGCCTGACGCACGGGGGCCGCCCATTCGTGCTGGCCGAACACCATACCTGGTTGCGCGATCTGGCCACCAATGAATTGCGCGACCCGGTCCGTTTCTGGCAAAAGCTCACAAGCTGGCCGCCGGTGAACACCAGTCTACCCGCCGGTTTGCGCACCATCATGGCCAGCACCCTGCCAGAACCACGCATGGATTATCAAGTGGTCCACCGGGAGGCGGGACTGGGCAGCCTGGGGCGCCAGCGCTTCACCGTTTTCGCCGAGCATCAGGGCGGATGGCTGGCCCGGGAGGCTAAACCGCTGGTGACGTCCGCCTGCCATTGGGAGTCGGCCAAACCCGTGCCCGTTCAGTATGCCCAGATCCTGAAACGTTCCGTGCGGGCCAGGGATCCCTTCGTGGGGTTGTCGGGGAAATGGATCATCCGGCGGCTCTCGCCCTATTGCAGCCGCATTGAACTGGCGGACCTGCCGAAAAAGCGCGACCACGGTAAAATTCTCCGGTCCATGGGGCGCGAAACGGCCAATATTCATCTGGGCACCCCGGCGAAAACCCGGGCGATTGTGCATGACCTGACCGACCGCCCCGCCCGCTGGCTGCTGGCGGCGGCGGAAAAAATGGTGGCCGCCACCCGGGCGGATTGGAAGACATGGCGACAATCTTAAAAAATCCTGGCCAGCCGGCCACCCTACGCCTGCGGGTAACCGCCACGGCGGAAACGCTGTTGCGCGGCGGGCATCCCTGGCTGTTTGCCAGCAGCGTTCGCGAAGTAAACCGCCCGGGCACCGCGGGGGAGCTGGCAGTGATTTACGACCGCCGGGACACCTTCCTCGCCGTGGGCCTGTACGACCCGGAATCCCCCATCCGGGTGCGCATCCTGCACGCGGGCAAGCCCGTGAGCATCCAGGCAGACTGGTGGCGGAACAACCTGGAGCAGGCGCTCGCCCGCCGGGCGGGACTTTTCGACGACCGGACCAACGGCCACCGCTGGATCAATGGCGAGAGTGACGGCTGGCCCGGCCTGGTGCTGGACCGGTATGCCGGCACACTGGTGCTAAAAGTGTATACGGCCAGCTGGCTCCCCCGGCTGCCGGAAATCACCCGGCTCATCCGCGAGCGGTTGCAACCCGAACATCTGGTGCTGCGGTTCAGCCGGAATATCCAGGCGCTGGCCCGGCAGGATTTTGGCCTGGCGGAGGGCAGCGGGGGAGTGCCGGAACAGCCCACCGTCATTTTCCGCGAAACCGGCCTGCGCTTCGAGGCCGAGGTGGTGCACGGACAGAAAACCGGTTTCTTCCTCGACCAGCGCGAGAACCGGCGGCGCGTGGAAACCCTGGCGCGCGGGGCCACGGTGCTCAATGCCTTCAGTTTCTCCGGCGGCTTTTCCCTGTACGCTGCCCGGGGGGGCGCGAAGTCTGTGACGGATTTGGACATCAGTGCGCATGCGCTGGCGAGCGCCCAACGGAATTTTGCGCTGAACCAAACCGATCCCGGGGTGGCGGCCTGCCGGCACGAAACCATTCAAACGGATGCGTTTGCCTGGCTGGAACAGAATACCACCCGCAAGTTTGACGTGGTGATTTTGGATCCGCCCTCACTGGCCAAACGTGAGACGGAACGGGACGGGGCCATTCAAGCGTACGGCAAACTGGCCGGGCAGGGGGTGAAAGCCTTGTCCCCGGGGGGCTTGCTGGTGGCGGCCTCTTGTTCAGCGCATGTCGCAGCGGAGGAATTTTTTGAGGCGGTGCGCTCGGCCGGGCGGCGGTCCGGCCGGGACTTTCAAGAACTGGCCACCACCGGGCATGCGCCGGATCATCCGGCCACGTTTGCGGAGGCACAGTATTTGAAAAGCATTTATATCCGGCTGGCGCGCTAACCAAAGCCGTTGAACCACGAACATGCGGCCCTGGGGGCCGGGCTAACGGCGAAACACGTCACGCAGGGTTGCCATTGGCGCGGAGCCGGGCCATATATGAATCATGCAACTCATCTTTACCTCACCCAACAGTGCCGAGGTTGGCCTGATCAAAAGCCGGCTGGAGGGCGCGGGGATTGCCTGCGAAATCCGGAATGAAATCGCCTCACAGGTGATGATCGGCTCGGTATTTGATCCGGAGTTGTGGGTGCTGGCTGATGAACAATTTCAAGAGGCCCGCGAATTGATCCAGGCCTGGCAGGCAGGGCCACCCGAAAGCCCATAGATTTCCGGAGTTCGGGTTAAGCGCGAATTTTCAAGGCAAAGGCAATTTGCCCGGCCATGGTTTTCGGCAGGGCGACGTGGAGCCCCCCTGCATCGCGCGTAAATTTCAATTTGCCACCACCCACCAACCGAACGCTGCCAACGGTCCCGGGCCACTCCGGCGCGTGGACCGCCAGAGACTTGATCGTGATCTCGCCATCGGCCGGCACGGCCAGCACAATTGCATAGAGCGTCCGGCGGTCCTGGGACTGGGTAAAGCGGATGTCCGCCGCGGTGAAGGGTTTGGACTGCACATCGCTCTGACCGCCAAATGGCCCTTTTTCGCCGAGGATGGTGGACGGGCCCTCGCCATAGATTTTCCAGGGCCGAGTGGCATAGATGGCTTCGCCGTTGAGGCGCAACCAGGCGCCGATTTCACTGACAATTTTTAACTCATCCGCGTCCGGCTGCCCATCGCGCTGGAGCGGCACGCTCAACATCAGATTGCCGTTTTTGCTGACGATGTCGGCAAGCATGCGGATCACCGAGGCGGCGGATTTATAATGGTGCTGCTCGAAAATCGCGCGGTCATAGTGCCACGAGCCAAGGCAGGTGTCCGTCTGCCATGGCTGGGGTAAAATGCCTTCGGCCCGGCCACGTTCGATGTCATAGACCAGGGCCCGGCGTTGCTCGGGATTCAGGAGTTTGGCGGTCACGACGGCCTCGTTACGGCCGTGCCATTGGCGGCTCTTATTGTAAAAGTGCGCGTACAGGTTCAAGCCATAGTCAGCGCTGGCATGGAGGTAAGACATGGGCGTGGAACCTTCGTCAAAATAGATCATGTCCGGCCGGTAAGCATCCCACAATTGCTGCGTGCGGCGGTAAAAACGTTCGCAATAGGGCTGGTCAGGGGGCGCGCCGATGGCATGGTTTTGGGCGTAAAGATCCTGCGGATCAAGGCCATCCCACCACTGGCCGTGGCCATCTGCCCGAGTTAATTTGCCATCGTAAGGCACGCCCGCCAGCGGTCCGTTGGTATCCGCGCCCTGGGATGGCTCATACCAGCGCCAGGTCCAGCCACCATTGTGGACACTCACCCCAAAGCGCAGGCCGTGCTTGCGGGCGGCCGCCGCCCAACCGCCGATCAAGTCTTTATGCGGGCCGAGGTTGACCGAGTTCCAAGGCTGGTAGGGGGAATTCCAGTTATCGAAATTATCGCAATGAACCGCCAGGGCCATGAAATACTTCGCCCCATTCTTTTTGTAGAATGCCAGCAAATGGTCGGGATCGAAATGGGCCGCCTGCCACTGGTGAATCACGTCCTTGAAACCATTCGTGGAGGGATGGCCATATTCCACGAGATGGGATTGGTAGTCGGCGTTGCCGGGCTGGTACATGCCACGGGCATACCAGTCGCCGTGCTCGGGCTCGCATTGCGCGCCCCAATGCGCCCAGATGCCAAACTTGGCGTCGCGAAACCATTCGGGGCATTGGTAATTGGTCAAGGATTGCCACGAGGCCTGGAACGAACCTTCCGCCCGGGTCAGGCCGGGATGATTGGGCAACGGCAGGTCGGCCACCGCCCACTGGCACAGGGAGACCACGGCAACGATCAATAATGATTTGGCAGTCATAGGGAACGTGACGGGGAGCATAACGGAACGGCGGCCGGGAGGAAACACCTTCCTGGGGGAAGGCGCTGGCGATTGCAAAATCCCCGCCGCCCGGCCCAAACCTGTTCCCATAAAAAACTAGCTGGCCAGCGCATCTCTGAATAAGCTGGGGGCCGAACATGCAAACATCATTCATTACCGGGGTGGCCGGTTTTATTGGCAGCAGTATGGCCGACCGGCTTTTGCGCGAGGGCAAACGGGTCGTCGGTTGGGATAATTTTTCCACCGGGCAGGAGCGGTTTCTCGCGGAAGCCTTGAAAAACCCCAACTTCAAGCTCGTCCGGGGGGATAACCTGGACCTCCCGGCCCTCACGCAGGCCATGGCCGGTTGTGATTTCGTGTTTCATTTCGCGGCCAATGCCGATGTGCGCTTCGGCCTGGAACATCCGGGCAAGGACCTTCAGCAGAACACCATTGCCACCTTTAACGTGCTCGAAGCCATGCGCGCCAATGGCATCAAGGGCATCGCCTTCAGCTCCACCGGCTCGGTCTATGGCGAGGCGGAACTCATTCCCACCCCAGAAAACTGCCCGTTCCCCATCCAAACCTCCCTGTACGGCACCTCCAAGGCCGCCGGCGAAGGCATGATTGCCTCCTATTGCGAAGGCTACCAGTTCGAGGGCTACATTTTCCGCTTCGTCTCGATCCTGGGCGAACGCTACACGCACGGCCACGTGTTTGATTTTTACAAGCAACTGGTGGATCATCCGGAATATCTCAAGGTGCTGGGCGATGGCACCCAGAGGAAGTCCTACCTCTACGTGGGCGATTGCCTGGATGCCGTCCTGCACGTCATCCGCCGGGGCGAAGCCCGCACGGCCAGGCACGGTGTGGCTATTTTCAACCTCGGCACGGATGAATATGTGCAGGTGAATGATTCCATCCGCTACATCTGCCGGGAATTAAAGCTCACCCCGCGCCTGGAATATTCCGGCGGCAACCGCGGCTGGGTCGGGGACAACCCTTTCATCTTTCTGGACACCCAGAAAGTCCGCGCCACCGGCTGGAAACCGGCACTCACGATTGAACAGGGCATCGTGAGCACCCTCCAATGGCTCCGGCAAAACACCTGGGTGTACGAGCAACGTCATTAAAGTGCTTTCATGAAGATTACCGTTCTTGGCCTCTGGCATCTCGGCACGGTCACCGCCGCCGGTTGCGCCCGGCATTTTCCGGTGACGGGACTGGACTTCGACGCCGCGAACATCGCGCGCCTCGCCACCGGCCAGGCGCCTTTGCTGGAACCCGGCCTGAACGAGCGCCTCGCCGCCGGGCTCGCCAGCGGGAATCTCGCCTTTACCACCGACCCCGCCACCGCGCTGCCGGGTTCCGATATTCTCTGGCTGTGCTACGACACGCCGGTGAACGAGCAGGATGAGTCGGACACGGCCTTTGTTCTCGGCAACCTTCACCGCGCCCTGCCCCACCTGGCCGCCGAAGCCCTGGTGCTGATTTCCGCGCAAATGCCCGTGGGCACCTGCGCCCGGTTGGAGGCGGAATTTCCGCAGTTCCATTTTGCGTATTCGCCGGAAAACTTGCGTCTGGGCAAGGCGCTGGATGCCTTTGAGAAAGCCGAGCGCGTGGTCGTGGGCACTCGCAACGACGCCAAAAAAGCCATCCTCGAAGCGCTGTTCGCGCCCTTCACCCCGCAGGTGATCTTCATGCGCACGGAATCAGCCGAGATGGTCAAGCACGCGCTCAATTCCTTTCTGGCCCTCTCCATCACGTTCATCAATGAAGTCGCCCGGCTCTGCGAATTCACCGGGGCCGATGCCAAGGAAGTTTCCGTGGGCTTGAAGAGCGAGGCGCGGGTGGGGGCCAAGGCGTATCTGGGACCCGGCGGCCCCTTCGCCGGCGGCACGCTGGCCCGCGATGTCGTGACGCTCTCCCAACTGGCCGTGGCCAATGGTGAGACGATCTCGGTGATCCCCGCGATCAAGCGGAGCAATGATCTGCACCGCGGCTGGGCCTACAAACGCCTGGCCGCCCGGCTGGGCGGGGTGCGCGGACGCAAGATCACCCTGCTGGGCCTGACTTATACGATCAATACCGACACCCTGCGCCGCAGTGCCGCCATGGAATTGTGCGGCCAGTTGCTCGCCGAGGGGGCGTTGGTCACCGCTTTCGATCCCGCCATCCCGGCCTTGCCGGCCGAATGGTCTGCCGTGACCCTCGCCGCCGATGCCACCGCCAGCCTGCGCGAGGCCGATGCCGTGGTGGTCGGCACCGAATGGCCGCAGTTCCGCCAGGTGGATTACGCCGCCGCCGTCCGCACCATGCGCAGCCCCGTGTTTGTGGATGCCAACCGTTTTTTGGAAAAGGAATTGAAACCCGTCCCCGGAGTGGAACATCTTTCCGTGGGCCGCGGCTGATGCATTATGAAATTGTTAAATCAAAACGCCCTGATCACGGGCGGCAGCCAGGGCCTGGGCAAGGTCATTGCCAGCCATTACCTCACCGCCGGGGCGAATGTCGTCCTGTGCTCGCGCAGCGAGGCCGAGCTCGGCGCCACGCGGGATGAACTCGCCCGCCAGTTCCCGAACCAAAAGGTGCGGGCGCAAACCTGCGATGTGGCCAGCGAAACCCAGGTGAACGCCCTCGTGGCGTATGCCCTCGCCGAACTCGGCTCGCTCGATGCCCTCGTCTTGAATGCCGGCGTGTACGGCCCCATGGGCGACACCGAATCCGTCTCGCTCGACGAATGGCGGCGGGCCATCGATATCAATCTCTACGGCGTGCTCCTGCCCTGCCGCGCCCTGATACCGCATTTCAAAAAAGCCGCGCGCGGCAAGATCGTGATTCTCTCCGGCGGCGGCGCCACCAATCCCCTGCCCCAAATCAGCGCCTACGCCGCCTCCAAGGCGGCCGTGGTGCGCCTCATGGAAACGCTCGCCGAGGACTTGCGCAAATTCAACGTGGATGTGAATGCCATTGCCCCGGGCGCGCTCGCCACCCGGCTGGTGGATGAAGTGCTCGCCGCGGGACCGGAAAAAGTCGGCGCGGCGTTCTACGAGAAGAACAAATTGTGGAAGGAAAAAGGCGCCACGCCGCTGGAATTCGGCGCGGGCCTGGCCGTGTACCTCGCCAGTGCCGAGAGCAATGGCATCACCGGCAAACTCATCAGCGCCCAGTGGGATCCGTGGAAAACCCTCCACGACCACCTCGCCGACCTGGCCAAATCGGACATCTATTGCCTCCGGCGCATCGTGCCCGAGGACCGCGGTAAAAAGTGGAGTTAACCGGATATATGAACCTTCGCGTTGCCCTGATCGGTTGCGGTCTCATCGGCCAGAAACGTCTCAACCTGCTGCCGCGCGGCAGTGTCACCGTGGCCTGCGACACCCAGTTGGATCGGGCCCAAAAACTCGCCGCCCAAAGCCCCGGGTGCCTCGCCACCGCTTCCGTGGCCGAGGCCGTCAGCCATGCGAATGTGGATATCGTGGTGATCGCCACCATCAACGCCGCGCTTGCCCCCATTGCGCTAAAAGCCGTGCAAAATGGCAAACACGTGCTCGTGGAAAAACCCGCCGCCATCAACCTGGCCGAACTGGCCGAGGTCGAGGCTGCCGCGAAGGCCAATGGGGTGCTTGTTCGTGTGGGCTACAACCACCGTTATCATCCCGCCGGACTGAAAGCCGTCGAGATTTTTCGCAGTGGGGCGCTCGGCCCCATTATGTTTTTGCGCGGACGCTACGGCCAGGGCGGCCGGGTGGGCTACGAAAAAGAATGGCGCGCCGATCCCAAACTTTCCGGCGGCGGGGAACTCATTGACCAGGGCGTGCACCTGATTGATCTCGCCGGCATTTTCCTGGGCGAATTCACCAAGGTGGAGGGCCATGTGGCCACCTATTTCTGGGACATGCCGGTGGATGACAACGCCTTCCTCAGCCTGCGCAACGCCGCCGGGTCCACCGCCTGGCTGCAAGTCAGTTGCAGCGAATGGAAGAACCTCTTCAGCCTGGAAATCTACGGTCGCGACGCCAAGCTGCACTGGGAGGGCCTCGGTGGCAGTTACGGCGTGGAGCGCCTGGCCTATTATAAAATGCTCCCGCAAATGGGCCCGCCCGACACCACCATCTACGAATATCCGCGCGGCGATGAATCGTGGAAAATTGAGATGGCCGAATTTCTGGAAGACATCCGTACCAACCGCACCCCGGTGCCGGGGCTCAAAGAAGCCCGGGCGGCGCTGGAAGTGGTGGAGCAGATTTATAAACGCGGAAATGGGTAAGAGATTGTTTTAAAATTCAAAGCGGGCCAGCGGCGAGGGATTTTGGCGCTGACTAGGGCGGCGCGGTCCGCGCATCCCCGCAGCGGGCTGCAAGGACCGAGCCAACACCGGTCAGCGGCAAAAGACCCGCCGGGGGCTCGGTTGGAATTTTAAAACAGTCTCTAGTGGGAAAAGAGCGCATCGGCCGTCGCTGGAAGTTTGGGCGGACGGGAACGTGAAAGCATTTGGGTTCTGGATGCTGCAAGCAACCGTGGTCGCCTAGCGACATCCCGATGGCAGGGGTGGGTTTCAACCCACGCATTAAAATCCAAACCGCCTC
The DNA here is from genome assembly GCA_903875465.1 of uncultured Verrucomicrobia subdivision 3 bacterium. GTDB lineage: Bacteria > Verrucomicrobiota > Verrucomicrobiia > Limisphaerales > UBA11358 > UBA11358. The sequence goes on from CAIQWB010000089.1 coordinate 21,374, forward strand.
CTGCGTCGCATCGAAGCTCTTGCTCTTGAAATTGGACTGAAAATAAACTTGCATACTTATTGAATAGCCGAGCAAACTAAAAAGAGTGCAACGCCACTAGCGGGTAATAAATCAAAATTGGAAATCCCAGCCGATAATGAACATTCGTGCTTTGGCAAATTTCGTTGCTGGTCTAGTCACCCAGACCACCTTGCTTTCGTTAGTCATATTTGCACTAGTTCTCAACTTCTCGTCCCGCCTCCACGCGCAAACTCCGGATCCACTAGTGGACGAAGGAGTTCGGTTAAAAATGTGGGAACAGGAAACCGCGCATATGCAACGATTAGGGCAGGAGGGGACCCAACAATATTTCCGCACAAATCAGTTGTTATATAAAAAACGATACGAATACAGCCTTAGACTGGCAAAGTTGACTGCAGATCAGCAGATCGCCGTCAGCAATCAGGTTGTGGGGCGAATTGCAGTCATTCTGCCGGCTGTTATGGAAAGTTGGAAGCCGGAGGAGATCCGTATCCAAAATGAAATTAATAATAAGCTTTCCGACACCTCCAGTGAAGTCGGAAAAGACACGCATAAAATCACAGAACTATACCTGGAAATTGCACGGAACAAGGCGCAGTTGGAGTCCGGAACCGTCACGAGTGCACAAGAAGTTCAATTGGATGCGCCATTGAAGGAAGAGGTGGCCACAATCGAAGCCAAGTATAGCACAGGCGGGCCTCTCGCAGAGTCCGCGTTAGATTTTAAAGAACGCGTTGGCAAGCTTTATCGACAGACATTAAAAAATGAAAACCGCGAAAGGTTGCAACATTTGCCAAGCGCAGTATACACGCCTAATGAACAAAAAACAGCCGCCCAGGCTGTTTCTAAATCGCCTGAAGGCGAGCTTGCACCCTCTGCGAGTCAAAAGACTGATCAAGCCCAAATTGCTCCGAATCCAGAAACAATACCCGAAGATTTTAATTCTGGAAATTTATTGGGTTGGCGTTACTGGTTTTTAAAGGAATTTAAGATCAAATGTCTGATTTTTTGCGGGGCGATTTTACTAATAACCGTTTTTGCCTACCGACGGCAGCCAGAAGGCGGAGGGAAAAAGAATAGCTATGTTGGATTCGTTTTGTCTTGGTTAGATAACTACCGGCTTCGGATTTTTTCCTGGTTGATTTTATGGTTATTTGGCACGACGATTTTGAGTAGTTTCATCAATTTGAATATGTTACAAATGGTTTTTTCTTGGCATCTTGAAATACTGGGGGGATTAGTCATTCTCGCTATGCTTCCAAAAGGAACGTATGGTGTAATGGGTTTAATACTTCTATCTTACACATGTTATATTGTCTCCGAGTTAGGCGTAAAACTTAATGCAACGTTTTTTATCATTGGATTTCTATATATATTGGTGGGCTTTAGCTTGGGTTTGTGGCTGAAAAATGTATTAAGTCCAAATTATTGGAAATTCAAAAAGTATAAAGCAAAGGAGGAGAATGCACGACGTATGTGGGTGGAGGGATTAGGCAGCACGCACGCCGAACGTGTGAAATCAATCAACGAAATTTTTGACCGCAAGGATCGGAGCGTCAGTTGTTACATAGACTTTGAAAAAGAACCATATCAAGGAAAATCTGGATTGGGGCGTGAAGATGTTCATCAAAAATCTGGATTGAGTCGTGAAGATTACCAGAATTGTTTTATTGCTTTTTCCAGGCATCTTGCCTCCATGGAGCCTCGCAACCGTGAAACTTTACGAGCCATCGAGCTTCTTCATAGCATCACCGAACACAAAAAGTATGAGCAATGGTATGATTGGGCTAAATCGGGTCTGATTTGGGATAATGGTAAGGCCACCATTGTTGAGTGTTTAATGCCGAATGAGGTGGATGAGAAAAATGAGGTGAGTAATGCATGCAAATTCGTCAGCAGATATATCGAGCAAAACAATCAGACGGCCGACAAAATCCACCATGATTTTCTGATTCACTTGGAAGAATTTAAAAATGAACACTCTCAAGATCCAGAGCTTGGCCCGCTTCTCAAATCCATAAATGCCCGCTTTATGAGCGGCAATGTCTGGCTGGCTGCGGAAGACGTATCCAAAACCCTTTTTGCGCCACAGAATAATTTTGCACTGCGGATCGGACTATTGGAGGATTCCGGGCAGGAACTGACCTATTCTGGTGAAGGCTCCTTGATCAGTATTGCTCCGCCTGGCTCAGGCAAGACCCAGTGCAACGTGTTTCCAAACCTGTTGACCTGGCGCGGTCCAGCGGTGGTGCTGGATGTGAAAGGCGAGATTTACGCCAAGACCAGCAAATGGCGGGCGGAGAACGTCGGTCCGGTTTTCAAATTCAGCCCGTTGGACCCGGCGCGAAGCCATTGCTACAACCCCTTGAGCTTTGTCAGGCTACAAGCCGACTACATTTGGGAAGATTCACGGTTCATTGCCGACATGATGATTGTACCCACGGCTAGCAAGGACCCGTTCTGGGAAAACAAGGCGCGAGACGTGCTGACGGCGGCGATTGCTTACGTTTGCTATGCCAGCCCGCCAGACAATCGACCGATGGCCCAGATCATGGACATCATTCATGGCGGAAAACCGTGGGCTGAAATGGTGCGTGGCCTGCAAGCGGCCGTGGGGGTGCGAAGCATGAAGCAGCAAGGGACCTCGCTGGCAGCCATGGACGAGAAAACTCGCGACAGTGTGCTGCAAACGGCTCAATCGAGTCTGAGCGCTTGGGCGGGCGAACGAATTAGCCGGGTGACGCAAAAGTCAGATTGGAGCCCGCTGGAATTGCGCAGCGGAAAGAGTCCAACCATTTACATTTGTTTGAAGCCAAGCGAGGTGGATAGTTACATTTCCCTATTGCGAGTATTTATTGCCCAACATATCCGGATCCTCACGAATGAACTACCACCTCACGGGTGCGCGCCAATCCTGTTCCTGCTTGATGAATTGCCGAGACTCAAGCAAATGCCGCCGGTGGAAGAAGCGATTGAGATTGGCCGTCAATATGGCATTCGCCTCTGGATGTTTGCCCAAAGTTTGGGTCAATTGGAACAGTCGTATCCAAACGCCGAGGGCTTGGTGGGCAGTTGCGCGGTAAGGATATTCATGAATCCAAGTTCCCATGACGGAACGACTGATAAATTGTCCGAAGAATTGGGCTTCAAGGAATCGGCGTTGGACGGATCGCGTATCAAGGCAGTCGAAGCCACCGATTTGGCCGGGCCAGATTACAAAGATTATCAAATTGTGATGGCGGCGGGCTGCAAACCAGTCAAAGTGAAAAAGGCTTTTGCCTGGCAGGATACCGAACTGACGAAGCGGATGGGGAGCCTGTAGCTTAAATTAAAAGTTGATCACCACTGCGAGATAGAACTTATGACTGAACAAGAAAAGAGGATCGGTGAAACGCTTGTAAAGTTTGGTGCGGAAGTCTTAGCCCATGAATATTTATGCGATCCTATTGCATCGCAGATGGTGGTGGATACAATTGAATACGTTGAACTTGCTGCGCCGCTAATAAAGGACCAAGTTTTGGACGCAGTATTGAATGTTGGCGGATTGAGTGATTATCAAAAACAACAAATTGTAATGAATGCTCAGAATCAAATGCAGGAAGAGCAAAAGAAACAGCAGGAAATTTTGGAGGAAAATTATCGTCAGCAGGAATTGATTGCCCAGCGGGAACGGCAAAGACAAGAGCTGCTGAGGGAGCAGGATGCCCTAAAGCAGGAAAACGAGGCCAAAGAGGCTTTGGAAAAACAGGAGCAGGCAAAACAGGAAATGCAGAAGAATGAGGAGTTCATTAAGCAGGAAACGGCGCGCAAGGAACAAATTCAGAAGCAGGAGGAACTCAAGGCGGAACTCCAGCGACAAGAAGCACAATTGAAACAAGAAGCGCAATCTAGGGAGGCATCGGAATTGCAGCAGGCCGAAAAAGATCGCGAAAACGCCCGGCAGGAACAGCTAAAGCAAAATGCCCTAAAGCAAGAAACAGCGAGCAGAGAACACTTTCAGAAGCAGGAGGAGTTCAAAGCGGAGGTGCAGAAACAGGAAGCACTAATTAAACAAGAAGCGCATTCTAGGCAGGCATTGGAATTGCAGCAGATTGAAAAAGATCGTGAAAACGCCCGGCAGGAACAGCTAAAGCAACTTAACGATGATCAAGAAAAGGCAAAAAGGGATATGGAGGCCAGGCATGGTCACAGCATTATAGCTTCAAAGCCGGAATTAACTCCCCAGCCTGACTGGCAAATGCGCGTCAATGCTGCCGAGGAAGCCCGGAAAAATTTTCTGGATCATCAGAACAGTGAAATTGATAAAAAAACGCTCGCGAATTTTGAGGCAAGGCATGATCTGCTCCGCACCCCGGATGAAGCACGCAAAGAAGAGCGGGTAAAGCTGGACGCAGCGATAAATGGGTGGCATGAACAGAGGGCGGCTGCAGAGCGCGCACGTGATGATCAAATGCAACAGATTCAGAAGTTGCCCGAAAGGTCAATGTAGCCCATGCCGCGCATCCCAAAATTATCCCATCGAATTTCCTTATTGCGCGGTTGACGGTGACTCGCCTTTTTCGGGCCAGTTGATTTGATAGTCTGGCCCACAAGAAAGGACCAGACGATGAAAGGCAAACGTCATACGTCTGAAGACAAGGTAGGGATCCTGCTGGAAGCGGATCGCGGTGAAAAAAGATTGTTGTGTCACCGGTCGGTTCAAAACCAGCCAGTCAGGGTCGAATCAAAACCAGCCACTCTGAGGTAAGAGATTCATATCATTTCTGGTTATTCGATCAAGGGATTTCCGCTGCGAGTTAGAACGTGCCGGGGCCGAGCTGCGAGCCTTAGCTCGCGGCCCCCTTGCCGGCAACAGTGTGTTAATTCGTGCCATTCACGATTCGCGGGCAACCGGAGCAAGCCAAAAACGGTCCATCGGGCTCCCATTTTATTTATGAGCGCCTTTTTGCAAGCCCCTTATAAATATTTTAACATTTTTGGACCCTGGACAGCGGATGTCCACCTTCGCTTGTTAAATTCGTGCGTGAGGAATGTTGTAATGCCAAACATAGTGGCTCGCCCCAAAAAGTGCCGCATCCCGCTCTGCGGGACTTGCCTGTGTGCCTGCCGAGCAGCACCCGCGCCAGCTATGCATTGGGCCAACCGATCAGGCAACCGGCCCAGACCCCAAATCCTGGACCCCAGACCCTTTCCCCTGCCCAGCGTCTCGCGTCTTTCAAACCATATCGCACCAAATCAAACCATAGAAATGATGAATTCCGCACCCAAAGGTAAAATCATGGACCCCAAACCCACCTTTGAAAAGGTGGGTGATGATCGGGCGTGCCGCCAGGACTCCCGGAATGGGCGGCAGTTTGCGCTTTCCCGCTTTGCGGCTTTCGGCTTTACTTGCGCTTTATGATCATTGCCCGTTCACCTTTACGCATCAGCCTTGGCGGCGGGGGTACCGATCTGCCCTCGTATTACGAAAAATTCGGCGGCTTCCTCATTGCCGGGGCGATTGATAAATATGTCTATATCACCCTGCACGAGACGTTTGTCCCGGACCTGATTGTGAAATATTCGGAGCTGGAACGGGTGCCGAAGGCGGCGCAGTTGAAGCATCCGATCATCCGGGAAGCGTTCGGCTTGGTGGGCCTGACCGGGCAATCGCTGGAGTTGACGTCCATGGCGGACATTCCCTCGGGCACGGGGCTGGGGTCTTCCGGCAGTTTTACGACGGCGCTGCTCAAGGCGCTGCATGCGCACCAGAAAAACCTGGTGCATCCCTCGGAACTCGCGGCCCAGGCGTGCGACATTGAGTTAAACCGCCTGCACGAGCCGATCGGCAAGCAGGACCAGTACATCGCGGCGTACGGCGGGTTGACGTGCTTCAATTTTCTGCCGGATGGCCGGGTGGAAGCGTGGCCTTTGAAGGTGTCCGAGGAAACACGCGATAATCTGGAGGACAATCTGCTGCTGTTCTTCACGGGCTATTCCCGCTCGGCCTCGGCGATTTTGAAGGAGCAGGACACGAAGTCCAAGGCGGCGGATGCGGACATGATCGACAATCTGCATTTCGTCAAGGACCTGGGCCTGCAAAGCCAGCGGGCGCTGGAGGGGGGCGATCTGCACGAGTTTGCCCGGCTGATGGACGTGCATTGGCAGCGCAAGAAGCAGCGCAGCGGGGGGATGAGCAATCCCAAAATCAATGAATGGTACGACCTGGCCCTGGCGAGCGGGGCGCTGGGCGGCAAGCTGATCGGCGCGGGGGGCGGCGGGTTTCTGATGTTTTACGCGGAGGACAAGGCGCGGCTGCGCCATGCGATGCGCACGGCGGGGCTGAAGGAAGTGCGCTTTCGCTTCGATTTCGAGGGCACCAAGCTGGTGATCACATGAGCGCGCCCCTGGACTTGCCGGTGGCCATTCTGGCGGGCGGCCTGGCCACGCGCCTGCGGCCGATCACAGAAAAAATCCCGAAGTCGCTGGTGCCGGTGCGGGGCCGGCCCTTTCTGGCGCATCAATTGGAAATGCTCCATGCCCGGGGCATCCGCCGGGCGGTGCTGTGCATTGGCTACCTCGGCGAAATGATCGAGCGCGATTTCGGCGATGGCCGGGATTACGGGATGCAATTGGAATACTCCTTCGACGGCCCGAAATTGCTGGGCACGGGCGGCGCCCTGAAGCGCGCCCTGCCCCGCCTCGGACCGGAGTTTTTTGTGCTGTACGGCGATTCCTACCTGCCGATTGCCTACCGTCCCGTGGCGGAGACCTTTCACCGCAGCGGGCTGCCAGGCCTGATGACCGTGTACCACAACGCAGGGCGTTACGACACGAGCAACGTGGTTTTCCGCGACGGGGCGATTGCGGTTTACGATAAAAAACTGCGCCTCCCGGAAATGCGCCACATTGATTACGGGCTGAGTGTGTTCAAGGCCTCCGTATTCGACGCCTACGCGGCGGACCAGCCGTTTGACCTGGCGGAAGTCATGGGCCGGCTGGTGCAGGCGAAGCAACTGGCGGGCTACGAGGTGAGCGAGCGGTTTTACGAAATTGGCTCACCTGCGGGCTTGGCGGAACTGGAAACCCTGCTATCATTCCCCCACGCATGAGCTTTACCGAACAATTTCTGGGCGAGGTCCAGCAAGTCGTCGCGCAACTGAACGTCAACGCCATTGAAAACGCCGCGGACGAACTGGCCCGTGTGCGCGAACGCGGCGGCCGCCTGTTCATACTGGGCGTGGGGGGCAGCGCGGGCAACGCCGGTCATGCGGTGAATGATTTCCGCAAACTCTGCGGTTTCGAGGCCTACGCCCCGACCGACAACGTCTCGGAACTGACCGCCCGCACGAACGACGAAGGCTGGCCGACGATTTTCGCCGCCTGGCTTCAGGGCAGCCGCATTAATGCGCAGGACGGCCTCCTCATTTTCTCCGTCGGCGGCGGCAGCGTGGAAAAAAACGTGAGCCCCAACCTCGTGAACGCCATCCAACTGGCCAAACAAGTGGGTGCCTCGGTCATCGGCATTGTCGGCCGCGATGGCGGCTACACGGCGAAAGCAGCCACGGCCTGCGTGATTGTCCCCACGGTCAACCCCGCGCACGTCACCCCCCACAGCGAAGCCTTCCAGGCGGTGATCTGGCACCTCTTCGTCTCCCACCCCAAGCTGAAGCAGTCCGCGACGAAGTGGGAGAGCACGAAGTAGTTGCAATGTCCGGCAGGCGGGCAACGCTGAACAAGTGGGAATTGTAGACTCTCATTAAACCCGAATTCCGAAATTAAAACGCCCGGTCTGCATCCATCTATTGGGCATAAACGGTTTGGAACAGTGGCTTCCCAAGCCGCTGCCAAGCAGTTGCCCATTTAAGGATGTGCGCTTCGCGCCGAGGCAGTCTTACCAGACCGCTGCGGGTATGCGGCGATTTTTCCAAAGCGTTTCTGCTCCAATATCTTGACGCATCCCAGCCATTTTAATTTCGGAGTTCGGGTTTAACGTTTCCCCCGAGCTTTGGCTGGGCATCCATGCCGATGCCGATCTCGAACTGGCCCATGAACGCAGCGAAGCCGCGATCATCCGCCGGGTGCCGCCACTGAAACAGACCGAACCGATGGCGGCTTGAACACCAGCAAAGGCTGCCCCAATCAAGCAGGGGTGGCCAAACTTTCGGGCTTGTTTTAGGTTGATCGGCAGGAATTGGGTGCTGAAAGAGTGGATGGAGCCTGGCGCAAGTCGCGTCTGGCCGCCCGCCTGCTTATTCGCCGGGAATCAGGTCCAAGTCCTGGTGGGTCCGGTCCGTCACAAAACCCGGTTGGCGGCGATCACCTGCTGGTACCAGCGGAAACTTTCCTTGGGCAAACGCGTTTGGGTGGCGTAGTCCACATGGGTGATGCCAAACCGGCGGGTGTAACCCCAGGACCATTCAAAATTATCCATGAGGCTCCAGTGAAAATAGCCCTTGAGCGGATAGCCCTCGGCCACGGCGCGATGGGCGTTCCGCAAATAGGAGCGCATATACATGACGCGGCTCAGGTCAAACACCTCACCTTTGGCCGTGACTTCGTCATTGGAGGCGCAGCCATTCTCGGTGATCAAAATGGGCAGATCTGTTTTACCGAGCGCCTCGCTGACCATCCGCACGCCCCAGTAGAGGGATTCGGGGATGAAGTTCAGCCAGGGCATGATCATCTGGGGATATTCCTTGGGCAGGGGCAGCACTTCATAGCCGCGGTCATTGTCGGCGGCTTTCACATAGGATCCGGTGTAAATATTGAAGCCGAGCACATCGAGCGGCTGGCCGATAATCGCCATGTCGCCGGCCTGGACTTTGGGGGCGTCGGCCCCGAGCTTCGCAATGGCCTGCTCATTATATTTTCCGGTGAGGGCGGGCACGAGCACGGTGCCATTGTGCTCCTCCATGACAAAGGCGCGCCGGGCGGCCGCGATGTTTTCCGGTGTCTCGATGACGGGAATGAAGGCATCGTAATTCACCACGAGGGCCACTTGGGCCGGCTTGGGGGTGGCGGCGCGGATGGCCTGGCAGCCGAGGCCATGGGCAAGGAGCGCGTGATGCACGGTCTGCAAGACTTCCTGCCGGGATTTGACAAGGGTGCCCGGGGCGTGCTGGGGCCGCTGGCCGACGCCATAGCCAAGGTAGGTGAAGCAAAAAATTTCGTTGATGGTCATCCAGTTGGTGATGCGGTCCCCAAGACGCTTGACCACCTGGGTGCAGTAATCGGCGAAATCGGTGGCGATCTGGCGGTTGCGCCAGGAACCATACAGATCCTCGAGGGCCTGCGGGCTGTCCCAGTGGAACAGGGTGGCGTGCGGGGTGATGCCGTGAGCTAGCAGCTCATCCACCAAGCGGCGGTAAAAATCGACGCCCTTTTCATTTACCGCGCCGCGGCCATCGGGAATGATGCGCGGCCAGGCGATGCTGAAGCGGTAATGCTTGATGCCCAACTCGGCCATCAACTTCACGTCGTCGGCAAACCGGTGGTAATGATCACACGCAACCTCGCCGGTGTCGCCGTTCTTGGTGGTGCCGGGCAGGCGGCTGAAGGTGTCCCAGACACAGGGTTTGCGGCCATCCTCACTGGCGGCTCCTTCAATTTGGTAGGCGGCAGTGGCCGCGCCCCAGATAAAGTCAGGCGGAAAGGTGGCGTTATTCATGGGCGAAGTGGCCGCACCGGCAGGTTGGGCAATGAGGTTGGAAGAGGTGGACATACCCGAGGCGGCCATCAGGGCGGCGACGCCCGCCGATTGGGAGAGAAACGCGCGGCGGCTGGTGAGAACCGTTTTGCCGTCAGGACCGTATAGCTTGTTCATGTGGATTAAAAATTAAATGGTGGCCCAAGCAACTTGTGAAGTGACTGGGATCGATGATTGCGGGGAGCTTATTTGGCTCGTAAAAAATTGTCACGGCACAAATTGGGTTTAATCAGAAAATCAGCCGACGGCCGCCATTACGACACCTTAGGGCGGCCACCCGGTCCGCGGGCGTCATTGGGTGAGCAACTTGTACAATGAGGAGCCAAACAAGAGCGTGATGACCAGGCAACCGCGCCGCAAACGCGAGCGAATCCGCGCATATTGCCCCGCCACAGCCTCCGGCTTGAGGGCACCGGCGCGTTTCGCGACCACCCAATTGGCCCAAACGGACCACAAATAGATGAACACGCAACCACTATAGAATACCATGGAAAGGCGATTGGAGGGATAACGGCCCAGCAAAGCGGCGCAAAAGGGAAAAAATGCGGCCATGGCCAGTTGCGCCAATTGAAAAACGAGCATGCGGTTGGTAATAAACTGGCAGTGATGAAATTGTTCGTTGTGCCGGAACCAGAACACGCCCAGCGCCACAAAGCTCAGCACATAACTGCCGAAGACCGGCGCGTAGACGGCCATCTTGCGCCCCATTTCCCCGGCGGAATGGGGGTCGGTGAGATCGGGGACTTTTAATTCCAGCACCAAAATGGTCATCGCGATCGCGAAGATGCCATCAAAGAGGCACTCCAGGCGGTTGCGGCTGATAACACTCGGCGTCATGGCATTTTCGTTGGGGTCGGAGACGTTCACGCTGGCATTGCTAGGGCAATTAAAACAAACCCAATCCCGGGCAAAGAGCCACGCTCACGCCCAAATGTCAACGGCGAAAAGGATTCAGACCATGCCCATTGGCGCGCGTGGGAGAACGTCTCACCAAGCCACCGACAGGCTGGCCGGGGCAACACTGGCGGGATCCTGGCGTTCCTGGAGGGATTTCGCGATGGCGGCGGGTGTCCGCGGCACCACGACGGCAAACAGCGTGCGGCCCGCCGCGACCACTTTGACGGGTTGATCGAGGTCCAAGAGGTCATCCGCCAACCGCAACTCCAGCCGGCCGGTGGCGGGTTCCTCAATGTAAATCGTCTGTCCCACGACCCGGGCGACGTAACGTTCATTGGACAGCACGACACCGGCGGGACGGACCAGCCAGTAAAAGCGATTATGGGCGGCATCGGCATCCGGCTGCCAGACCACCCGCTTGGGCCAGACGGCGCGGCGGGCAGCGGCCATGCGCGGAATGGTTTCCGCCTCCCGGCCCATCATGTTATGGGCAAACCCGGGATACACGGTGCAACGATGCACATAGCCGGCCGGATCCGCCGCTTGCAAGGCATCGAGTTTGGCATTGTATTCGCGCACGATTAAATTGCGGTTATAGGCGGTGTCGTCGCCACCCATGTAGAGGTAGAACGGCAGATTGCGCAGACCGGCGGGCGAGGACTGGTTGGGATGGCCGGCGCACATGGTGGCGGCGGCGAAACGGTCCGCGAGGCGGGGGGCCAGTTGGTAGACGCCGTCGCCACCGGCGGAGTAGCCGATCAAGTAAACTTGATTGGGGTCCACGTCGCGCTCCATGACCATGTCGGCGATGAGGCGATCCAGCAGCGGATCCACTTGGGGCACAAACCACATGTTCCAAGCATCGACGGGCGCGCGCGGAGCGACATTGATACTGCCCGGGGGAAATTCGTAGCGGCCATAATACCCCTTCCAATTGAGGTCGTTCTCCTCGGTGGTGGCTTGGCCGCCGCCATGCAGAGTGATCCATAGGCTGTGCTTGCCGGTCGGTGGGTCACCGAAATTCTTTTCCATCCACTTGAGGGTGTTGCCGTCCAGGGTAATCCGCCGGGCCGACAATTCGGCTCGGGCCGCAGCCTGATCGGCCTGTTCGGATTTCGCCCAAGCCAGCGCGGCCAGGCTGGCGGCCTCGGGCCGGGTAAGCGCGACGGCGGGTGCTTCGCCGCGGGTGGCGGGCGGTTGGCTCAACCAGGTTTCGGCGGCGAGAAAATTGGGGGAAACAATGTCCAGCTCATCCCAATTCAAATCCAAGGTGGCCGTGCGGGCGCATGCGGCACAGGGAATGGTCTTTTGTCGCACGACCTGGCCATCGACAAAGCGCAGGCTGACGCTCACGGCTTCGTTCGGCAGGGTAAATTCCGCCATGTCATTTAAATCAGCAGTTTCACCACGGGTGCGATCACCCGCCAGGACGGCGTCGGCCGCCGAGCGCAATTCCACGGGCCGGACCAGGCGCGGGCCGCCGGCGTGTTCGCGCAGGCGCACGTGAATGACGCGCGCCGTGGGATTTTGGGGCGCGGCCAGTCCGGCATACCGGGGGGATACAATTAACCCCGGGATGTCATGTGAATCCAAATTCCACGCCAGCGGAAAATAGTTGCCGGTTCGCCGCCAGCTGGTGGCGTAAATCTGGTTGAGGACGTTGGTGCCGGTAACGGTTCGCGCGGCATCGGCGTTGAACCAGGCTTGATCGGGGCCGGCGGCGTTGTATTCATCCGCACCGAGGAAATGCCAGTCGCCATCCCAGAATTCCACCCACGTATGGTTGCCCTCCTTTTGGGCCCATTCGGGCACGCCGGCAATGCGGGCGGGAATCCCCACCGCCCGGCAGGCGTCCACCAAAATGATGGAAAGGCCGGTGCAAGTGGCTTTGCCCTGGGCAATGGATTCCGCCGGGCTCTGATTGTTCCGCCAGCGAGTGACATTGTAATGGACATTAATGCGCTTGAATAAATCGCGGTTGAGCGCCTGGGCGGCCGCGGTGGCGGTTTGGCAACCCCGAACGATTTCTGCGCCCATTTTATGAAAACTCGGGCGCCATTCGTCGCGGGGTTCATCCAGGGAGGCGTAAGGCAGGACGTCGTTGAAATAGAGGCGCTCGGACGCGTTTTTGGCCCAGGGAAATTCGGTTCGGGCTTGCAAGGCGAGGTCCAAATTGGTGAGCAAGCGTTCGGCGCTCAGGTGACCGTAATCCAGCAAGGGGCGGTTGTCGACGAGGAACCAGGCGGCGCGCCGGCCCAAATCCCCATGCGCGGCGCCGGCAAGGTCCACGAAACGGTCGGTTTCCACGGGCATGGGGTGATCCAACAGGAGCAAACGATCCTGGCGGACGCGCCAGACGTGACGGCCGGTGGCGTCTTGATAAGCGGCGGAGGCCACGTAGCCATCGGTCGTCGCGCTTAATTCGGGGTCCTCGGTTCCCGCCGGCCGGGGCGCGAAAGCGACTCCGAGCTCGCCCAAGGTGAGCGCCCAGTGTCCGTGCGCCTGCCAAAAATCCCGTTCCGCATGATAAATGGTGAGGGTCTGGTCCCGGGCGGCTTTTCCGGGGAGGGGGGCTACCGTCTCAGTGCCGGCACTGGCCGCACGGGCAAATTGGAGACGGCCCCAAAGCTCCGGCCGGTGCATATCCACGATGCCCATGCGCGACCACACCCAATTGTCTTCGCGCTGGCCGGGCAGTTTTTGATAACCACCGTTCGTGATGGCCACCGGCCACTCGACCCGGGAAAAATTAAGCCGCCATTGCTCCCCTTCTGTGGGCGCGCCGGGATGGCGCGCATACGCTTCGAGCGACCGCCAGGGAAAAGCGATTTCCACGGTCCAACCGTGGTCGGTATCGGACGGATCATTCAAGGTGCCCTGCACTTGCACGGCGGTTTTCACGCCCGCAATATCCCATTCGTTGTGCGGGGTTCCCTGGTCCAGATAAGGTTTGTCCAAGCGCAAATCCCAACTGGTGTTCAGGGCGTTCATCTCAAATTCGTAGTAATTGTGCGTGCTGCCCTGGGGATCCATGAACACCTCGAAATCTGGATCTTGAAAAATGACAGCATCGTGGTTGGTCAAAGTGGCCCACACGTGGGGCTCGCTGATTTCCGCAGCCACATACAGGTAATTCTCATCCCACAGCAACTTGGCCCGGGTGCGAAAGCGGGGCACCACCGGGGTGGCAATGTCAGTAAAATCACTCGTCCAGGCCGCCTGCGCCCACGCTGTGTCATCGAGTTTGCCGTCCACAGCAATCGGTTGGCTGGCATAATGACAAAGATAACCCTGCGGCAGGATGCTTTGCAGGTGGTCCCGCCATTCGTCAACTTCGCCAGCGCGAACGGAGACAGGCGGGAGCGTGAATAAAATGGCCAGGAAGACCATCGCCGGCCGGTAATGGGCGCTGGAGAATTTTGGGATCATGATATTAAGGGAGCAGATCGGGATGATCGCTCAGCTAATATGTTTCATGGCAGTTTGGTTATCAATCCAGAATGTTCTGAACCAAGGCGGTCTGGATGCGGCTGGACCGATATATTGGACGGTTGCGCCAAGCCATCATATTCAACGGTCTTTCCGCTCGCGTTTTGGCCGGGCGGCCACTAGATTTTTTTCATGAGGCGAACCGGTTGCATATTAGGAGCGGCCCTGTGGTATTTTTTAGCCAGTGCGGTCCTGCGCGCGGACGAGGTGGAAAATCTCGTGCGCAGCGAAATGGCCGCGCATCATGTACCGGGCGTGGCCTGCCTGGTGATCAAGGACGGCCGGCCGGTGGAATCGATTTATGCGGGCACGGCCAATCTGGAATGTGAAATGGCAGTGAGCGCGGACACGGCTTTTGAAATTGGGTCCATTACGAAACAATTTACGGCGGCCTGCATTTTGATCCTGGCGGACGAGGGCAAGCTCTCCGTGGAGGATCCGATTAGCAAATACCTCACCAACCCACCATCCGCCTGGGCGAAGGTCAAAATACGGCATTTACTCTCCCACACCTCGGGCATCACGAACTACGACGTGCTGCCGGGTTTCGAATTGCGGTTGCGCCAGACGCCGGCAGAATTCATCGCCCGGCTGGGCCGGCAGCCGCTGGTGTTTGAACCGGGCACTGCGTGGTCCTATTCCAATTCCGGCTTCAATCTGCTGGGTTACATCGTCGAAAATGTGAGCGGAGAGACGTATTGGAAATTTTTGCGCGGGCATATTCTCGAGCCGCTCCAAATGACCAACACTTATGATCGGGATCCAATCAACCTCATTCCCCACCGGGCCAATGGTTATGCGTGGCGGAAACAGGCGGGCATTTTTCAAAACCGGGATTCCGATTTGACCGATTTGTTTGCGGCGGGAACCATTGTATCCACGGTGGGTGATTTGGCCAAATGGGATGCGGCCATCCAAGGCGAGGGGGTTTTGAGCGCGGCCGCAAAAAAACAGTGGTGGACGCCGGTGCAAATCGACAACGGCCAGCCGCTGGCGCGGGTGGGCAGGCGGGCCGGCTCGTACGGATTTGGCTGGTTCCTGGACCCCGAACGCCCGCACAAGACCATCTGGCATACTGGTGTGACGAGTGGCTTTTCGGCGGCGAATCAGTGGTACCCGGATGAACACGTCACCATCATCGTACTCTCCAACACGGATGAATCCACCTTTGGCGGGGTGCTGGCGGATAAAATTGCCGACCAGTACTTTGCCACAACTGCCCGCAAGCCATGACGGAAGCCAAGCCCCTGCAACAAACCGGACGGACGCATATCCTTTATCGGGGACGCAAGCTGGCCTACTTTGCCGGCTGTGATTACTTCCGGCTCGCACGGCATCCGGCGGTGGCGCAGGCGGCGGCGCGGGCGTGCCGAACGGTGGGGCTGAATGTCTCCGCCTCGCGCCGGACGACGGGGAATCATGTTTTGTACCTGAGCCTGGAACGGCAACTGGCGGTGTTTTTTGGCGCGCCGGCCGCGCTGTTGCTGCCCACGGGTTATATGGGCGATCTGGCGGTGGGGCAGGCGCTGGCCGGACAATTTACGCATGCGCTGATGGATGCGCGGTCGCATGGTTGTCTGGGCACGGCGGCGCGCTTCCTAGACTGCCCGGTGCTGACTTTTCCCCACCGGAATGGCGGAGAACTCGCCCGGATGACGGCGGAGTGCGGACCGGGCAGCCGGATTCTCATTTTGACGGACGGGATGTTTTCGCACGACGGCTCAGTGGCGCCGCTCAAGGACTATTTGGCGGTGCTGCCGGCCAACGGCATGATGCTGGTGGATGACGCGCATGGGGCGGGGGTGCTGGGCCAGCACGGTCGCGGGACCCTTGAATTCGCCGGTGTGGATCGCCGGCGCATTATCCAGACCATCACTCTGAGCAAAGCCCTGGGGGCGTACGGCGGCGCGGTGCTGACGTCACGGGCCATGCGGGAGCGCATCATGGCCGCGAGCAATAGTTTCGCCGGGGCGACGCCCTTTCCCCTGCCGCTGGCGGCGGCGGCGGTGGCGGCATTGAACTTGTTAAAGGAGCATCCCGGCTGGCGGGCGCAGTTGATGGAGAATGCTGGCTGGGTCAAGGCGACGCTACGGGACAGCGGGGTGCCGTTGCCCGAGGCACCGGGCCCCATCATCCCGCTGCCGGGCGCCACGCCCACCCAGGCGCGGCAATTACGCCGGGCGCTGCTGGCGGCGGATATCTATCCCTCGTTCATTCAATATCCCGGGGGACCGGCCAGCGGGTATTTTCGCTTTGTGATATCCAGTGCGCATACCCGGCGGCAGTTGGAGGCGCTGGCGGGCGTCTTAAGACACCACGTGCCACGTTGGGCCAAATAATTATGATCAAACCGAAACGGCTCCGACAGGGCGACACCATCGGCATCATCGCGCCGGCGAGCGCGGCGGCGAGTCCAGAGGCCTTTGAACGTTCCGCGGCAGCACTGGAGCGCCTGGGTTTCAAGGCCAGATTTTCGGCGCATGTCCGGCGGCGGCATGGCTTTCTCGCGGGCTCGGACGCGGAACGCGCAGCGGACGTGATGAGCCTGTTCACGGATGAGAAAGTCGATGGAATTATCTGTTTGCGCGGCGGTTATGGCACGGCGCGAATTCTGCCTTTGCTGGATTTTGAGGTGATCCGCCAGCACCCCAAAGTTTTCGTGGGGTACAGCGACATTACCTCGCTGCATACCGCCTTGCTGACCAAGGCCGGTTTGGTTTCCTTTCACGGCCCCATGCTGGAAGGCGCGCTGGCCCAGCCCCAGTGCCCGGAATTCACCTGGCAATCCTTGCGCAAGACCATCATGGAGCCGTTGCCCGCCGGCCCGCTGAGTGCAGGTAGCGGCGTTAAAACAGCGGTGACCATCCACGGCGGGCGGGCCAGCGGCGAATTAATTGGCGGTAATTTATCCGTGCTGGTGACCGCGCTGGGCACGCGCTGGGAACCGGTGTTTGCGGGCAAGATTTTGTTCCTGGAGGATATCGATGAAAAACCGTATCGCTGCGACCGCATGCTGACCCATTTGCTGAATGCCGGGGTGTTTGGACAGGTGACCGGTGTGGCGCTGGGGATCTTTGCGGAATGCCTGGATGCCAAGGCGGGCCAGGGTGGCGAATATCGCCAGACCGTGGAGGATGTGCTGGCCGAGCGCCTGGGCGGCCTGGGGGTGCCCGTGGTGCGCAATCTACCCTTTGGCCATGTGTCGTTGAATGCCACGCTGCCGGTGGGGATTCAAGCCACGCTGGATGGCGACGCGGCGGAGTTGATAGTCGACGCGGCGGCGGTAGTATGACGCATGGGGTGGGCGGCTTCGCCAGCGCCCAGCAATAGCCATTTAACCCGAACTCCGAAATTAAAACAGCCGGTCTGCATCAATCGCTTGGGCATAAACGCTTTGGAAAATTGGCTTCCCAAGCCGCTGCCAAGCAGTTGCCCATTTAAGGATGCGCGCTGCGCGCAGCGGCAGTCTCACCAGACCAATGCGGGTAGGCCGGCGATTTTTCCAACGTGTTTCTGCTCCAACATCTTGCCGCATCCCAGCCATTTTAATTTCGGAGTTCGGGTTTAAAAATGATAATGCATCAGAAGCCGGGCAACATGATCCGCCGCCGGCAGCATGCTCGCAAAAAAGGGGGCCCATGAGCCCGCGAGACATGGTCACGGTCCAACTTGGACGCGATAAAACCGCTGACCCGCCGGCCCCGCGCCGGGATCATTCCACAAAAAGGGCAAGCCAGGGTTATCATTGGTAAACAAACTAGTCCAGGTGACCAGATTACTGGAAGTCTGAATGATGTAACGGTAACCGGCATCGCCATTCACGGTCAGGCGGAAGGCACCGTTGGTGAAAACGAGGGCGGTGATTTGGGGGCGGGATGGCGGGGGAACGGCCACCACGAGGGCCGCGGCCGCGCTCGTGGTGGCACCCGCGAGGTTGGTGACACTCACGGAATAAACGCCGGCATTGGCCGGCTGCACACTGGCCAGCACCAGCGCGGCATTGGTGGCTCCCAATACGGGCACATTCGTGTTGAAATACCATTGGTAGTCAAGCCGGGCACTGCCACCGGCAACGGCCGTGAATGTCGCGCTCTGCCCAGGGCTCACGACCACGCTTTGGGGCACGGTGACAATGAATGGCGCGGTGGGTGCATAGACCGTGCGCAGCCAGTTGGTCTTGGGCCAGGCCAGCACGCCCGCCCCGGCCCCGGCCGTGGGACTGGTGACGATGGCCTGAAGCTGGCCGGGGTCATCGGCCGTGTATGCATAAGGCAACTGGCGGTTGGGGAGGGTTGGGTTCCAGGAAAACACAACCGGCGGCGCTTGCAAAGGCCCCATGGGATTTCCGGGGTCGGTGCTGTTGCCGCGGATCACCGTGGTGGAGCCATCGGCATTATCCATGCGGTAAAGCGTGTCGCGCGCCTCAATTTTTCCGGTGTAAACGGGATTGGCCGGATCGGTCTGGTTGTTGCGCAAGGGATAAAGACAGTCGATATATACAGATTTTTCGACGAGCAGGGCACCATTTTCGGTGGAAATACTGCCGTTGAGAAAATTGTTGAAGTCGTAGGTGTTGTTCAGCGTGTACTGGTTTGCCGGGCTCATGGCGGCCTGCCGGGCGGAGCGCAGCCGGTTGGCCGCAATGGCCTGTGTGTCATCCACATAGAGATTGAAAGCATGCACATTCCCGGCGCGCAGCCGCGGCAGGCGGTCGCCGGAATTGATGAACCACTCGTGGTGCAGCGTCACATTTTCCAGGGCATTGTTTGGGTCCAGATCGTTGGCCCCGATCAAATGGGTTTTGTCATGCCCCTGGATGATCGCAAAAATATCACGCGGACTAAAACCATTGCTCCGGAGAAAATTATACATGGCACGGCCGGGCTGGTTGGTCTCCAGGGCATTTAATTGCTGCCAGACCCAGCTGTTGGGGTTGGTGTAACCGTCATCGCCCGTGTACTTGCACCAGGAAATGGTGATGCCACTACTGCCGTTCTTGATGTCCACCACGCCATCATAGGCTTTGGTGAAGGTGCAATGATCCACCCACATGTTCGTCACGAGGCCGGCATTGCCAATGGTGATAAAATCCCAGTTATTCTTGTCATATTGGCCCTTGGTGGCCTCGTCCCATTCCCAGAGTTGGTCAAACTTGAGATTGCGAATGATGATGTTGGCGCCATGCTCCACATTCAGGTGGGCGTGCCGGATCGTGGCGCCATTCGCGGAAAAAATCGTGAGCCCATTCTTTTTTTGCACATCAATCAGGCTCACGCCGCTGGCCAGGAGGACCGGATGCAGGAGCGGGATGGCATCCGCGCGGAAGGGTTCGCTCGCGGCTTTGGCAGTGGCTTCAATTTCATTATAGCCCAGGTTCAGGTCATTCATGATTTCGATGATTTTGACCGTTTTGCTGTTGAGGGCATTGGCCAGATCGGTGGCGGTGGCAACCTTGGCGTAATTGGGGTCCGTGTCCGGCAGCATGCCCCCCCCGGTGGTGTTCTGGCCAAAGCCAGCCAAATTATAGGCGGTGTTGACCACCGGAATGGCCGCCGTGACGGTAAGCACCACCACGCTGCTGGTGGCGGTGCCAACACCGTTGGAGACCGTGAGGAAATAGTTGCCGGCATCACCGGTCTGAACATTCGTCAAAGAAAGTGTCACCGCTGTGGCACCCGGCAGCGCGACCCCATTTTTACTCCACTGGTAAAAGATCGGCAGGGTGCCCTTAATCGTCGCGTTAAAACTGGCAACGCTGCCCGCCTGCACCACTTGGGAGGCCGGCTGGGTCGCAAAAACCGGAGCCACAGGATTGGTATCCACAAGGAGCACGGCATTGGAACTCACGGCGGTGCCAACGAAATTAGTCACCACCACAGCGTAAGTCCCGGCCGCCATCGGCTGAAGATTTGTGAGGGTGAGCGTGTCGCTCGTGGCGTTGGGGATGGGCGTGCCGGCATTATAAAACCATTGATAGCCAAAGGGGGAGGTGCCGCCGACGGACACAGTGAGGCTGACATTCTGGCCCGGCAACACGGTCTGGCTTTGCGGCTGGGTGACGATGGCGGGTGCCGTGGGAACGCTGACCGTTAACCCGGCGGACTCACTGGGCACCGAACCGAATAAATTGCTGACGATCACCGAGTAACCCCCAATATCCGTCAATTGGGCATTCGTAATGGTAAGCGATGCGTTGGTGGCGTTGGGCAAGGCGGTGTTGCTGTCAAAATACCATTGATAATTCAGTGGAACCGTGCCACCCGCATTCACGGAAAAAGTCGCGCTTTGCCCGACAAATATGGCCTGGTTTTGGGGCTGGGTGTTGATGGCTGGTGGTGAGCCGGAAGATACCAAATCCACCCGAACTTCATTAACCACAATATTGGTTGCGGTGGAACCCGAGCCAGATGGACGGAGGGCAATGCCATCAAAATTGAAGGTGGACGCCGCGCTATCGGTCACCGAAGTGGCCAGGGTGGCCCCCGTTGCCAAATTTTGCCAAGTGAGGCTAATCACCAGGGAAATCGCATCAGCGCGTTGCACGGCAAATTGCAGCAGGTATTGGCCGCCATTGTTGAAACCATTAAATCCATTCGTATTGCCCGGCCCACTGGCCAGCAAGGTCCAGTCGCTGCTGGTCCCCAGCAAGGACGCATCCGCGGGGGTGGTGCGCTTGTAAACATTCATGGGCGAAGCGTTGTTAAACGTCGCCCCCATGTTTTGAAACAGGGCATACCCCTGGACGTTGGCGCCTTGGGAACTGGTGCTGAAGCCATCGGCCGTCACCCACTTGGGCGACAAGGAAGAATCCGCAAAATCAAAGAGGCCCAGGCGCAAACCCGTGGAGGGATTGAGCGGGGCAACATTGTTAACAGTCATTTTGACCGCCGCCGCCAGCACATCACCCACCCCCAATTGCACGGGACTCAACGAATTGGAGCGGAAGTACATGATGCCCATGAAGGAACCGCTCGGGAGGGCGAGGGCCATGCCACTGGTGCTGGTCGTCACAGCTGCTGCCGAGGAAGCGAACCAGGCCGCGTGGGCAGGCAGGTTCTGGTTGTTGCGGGTGCCATCGGCAAACGTGTCGTCGAGCAAAAGGGTGGCCTGCACCCTGGTGGATGCCAGAAAAGAGCAGATACTGGCAATTAGCAGCAAGCGCAAATAATTCATAAGAAATGCCGACGGCCGTCGCAGGGCTGTTGGTCGTTTGGGAACAATGAAAGAATAAACGAGGCCGGGTTGTCGTCAGCCCCGTTTATTTGCAAATGATTTTGAAAATCAGGCACCTGCCTGGCTGCCGCAAACATTACACCCGTTTGGAGACCCGCAAACCAATGGGGTCAACCGAACTGGCAAAGGACAAAATGCCCTTTTCCGAGGTCACACCCAGATAAGGATCATTATTGATCAAGATGTTGCCATCAATATCGAGGTAGTCGGTTAATTCGGCCAAATGGGCGGCGGCGGTGATGAGGACACTGCTTTCGATCATGCAGCCGATCATGGTTTTCAGGCCGGCGCGGCGGGCGGCTTGCAGGGCACTGTAGGCCACACTTACGCCACCGGTTTTAACCAGTTTGACATTCACACCGTGAAAACATTCCGCGCAATGCGGGATATCGGCTTCGGTGTGGTAGGATTCATCGGCCAGCAAGGGCAAAGGGGAGCGTTCCTTGAGCCAGACCAAATCCGCCACCGGGGTGGTGCGCGGCATGGGCTGCTCGATGAACTGAATATGGCCATCACGGGCCAGCCATTCGGTGCGGGCGAGGGCGATCTCCTTGGTCTTCCAGCCTTCGTTGGCATCGACGCGAACCGGCTTGGTGGGGGCCACTTCGCGGAGGGCGGCCAAATTGGCCACTTCGTTGACGTCACCCACTTTGAGCTTTAAGACGGGGTAGTTGGCGGCTTCCAGCACCTTGGAGCGAATCACGTCAGGCGTATCGATGCCAATGCTGAAGGAAGTGACGTGATGGTGTTCACGAAAGCCCAGGCCGAGATAATCGCACAGTGGCTGGCGGGCGCGGCGGGCGGCGCCATCCAGCAAAGCGATGTTAAAAGCGCATTTGGCGGCCATTTCATGCGGAGCCAGGCTGGCGATATAGGCGGAACTGGCGGCCACATCCGCAAACGAAAGCCGGCTCGCATCCACCCGGGCGCAAAAGGCCAGGACGCCCTCGGGAGATTCCAAATAGGTGCGGGAAGGCGCGGCCTCGCCCAAGCCCACCACGCCATCAGCATCCGTGAGTTCCACGATGACGACTTGATGCACGCTGGCACCGTTGCTGGTCCCACTGGCAATCGCCCAGCGATGCGTCAGATGCAAATTACACGTCCAAAACCTTAACTTCATCCACTATTAAAAGAATAAATGCCGGCCTTTTACAACAATATTAAACAATGGATTGCGGTTAAGGGTGCGGGCGACGGAGCCGCCGGTCACTTGCTGCCGGTCACTTGCTGCCGGGTTTGACGGCCGGGGTGGCGGCCAGGTCGGGGGGCAATTTATCCGTTTCAAAGGCTTCCACTTGCAACGCCAGCAGGCTCAGAAATGGCACCCCAAAATCCACGGTTCCATTGGAGCGGTCAACAATGGCGGCCGTGCCAACAATCTGTCCGCCGTGCTGTTTCACGATGTCGAGGGTTTCCTGCATGCGTCCCCCCTTGGTGACGACATCCTCCACCACCAGAATTTTTTCACCGGGCGCAATTTTAAAGCCCCGGCGCAAAACCAGGAGGCCATTTTCTTTTTCGACAAAGATAAAGCGCAAACCCAATTGCCGGGCCACCTCCTGGCCAATCACCAGGCCACCCATGGCCGGGGCAATGACGGTGGTAGCGGCCAGCGGGCGCACCCGGGCGGCCAGACCGGCCCCCAAGCGCTCCACGACGGGCATCTGCTGAAGGGCCAGGGCGCATTGAAAAAACTGGCGGCTGTGGAGGCCGCTGCGCAGAACAAAATGACCTTCGAGCAAAGCGCCCGAATCACGAAAAATTTGGAGAACTTCGGCTTGATTCATGTGACCACTAAATTAAAGGGGCAAAGGGCTGGCGCAAAGCCAATTTATACGCCTCCCGCAGGACGGGCGGAATCAACTGGGGAACGGTCACGGGAACCCGCCCCTGACGGTGGCGGCAATGGTGATGAGACTCAACGCCCGCCTTCGTGGCCATGGTACTTGAGCACCGCCTCGGTGCGGCTGTGGACATGGAGTTTTTCATAAATCGTACGCAGGTGGGTGCGCACGGTTTCAAAGCTGATTTTTAATTGATCGGCGATTTCCTTGTAGGCGTAACCCTTGGCCAGCACGGCGAGAACCTCTTTTTCCCGTTCCGTCAAGTTGACCACCACGGAGGCGTTGCGGGTGGTGACCGGCATTTCGTCGGCTTTTTGAAAAAACTGGACCACCTGCCGGGCGACCTGCCGGGACATGGGCGCGCCGCCGGCATGCACTTCCAGAATCGCCTCCAGAAGTTTATCCCGGGAGGTCCGCTTGAGCAGGTAACCGGTGGCTCCGGACATCAGGGATTTAAAGATTTGTTTACTGTCATCATAGACGGTGAGCATGAGCACGGGCAAATGGGGAGCGAGCTCTTTCAACTGCCGCACACAATCGGTGCCGGGCATGCCGGGCAGGTTGATGTCCATGAGCACCACATCCGGCCGGCTGGCCCGAATGCCCCGGAGGGCGGCCGGGCCGTCGGCGTAAGCCGCCTGGCAATGGAAACCTTCGGAACTGTTGAGCATGGCGGCCAGGTTCGCCCGCAACAGCGGGTCATCCTCCACCAGGGCCACCTGGATGAGTTTTTTGGCTTTGAGTCGATTCATAGGGCTTCAGCACCGGCCGGACCCCGCAACCGCCGGGCCGAGGGTGACGTCAGGCAGGGGAGGTGACATGAAAAATGAAGCGGGCGCAAGTGCCTTTTCCGGGTGCGCTGATTAAAACCGCCTTGCCGCCCTCCTCCCCCAACCGGGCGCGCATGTTGGCCAGGCCGTTACCCCCGGCCGGGACGGTGTCGGGCGAGAACCCGCGGCCATTGTCGGTTACTTCGAGGGTGACCAGTCCTTCATCCACCTTGAGGCGCACCCAGACCTCGGAGCATTGGGAATGTTTGAGGACGTTATTCAAGGATTCCCGAAAGGCGAGAAAGACGTTGTGCCGGACATCCGCGCGCAACGGCAAGGCCGGCAGCTGGACGGGCAATTCCTGCCAGCAACGAATGCCGGTATATTCGAAAAACTCGTCACTGTAGCGGCTGACATATTCCGCAAAACTGGCGAGGTTGTCGTTTTGGGGATTCGTGGCCCAGACGATTTCATCCAACGCCTGCACTGCCCCCCGGGAAGTGCTCCCGATGCGTTCAAAGCGATGTCGCACCAAATCCAGGCGCTCAGCCTCCTGCAAGCCCAGGTCGCTGAGCTGGGAGACTTGGGTCAACATACCACCGACATGGTCGTGCATGTCCTGGGCGATCCGCAGACGTTCCCGCTCAATGGCATGGAGCGTTTGCAAACGAGTCATCCGCTGCCGGAAGCGCCGGCGTAAAATCCACCATAACAGGCTGGCCAGCAGGCCCGTCAGGCCGAGACCCGTGCCGGCGTGAAACCAGGAGGTTTCCCAAAAATAGGGTTGGACGGAGACGGCCAAGGTCGTGTCGTGTTCAGACCAAACACCATCCGCATTGCACGCCTGGACATGAAAAATATAATCGCCTGGAAGCAAACGCTGGTAATACGCCGTGCGGCGAGAAAACGCCTCGGTCCAATCGCCGTCCTGACGGTCCAGCCCGGCGAGCTTATAGCGGAAGCCGATTTTTTCGGGGGTGGAGAACTCAATGACACTGAAGTGGAGTTCAATGTCGCGATTACCAGGGGCCACGACCAACCGGGGTGGGTGCTTCAGGGAGTCCGCGGCACCGTCGGCCATAGCCAGGGCTTGGGGACGCCCGTTGACCAACATTTCCTCCCATAAAACCCGCGGCGGCGGGGTGTCATCGGGTCGCTGGTTGGGATTGATGAATACCAATCCCCGCACAGTGGAAATGCAAATCAGGCCGGATTTGGTTCGCAAGCCCGCGGGACAAAAGCCACCTGAACATTCCTGGGCGAGCATGCCATCATTCAGTCCAAACGAGCGCGCAGGGATAAAAGCCAGCCGACCGGCGGCGCAGGCCAGCAAATCGTGCTTGCTGACTTTATAGATGCCCGAGTTAGCGCCCAGCCAGAGATAACCGTGATCATCCTCGACGATCTGGGACACTGTGCTGGCGGTGAGTCCCTGGCTGGCCGTGAAGCTAACCACGTGGCCAGCGTGCCAGCAACTCAAGCCGCCACCGGCGGTGCCAATCCATAAATTAGCCTGGTCATCGAGATAAAGGGTGCGGATGGACGTGCTGGCCAGGCCATTCGTGACCGTGACGGCGGATGCTTCGCCCGCCCGGATGAATTTGACACCGGCCGCCACGGTGCCGACCCATAAGTTGCCCGACGGGTCAACGGCGAGCGAGGTAATGGTGGAGCGGGTGAGCAGTTGGGGGAACTCCGTGAAGTTTCCACGCTGGTAATGCACCACATTACCGCCGGAAGTGCCAATCCACAGGCCGCCCGTCCGGTCATTTTGCAAGGCCGTGACGGACACGTTTTTTATCCAAGCCAGGTTGGTATAAACGCCGGCGAGCCGTTGATTTTTCCACTGCAACAAAGCCCCGTTGCCGCCCCACCACAGGCTGCCGTCCGGCGTGGCCAGCACGGGATCCACCTCGGCATAATAGTAAATCAACAACCCATCGGGTTCCGGACGAAACGGTCGGAAGCCCGCCAGGCCCCCACTATATAAGCTGCCCCCCACGGTGCCCACCCACAGGGTGCCATCGGCGGTCTCAGCGACCGAGCGGGTGAAATCGTTGGTCAACCCCTGGGGGGCGGCCACCACGAGCACGTTGCGCTTGCTTAAGCGGTTCACCCCCCCGGTACGGGTCCCCACCCAAAGGTTGCCTTCCGGGTCGGGATACAAGGAACGAATGTCCTCGGCCGAGAGCATGTCGGCGCGGTGCAAGCCAACAAAGTGGTCGTTGGCAAAGCGATATAAGCCATCATCCAGCGAGCCCGCCCAAAGGGTGCCATCCGCCGATTGGGTGAGGCTCGTGATATAGGCAAAGGGCAGGCCATCCTGCTCATTAAACACCCGCCAGACGTCCTGTTCGCGCCGCAGCACCATGCCATTGCCGATGCTCACCCACAGTGCGCCCTGCCGGTCTTCGAACAGGCAGCGACCAACGATTTTCTCATGGCCGGGGGGGCCAAGGCAGGGGTCCAGCTGCCCCGCGTGAACGGCCATGAGGCCATCCGCGACACTGGCAATCCACATGGTTTGGCCATCCCGGCTCCGGAGCAGGCAATGAATGCGGGTATGCAGGAGGTTGGTAAATTCGGTTTGGTCGAACATTTTGCCGTCCTTGCAAAAACGCAAGCCACCCGAGGTGCCCACCCATAGACGCCCGGTTAAATCCTCCTGGAGACTGGTAATGGTGTCACTACCGGGCTGACTGCTCAATTCCGCCATGACCTGGATGTGGTCCTGCCGGAGGCAGCACAGACCGGCACCGTAGGTGCCGATCCAGAGCACCCCCTGATGATCCACAAAGAGGGTGGAGACATCGACGGTGGGCAAACCGCTTTCCAAACCAAACGTTTTAAACCGCACCCCATCAAAGCGAACCAGGCCATCGTGCGTCCCAAGCCACATGTAGCCATCGGGGGATTGCACATTGGCGGTAACGGTATTTTGCGGGAGGCCGGCCTCGGTTCCCCAGGAGCGAATGAGGGGGGATTGGGTCAAACCAGCGGGGCCATTCGGACTGGCTGCCGGCACGGGCAGGGTGAGCAGAATGAATAACGCGGCACCCAGGATTGATCGAAAAATAAAAGCCATCAGTTTTGCCTAACTGGCCGGGATTTAGCATGCCAGCGTGCGGCCCGGCACACAAGGACAGGCTCATTTTTTGGCCCGGCGGCGGAGCGCCAGCCGGGTGGATCCCACGTCCGCCAGGCAAGGCAGGCAAGGGCGGACTCCCCTGAATGTGGTATGGTGCCCCGGGCTGCAAATGCGTGAGACTAGGGTGACAATTTCACGAGGGTGGCAATCACGGTGCCCAACTTCGCAGAAATGCGCCAGGCCTCTGGGGGGGCTGGCGAATGGTAAAGTCAGGAGATTGAAGGGTTGATAGCAAATGAAAGGGACCGGCAAAAGGACCAGATTCGCGGC
This sequence comes from uncultured Verrucomicrobia subdivision 3 bacterium, assembly GCA_903875465.1. GTDB lineage: Bacteria > Verrucomicrobiota > Verrucomicrobiia > Limisphaerales > UBA11358 > UBA11358. The sequence continues at coordinate 48,737 of CAIQWB010000089.1, forward strand.
ACGGACGGGCGGAGTCAGCCGCCCGCAGGGGATTGCCATCCTGGGACATTTGCCCCAACCTACGCCGCAGTCCCGGCCAACTTTAAAACTTGAATCAAACAACCAGTGGAAAGTCTATGAACGATACAAATTTGTCCCGGCGGAACTTCATGAAAATCGCTTCGCTGGCTGGGCTGGGCGCCTCGCTGGCGGGCGGCCAGAGTGCGCGGGCAGCGGAGTCCACACCGGCGGGTGACCGGCCGGATATTAGCCTCACCCGGCCCCGGCCGGCCGGGCAGAAACCGGTGCATGAACTCACCACCAAACCCGTGGAGCGCGTGCGGGTGGCGGTGATCGGGCTCAACCGGGGCCTGACCCATGTGGAGTCGTGCCTGGGAATTGAATTTGTCGATATCGTGGCGGTCTGCGACCTGCGCAATGAACGCGCCGTGCATGCGGCGGATTTGTGTGAGCAAAAACGCGGCAAGCGACCGGTGGTTTATGGGGGCACGGAAACCATTTGGGAACAAATGGCGGACCGGGAGGATATTGATGCCATATTTATCGCCACGCCCTGGCGCTGGCACGTGCCGATGGCCTTGCGAACGATGGAGCGGGGAAAAACGGCCATGGTCGAGGTGGCGGCAGCGGTGACCGTGGCAGATTGCTGGGCATTGGTGGATACCAGCGAGCGGACCCAGCAGCATTGCGTGTTGCTCGAGAATTGTTGTTATGGTGAAAATGAGATGTTTGTCCTCAACCTGGCCCGGCAGGGGGTCTTTGGGGAGTTGACCCACGCCGAGTGCGCCTATTTGCACGACCTGCGCAGCGTGCTATTTTCCCTGGGCACTGAGGGGGACTGGCGGCGTGATTACCACTGGCAATTTAACGGCAACCTTTATCCCACCCACGGACTTGGTCCGGTTTCCCAATACCTGGGCGTGGGCCGCGGCGACCAGTTCAAATTTATCGTTTCCACCAGCTCCCCGGAAACGAGCCTGACCAAGTACCGGAATGAGCATCAGCCCAATGGTGGCCAGCACGCGGCGGAAAAGTATGTTTGCGGGGACATGAACACCTCACTGCTCAAGACCGAGCTGGGCCGGACGATCATGATTCAACACGATGTGGTGAGTCCCCGGCCCTATAGCCGGATTAATGCTTTGTACGGAACTGGGGCGACCTTTTTTGACTATCCGGCGCGGCTGGCGGTTGACGATCCGAAGCGCCACGGCTTAAGCTCGCCTGGAGCGCATGAGTGGCTGGAGGACGCCGACCTGGCGATTATGCGGGAAAAATTCACCCATCCGCTGTGGAAAAAACTCTCGGAACGCGCGAAGGGCGGTGGCCATGGGGGCATGGATTTTGTGATGGCGTGGCGGCTGATGGATTGCTTGCGCCGGGGGATCACGCCCGACAGCGTGGTCTATGATGCGGCGGCGTGGAGTTGCATCATTGAAACCTCCGTCCGATCCGTGGCCACGGGCAGCATGCCGGTGACCATTCCGGATTTCACGCGCGGACTTTGGAAAACCATGAAGCCTTTGGGCATTGCCGGACCGGCTTGACCTGGATCAACTGATGAAATTCTGGATGTTTCTGCCCTGGTTGCTGACGGCACCGGTAGTCGCGGCCGATCTCGCCGCCCCCGCCATCATCCCCTTGCCTCAAAAAATGGAATGGCAGGCCGGGGAGTTTAGACTCCGGTCCGACACGAAAATTTTCGCCAACGGCGGAGGACGGCCAACGGCCGGGCAACTGGCGGAATATTTACGCGGTCCCACCAAGTATCCACTGCCGGTGTTCAGCGAACGAATGGCCGGCAAGGCCCCGGGCAACTACATTATCCTGACACTCAAAAAAGGCGCTCGGGAACTGGGCCGGGAAGGTTACGAACTCACCGTCACCACCAACGTCGTCAGCATCCAGGCCGCGGCTCCAGCGGGCTTGTTCTACGGCGTCCAGACACTCCGGCAATTACTGCCACCAGAAATTTATGCGACGACGGCTTTGCCCAACCAGGCGTGGATCGTGCCCACGGTACACATCATTGACTGGCCCCGTTTCCCCTGGCGCGGCATGATGCTGGATGTGAGCCGGCATTTTTTTACCAAAACCGAGGTGGAGCAACTCATTGAGGTGGCGGCAGCCGATAAAATCAATGTGTTTCACTGGCATTTGGTGGATGACAATGGCTGGCGGGTGGAAATCAACAAATATCCCAAATTGACGCAGATTGGAGCCTGGCGGCACGGGGTGGAGTTTGGCCTGGCCACGCATTCCACGACGGCGTACGGTCCGGACGGAAGGTATGGCGGGTTTTATACACAGGCGGACATTCGCGAAGTAGTGGCTTATGCACAGGCCCGGCACGTAACCATTGTGCCGGAAATTGAAATGCCCGGGCACTCGGCCGCCGCACTGGCGGCGTATCCAGAATTGAGCTGCACCGGACAGCCGCAGAGCACTGACCTGGGCGCCGGGGTGCATGCGGGCGTTTATTGTGCGGGGAAGGAAGAGACGTTTGAATTTTTACAAAATGTCCTCACGGAAATTTTCGCACTGTTTCCCTCACCCTATATCCACATTGGCGGGGATGAAGTGCCGAAGGGGAACTGGCAGCACTGCGAGCACTGCCAGGCGCGCATGCTGGCGGAGGGTTTGAAGAACGAGGAGGAATTGCAAAGTTATTTCATCAAGCGAATGGAGACTTTTGTGAATGCCCACCACAAACAGTTGATTGGCTGGAGCGAAATTTTGCAGGGGGGACTGGCGAAAAACGCGACCGTCATGGATTGGATTGGCGGGGGCCGGGAAGCGGCCAGCCAGGGGCATGATGTGGTGATGACCCCGACTTCGAATTGCTATTTTGATTATTATCAGGGACGAGATCACACGGCGGAGCCGCGGGCCATCGGCGGCTACCTGCCCTTGGAAAAAGTTTATGCCTTCGAACCCATTCCGGCCGGACTGGCACCGGCGATGACGGCGCACATTCTGGGTGCGCAAGGCAATGTCTGGACGGAATATATCCCGAACCTGAAACAGGTGGAATACATGCTGTTCCCCCGGTTGACGGCACTGGCCGAGATCACCTGGTCGGCCAAGAGTTCGCACAACTTTTCCGATTTCACCCGGCGGCTGGAGGTGGATAACCAGCGGCTGGACGCCGGGGGGGTAAACTTTCGACGCTACGTGCCGGATGGTCGAATCCCGATTGGGGCGTGGGAGCCGGCCGTGATCAAAGACAAACCCAGCCCCTGGGACATTGACCTGCCCACGGCGGTGGTCAAGGCCGGGCGGGCGCGGGTTAACTTGGAATATACCGACGGGGCCTGTGGCATCGATATAACGGGGGTAGCCCTGCTGGCGGACGGACAGGTGATCAGTCAGGACACGCATGCCGGGTTCACTGGTGCCAACCCGCGCGATCCGGTTTACACGCTGGAAGTGCCGGCGCCCAAGCCGGGAGTCCACTATACCCTGCGCGCCCAAGTGGCGGGCTCGGGGGGAACGGATTCGGCCGGAACGGTTTATTGGGAGGAGTCGCCGGCCTCGCAAAAACCATGAGATGCGAACAATTCATTGGGCAGGCCCGCCACCAGGGCTTGACCGTTCAGGCTTTGCTATGATGGAAAAAACCAAACATGACCTGCGTGCGGTAGCGGGCGCCTTTCAAATCGCCGGTGATTTCGTCGCCGCTGAACCTTACGGCAGCGGGCATATCAATGACACCTATGCGGTGCGGATCAACCAGGGTGGCACGGGCATTCGCTATTTGTTCCAGCGGATTAACCATAACATTTTCAAACAGCCGGTGGCCTTAATGGAGAACATCCAGCGCGTCACCACGCATCTGGGGACGAAGGTGGCGGGCGCACCAGAGGCCAGTCGCCGGGTGCTGACGCTGATTCCGACCCGTGCGGGGGGGGCTTACTTTCACGATGCGGCGGGAAATTATTGGCGGGCGTACATTTTCATTGAAGGTGCCCGCGGGCTGGACGCGGTGGAGACCCCGGCGCAGGCGCTGGCGGCAGCCACGGCGTTTGGGCGTTTTCAACAATTGCTGGCCGATTTGCCAGCATCCAGCCTGCAGGAGACAATTCCGGATTTTCACCACACCCCCAAGCGTTTTGCCGCCTTGGAAAAAATGATCGCCGCCGATCCAGTGGACCGGGTCAAGCTGGCCCGGCCGGAAATTGAATTCGCATTGCGCCACCAAGGCATTTGCAATGGTCTGTTAGCAGCGAATTTACCCATCCGGGTGACGCATAACGACACCAAATTCAACAATGTGCTGCTCGACGACGTAACGGGCGAGGGCATTTGCGTGATTGATTTGGATACCGTGATGCCAGGGCTGGCATTGTATGACTTTGGCGACATGGTGCGTACGACAACCAGTCCGACGCGGGAAGATGAGTTGGATTTAAACCGCGTACGGATGCAATTTCCGATGTTTGAAGCGCTGGCCCGGGGATACCTGAGCACGGCGGCGAATTTTTTAACCACGGAGGAAAAGCGCCTGCTGCCGTTTGCCGGCAAACTCATTACGTTTGAAATTGGCCTCCGCTTTCTGACCGATTTTCTGGCGGGCGATGTTTATTTCAAGGTGCACCGGCCGGGCCACAATCTGGACCGCTGCCGGACCCAGTTCAAACTGGTGGAGTCCATAGCAGAGCAGGAAGCGGCCATGAATCAACTGGTGGAAAGCATTTAAGATGAAAGTACTGATTACCGGCGGAGCGGGCTTTATTGGCAGTCACTTGGTGGAATACTTTCAAGGGCATGCTGAAGTCCGGGTGCTGGACAATTTGCGGTCCGGGTTCAAACGCAACCTGGCACCGTTTCAACATGAACTCATCGAGGCCAGCATTCTCGATCGCGAGGCCGTCCGGCAGGCGGTGCAAGGCGTGGATTATGTGTTTCACCTGGCGGCCATGATCAGTGTGCCGGAATCCATGGCCCGGCCGATTGAATGCAATGAGATCAACACCACGGGCACCCTGGTACTGTTGGAAGAAGCGGCCCGGGCCGGGGTAAAAAAACTAACGTTTAGCACATCGGCCGCCATTTACGGAGATAATCCCGCAGTGCCCAAGGTGGAATCGATGGTGCCCGAACCGAAGAGCCCCTACGCCATTACCAAGCTGGACGGGGAGTTTTACTGCAAACTGTTCACGGCCGAGGGCCGGCTGCCAACGGCCTGCCTGCGCTATTTCAATGTTTTTGGGCCGCGCCAGGACCCGCAGAGCCAGTATGCGGCGGCGGTGCCCATTTTCATCCACCGCGCGGTACAAAACCTGCCGATTACGATTTATGGGGATGGCGGGCAAACGCGGGATTTTATTTATGTGAAAGACATTGTCGCTGCGAATGTGCATCTGGCCACTCACCCAACCGCGACCGGGGTGTTCAATGTGGCGTATGGCCAAACCATTACCATCAAGGAGCTGGCCCAAACGATTTGCGGGCTCACCGGCTCGCACTCGGAAATAAAATATGCGCCGGCGCGGGCGGGCGATGTCAAACACTCGCTGGCGGCGATTGACCGGCTGCGAGCCACGGGTTTCACCCCGGAGGGAAATTTTGGGGATGGCCTGGCGGCCACCATTCAGTTTTTTAAAAACCAGAGCCAGCCTACAGAGTAAACAACCAATCATGACCTTAAAACCATTCAAACAACTCGCCGGAGGCACGGCACTATGGGGTGCCCTGGCGGCAATGAATTTACCTGCGGACCGGCTGAGTGCCGCGGATTTCACCTTGCAAAATGACCAGGTGACTTTTACCTGCGCAACGGCGGGAGGCAAGCTGCTGCCCGGAGCCTTGGTGGATAAGCAAACCGGGCAGGTGGTCAAATTGGGCGCGGATGTGTTCAGTTTGGTGCTGACCAATGCCAGCACGATCCACAGTAGCGAATTCACACTGGCAGGGGATCCGCACTTAGAGGCTTTGCCGGTGCATGCCGGGGCGGCGCGTTTGGCGGAGCAGTTGCCGGGGAGCGAACTCGTGGCCAGTTTGACCAATGCAACGGGGGATTTGAAAGTGACGTGGCATGCCATTTTACGCGATGGCTCCCGTTACTTGCGGGAAGAGGTCGTACTCACCGCCGGGGACAGCGCCTTTCCCTTGAAGGCCGTAGGGCTGTTGGAAACCCCCAATGTGACAGCCCGGGCGACCGGCACGGTGGATGGCTGCCCGGTGGCGGACAAGACGGTTTTTTATGGGGTGGAGCATCCGCTCTCCATCAACCGGGCGGAAATGGGGTTTGTGCGCTGTTTTCTGCCGCGTGGCGCGGCCATCCAGGCGGGTGAAAGCTTTGACTGCTCATTGGTGGTGGGCTTTGTGCGGCCCGGGCAGTTGCGCCGGGATTTTCTGGCCTATTTGGAGCGCGAACGGGCGCATCCTTACCGGCCGTTTCTGCATTACAATTCCTGGTATGACATTGGTTATTTCGGCAAATATACCGAGGCGGCGGCGCTCAATGTCATCAATACATTTGGGGAGGAATTGACGGTGAAACGGGGGGTGAAGCTCGATTCCTTCCTGTTCGATGATGGTTGGGATAATGACGCCACCCTGTGGCAGTTTGACAAAACCAATTTCCCAAATGGTTTTGCCCCCTTGCAAACCGCGGCAGCGAAGTATGGCGCGGCCCCGGGCATCTGGCTTTCGCCCTGGGGCGGCTATGGCCAGCCGCATACCGAACGGATCAAGTTTGGCCAGGAACAGGGCTTTGAAATCCGCGACGGGAATTTTTCGCTGGCCGGGCCAAAATATTATGAACGTTTCCGCGGGCGCTGCGTGGATGTGGTGAAACAATATGGCATCAACCAGTTCAAATTTGACGGGATTGGCGTGGATGGCAGTGACGATACGGGCGCCGGGTTGCGAGATTTTGAGGCGATGCTCAAACTCATTGCCGAATTACGCGCCTTGAAACCAGATATTTATATCAACCAGACCACCGGCACGTGGCCATCGCCGTTTTGGCTGCTGCACGCTGATTCAATCTGGCGCGGAGGCGAGGATCATTCCTTTGTGGAGGGGACGGCACCGGAGCGGGAGCGTTGGATTTCCTACAAGGACAACGACGTGCATGATGAGGTGGTGGGCCGGAGCGATTTGTATCCGCTGAATTCCCTGATGCTCCACGGGATCATTTATGCGAAACAGGCGCACGGCTTGAATTATGACACCAACAACATCATCCGGTCGGAAATCCGGGCATTTTTTGGCAACGGCACGCAACTGCAAGAAATGTATATCACGCCGGCATTGCTGACACCGGAAAACTGGGACACCCTGGCGGAAGCCGCCAAGTGGTCGCGGGATAATGCCAGCACGCTGGTGGACACGCATTGGGTGGGCGGCGCGCCGGCGGACCGGGAAGTTTATGGCTGGGCTGCCTGGTCGCCCAAAAAAGGGATCCTAACTTTGCGCAACCCCGCCGCCCGGGCGGCGTCCATTAAGATTGACCCGGCCAGGGCATTCGAGCTGCCAGCCGACGCCGCGCAGCATTACTCCATTGTGAATCCGTTCAAGGACCAGACCGTGGACGTGACCAAGCTCACGGCCGGGGTAGCTACGGTGTTCAAACTGAAACCGTTTGAAGTGCTGGTGGTCGAAGCCTGGCCGACCGACCAGTAAAAATTAGCGGCCAAAGGAAAATCCGGAACGCGCCCGCCTTGGGCGCGTTTTTTTGTGCCTGCGCGGAAAATCCAGCACGCACAGATTAGCTCCATCATTTCGCGCCGGGCGGTTGCCGCAAGAGAGGGCTGCGAAAACGTGGCCCGCAACGCCGGGGGCGGGCCGGCTTTCTCACTCCGGAGTTCGGCGCGAGCTGGGGAACCGTTGACCTTGCCCAACCCTCCCCAGTGAAAACTAGAGGTTGGAAACTTTTCGATGGGCAGGCGACCGGACCAGATGGCGGACTGGCGTTGACCTGATGCTGGCAGGTTGAAAGGCCGGGAGGTGGTGCTGAACAAGCCAATCCAACCAGTTTCAGACTTAACCCGAACTCCGAAATTAACATGGCTGGGATGCTTCAAGATGTTGGAGCAGAAACACTTTGGAAAAATCGCAGGCATACCCGCAGTGGTCTGGTGAGACTGCCGCTGCGCGCAGCGCGCATCCTTTAATGGGCAACTGCTTGGCAGCGGCTTGGGAAGCCAATTTTCCAAAGCGTTTATGCCCAAGAGATTGATACAGACCGGCTGTTTTAATTTCGGAGTTCGGGCTTAACCAATAAACCTCCAGATTTCGGAGGAAAACCAGGAGGTCCTTATATAAAAACCCCCTGGGGTTGCCAGGGGGTTATACGGTGGTAAATGAACCGAGTTGATCGACATAACCGCTTAGCCAGATGATCGAGTTCCCATAGCGGTCAATGTTCGAGACGGTCTCAATGCCCGGTGCTTGTCCCAGGATTGCACCAAACACTATTTTTTGTGGAGCTCAAAGCCAGGTTGGACCAATCGGTTGATTTTACAAACTGGGTGTTCCCGGCGACGCACATGACAATGCCGCCCTTCTTGCCGTGGCGAACGCCCAAAGCGGCGTCGGTGGTGGGGTTGGGATAATTGGACCCATCATTATAAGCGGTGGTGCCGGAGGGTGCGTATTCATTGGGTTCCCAAGCAATAAAGGCATCCTGGCGAAAATCGGTTAGTTTGTAACTGGAGTTGGGCAGAGCGCCAAAACCGCACAGCGCACCGTTCATGACATAAGTCGACAGTTTGTTGGCACGAATGATGTAACCCGGGGCGGTGGTGCTCAGGTCGGTGGGACATTTGTAGTTGGCAATATTTTTGAGGAACGGCCATAACAGACCGCCTTTGTTGCCGCCGACACCGCCTTGGTAGGCAAGGTTGGGATTAACATTATAAGGGGCGGAGGAAAGGTCCGGCGGGCTGCCGGCGGAACCGTCGTAAAGCCAGCCCTGATTCCATGGGGGGTTCCAGTTCGGGTAAGGCAGGCGATCGCTGGCGTCGTTGGCATACAAGTGTGCGGCCATAATGAGCTGGCGCTCATTATTCACACAGACGGTGCGTTTGGCATTATCCTTGGCGTTGGCCAGCGCCGGCAGAAGCATGGCGGCGAGGATGGCAATAATCGCGATAACCACCAGCAATTCGATCAGGGTAAACCCTGCCTGGTTTGGTTTAACACTGCGGAAGTTGCACTTCATTTTCATCATATAAAACAACCAAAACGAAACTATTGCATTTTCAAGCCGCTGACAAATTGAGATTTGGAAAAGGGTGCTTTTTCTGGATCGCCCCCGGCCGGTCTGGCCGGGGGCGATGACAGAAAACACTCACAACCGATCAAAACCCGGCCCGGTAAAACAAGGCCGGAGCGGTGGGGATCGAGCCCGGGGCGAAGAGCGGGTAAGGGGGAACCGCATTGGTCACGGGCGTCCAAACCGCGCCGGCACCGAGCACCGGTGAGCTGTACAAAGAGCCCACAGGCCAGTTGAGGCTGGTGCCCACGCTGCCGGTGTCGAAGTTGTAACGCGCCTTCAATGCCGAGGTGTCGACCAGGGCATCGCTGCCATACACAGAAGCAATTTCAGTGGCAGTTAAGACCCGGTTATAGATCCGGACATCATCCATTTGACCATAAAGGCGCTTCCAGTAGGAGTCATGGGACAAACCGAGTTCCAATTCCTGACCGGACGGCCAGGACCAGGCATTCGTGACCGCCACAGCACCAGCCAGGGACCCATCGACATAAATGGCGATCGTATCATTGGTTGTCTGGCCGTAGGACACGGCAACGTGATGCCAGTTGTTGTCAGGAACATAGCCGGCGGAAACGGTGTTGCGGCTGCCGTTCTGACCCTGCCAGAAAATGGTGCCATCATTATAGAGCACCATCACCGCCCCGGTGGTGGTGCGGCGATCGAACAACATGGCCCCTTCGGAGCCGGAGCCAGGGAGCGGCGCATTTGCCTGCACCCAGAACATAATGGTGCCATTGGTGCTGTTGAAATCCGGGTTGGCAGGAACTGCCACCTGGCTGCTGCCGGCAAATACCGCCACGCCGTTGCGAGTCTGGGTATTCCCGTCGTTAATCGAGTTGGTCCACCCCATATTGTGGGCCAGAGCCGGATGGAGGGTGCCCGCGGGTTTGGTGTCCGCGATAAAACCACCGGGAACAAAGCTCATGGAGAAGGGCGCGTTGCCGTACTGGCCGTTGTAAGCGTGCAGCGTGATGGCATGAACCGACAAGGCGTAAGGGTAAATGGCCACGTCCGACATCAGCCCGTTGAAGTAGGAGGAGGAACCGCGCACATCAGCCCCGATATAGGTCTGAATAGTGGAGTCGAGCGGCGCGAGGGTGCCGGTGCCACTGGCGGCCAGAGTGCCATCGATATAAAGGTATCCGTTGGTGCCACTGCGTTCGAAGGCAACGTAATGCCAGAGCCCATCGTTCACCGTGCGGGAAGAATTGATGCCGCTAAATTGATAGCCGCCATTCCCATAAAGGAACAGGCCCACTGTACCAGAGGCGTTGACCATCAATTGATACTCGCCGTTATAACCGGAGGGGGAGCGCTGTTGGATAATGACTCCGTTGGCGGTCGATACGGTGTTGATCCAGGCTTCCACGGTAAAGTCGGAAGTGCCGGACAAGGAGGGGGCAGTACCGCACGCGATAAAGGCTGAGGCCCCATCAAACTGATAAGCCAGCTTGCCCGCGGCAAAGCCCTGCTGCGCGGGCGGCGTCGGCCCGCCGGATCCCGCCGTGATACCGCCGGTATTGGTGCCACTATTATTGTAGCCGGAATAATCAAGCGCCAGCAGGGCGCCACTGGCCTCATTGAGGGGCCAGTAAGCCGAAGGGGCGCTCTGCGCGACGTCGGTGGTGTACAAATCAGGCGCCGCCAGGACGACCAACTGGTTGGTGGTGCTCTTCGCCTTGCCAAAAACATTGGTGACGGTGACGGCATATTTGCCACTGGCTGCCGTGGTCACCCCGGACAGGGTGAGCGTGGCGTTGGTGGCTCCGGCGACGGGACTACCATTCTTGTACCATTGATAAGACAACGGCAGGGCTCCCGAAGCAACCACGCTCCAGCCGGAAAAGGTGCTGCCAGAGTAGATGGTGCTGGTGGCACCCGTTAGGTCTGTGGCCAGGGAAGCGACCGCGTTCACGGTGACCACACTCACACCGCTGGTGGCGGTGCCGTAGAGATTGGTAACGACCAGGGCATAGCTGCCCGAATCCAGGGCGGTGGTTACGGCGGCCTTGGAATAAACGGCGTTGGTGGCACCAGGAATGGGTGATCCATTCAACTGCCATTGATAGGCCAGCCCATTAGCCACCCCGATGACCGAGGCCGACAGGGTGAGGGTCGAGCCCTGATTCACGCTGGTGTTTTTGGGATCACGGGTTACCACAGGTTGATCCGTGATAATAAACCCCGCCAGCGCACAGCTTTGGGCGGAACTGACACCGCGGCTGACCGCGCCAAAGGTAATGGAGTCGCTGGTCAATTGCGGAAAAGTCAACAAGCCCACCGGGCCGTTAAAACTCGCATTACCGGCAGTGTAAATCGTGCCAAAAGGCAGGTTGGTGGTGACGCCAGCGCCATCGGTGAGACTCACCCGCGAATTCACGGTGCATTTCGTACAACCAATCAAACCGACGACATAGCCGTTGGGAAAAGCGGCACTAATGCCGGACAAGGTGTTGGTCCAGCCGGTATTATCCTCAAAACTCCAAGTTACTTCATCATTCCCGGGAAGGACGGAGGCAGGGCCATTCCATTCGTCCGCTTTGACTTCCAAGTTGCCAATGTCACTTTCCCACGGATTTACTGAGCTAAAAGTAGCGGTGATCGGGGTGGCAACGGGTCCCAAGGAGAGCGTCAGGTCGACGGCCGCCTGACAGTTCAAGGGATCGGTATTGACCCAATTCGCCGGGGCGACGCCAAACGCCTTGGCCGTCACTGGAAAGCCGGTGGTTTGATAGCCCGCACCAAAGCCGACAGTCTGCGGGGAAGCGCCGGAATCATAGTACCAGCTTTGGAAGTTTAAACCAATGGTAGTGCCGGCGTGGGCGGCGCCCAGCATCAGGGCCGAGGCCGGCACCGCGAGCAGGGTGGATTTTAAATGGTTGGTGAATAAGGATCGTTTCATGGCTTCAGTTCAGGGTTTTGGAGGCGAGGTTACTAACGGAATTGATATTCTCATTCCGGGGGCGAAATGCATGGCAAGGCAATATTTCAAACTTAATACTACGGAAAATCTTTTCCATTCGGTTTACTTCCTAATTTAAACCTGTTTAAAACTACCAGCCCAAAAAAATGCCGCCATACCACATTTGGGGGAGTGTCAGTGCCGCGCGGACTCACACGGGATAGCCAAAGGCCCGGCAATAGTGCGCCAGTTGCGACTGCACCGGGGCCAGGGCGGCGGCATAACGTTCCCACCGGCCCACCGCGCGCTTATAGACTGGCTGGGTAACATCGTGGTAAGTGGGAGCGTAAAGCACTTTGCGCCGGGCCGTTTCATGGGAGCGGGCCTGGTTGGCATGCCAGGGCAGCCCTAAAAATTCCGTCACCCGCCGGCCTTCCAGCGGCAGATTTTCCACCACGTCCTCATAGCGCGACTCAAGCCAGTCAAAGCCGCCCAAATCGCGGAGGCGCAGCCAGACATCCATCAAATCAGCATAATGCCGCGCGGTGCGCTCAATGCTGAGAAAGTTCACGTTCGTGGCGTTCAGCATGATGTTTAGGAAATAGCAACTAATGAGGACATCCCGCGGATCGCGCAAGGCGATGATTACCTTCAATTCGGGAAACACCCGCAGCCACAGGTTGAGGGACATGGTGGGGGATGGATTTTTATCCACCAGCACCCGCTGCACCGGCTGGCCGGGCACTTCGCGCAACAAACTTTTCACATAACGCTGCCGCATTTCCCGCCGCCGGGCGGTGGGGAGCTGGTCTAATTGGACGGCCGCCGGGGTGGCGGGCGAGAATTGCAGGGGCTTTTCCACTTCGTGCAAAAAAGCGGTCGGCTCATCAAACGCCAGCACGCCTGGATTCGCATCCAGAATTTGCTCGAGCAACGTGGTGCCACTGCGCGGATGCCCCCCGAGAAAGGCAACTTGGTATTTTTCCACGGAGGCAGGTGGTTCCTGACGCCAGCGGCGAATCATTTCCGGGGTCAGTCCGGCCAGCATTTCACGCCGGCGGCGATCACCCGCATCATAGGCCTGCTCCAGCCGGGTGGTATCGGTAATGGTGCGGACCTGGTTTTTGGCGAGGTTTAACCAGCGCATGGCCTCGTCGTACCGGCCCAATTGGTCCAACACGACGCCGAGCAAATGCGGCGCGGCGTATTTTACATAAGGATACTGCGGCCCGTCCTGAATCAAGTCGCGCAAGGCGGATTCCGCCTCGGTGTTCGACTTCTTCCGATGGAGCAACAGGGCGCGAAAATACCGGGCCTGATCATCGCGGGGATGCCGGGCAAGGCAGGCGGTGACACATTCCCAGGCTTCATCCAAGCGGCGCTCTTTTTCATACCAAACGGCGAGGTTGATGCGGGCATCCACGGATTCTGGCTCGGCGGCCAGGGCAAGCTGGTAGCACTGGCGGGCGTCATCCAACTGGCGGAGACTCTGGTATTGCTGACCGATGAGCCCCAAGAGGCTGGCGTTGGCCGGGGCCAGCTCCCGCGCCCGGCGGTAAGCCTGGTTGGCCCGGACAAAATCCAATTCCCCGACGGCGGAGTTGCCCAGCTCAAACCACAACTCGGCAATGCCGGGATAGTGCCGGGCCAGCTCGCGGTAATTGGCCAGCGCCGGGCCGAACCGGCCCCCAAGCAGTTGTTCCTGCGCTTTTTGCCAGCGCGCCTGATCGCGGGGGGCGCGCTGCAATCGGGCCATGTCAGCGTTCATGGCCAGCATGAAACAGCATGGGCCGGCGGTTAGGCAAGCCAAACCCATTTGCTGGCACCCGGCGGAAAGCGGGGCGGTGCCTCAAAACGGGGTGGGGCTCAAATACAGCTGGTAATCCTTGATCCGCCCATTGACCGAGTCCTGCCGGGGCAGCAGGCGCACCCCGGTGAGGGAGCGCTCCCCGCCCAAGTCGAGCACGAGGGTGTGGGGATGCGCCGTGTGCGGGGCGCTCCACAAGCTGTGCCAGTATGATTCAGGATCCCCATCGAAAACATTTTCGGCCAGATCGCCCTCGGCAAAATTCTCCTCGCTATCCACATAAATCACTTTCCAATCCTTGTGGGAAACCACCTGGCCATCGGCATCCAGGGCATCCAGTTCGGCGAGCGTCGTGAAATCATCCCCGTTATGCGATGACAGTGCTTGCAAACAGAGGTAGCGGGCGGAAGTGGCGGGGAAACTGATCGTCTGCGCGGTGCGAATATCAGCCAGAGTGCCGGCTTTCACCAAGGCGGCTGGCGTCAGCGTGGGTTGCTTCTGGGGACCACGCACCGTGGCGGTGACATCCGGGTTAAGCACGTCCAAGACGGGGGCAGGCAGGCCAGCCACGCTGGTGACATTATCCTTGATTTGCTCAAACACCACCACATCGTTGGCCCCTTTTTTCAACCATACCCCCGGCACATAAAGGGTCTGCTGCGGGCCGATGTACCAATAGCGACCCAAATTGTGACCGTTGATAAAGACAATCCCCTTGCCCCAGCCACGCATGTCCAAAAAGGCGTCGCCGGGCAGGGCCAGGTCAAAGGTGCCATGATGCACCGCCGGTGCGAGCGCGTTGGCGCCGGGTTTGAAGGTCAATGAGGCAACCTCGTTGAAGGGAAAACGGTACATTTCCCAATTGGTCAATTCCCGATCGTCCAGCCGCACGGAGCCGATGATTCCCTTGTGATTGCGCGGCAGTTCACCGCCGTAGTTAATCCGGCCGCCATTCTCAACCAGGATGTCAAGGGTACCCGACGTATTGGTGAGGACCAGCGGCAGGGAATCCTGCTTGTGGCGGCGATCAAGGGTGCCAATGCGGTGGCCATCCAGACAAACCACGGCATAATCCCGCAATTCCTTGATTTTGAGCGTGGCGTTGGCGGGGCCCGCCAGTTGGGTGCGATAGAGGACGTAACCGTAGCCTTGGTCGAGGTCCTCAAAACTGAGCGGATTCGCGGCTTTGACCGGAGTGCCCAGGTGGTCGAACAAACTCGCGGATTCGGTCAGTTCGACTTTTGGAATGATGGTCACCGGCGGCGTGGCGGGGACGTCGGGCAGGACTTCGCCCGGGGCGAGGTGCCGCTGGAAGGCCTCCCGCAGGGCGAAGAATTTTTTAGTGGGCCGGCCGGCTTCATCAATCGGCGAATCATAATCATAACTGGTGGGCTGCGGCTGAAAGTGGCCGCCGTAATTGGCCCCGGACATAAAGCCAAAGGAAGTCCCGCCGTAAATCATGTAGTAGCAAAAAGAAACACGGTTCGTCAGTTTCCATTCAGTTTCTTCAATCAAACCATCGATCCCAACCCGGGCGTGCGCCTCACCCCAGTGATCCAGCCAGCCGGGGTAAAATTCCGGGACAAACCATGGGCCAGTGGGACGGTATTTGCCCACTTCCTTCATGATTTCCGGTCCGCCGCCACCGTTTAACCCGGGCAAGGCATCCGGTAAATGGCCGCCTTCCATCATGCGCCCCCCGCCATCCGCAGTGAATAACGGCACGTCAAATCCAGCAGCGCGATCCAAGTCACGAATCTTGCCCATGTAAACGTGGTCCTGGCCATAACTTCCGTATTCATTTTCCGCCTGGACCAGGATGATTGGGCCGCCATGAGTGATCTGCAAGGGGGCCAGTTGTTCGCCGAGCTTTTTCAGATAGGTGCCGGCCGCCTGTAGGAAGGCGGGATCCTGGCTGCGCACTTTCAACCCTGGCTGCTTGAGCAGCCACCACGGATATCCGCCAAACTCCCATTCGGCGCAGCAGTAGGGACCGGGCCGCAGGATGACCCACAAGCCTTCCTTTTGGGCCAGCCGGACGAACTGGGCGATATCTGCGTCTCCGGTGAAATTAAATTCACCGGGGCGGGGTTCGTGCTGGTTCCAAAAAACGTAAATCGAAACCGTGTTCAGACCCATGGCGTGGATCATGCGGAGGCGGTCGGCCCAATATTCGTGAGGCACCCGCGCCGGGTGCATTTCCCCGGCTTTGATCTGGAACGGTTGGCCATCCAGCAGAAAATCCTGGTCGCCGATGGCAAACGTGGACGCGGCGCGCGCGGCCGGCTGACCGGCGGCCAGGAGCAGGGCGGCGGCAAAGGTGAGGCCAAAGCGCCGGAAGCGAGTCATTTTTGGAATCATATTATTATAAGTTAAGCAGGGGACGGGGTAAAAATAAAGTGGGAGGCAAGCGGCTGACCACAATTAGTTTCAAAAAGGCAGGGCATGATCAGGCTTTTCAAAGAATGGGCGCGCGTGGTTCGGCCGCCCGGAGTCCCAGATTGCCATGCCGATGGTAGTCGATGCTGATACTTTGCTCGCGCACGTACCACAGCATTTCCAGCCGGCCCGCAGCGGAAACGGGCGTGCTAAGCACACAACCACCGGCTTCGTTGCCGGCGTGCAGCACGCTAAGGGGCACACGTTCCGCAGCCGCATAACGGACGCGGTCGGTCTGGCCGGCCACAATCACGGCGGCAAGTTCGTCGTCGGTTTCCTGGACGACTGGGAAGGTTTGGGCCAGCTGAGGCAAGAGCACGGCAGCGGGTTCCATCCCATCAGCGGCCAGACTTATGGTCACGGCACAGCCGGTGATATGGGCGGCCAGCACCCGGGCGTAGATATCAAAGGGGTTGTCGGCGGGATGCAAGCGGATGCGCACCCGGCCGCAAGGCAGATAACGACGCAGATTGTCCTGGCCCAATAGTTGGAAGGCATCCTGTTCCCGGCCAAATTCCTCACGGCGGGCCGTTTCATAACTTAGGGCAGCGGCGGCAAGGCGGTCCGCTGCGGGATGGTTTTGCTGGTGCAATACCGCGCACAGCCTTGCGGCGACCGGGTCGGACGGCGGCCCCGCCGGGGGAACGGCCGGGCCGTCGGTGAAATTCATGAATTGGGCAACGTAATTGGGTCCACCCGCTTTCATGCCGGCTCCAAAAACGGATTTGCCCTGGCCACCGAATGGCTGGCGCAACACCATGGCACCGGTGGTCGGGCGGTTAATATACAAATTACCCGCCCGGACGTGATTCCGCCAATAATCCCATTCCCGTTCATCGAGACTCTCCAGGCCGCTGGTAAGTCCAAAACCGGTTTGGTTTACCAAGTCCACGGCTTCGGCCAGATTGACGAAGCGCATCACGGCCAGCACCGGGCCGAAAAATTCGGTCAAGTGGGTGAAACTGCCCGGCTGCACACCGTACTTGATGCCGGGGGTCCAGAGGCAGGGGTTGCCGGGGATGGCGGCAGGCATGAGGGCCCACTCCTCGCCGGGTTCCAAGACCTTGAGGGCCAATTCCAAATTCCCCCGGGGCGGCCGGATCAGCGGGCCCATTTTGGTGGGCAGTTCCCAGGCCGAACCCACTTTGAGGCTTTGTGCGGCCTCGCACAGATTGCGGCGGAATACCGGGTCGTCGTACACCTCGTCCTGCAACAACACCAGCGAGGTGGCAGAACATTTTTGACCCGCGTGCCCGAAGGCGGATTGCAAAATGTGTTTGATCGCCTGATCGCGGTCCGACACAGCGGTGACAATCGTGGCATCCTTGCCGCCGGTTTCGGCAAACAGGCGCAGCCGCGGGCTGGCCCGGAGCATGGCCAGGGCCGTTTCGGTGCCGCCCGTGAGAATAACCGCATTGACCAGCGGGTGGGTGGTTAGCAAATGGCCGGCATCCCGGCCGGCGCAGGGGGCAAATTGCAGGACGTTTTTCGAAATGCCGGCGCGCCAGAAGCACTGGCATAATTCCCAGGCGACCAGCACCGTGTCGGACGCGGGTTTGAGGATCACGGTGTTCCCCGCCGCAAGGGCGGCGGCGATCCCCCCACACGGGATGGCAATGGGAAAATTCCAGGGAGAAACGACCACGACCACTCCAACCCCGCGCGCCTGGAGGGCCGGCTGTTCCTGCCACCACCGGGCGTTATCCCGGTAAAATTCCACAAAATCAACCGCTTCGGAAACCTCCGGATCCGATTCCGACAGCGTCTTGCCGCCATCGGCCAGCGCCGCGCCCATTAAATCACCCCGGGCTGCCCGCAGGTTTTCCGCGACCCGGCCGAGGACGGCGCGCCGGTCCGCCGGCAATAATTCCCGCCACCGGTCCGGATCGGCGGCGGCGACGGCCACCGCCTGGGCCACATCGTCGGGACTGGCCTGGCGGTACTTGCCCACGACCATGCCGGGCCGCGAAGGATCGAGGCACTCGCGAATGGTCCGGTCCTGCCAGATATCCCGGCCACCAACCACGAGGGGGATTTCCACGGCTTTTGTTCCGTATAGCGGCAGCCATTGGGCGATGATTTGGCCCGCCCATTCGCCATTGTGCGGCAGGGAAAAATCGGTGTCCGGTTCGTTGACCAGCTGCGGCCAACCGTTGGCCACCGCGCGACTGGGAGGCGGGGGTAACTGGCGGTTTTGCCAGCGCCGCGGACGGCTGGCAACGCCGGACTGGGCTTCAAACGCGGCGAGAAAGCCCTGTTCCAAGTGTTGCCATTCCGGTGTGCCCACGTGAATCTTAAAGGCGTGGCGCAGGAAATTATCCGCACCGGTGTTTTCGTCCAGCCGCCGGACCAGGTAGCCAATGGCGCTGATGAAGTTTTCTTTTTTGCAGGCCGGCGCGTAGAGCAGCAGATTACGGGTAAGCTCAAACAAGGCCCGGCGCTGATGGTTGGCCATGCCTTCGAGCATTTCAAATTGCACATGATCCCAGGCATTACCTCCGCCCGCCAGCACCAAGCCATAAGCCACATCGAACAGATTGTGCGAGGCAATGCCGACGTTCATGGCGGCCAGGTTTTCCGGTTTAAACAGCTCGTGCAGCAAGCGTTTGTAGCTGGCGTCGGTTTCCAGTTTGGTTTGATAGGGGGCTTGCGGCCAGCCGCGCACGGAGGCTTCGACCCGCTCATTTTCCAAGTTGGCGCCCTTGACCAGCCGGATGGTGATGCGCCCGCCGCCGGCGGCCACGCGCTGCCGGGCCCAGGCCTGCAATTGGAGCAGCGTTTCAAAGGAGTCAGGAATGTAAGCCTGGAGGGCGATACCGGCCTGAATCTGGTTCAGCCCCGGCCGGTCCAGCGTGCTCATGAAAGCGGCGGCGGTCAGTTCCTTGTCCCGGTATTCCTCCATGTCGAGGTAGATAAATTTGGGCACCACCCGGCCGTCGGGTCGCGTAAACCGGGCGCGATCCGCCGTGAGGAACAATCGTTCCAAGCGGTCACACAGAACATTAACCGTATGAGCGCGGGCGAGGGGGGAAATTTGCGGGTAAAGCGTGGAAATCTTAATGGAAACCACCTCGGTTTCGGGCCATTGCAAGCTTTCCAAATATTGTTGCAACCGCCGGCTGGCCTCGGCTTCGCTCAGGATGGTTTCGCCGAGGAAATTCACGTTCATGCGCACACCTTCCTGCGTGCGGGCGGACAGATGCCGGACGAGTAATTCGCGTTCCCCCGGCAGAATCACATTCGCCGTCTCCCGCTGCATATGCTCCTTCACCAGTGGGAGCGCCACACCGGGCAGGTAACTGCCGAACGATTGGAACCCTTGCATCAACGCGCGGTCCAGCGGACCAAAAAAGCTCGGCACCCCCTGAACCTCAAGAATGTGCACCAGGTGCTCGACCGCGCGTTGCGGGTTGCCCGTACGAAAGGCCTGATCCGTAATCTGAACCAGGGTTGCCTTGTCGGTTGGTTCCTGGAGCAAGCGGTCCAGCTCGGCCTGCTGGCGCTTTTCCAAAACCGTCTGCAAGGTGGTTGCGCGCTGCTGGAGGTAACGAGCCAGGGAGAGGGCTTGTTGAACCGCGATGGGATATCGCGAATTTGCGTCTGGCTGGAAGCCCGCTAGTAATTCTTCAAGCTGACTAAATTTCATGGAGCCTGGGGGGTAGGGAAATTCGATTGAGGAGTAGTTTCAGATTCGCTCCGCCGCCCTGATCAAGGCTGCAGCGGCGGCATTCATTACGAAAGGCATGGTTAATGGCTTCATCGTTCGGCGGCCCGGCAAATCAATCATGTCCCGCGGCCTTCGCCGGGAGCGGCAAGGGCAAAGTGTGCCGGCGGCGGGCCTCATCGCGCACGAAAATGGGCCCGACTGCCACCCGCACATTATCGCCTTCCGCGCTGGCCCAGGCACAGTCCGGCGCGGCGGGTTCGCCTTTCCGGTGCGGATAGTAGGCGGTCACTTGCTTCAATGGCACGGGCTGGCCATTAATAAGGGGATGCCCAAAAGTAATATTCACTTGGGGAATACCGGGCTGGGGATTGGGTTGGGTACTGTAAACTTCCACAAAGGCGGAATGCCGCGCCCAATACGCAAAATCCGCGCCCTCAAACCGCAGGCTGCCAATCTCCTGCACCGCACCATCTGCGGACTTGACCCGGCAGGTGAACCAGGTGTTGGTCCGTCCATCCATGACCTCGGTGGCACCTTTTTCCACGCACCAAGTGTAAGTCCCTTTGGTCCAGGTGAAGGGCCGGCGGACACTGGCAAACTCGCCTTCATAACCGGCGCTCTCGACCAGGCAATCGTCCCCCGCCACCCGCACATTTTCCAGGCCCACAGGGGTCTTTTTGTCCGAGGACCAGCGCGAGAAAATGGCGCCATGACCGGGAAAAATTCGCGCGTGATTCGTCGCATTGCGCCAGCCATTAATGTTGGATTGCAAGCCGCCATAAAACTGTAATTTATTGATCTCCGCAATGCCGCAGGGGGAAACATACAAGTTATAG
Organism: uncultured Verrucomicrobia subdivision 3 bacterium; assembly: GCA_903875465.1. Lineage (GTDB taxonomy): Bacteria > Verrucomicrobiota > Verrucomicrobiia > Limisphaerales > UBA11358 > UBA11358. The sequence goes on from CAIQWB010000089.1 coordinate 69,617, forward strand.
GACCCGGGAATGTCCCGGTCGATGGTCACCGGCACCTCGAGGGAAGTGAAATGTTCGACTGGGTTATTAAAATCCCACCAGATGTTTACCACATGCCATGGACGGGGAGGCAGCTTCACTCCCGCCGCCGCGGCCATGACTTCGGGATTGGGCTGAACGCAGGATTGATCCTCGGCAGAACCGGTGGCGGCATTTGTCAACCCGTCAAGCTGATTGATTAAATCGGCGGATAAGGGCCGGTCGGTGATGGGGGGCAGGTCCAGGCCCCGATGGTTATGGCCAAACACTGGTTCGCCGTATGCGGAGGCTAAATTCGTAAATACAGTGCCAAGCTCATTGGTGCCTCCCGCAGCCAGAAAATAAGTATCATGCAATTCCCCCCATTTACCATCCCCCCGGGCGCGGGTCAGGCACCGCAAGTGACGGGCGTCTGGCCCCATCCAAAGCCGATATAAGGCGAGTCGGGGCAACTCCGGATCCTGGCCGGAAAAATTTTCCAAAAAGGAGTTCACACCACCGCCGAGAGTGGTGACCGAATGTTTACCGCCGTTTGGGCTGGTGATGGTGGCCACCGCGAGCCATTGGTGGCGGGCAGGGTCGAAAATAGAGTAACGCGCCGCCGTGGTGCCTGGTTCCGCACCGGGTTGCTTACACACGTAAAATTGAAAGGTCTCGTTGGTCTGCCAGTTCCAAAGCATGTGCGTGTGACCGCCCTCCCCTTCCCCACCAAAGCGACCATGGATGGTTTGCGGACCGGCGGCACTCACGACGGGGTGCAGGGTGGGAGAAGTATCCCAAATGGAAAAGATGGTGCGGCGTTCCTGCGGGTCATTGTGCTGGATGCCGCAATACCCGCCGGCGGGCTCGCCGGGATGCCAGTTGGCTCCGCAATAATAGGTGGTCGGCTGGGTGGCCAGCACAGTGATTTCGCCGTACAGGCAGGTGCCCTCCCCTTGCCCGGCGAGGTCCCACCAGAGATGCTGTGCCCGCAACGGAGTGCCGCTTAACAGCCCGCCGGCAAGCATGAGTGTGAATAATTTAATTTTCATTTTTGGCAGGGAAGCCGAGGGGTGGTTTCAAAGTGGCTTTACAACTGGGATAACCGGTTGGGCATCAAATACTAAAACCTCAAAAGGCTGTAGCGTGAGCCGCTGGGGCTGGCCGGCTCCCCATCGCAAAGACTGCACCCGCTGATCGGGATATGGGGTGGTCAGCGCATAAGTTTTCGCGGCCCCGGCGGGCAGTTCAAAGAGGGTGGCCGCATCCAAACTAACCGTTTGCGGGCGATTATCGGGATTTCTGAGCATCAGGGTGCCCTGACGCGGAGACCAGGCTGCATAACCGTATATTTCGAGTTTAAGCGGGTCCCCGCCGACCCAGTGCGAATCCACCAGGACATCGGCATGGGCATGCGCCCAACGGGCGGCATCCGCCACCTCATCCCAGGCCTGCGGAGTCATCATGGACGGTGTGAGGTATAATTCCTGGAGGGAAGCGCCTATGGCAAAGTAGGAGCGGGCCTCATTTCGCAAGTGCGGTCCGGCCTGGCCCACCCGCTCGCCTTGAAAGCAGCGTCCATGGACCAGGCCATGGGCCATAATGGAATTGAGCGGATAGAGCGGGGATTTTTGCACAAACATTCGCCGGCATTCCCCATCGCGAAAGGTCAGCCAGCGCTCCCGGTCATCGCCCACGCCCGCCCAGCCCACATCGGCGCTGCCATTGCGCCAGGTGGAATCCACAAAATTCAACCAAAACGGCGAGGGCCAGGTGCCCACGGTCACATTAATGAAGACGGCGGGATTCTGCTGGCGCAGGTTTTTGGCAATATCCAGCAGGGCCATGAAATGGGGGCTGACGCCTTCGCCGGCCCGGTCCCATTTAAAGGCGTTGACACCCGCTTCCCGCATGAGCTGGAGGCACCGATTTTGGAACCATTGCTGGTAACCGGGATAGGCGAGATCCAGATTGGTGCCGGCGGGAACGAGGCCCATTTTTTGGGCGTCCGCCGTGCGTTCTTCCGCACCGCCATAGCCGCCCAACGGGGAAATCCAAATGGCCAGGTGGGCGTTGAGTTGGTCCATCCGGGTTTTAAGCGCGGCAAAACCACCGGGAAATTTTTCCAGGTTCTCGGCCCACAAGCCCCGGCTGGGATCATCCCAGCCATCATCCACGAGATAGGACTGCACGGGCACGCCCCGCTTTTTCACCATTTCCCGGTCAAAATTACTGACGACATCCAGCATTTTTTCCGCATCCACGGAAAAGCCGAGGTCATACCAGCAGTTGTAATGCAAGAAGGGACTCGAGGGCCGCGCGCGTTCGCGTTCCACGTAATAGAGAAAACTACGGCGCAACTGCCCGGCCGGGGCCACGCCGCTGACCCAGCCAAATTCGTAATGATTCGCGGGTGCGAGCGTCAACTGGCAGTTAAAGCCGATGCGCGCCCCATTGGGCTCCACTGCATTTTGCGCCCCAGGCATTTCCAGACCGAAATACATGCCCCCACCCGCCACCGGGCAGCCAGGAACGGTGCCGATGGTTTGCAATCCTGGCACCCGGACATCGGTAAGTTCGAGGCCGTGGAGCGGCAGGGTTTTCTCCGGGGTGGCGAGGGCCACGCTCTGCCGAATATAACTGGAGTCATCCCGCAACTCGGCATGCCACCGGACGTGAATCCCGCGCGCCGAATCCAGTTCCGCCTCCAGCGCCATACCGGCAATCCGATCGGCGACCCGCACCCCCGCTGGATTTGGGGGCAGGCGGAGAATACGAGGCGGGGAGGCGAGCCGAAATTCAGAAGCCGACAGATCCAGTGCGGGATAATCCTGCAATTTCCCTTCCAGAATTTGCTCCCCGGCGGCAGTAGTGAGATTCATGGTCGGTTTGGCATCGCGCACGCCCAGCAGTAGAAATTTTTTACCATCCGCCCAAATCAGCGCCAGTGCCGGCCCCCACGACATGCCTTGATCCGTGCCTTTATCGATGCGGCACGAGACCCAATTCGTGCCCGCCGGCCAGGGAAATTCTTGTGCGGCTCCCTGATGCGCCCCGGCCACAAATTTAAAATGGTCAGGCACCAAGCCCGGGCGGGCCAGATTGAAAGCGGTAATCGCGCACTGGCCGGGAGCCCCCAAATCACCGGGATTATCGTGCGCTTGCGCGTGCAGATTCAGCTTGCCCAGCCGGATCAATTGCGGCTCACCGGGAAATTCGCCACGGGGAAACGCGCCCAACTCAGTCCACCCCACCCCATTGTGCGAGGCCAGGGCCACCACCCGGGTGGGCTCCAGGCGAATGGCCACGACGATGCCCGTTTGGGTTACCGGTGGCGTGAGCCCCAGGCGGAATAGTTCCGTGCCGGTTTGGTCAAAAGCCTGACCGGTCAGTTGGTTCACCAAGCGCAAGGGTGCCAGTTGCCCGGCCGTGACCCGCCAGCTCCAGGACAGCGCCGAATTCTTTAGCGTGAAAACCCCGCCATCCTGACTGGCTTGCGCGGGGCCCGGCGCGGGGCCGGGAAACTCCACCGCCGCTGGTGCACCGAGCGTCAACAGCCAGACGGCCAGCAGGCAACCGAATATAAGGTTGTGGTCTCGGTTGGCGGGCATGAGGTGAATCTATTTAGAAACGCAGCCGGAGTGCTGGGCGCAGGTGCAGAAAGTTTTGGGCGTGGCCATTTATTGGGACGATAATACGCCAGCCGGAAAATCCGCCGGGGGATGACTAGTGCCCGGCCGCGTGAACAGCTCGCCGAATTTGGTGAAACCAGGAATAAAACCGCCGTTGGAGAGGAAAAACTGGCCGTCTTCAACCCCCATGAACCGATCCAAACGGCTGGCTTTGCCGGTGGGGTCATGACTGAAGGTCGCGGTGGTTTGCTCATGCCACTGGCCATCGGCCGTGTGAAACCATTGGTTGCCAAACAACGCCTTGCGGCGCAGCTCACCATTGCTGCCACCAAAGTTTTCATTAAAACTATAAAGGCCGCGCAAATAGGAACCGTCTTTAGGCGCCTTCCAACTGGAGATCAATTGCCAGTGTTGTTGCTCGGGCTGGTACCAGTAACCAGCATAAATCGTGTGCGTCACGTCGGTGGGCTGGGCCGTCACGAGAAAGCGCTGGCGCGTGCCCGTTTTCCAATGGTAGACCAAGTGGCTGTGACCGCCGGTGCCTTCGTTGCCAAAATCACCGGCAAATACCCCTTCCCCTTTGGCGATCAGGCTGGTACGGTCCTCGGCCCCCACTTTGTTTCGATCGACCCCTTCATGGCCACTGTCCCAAACACTAAAAATGATCCGGCGCTCGGTGGCACTATTTACCTGCATGCCAAAATAGCCCCGATGCCAGCCACACGCTTCAAAGTAAGACCATAAGGGCGTTTCGACACCAGTGACTTCGCAATAAAAAGCGTCAATATTGGTCCAGCCCCGGGTCGGGTAGGACAGATGGACGGAGGCGGCGTTGCGGCGCTCGCCGAGGTTGAAATGGGCACCCGTGGTGGCCGGACCATCGAGCACCAAGGTCTGGAGGCCGCCCGCCTCCTGCCCGGCGGGGTTCAGAGATTCGAGGGTGAGTTTCTGATAACCGGCCGCAGGAATATCAAACGTGCCGAAATCCAGCGTCACCGGCGCATTCCCCGTGCCTTTGGCCACGGCTTCCCGGGAGGCACCCGCCACCGTCAGGCGGAGCCGGGTTTCCCCGCCGGCGGGCACATTCACCGACAGCGCACACGCCAGCTTCCCGGGCACGGCAAATTCACCGAACCATAACACTTTGAGCTTGGGATCCGTCCAGCCGGAAATGCCCGAACCGGCGGAGACTTCCGCCCCTTCGGGGTCGGGTTCGAGATAAGCCGTGAATGCGGGCACACGCAACTCAGCTCGGGCATTCATCCATGCCAACAGACCCAGCACCACCAAGATTTTAGAGTTCATTTTAATTCAACCGCTATCATCAGTCTACGGGAACGGACCCACCGCTGATTCATGGTTTAAACGGCGGGGCCCGCCCCATTGGGCTGGACCATCCCCACGGCGTTTTTACCGGGTCTGGAAGTCGCTCCACTGTTTCCTGTTGCTTAAGCTAACGAACCAGCGACCGGTCCTGTATCGCACATTCGGGGGAGGGCCGAGCCCAATCCGGCCAGGGTTTCAGGGCACCAGGCTGATCCGATAAAACTGTTGCGCATTCGTGGCGGTATCCGTGACCACAAATGGCGAAGCCGCCAGCGAAACGATGTCCGTCAGCACCGTCCAGACGCTGCTGGCCGATAATTGGGCAGTGGCTTCCACCCGGTAGTGCTGGCCGGCCAGCCCGGCGAATTGGAAGTTTAACCGACCACCGGCCGCATTCAGGCCAGGCAGGAGCATGGGGATGGCCGGGTTGCTGATGACCGCGATCGTGCCATTCGTGGCCAGGGTTTTGGTATTCCAACTCAGGTTTGGTGCCAGGGGCGGCAGGAGGAGATTGGTAAACGCGCCGCTCCAAGCACCCGCCGTAAACAGTTTAAAGCTGTCTCCCGCGGCCAGGGGGGTGGGGCCGATGTTGGTCACCACCAACGTGCCGCCCTCCGTCAAAGTGCTGGTGGTCAGGGCCAGATCATTGGCCAGCAGCGCGCCGCTCTTGCTGATTTCCATGATACTGTTGCCGGACAAAGTGAGGGTGCTGCCAAAGGTCAGCCGGCCAGTGCCGAAGTTGCCAGGCGTGAAACTGGCACCGGGCTGGACAGTGACTGCACCATACAGCGTGCCGGTGCCACCCAGGGTGCCACCCGCAGCGACGGTCACGGGGCTGCCGGCCGCCAGCGAACCATTCACCAGCAAGGTGCCGGCACTGATGGTGGTCGGCCGCGCGAAGGTGTTCGCCCCGGAAAGGCGCAAGGTGCCGGGTCCCGCCTTGTAAAAGATGGCACCCGTGGCATCCCCACTGGGCGAGGCACGCAGTACTGAGGAGATGTCCAGATCAATGCCGGAGGGAGTCGTGCCCGCCGCAACGGTAAAAGTGGTGCTGCCCTGCCGTAACGGGGACAAGGCCACGCCGCTAATGGTCGCTGTGGTACTGGCAGGAAGCGTATTCAGCGCGGAGGCACCCCCAAAAAAATCCAGGTTGCCAGAGCTGGTCCCGATGATGGTACCGCCGGTCAGATTCAGGGTCGCGCTGCCCAGGGTTTGATTGGCGCTGGAGCTCACCTTCAGGCTGCCACCGGCAAGGTTGATGACGGTCAGCGCCGCCGCGCCGCCGCTGTACCCAACCGCATCGCCCGTGCTCAATTGCAGCGTCCCGCCCGGATTGACGGTGACCGTGCCTCGAATGGTGCCACTGCCCCCGCCCCCGCCGGTCAGGTTTAAGGTGCCATTATTAATCGTCGTTCCTCCCGTATACGTATTTTGGACGGCCAGGGCGGCCGTGCCGGTGCCGTTTTTAAGGAGTCCGCCGGCCCCGGAAATCACCCCGGCGCAGGAGTTGCTGCCGGGACCATCGAACGCCAGAGTGTACCCGGCAGTGTTGACCGGAGCAGCGACCGTGAGGGTGCCGTTACTGCACACGAACGACTGCGGGGCGGCGAGGGTGGTGCTCATGGCCCAGGAGTTGTTGCCCGCCTGGTTGAGCAACCCCCAAATTAAAGACAAAGCATTGCCGGCCAGGGCAAACCCGCCGTTGGCAAAAACCACCTGACCGGCGCTGGTGAGCCAGTTATTGGTATTCGCCTGCCGGAGGGCCCCTTGGAAGGTCAACAATTGTCCGTTGGCAGGCAGGGTTCCGTTCCAATTCCCCGCCGTGCTCCAGTTGGCATTCGCCCCGCCGCCATTCCACAGGCTGGCACTGCTCGTGGTAATGCCGAGCGTGCCATTGACCGGCAGGTTGGTGGTGATCCACAACAGGCCCACGGGCAGTTGCGGCAGGTTGAAATTGGTAAAACCGCCGGCATAAGCGGACGCGCTGAACAAAGTAAACGTGTCGCCGGGCGCCAGGGGGCTGGTTCCCTGATTCGTGAGGATCAGGGTGCCGCCGGTGGTCAGGGTGCCACTCGTCAGCACCAGCTGGCTGCTGGAAGGCGTGGACCCTTTGCAGAGCGACAGCTGCAAACTGCCCGCCAGTGACGGCGGCGCACTGAGCGTCAGGGTGTTGGGGCCACCGAAACTTACCAGGCTGCCGGCCGCCGCGTTCAGCGAGGCGATGGTCTGGTTGCAGCCATTGAGATTCAAGGCCGCCCCCGCCGAAACGGGCACGCTGGCATTGCTGCCGAGGCAATTGGCGGTGCCACAAATAACCGTGCCGGCCTGCACGTTCACCGCCGTATTGGCACTGGTGGCCGTTCCATTCAAAAGCAGCGAGCCCCCACCCCGTTTATAAAAACCCAGACTGCCCACGTTCAAGGGACCGTTAATGGTGAAATCGCCGGTGGCGGTGCTGGCGCCCGCGTCCACTTGCATGGACATGCCGTAGCCCATGCTGACCATCTGGAGATTGGGATCACTGGCTGACCCGGAGGCGCTGGCCGTGCACCATAGGCCGTTACCATTGATATCCGATATACCCAGGCCGGCGAGGCCGGAACCGTATTGCCGCAGGGTGGTCGGGGCGGCCAGCAGAACGATCTGGCCGCTGGCATTATAATTCATGCCCCCCAGCAGATAAAAGCCGCTCGTGGCATTCGCACCGCTGCCATACATGCTCAGTCCCGTGCTGGCATAACCGCCACCGGTGGAGTAGCCCAGTTTCAGGGTGGCTCCCTGGGCCACGGAATAGGGGGTGTCGCCGGATTTGCTGGCAACTTCCAGCGTGCCTGCGCTCACAGTGGCGAGTCCGGTAAAGGTGCTGGCACCGCTCAAGGTCAGGTAACCAGCGCCGGTCTTGGTAAAGCCCTGCGAGCCGGCCACCACGGCGCTGATGTTATTACTGGCATTGTTCACCGCCAGGTTGGGCGCACCGGTGCTGGTGGCCAGGGTCAGCGTTCCGGCTGTGCCAGTGGTAACAGTCCAACCATGGGACACCGAGGGATTCAAATCATTGAACAGCAGCGTCCCCGCCGTGCGCGCGCCATCCAGGGTGACCACGGAGTTGGCGGCCAGATTCAGGGTGCTGAAATCCGCGATGGCATTGGTGCCGCCTGCGGCCAGGCCGGCGCTCCAATTGGAAATGGCACCCCAAGAACCACCGTGCAGATTAGTCCAGACCCCGGAGCCCGCCGGGGCGCTGATTACCAAAGCCGCCGGGGCGCTGGTGACACTGTTGGCCAGTACGGTGTAGAGTCCCGCATTGGCGGGGGTCACGCTGCTGATACTGAACGTGGCGTTGGTCGCCCCCGGAAGATTGGTGCCGTTAAACTGCCATTGATAACTGGCGGGCACTGGACCGATGACGGCCGCCGTAAAAGTGGCAGGCAAGCCGCCAATCACCGCATTGGTGAGGGGACTAATATTCACACTGGCCGGGCCAATCACACTGGCCCCAGTCAGGCTAAAACTGTCAAAGCTGGCTTGGTGAAGATTGGGATTCATGGACTGCACCGCATGAATAAATACCCCGGCAAAAATACTGGAACCAAAATTGGGCAGATTCGTGGTGCTGACCTGATTCCAGTTTAAGCCGTCCATGGAGACGAAGCTGGTGAACTGGTTGCCGGCGCGCTGTAATTTGAACCATTTATTCCCGTTTCCCAAATTGCCGGACCAGGCATTGGCATCGCCATTGCCATTGCGCATGGTGTCGTTCTCGAAATAGGCCCCGCCGCCCACGGAGCTGAAAAGAGCCGCGAAGCGGGTGTCTGAACCATTGCCCAGTGGCTGGCCAATGGTGGTATTCGTGGTGCCCCGGAGCATGATGCCGGCCCGCCAGTCCGCGCCCGGCAGCACACCATCCGGGGCTGAGGTGTTGGGCGTGATACTGGCCAGGCGGGCCATCAAGGTACAGTCGCCGGTGACCTGCCGGCTTAAGAGATTCATGCCATCCCCCAAGAGAGTTAACGTGTTGCCCTGAACCGCGGCCCCGGACGGGTAATTGTGCATTTCCAGCGGCGTCCAAACCCAGGGGGCAAAGGCCGCGTTGGTGGTGGCGAGGCTGAGCGGAGCGGAGTCCAGGGTGTTGGTGCCGTTATAAACCAAGCGCGCCCGCACCAGATTGCTGGGGGCCGCCCACAGCAAGGAGTTTAAGCCCCAAGGTGCGGTGGCCACCTGCCCCAACAAGTAATCGGCCCCAGCACTGGGGCGCGGGTAATAGGAATAGAAGTCCGTGAGATAAAACTGGACCCGATTAATCGTGGCGCCGTTGGCCGTCACGCTGGCACCCAGGCCGGCATTGGCATTGCCAATGGTGGCCGGACCGGCCGGTGCCGTCAACGTGATGACCGGCTCCTGGCTGCCAGGCACGCGGGAGAAAGCGCTGGCCGGAACATCCCCGCTCGTAATGCCCGGACCCTGCCAGGCCAGGCCCAAACCGTCATTGTACGCGGTCGTATTGACCCGGTTGGCCGCCCCTTTGAAAAACTGCAGGTTGAAGGCATGCATCCCCGCCGCGAGCGCAATACCCCCACTTTTGAACTGGGTGGAGTCATGCAAGCCGTCGAAACGAATCACCGTCTGGCCATCCATCGTGAGCACGCTCCCATCTCCGGAATGCAAGGTGAAGGTGTAAAGCCCATCGGCGGGCGCGGTAAGATATCCGGTGTAGGTAAAGCCGTAATCCGTCCGCTGTTTGCGCGGCGTGACGTCAGGCCCATTTACCGCCCCGCTGCCGAGCGGAGTGAGGGCGGCAAAATTGGGCAGCACGGACCAGTCGCCCGCGCCCGGTTGATAATATTGGTAATTGAGCCCGCCGACAGTTCCCGTGACATTGGTGGCCGGTGTCAGGGTGGCGGTGGCGGGGGTGATCAGGATGGGCGGATTGGTTTGATAAAAAATATCCGAAATCGTCAGGCTCACATAAGGGGTGGCAACCCCGGCCAGACTCAATAACTGCTGACGCGCCTCGGGATCATTGTTGAAATAAGTGACCGCCGGGGTCCCGGTGTAACTGGCATTGGTAAACACCTGGATCGCATAGCCGAGCTGGGGCGAACTGGACGGGGGCAATTGCCATTGCACCAGCAACTGGGTGCCGAACAACGCGGCGGTGGCCTGGCTGACGACAATGGGATCAAACCCCGGGGAACTGGCCTGGCCGGACAAGGTCAGGGTGAGCGGGACATTATTGGTATAATCCGGGCCGCAGGAGGATTGGCCGGCGGTGTTGGTGGCAATCAACTGGCAAAAACTGGTGCCGCCCCCGCCGGTAAATTGGATTTGATTGGCCATTTGCCACGCGCCATTGAGGTGATAATAGCCGCCGCCATGGTTCACGATATAATCCCCGGTGTAGCCGGTAAAATTTTCCTGCCAGCCGCTCATGCCGTTGACCCCGGTCACCGTAAACGGATACAGGAAGGTGCCCACGTGATACCAGTTGCCGCTGACGGGTTCCTTGAGCCACATGCCCTGGTAGCCCAGGTGGGCGGGGCCGTTGGCGGGCTGCCAGTAACGCACCGCCTCGCGGGTCCACAGATTGGTGGTGAATTGCGGCCAGTAACCTTTGATGGCGCAACTGCTACCCTCGCCAATTTGCGGATAACCCACCATGTTGGTCCCGGCAAAAATGGGGATTTGTTGAGAATAGGGCGCAAAGCCGCCCGCAGCCGGCCAGCAGACATACTGCACCAAGGTATTCAGGCCGCCATTGTTTTGGTGGGTGAAGCCCCCGTAGAAATAACCCGCGCCCCCATCAGAACTGTTGACGTTTTCCTCATGAATGGCGTCGTAAATGCCCGGGGGCGTGTTGGGCGAACGATACGTCTGCACAATGCAGTCCGCCCCGGACTGGACATTGTAATAGTGATACTGGGCCTGGCTGGCGCACGCGGTAAGCAGCAGCAGGGCAAAACCCGAAAGTTGACCGTTCCCTCGCGCGCGTAATGGTGGATTTTTCATGGCCAATTATAGCGATCACCCAGCCTGGCCAGTCTGGCCGTGCCCGGGGCATCGCTACCTAGTCCGCAACCGTCATCACGCACAGTAAGCCTCGGCGCGGCCGGATGGTATCGCACATTCGGGGGAGTGCCGCGCCGCGGAGCACCACGTTTCCGCAAACCCTTTAGCCTTGGCCAGCCACCCCGATGGGGAAGCGCGCCGCGGCGGTGCGCGCGCACCGCCGCTCACCAAACCATTTCAAACCCACAATTTTTCCGGGTAATCCCCCCGGGCAATGAGGTCGCGAATGCTCGCCACCACTCGCGGGCGATCTTCACGGTACGTCACGCCAAACCAGGAATCCTGCGAGCGCAGCACTTTGACGCGTGCCCGTCCCGCCGTGACCAAATCATTGGTTACTGTGGGAATGTAGCATTCCGATTTGAGTTCCGTGCCACTGCGCTGGAGGAACGCCACAAATTCGGCTTTTAATTGGGCAAAGAGTGCGGGAGTAAAACCCCAAAAGTTCATCGAAACCGCCTCGTCACCAGTCAAGTGCGTCACCGCGCCGTCGGCCTGGTCGATCGCCCCGGTCCCGGCGGGTGCGATTTTGGTCAATTCGACCACCGAACGGAGCAATTGCTGCTCGTCCACCTGGCAAATTCCGCGCGCCACGGTGCCAAATTCCGACAGGGTGTTCCGCAAAATGAAACCAACCATCGCATAATCCGGCGTGCCGGACTGCAAATGCTCCGCCATCAACCGGTAAGCGTGGGCACCGTAGAAATCATCCGCATTGATGGCGGCGAAGGGCTCTTGGATGGCCGATTCCGCCATGAGAATGGCGTGCGCCGTCCCCCAGGGCTTGGTGCGCCCGGGCGGAACGGTAAATCCGGCCGGCAACTTGTCGAGCTCCTGAAAGACATAGTCCACGGCAATTTGCGAGGCAAAGCGGGAGCCGATTATTTCCCGGAACTGAACTTCAATATCTTTGCGGATGACGAAGACCAACCGGCCAAAGCCGGCCCGGATCGCGTCGTAAATAGAATAATCAATAATCGTCTCGCCGTTCGGCCCGACGGGATCGATTTGCTTCAATCCGCCATAACGGCTGCCCATGCCGGCCGCCAAAACAAGTAATGTAGGTTTCATAGTCTTAAAATCTCTGCCCATGTCGCGTGTGTTAATACTCGGAGCACAACTGATTTGCCAATCATTAATTGTCAGGCACACCGCCTGGCCAGCACCCGTTAAACCCGAACTCCGAAATTAAAACGCCCGGTCTGCATCCATCTATTGGGCATAAACGGTTTGGAACATTGGCTTCCCAAGCCGCTGCCAATCCGTTGCCCATTTAAGGGTGTGCGCTGCGCGCAGCGGCAGTCTTACCAGACCGCTGCGGGTAGGCGGCGATTTTGCCAAAGCGTTTCTGCTCCAATATCTTGACGCATCCCAGGTATTTTAATTTCGGAGTTCGGGTTTAACGGGTGCTGGCCAGGCGGTGTGCCTGACAATTAATGATTGGCAAATCAGTTGTGCTCCGAGTATTAACA
>CAIQWB010000090.1 GCA_903875465.1 uncultured Verrucomicrobia subdivision 3 bacterium
CCAGCCCCTGCAACAGAAGCTTACGCTGAACACGTTCTCGCGCATCGGTCTCCATTGCCTTTCGGCGCACCAGCCCCTGCAACACCCCCTGCCCAATGAAATTGTTGCTACTTTAAAGTCTCCATTGCCTTTCGGCGCACCAGCCCCTGCAACGTATCCGTGGATTTCATAATGGGATAACATGGAGTAGTCTCCATTGCCTTTCGGCGCACCAGCCCCTGCAACTTGGACTTGCGGGGTCGTCAATGCATTAGTGTAAATCGTCTCCATTGCCTTTCGGCGCACCAGCCCCTGCAACCCCCCGTACGTAACCCCTTCGTCCACCGCTTGTAAAGCCTCCTTTTGCGAGCGCGGCGACTTGCCCCCGCCCTGGCCGGGATGTTTCACCTCCTATTTCTCATAAATGCTTGTGGCTCAATGCGCGAGCGCGCGTGCCTGCCACTCTCCTCACCACTGCGCTCGCCCGGCCTGGCCTGGCTGTAATGTGGCCATCAAACCAGACTTCCTCCCTTGTTACTGCTCGTTGTTGTCTTCGCCAACTGGTTCGCATACGCCATCCAATCCACTGCCGGCACCGTTGCCAGGGATTGCAGTTTCCATAATAGGCGGAATGCAAAATGAGCCAGGGCATTTTCCGGCGGCCCATAAGCATACGCGCCGCCCACCGCAAATGTGTCAAAACTGGCACCCTTGGCCGCAAAACCGCAGTCTATCGCCCGTTCCGGGGCCAAACCTGCATGAACCTTGCGAAAGGCTTCGCCAAAGCCGTCAGCCCACTCGACCTCAATTGCCAGGATGCCCGCGACCACCTCAAAATGCTTCTTGGCCGGGTACACCCCGCCGGCATGATGAATTTCCACAGAAGTTCGCTTAAGTTTGCGCACCGAGGCGGCTTTATCGGCGGCATATTCCAAATAGCCCTTGTTTATGGTTGGCTTGCACTCGAAGATGGCATACACCGCTTCCGCCGGCACATAACGATGCTTGTCATTATCCAGCAGAGTGGGCGTGTATTGCTGGTCAAAAACCACCACGTCAATCGAATCACTCACCCGCCCCTCACTATCCAGGACCATGGCCTTTTCCACCGTGTAACGATTCGGCAAATACTTGCGTAGAAAATCGATGAAATGTTGCTCGTTCACTTCGCCCCGGTCGCCAGCGTGGACAATGCGCCGCGAGGATTCCAGGTTGGCCACCAGGCGGGTTTGTTCCGTTGCAAATGCCTGCCGCAGAAACTCGGCATTCATGGGTGTGCGTTCGGTCTGACTCATAATAATTTCAGTTTCGTTGGAATAGCGCGTTGAATCCCAGCTCAATCCCACAGGCATATTAATATTAACGTCTTGGGTTACTGTCACCGTTGATCAGCGTTTCCGCCAGCTTTGAATTGGCGAGTTGGAGCCCCAATGCTGGTTTGCGCTCCTTCAATAGTTTGATGATGCCAGCCAAGTCAGATGGGCGATTCCCGGTCACCGCCATTCGGCCATCCCAGACGGCCCCAATACGAAATTCATTGCCGATCCCAACGACGCGAAACCTCAAAGGGGACGTCTTGCGCACGCCACGCCCAATTTTCCCAAGTGGATCATGAAGTGACGCGAGTTCATCCTGTCCCGTATAATCATCCCGCCCGCCCAGAGTGTCGGAAACCACCCGGCGGGCAGCTTCGGCGCTACTGTAAATCTGCCCAAGCAGAGCGAACCGCAACGGGGCCCGTTCAAGAAGTTTGGAACACCGGGCCTCGTAGCCTGGGAAATCCACCGGCGGATGGAGGTCGTTACCGATCGGCTCCCAACGAAAGCTGCCCGCCGCGCGGGTAGTTCGCAATCCGAGCGTGCCAAGCAATAGCCAGCTTTCAAGCGTGTGGCTGAATGCTTGCAAAAGCGGCCCGTTTAATCCACCCAACCGCGTGAGAATATGCAGGTCGAAATGCGTTCCTATCTGAAAGGCTGCTTTTGGAGCAGCCTGATCTCCATTTTTATGAGGCAGTGTATTCGCTCGCTGGGTGGCTCCGACCACTGAGGAAACGCGCACCACAATTTTACTGGCCGTTGCACCTCCATGAACACTGCCGAAAATGGCATTCTCATCGGTCGGCCTGCCACCCAGCGCGCGAAACCACCAGTGGAGTTGCCCTCGAATGGATGCCGGCCGGATTTCTGGCCGATCCTCGTAAACGCCGCGGCTAAAAAGCGGGGTGATGAATTCAAGTCGATAGGTCTTCATGGCAAAGCCGGTGCGTTAAGTTTCTGGCGCACTGCCTCAATGATCGCGGCGAGATCGGGTTTTTTCTTTTTCCAAGTTTTCCAACGGTCGCGCTTTTCTTTGTGCTCTCGTAAGAGCCGGAGGAAAGCCCGCTGCTCTGGCTCCGATTTAATCGCAAGGTTTCTGGCAAAGGCAGCAAACGCCTCCTCGCCAAGTTGTGGCAGGGTTTCAAAAGCCAATTCTTCGGGCGTAAGCGAAGCTCGGCGTTTTTCCATGGCTTCCGCCTTGGCTTTGGCCTCAACCTCGGCGTTCAACTTGGCTGCCTGGGCTTCCGCCTCACGTCGTTCCTCCTCAAGCAATTGCTGAAGCACCTCGGGATGCAGCGAGAACCAACCGTAACCAGAGGCTGTTTTAGCTCCCATACCGCGAACCATTAGCGCCTGTTCCAGCCAGCGTTTGGCATGATTAAGCAGTTCCTTGTCATCATTAATGCCATTCAAAACGAGGCAAAAAGCAAATTGCACGCCCGTTTCAACCGCCGGGAATGAATTGGGCCGGGGCCGTTCATTTGATAATTCTTCAGTGCGGCCAGTTCGATAATAATCTGGATAGTGAACGTTGGTGAGGTCCACCACCACCCTGGCCTCGTTCACTGGATAGGCCGGCAGGAAAGCGATGGCACCTTTCTGATTTTCGGGTCTATTGGCAAGCAGATGCTTAAAGGGACGCAATGGTCCGTTGGTGAAGTCATTATCTGACGTGCCAAAAACCGTATGGAACAAGTCGAAAAGTTCATTTCGGGCATTCCCGCTGGTGGCCTTTAATTCCTCCAAGGCGGCATGACGACACACACCTTTGACTGCTGACCCGGGAATATAGGGCAACCCAAACAACCGGTCCAGGCAGATACCAGCATTCTGAATCAGGCTGTCCGCCAGGTTGATCGCCAGGCGGCCTTCCAACTGGGCAATGATTACTGAATTTCTTTCCGCGAAGTGGTTTCGGAAAAGGTTGAGAAATCGTCGCGTATGGCGGGCACGAAGTGCCGAAAGCTCCTTGTTGTCCCAGGAAATCTTCGCAAGTGATTCAGCCAGTTCGGCCTCAGCCAGCATGCGTTCACGGTTATCAATCCCAACATTGGACCCACCAGCCCGGTATCGTTTTGCACCAGCTTCGTGATGTAATAGGTCACTGGCACCTTCCGCAACTCGCATAAAGCTCCAACGTGAAGCTTCGTCCCATTTGATTTCATTACCATGCGAGTCAATTTCAATCGGCCAGCGCTTGTGAAAAGCAAACTTGTCCAGCAAAAGGCTGCGATTTTCAACCTTTTGGGCGCCCTGGCCGATTAATTCAGCCACGTCACCAGCCATGGGAATGCGTGCCATCGTTAGCCTTTCTTCACAAAACGGCTGGCGTAGGTCAACCACGCCATTGTCTCGGCGGTTGCCAGCTTCAAGGTTTCGCTGGTGGTTGCTTTATCGGTGAGGAAGGTCATCAACTTTACTCGGTCAGTGCAATCAGGCCCAGTGACATTAATGCCCGGGTCGGCCAGGTGCCGGGCGATGGCATCAAATACTTTTTGCCAGCCTTCCTTTTCCGTAAAAGAGTAGGCGGTTGTGGCGAGCAAACCATGGTTAAGAATGAGCGGTGCCACCTTTTTGATGACTTCACCCCCCTTGTCGCCGGAAACTGGACCCAGAGAAAGAGCATTTCGAGCGCGGATTTGATCTAGGTTTTGCATGATTTGTCTCCTTAATTCCCAAGTTTAACGGTGCAGAAGCCCAAACCGGTTGTGCCACCTCCTCCAAATTGGACAAGTTGCTCATTTCCCAGAGTCTTAAACACCTCGTTGTCCTCGGCCCCGCGGGGCATCACTGTAAGTGCTGAGAAAAACAGACACTCGGAGGGCACCGTTTCTTCGTTGAAAAGTCCTCCACCTTCGGTGTCAGCGGTTCCAGTCTCGTCAACTATCCTCACATGCTGGCTGACTTGGCAGGCGTTCATGGCAAAATGAGATAGATCACCATCCGAAAGGAGCACAAATCGGCCTTTGGCACCTGACAAAACCGCATCCCCGAGCAATTTGGTCAGAATTCCCTCCCATTCGGGCGGGAATGCCCCGGCAAAATTATAACGGTATTCTTCCAACACCACGCCCTTTTTCTCAAGGACCAGTTTATCGCCAGCGAGGCAGGTCATATCCGCCGGGGCGGCTGGCACGGGGGTTGGGATTCCCGCGTCCCGGGCAAATCGTTGCAAAGTGAGGGCCGAGGTGGCCAGGGCGAAGGAACCCTTGGCGGAACGCACCGGAAAGGCCAGCAAACGTGCCTCGCCAAAGCTGATTTTCCCGGCCGTGAAATCTTCATCTTTATCGCCTTTGCCAAAGAGATCGTTTACCACTTCCGGCCCAAGCGCGCGCATGTGGTCGCGTAGCACCCCCTTTACCGAACTGCCCGGGATAATGGGAAATCCCGTGTGGCGCTCGCGCTGGACGGGTTGATCAATGGCCCCCACGCTGGAACCAGCCCCAACATGGAGGGGCGTTCGGGTGAAAATATAAAGCAGTTTCTGTTTCATGAGGTGAATATTGATTTGGTTGATTAGCAATTTATTTTCCAGCGTTCACTGCCCTCCGTTAAAAAAATCCCAGGTGCCACAAACGCCCAGGCCAAAGCCTTTTTCCCCGAGCAGCGTGCTCCGGCGGTTTTTGATTCCCCCGCCCTCGCTGGCCCCGTGCCAGTTTAAAGCCGCCGCCAGTTTCTGGGCATCCGGTGCTGAATTGGCTTCAAAATAATAAACCGCCCCGGCTGGCACCGCGAGGTGAGTGCTTTGCGCGCCACCGTTCTGTTCGGATTCAATTTCATTGGTTTCGTCCGCCATGGCATAACCGGTAACTACCACGGGTTTGGGCACAATGGCGGCAACCAGTTGGGCGACGATGGGCAGGTCTACTTCTGCCACTCGTCGGGCTTTACCTCCCGAATAGTCGCGCCAAATATTGCCCGTGCGGTGGCGCAGTAAAACATCACCGTTCGCGGAATTAATCCAGCTCGGCAGCCAGCCGCCCGGATGCTTGTTCATGTTGCGGCCATCCTTGCTTTCCGGGCGAATTTCCGGCCACACGGCGGGACTGAGGAGCACCCATTTAACGAGATACTTCCCACCCCGCTCGTGGAAGCCCGAGGTGCGACCACCTGGCAGCAATGGGATTGTGTTTGGACGGCATTCGGCGGTGCAGCTCCGCTGCTGTCCGCCAATGATAATGCGGTTGCCAGTATCTTGGAAAAGGGCTTTTACCAGGTCGCCACCATGCCTGCCAAAATCTTTGTCGCTGGCTTTCGCCCCCACGCCCAACTGCCATTGGTCCCGCAGCCGGAGATAGTGGGCCGTATAGAATTGTCCCTCCGCCTCCCCCTGCCCGGCTGTGCCGGTAATGGGATCAATCCCAATGCCGATGCTGTGCTCGGCATCACAGAAATCCTGGTCATTAATGGCCTCACCCTTCGTTAGCGGGCGGTTATTTTCGCCCAAGTAAGCCGCAAAGGCATCGCCGCTCAGCCAAGGTTTGGCCGAGGCACCTTTGATAGCCACATTTGTAGGCCGGGTGCCCCCACCCGGCATCTTCCGACGGCTGACGGCATAGCGCAATGGTTCCGGCAGGGAACTGGTACTTCGCCAGTCCATTGATTGCTCCGGCAGCAACGCGGGCCGGAGCGTCTCATCCAACAGGTCCAACGGCCTTGGAAAATACCAACGTCCACCCGGGCTAACGGGAAACGGCCCGGCCGTCACCAAAGAACCAAACCGGCGATCCCGCCGGGCATTTTCAACATAAGTTCCCCGCGCTCCCTGTTGGTGTTGGTGTACCCCATCCAGTCCGGCGCGGTGGAGCGCGGCATGCAAAGCGGCGCTGATGACATTGGGCATGGGCCACGCGGCCCCATGACCGGCCAGCGAGGCATTCATCGGCCGTCCATCCCGAAAAAAGAGCACATCCGAGGGCTGGAGCAGAAGGGTGTTCATGAGCTGCCTTTCCCGTTACGGTTTTTTGCTTGGTTCTGCGCTGGAGCAAACGCCACGGTTTGGCAGAGTCCAATGACATCCTGAAGTTGTCGATCAATTGAATGGGATTTTAGGGTTGAAAGATAGTCCTCCAGAGCCGAGGTTAATTGTTCTCCCAAACTTTCCTGCTGGTCCTTGTCCTTCGGGAATTTCGGTCCATGTTGCCTCCCCAGTGTGTGCGCAAACTCCCGCCCGATAACCTCCGCCACCTTAAAGCCATTGGCAGCCTTCACACTCTCACCCTGCTCCATTAGTGGCGTGCTGGCCATTCGATAGGGCCGGAGCAATTCAATCAAGGCATATGTAAATTTCGCACTCAGTTTCTGGCTGGCCAGAGCTTCAGTGAGTGCGCCAAATAATTTAAGCCCACCACCAGCCCACTGGCAGCCCCATTCAACCGTCTCGCCCGAACGCTTAAACAGCGTGATCGCCACCGCCGAGCGTCCAAGCCCGCCGGTTTCCGGACTTCTCTTGGCCCGCTGCTCCGCCGCCTGGGCTGCGCGCACGACATCCTGCAATGGATTTTGACAGTGCGCGAAGGCAATTCCGGCGGACGCAGTGCAACCGGTTGCTTTCTGAAAGGCTTTCTGGAGGGCTTCGCCACAGTTCAAAGCCATGTCCGCCGGCAAAAGTGCCAGCACATCATCTCCCCCCGCATATATTATGCGCCCTTGATGGCGAACGACTATCGGGCTGACTTCATGCAGGGCAAATATGCCTAGTTTCTGGCTAAAGGCGGTATGCTCGCCCGGGGACCGGAGTTGGTGGATGCGTTCCCCCATCTTGTCCCCGTCAAAAGCCAGGACCGCAAAATAAGTATCCTGGCCAGCCAAATCATCATTTTTGGGCTCTTCATCCTCGTCGTGAATGGCCTGAGTCGCAAAAGGGTCATGTGACGCAATCCCAACCGTGCTGGGCATTTTGAAGTGATCCTTCTTAAATCCCCATTTCGGAAGGTAACCAACGTGCCAAAGGCGTTTTATCAGGGTGATGGCCCCAATCCAATCCTCATGCTTGAAAAAAGGTTTGAGCTGGGCTGGAAGCTCCTTCCGCCAGCGGGGACCGCCCGCGACTGCTTCATCCCGCCCATTCAGGCTGTCTTTGTTGTTGGCTTTGGCCGCGTGCCAGCCACCAGAATTCCAGGCATTAAAGGCGTGCGTCTGCCGGACCGACGCAAGTTGATGTCCATTGGCTTGGGTCCAAGCCCCCCAATCGCCGGAAAATTGTGGCTCCCATGGCGTAATTTGCCAGGCGATGGAGAGGAAATGGCCCACTTGTGCCTGATACCGGTCTCGGTTGGCCAATATGACGCCGCTATCGTGACAAAATTCCCAAACCGCGTTGGCGATGGTCAGCCATTCGGCCCGGATGGCCTTTTCCACCGCCAAGGCCAGCGCTTTGGGGTCTGGCTGCAAAACACTGGCGAGGAGCACATTGGGCAAATTGGGAATTGTGCATTTTTCCAACTCTGTCGCGTCCCTCGCGAGCAACGTGCGCAGTGGCTGTTCTTGCCAGACTGGATAAATAATGTTTGCCCCCTGCGCCTCCAATGCGCGCAATCCCGCCGCCATCAACCAAGAAAGCAAATAACTCCCACTCCACAAGTCTCGCGTACTGCGAGCTTGGGCTATGAATTCCTGCACGGGACCAATCTGCATTTTCAGCAGACATTTCCCATTTTGCTGAGGTTCATCGCTCATCATAATCGGGTGTCCAACAGTACCTGCTCGACCATCTTCAATGCTGCCACGATCAGTCGGTTAGCTTTATAAATGGAAGTCACCGCTTATCGCTGCAATACCAATCCAAACGTCAACTTTTAACCAATCGTAGGTCAAAATGGGACAAGGGCAAACAAATATTGACAACAAATAATGCCCCCAGCTTTTTCTCGGGAACATGTTGGGATTATGCAAACGAATTAATCGTTGTGGCGCTTAGACTGGCAGTCGGCAACGCCATTGACGAAGCAACCGCGCTCATAAATAATTAAGAGCCATGAAAGATACCATCAGCTATTCAGAATTTCTTTTTCTCAGTGCGCTCGACCGGCGGGACCCCAAGTTCGACTACCTGTTCATTAACAGTGCCGACCAGCAAACTGCGCTGGGTCTACCGCAGATTTTTTATATGGAGATGGTAATTGCTCTGGCTGAAGACGATTTCATCCTTATTGATGCACATCACTTTAACCTGTTGATTCGGCGGCTTCGTGGTGAGATTCCCGTGAACTTCCCCCATCCTGGAGAGATTCATGATTCTATTTGGACAAATCCGCGTGAGGGACTTCAAAACCTGCTCATTGGAAATTCCGGCTTTCGTACTCGCATCACCTATCGTGGATTGTGCCGCTTGGAAACCTTGCGCGAATTGCTGAAACGAGACCGCATCCTTGAGCCTTTCGGGGCCATGCTGGACATGCGATATTTTGTGCGAGATTTGGAGACGGCACTTCAGCGTTCCACCGATGTCCCTGTTTCCGTTTTGCGCCTTGATCTGGATAACTTTAAAAAAATCAACGACACCTCGGGGCATCACGCTGGGGATGAAGTGATGAAGTCGTATCTTTTTGCCGTCCGGGATACACTCGGTTCAACTGGCGACGCATATCGCGGTCGGGGTGACGAGGTAGTCGCAATCATTGTCGGCCAAAACCACCTGGGTGCGGTTGCCATGGCTGAAAAGATTCGGGCAGCCGTCGCCACTATGACGTGCAAATACAAGGGGAACGATTTGCCGAAGGTAACCACCAGTATAGGGGTTGCGACCTCCCCACCAGAACAACGAGGGCAGGACGTGGAAACCGTGGCCGATGAGCGTCAGATGCGGGCCAAGAAAAATGGAAAGAACTGTGTCGTTGCTGACTAACCAACCCGTGCCCCTCCGGATTGGGTAATGGAATTAGACTGGTTTGGCGGACATTTCATCTCCAGTCGCTGGACCAGCCACCGGGGCCGGCATTGGCACCATTCTGGCAGTTTAAACGCAAACTTTAGGGGCGGGCGGGCGCGCCCCAGCAGGATCGCCCGGGATGAGCAAACCATTTGGACTCCTAAAAATTCTTATGCAAAAGGCGAGCTTTTAGCCGCCTTTCACTGTGGCCACAATTTTTTCTTTTCCTCCGCCAGAAATTTAAGTTCAGCCCCAAAACTCCACGCGGTTGCTTTTTCATCTACCAACGATTCGTGTTCCAAATAATTTTTGCCGTTAACAAAGGAATGGGCGATTTCATGGGCGATCAAGCCGATGAGCGCAACGTGGGACAGCATCCAAGATTTCCGGTAAAATACTATGGCAGCGGGATTTGCTTTGGGTGCACTACTATCCGAAGTATTCAAAATGTCGCTTAAAGGAACATTGACAGCCAAAGCATCAACCTTTGGGTCTTCCAGTACAAAACTCAGGCAGGATACCACACGCTCAAATTCCGCCACTGGCAGCCGGGCGAGCACTTCACATAGCGGCGGGATGAAAAATTGTTTCGCCCCGGATGTCGGCGGCCAAAATCGGTCGCTTTCGATAAATTGCATGATGGATTCATAGCGCGAAACCAAGGCCTGCGGCTGGCCATTCTGAATTGCCTGCCGATGCTGTTGATAGGCGGCTTCCAGGGATTTGAAATCCAACTTGGACCATTGGGGTTCATCCACCGGGGCGGCATTGGGCAATTGAAGCAGGCGCTTGAGGTGATCCAAGTCACGGGTCAAACTTTCCTTCACCTGATCGACAACGGAACTTGCATCCGGTGAAGATACTTCATGCAGAAAGAACGTTCTCGACGGTTGCCCAGCCTGATCAAAGACAAGGACCCCATCAGCCAACACTTTGAAACCGTGGCGTGGCGCGCTTTTGCGAATGAAACCGGCGAGGCTTTCCGGGGTGCCGTCGGAACGGACCACCGGCCCGAATACCAGAAGTCCCCGCAGGTTCGGACAAAGGGGAAGCAGGCGAAAGAACCATTCAAGGTCATGTTCGACCATTTCCCGAAACTCGCGAGCATCGGTGTTCTTATTTCGCAGCATCGCCGTGGTGGGGCGATAGGAAATGTCGAAGTGCGCGGCCGTACTTTTTTCAAAGGACACACCTAACAGCTTCAACCCCACTCGCCAGGGAATAAACCACTCATGTGGCGGAATATCCCCGGTGAAGTAATTTTTTAACCGCAGTTTCCATTCACGGCAGTCCTGAACGGCATCCCAATTGCGGCAGGGGTGGAATTCATCAGCTGAAGGGTTAACCCCGATGGTGGCAACCACGGCGGTGGCGGGATTGCCAAAAAACGGAATAGGCCAGTACAATTCCCGGCATTTATTGGCGGGAAAAAGTTCAAGGCTTCCGCGCCAATCACGCAGAACTTCCGAAAGGAAATTTGAAATAGCCAGACTATGGCTACACGAGCGCATGATATGAAAAAGTCAATCGGCCAGGAGTTTGGAGACTTTATGCCAACTCTTGCGACGGGTGGCTTTGCCATTTGCTGGTAGCCAACACAGGCCGCCGACACTCACGGCCAGCGTGCCCACCATCTCCTGTTTGCACTTCCATTTTAATGGCCATAAATATTATTTATAATTTTGCGATAAATTAATCACTTGCGGCCAAATGCTCCAAACAAACGCGCCCAGATCGAATCGTCTTTCTCTTGTCCTTTCAAAATTTCTAACATTTCCTTTTGGCGACGAGCCCTCCAAATGGAATCACGACCCCATGAGGTCTTTTGATTTACATCAGCCCCTGCGGAAAGCAGCAATTTAACTATCTCCTTTTCACCATTTTCAACTGCTTTAAATAAAGGAGTTTGAAGTGCAACACCAGGTTTATCGACCCTTATATCGTTGTGTGCTAGCAATAATTTAACAAGTTGCTTTTTTATAATAGCATTATGATTGCCTACAACGGCACAGTACAAAGGGGGGTTGCCGTTGTATGTAGAATTGACATCGGCTCCCTTATCCAAAAGGAATTTTATCATGGCCGGCAGGTCAGCTTCGTGGTTTTGGCAAATCAACCGGGCTAATAGTTCGCCCGAAGAGATCAGCTCGGGATGCATTTGTACTAATTCTCGGACCGTGTATAAATGATGGCCGGATGCAATTAAGGAATGGAGTTTTTCTAATGGAGTTTTTGTATTATCCATAGCTTTATTATTTTTTAAATGTTCGGCAATAAAAAATTAACATTCAAGCAATAAAATGGGTGGCCCCGAATGAGACCGGCACTTTCTGCGGGACATTCATGAAGTCAACCATGTAGGCCATTTCCTTTCCCAGACAGGCACATTTGAAAGGGGCATCCAAAACAAATGATAATAGCTTTTCGGCCATTGTGTACCGCAA
>CAIQWB010000091.1 GCA_903875465.1 uncultured Verrucomicrobia subdivision 3 bacterium
AGCGCAAAGCCCGAGGCTACCGGTCTTCCGAATATCAAATCGCCATGCTCTACTTCGTCGCCGGGAAATTAGAAATTCCTTACTATGGCTAATTACCCATTACAAACGTCGAGGAACCAGATTTTTTACCCATTCAGCGGTGCCAGAGCGATCTGGCACGCCCTCCGGGGTGCGCGGGGTTTGGGTGGGCTTTACCGGTGGTCTCCAGGGGATTGCGACCACCGGCTAATCCGGAACCAGGCAATAGAAATGCAGCGTTTGCTTGGTCTTTTTGTTCAAGGACTTCGTCGTGAACCGCTTCCAGATCCATCGTGGATATGCTACGCGTCTCACTCCTCGCCTTGTACAAAAATCCACAGCGCAACCACTTGCCTTTCGATTGCATGGATCCGGCTACTGGCTGCCAAGCCTTTGGCTTGGGGGTTTAGGGCAGGGTGGGCTCATCGGATTACGCGCGCCGTGGCGCAGGGGACGCAGAGTTGGGGGCACGCGATGTATTGAAATATTGCCGGGGTTTGCGGTGGCTGGGGGCCACTGCCCTGCCCTGCCCTGATGGGGCCAAGGTTTTTTACCCATTCAGCGGTGCCAGCAGGGTCTGGCACGCCCTCCGGGGTGCGCGGGGATGGGGAGCTGGTCACCCAGCGATGAATCGCTGGGCTATTCGCTGGCGCCCTCCGGGCTGGGGATATAGCGCAGGTGAACTTGGGCGGCCACCGGCTACTGGCTGGCAGGCTTTCGGCTTGAGCGTTTAGGGACGGGTGAACGCATCGGATTAGGCGCGCAATACTTGGCTTATCTGCGTTGAGGCGGGCTGAAGCCCGCGCTCCGGGGAGGAGGGGCGGGTACGATTCTTACCAGTGGGTTGGGGAGTGCCGGGGGCGTCCCGATGGTGGCAGGGGGGTGGGTTCGGTAGACCAGAGATGGTTGGCGTATGCACGTTGAGGCGGGCTGAAGCCCGCGCTCCGGGGAGGAGCGGCGGGTACGATTCTTACCAGTGGGCTGGGGAGTGCCGGGGGCGTCCCGATGGTGGCAGGGGGGTGGGTTCGGTAGACCGGAGATGGTTGGCGTATGCACGTTGAGGCGGGCTGAAGCCCGCGCTCCGGGGGGAGGACGTGATCCCCAGTCCGGGCGGGAGCTGGTCTTTTTCATGTTCCCCGGGCGCGGTTTGTACTAAGGTGTGCGGCGATGCTGACAGTGAAGCGATGGCGGGCGGATGCGGTGATCCAGTTTTGTGGGTCGCTGATGGCCGGCTTTTTTCTGGGCAGCCTGATCATTGGGCTCTTGAACCAGTGGGGGGTGGCGGCGTTTCGGCTGCCGGATGGCTTTGGCGCGGTGGTGGTGGCCACACTGAGTTTTCAGGGGCTGGCCTGGGGTTTGATCACGATTTTTTTATGGCAGCATGAGCTGACCTGGCCTGAGGCTTTCGGCTGGCGGGATCCGCAGCGGACGCGGGCGCTGCGGCTGGCCCTGCTGATGGTGGCGGGTTTGCTGCCGGTTTTGTGGCTGTTGCAAGCGCTGGCGGTGACGGTGCTCACGCGGCTGGGCTGGCCGCCCGAGGACCAGACGGCGGTGCAATTGTTTGAAAGCGCGCATTCGATCTGGGGCCGGCTCTACATTGGGTGGTTTGCGGTGGTGCTGGCGCCGGTGGCGGAGGAATTTATTTTTCGGGGCATGCTCTTTCCTTTCCTCAAGCAACTGGGCTTCCCCCGGCTGGCCTGGTTCGGGGTGAGCGGATTGTTTGCCTTGATTCATGTGAACGCGGCCATTTTTGTGCCGTTATTCGTCCTGGCGCTGGCGCTGACGTGGTTGTATGAGAAAACGGATAATCTCCTGGCGTCGATTACGGCGCATGCCACGTTTAACGCGGTGAATCTGGTGCTGCTCATCGCCGAACCCTGGTACCGTGCTCATTATCATTTGCCCGCTTCATGAATGAATTCCAATTAATCAAGCGACTGACGCAGTCGCTGGCCACGAATCCCGCGGTGGTGGTGGGGCCCGGGGATGACTGTGCGGTGCTGGACCTGGGGGTGCCGGGGCAGCGGTTTTTATTGAAGACGGATGCGGTGGTGGAGGGCATTCATTTCACGCGGGAGACGCCGCCGGAAAAAATCGGCCGCAAAGCGCTGGCGCGGGGCTTGAGTGATCTGGCCGCGATGGCGGGCACGCCGATTGCCGCGCTGGTGACGCTGGCGCTGCCGAAGGATTTTGACCCGGACCAGGTGGCCGCCATTTACGCGGGCATGAATGCGCTGGCCCGGGAATTTAGCGTGGCGATTGTGGGCGGCGAGACGACCACGAATCCCGGGGGCCTGCTGATTTCCATCGCGCTGCTGGGGTCGGCGACGGCGGGGCGGATTCCGTTGCGGTCGGGCGCCCGGGTGGGGGACGGGATTTTTGTGAGTGGCACGCTGGGTGGTTCCATGGCGGGTCACCATCTGGATTTCACGCCCCGGCTGGCGGAGGCGCGGTGGTTGGTGGAGCATTTTGCGATTCACGCCATGATCGATGTGAGCGACGGGCTGGCGGGGGATTTGCGGCACTTGCTGCACGCCGCCAGCGTGGGGGCGGTGCTCCTGAAGACGAGCATTCCGGTGAGCCAGGCGGCCAAGGCGGCGGCCCGCGTGGGGACGAACGCCAAACCGGCGGTGCTGGCGGCACTGACGGATGGCGAGGATTTTGAACTGCTCTTCACCGCGGCTCCGGGCGACGCGGTGGCGCTGCTGGATGGCTGGAAACAGCAATTCCCGGACACCAAACTCACGTGCATCGGCAAAATTGTGGCGGGCGAGGGCATTCGCCTGAACGACCGGTACAGTTCCCAATTATTCCATGGCGATGGCTACGTACATTTCGCATAGTCCGGCGGAAACTGAAGCCTTGGGCGAAGGCTGGGGCCGGGCGGCGCAGAGCGGCCTGGTGCTGGCGCTTTCGGGGGATCTGGGCGCGGGCAAGACGCAGCTCGTCAAAGGGCTGGCGCGCGGGCTGGGGGTGACGGGCCGGGTGCACTCGCCCACGTTCACGCTGGTGAATGAATACAGCGGCGGCCGCCTGCGGCTGTTTCATCTGGACTTGTACCGGCTGGAAACCCCGGCGCAAATCCGGTCCGCCGGGGTGGAGGAATTTCTGCAACCGGACGGCGTGGCGGTCATCGAATGGGCGGAGCGCCTGGCCCCGGAACTGCGTCCGGGGCCGCCCGGCGGTCCGTTCCGGCTGGTGACGGTGCGCCTGGAAATCACGAGCGACACCACGCGCACGATTGTCCACGACGAATTTTGACCACGTATACGCATGATTATTCTCGGAGTTGAATTTTCCGCCCCCCAACGCACGGTGGCCCTGCGCCGGGGTGCGGCGCTGGCGGAGGCCACCGAGCAGGGCGGCCGGCACACCGCCGCGCTGGGCATGATAGAAAAGGTTCTGACCGAAACCGCCACGGGGCGGGGGGAAGTGGACATCCTGGTGGTGGGCCTGGGGCCGGGCTCGTACACGGGGATTCGCGGTGCGCTGGCGCTGGCCCAGGGGTGGCAACTGGCCAATGGGGTGAAATTACTGGGGGTCAGCAGTGTGGAGGCGATCGTGGCCCGTGCCCACGCGGAACAACTGACGGGCCGGGTGGCCGTGGTGATTGATGCGCAGCGGACGGAATTTTATCTGGCCAGCTATGACGTCACGGCGGCCGGCTGGACGGAAATCGAGCCGCTACGGATCGTGCCGCTGGCCGAAGTGCAGGCCCGGGCGGAGGCGGGGGCATTGATTATTGGGCCGGAGGTGACGCGGTGGTTTCCCACCGGGCGCATCGTTTTCCCCACGGCGGCCACGCTGACCGCACTGGCGGGGCAGCGCACGGATTTTGTGGCAGGGGAACACCTGGAGCCCATTTACCTGCGCGAAACGACGTTTGTGAAAGCCCCGCCCAGCCGGGTGATTGAGACCCCGGCACCGCAGACCGCCGGTCACGGCGACACCAGCCGGTAATACGCGCCGCGATTGGTCGGGGCGAGCCGGGCGGAGTTGGGGTATTGGGTAAGGTCGGTCCAATTGGTGCCGAGGGCGCCGCTGGTGGCATTGGTCTGCCCCTGCAAATGGCAGACGATATTCGTGGGCCAGGTGAGCAGCACGGCGCTGTTCGTGCGGGTGAGGGCGAGGAGCAGCGGCGCGGTGGGACGATACAGGCGCACGTAGTCCACGGCCATGATGCCCGGGAAGGTGGAACCACTGTTAATGGTGCTGGTGCTGGGATTGCCCAAATAGTTCCCGCCCACCGCGAGGTTCATGATGATAAAAAACGACTGGTTAAAGGGAAAGGGATAAGCACCCGAGGCGCTCGACCAACTGGTCTGGGTTTGATACAGGTGGCCGTCCACGTAATAGAGAATGGCATTGGTGGTCCAATCCAGGGTGTAGGTATGGACATTGGTGACGGAATCGCCGGGCAAAAAATTGAAATACCCTGTTTCATCGCTGCCGGAGTGCAGGCTGCCCTGCACGGTGCCCAACACACCGCCATTGTTTTCCATGACATCGATTTCGCCACAGTTGGGCCAGCCGATGGTGTTGATGTTGGTGCCCAACAGCCACAGGGCCGGCCAGAACCCCACACCAGCCGGCATTTGCGCCCGCCACTCGAGGCGGCCGTACTGGAGGGAAAACAACCCCTGACTCTTGATCCGGGCGGAGGTATAACTCGAACCACCGAGCGATTCTTTTTGAGCCATGACGTGGAGATAACCACCGGTCACGAGCGCGTTGTTGGTCCGGCTGGTATAATTCTCGAGTTCACTGTTGCCCCAACCGTTGTTGTTCCCGGTGTCATAGGTCCAAACGGCGGGGTTGAGGCTGGTGCCGTTAAATTCATCGCTCCAGACGATGTTATAACTGCCGTAAGGCGAACCGCCGACGCGGGTTAAGGTCAGGTCATCAAAGTACACGGAGCCGGCGGAATTATGGGCATCCCCGGCGAAGACGACTTGGTACCGGACGAAATAGGTGCCGGCGGGCGCCACCAACTGGCGGACGGTGTTGGTGAGAATTTGGGTGACGGGGTTGTACTGGTTGGTCACGGCCAGATCCACCCATTTGTTGACGGGAAAGGCCCCCGTTGCCAGACCGTTGGTGGTAATCAGCAGCGAACGGTAGAGGGCCAGGATATTGGCGCTGGCGTCGCGGAAGGTGACTTCCAGCCAGGCGGCGTTTTGGCCGGCGATTTTATCCGAGTTGGTGGTGCAGGCCCAGCCATCGGCCGTGTAAACCGCTCCCGGGCCGGCGATGTAGTCCTGATAAACGCCGGTGTAGTTCACCTGGCCGTTGAAGGCCTGGTAGACTTTGAAATAATTGGTGCCCGAATGGGCAACGGCGGCGCTGGTCTCGGTGTAGGTATTGCCGCCATAGGCATTCCAGCCAGGCAGATTTTGCGTCTCCCCACGCCCATCCGCTTCAAAGCCGGGATTACCCAGCAGGCCGGCGCCCCGGCACGCGGGCAGGAGCAGCAGGCCCAGGCCCGCGAGCCAAAAACCCAGCCCGACCTGCCGCCGGAACCATCGAGCGAGCGAGGCATTCATGCGGCAGGTTGGGTAAAAGGCATTTCAATAAGTTAACCCATAACCCACCGGAAACAAGGGCTTGCCGGAGGGAAATTGCGCGGAGAGTTGCTGGTCGTTCTTGGGCCAGGGGCGGGGCAGCTTGCCGGTGGGGTGGGCATCGCCAAACAAGACATCGGCCACGCCGGTGCCTTCCGTGCCGGGCAGCCAGGCGGCGATCAGCGCCTGGCTGGCTTTCAACACCGGGCCGAGCACCATGGGCCGGCCGGAGTAAAGGACGGTGATCACGGGCGCACCAGTGGCCTTGGCGGCTTGCACCAGGGCGGTATCGGAGACGCTCAGGTCCACGTTCGTGCGGTCACCAAACATCTCGGCGTAGGGTTTTTCACCCACGACCACGATGATGGCGTCGGCGCCGGCGAGATTTTGGCCATCGGCCGAATAGGAGACTTCGGTGCCGGAGGAAACGGTTTGGCGAATGGCGGTCAGCAAGGTCGTGCCGCCATGGGTGACCGCACCGGTGCTGCCCTGCCAGGAAATGGTCCAGCCGCCGCATTGCAGCCCGAGGTCATCCGCCGCCGGCCCGGCCACCACCAAATGCTTGAGGTTTTTGGACAACGGCAGGGCGTGGCCGGAATTCTTGAGCACCACGAGGGATTCGCGGACACATTGACGGGCGACTTGCCGGTGTTCCGGGGAGCCGATTTGGGCGGTCAAAGCGGGGTCGGTCCAGGGATTTTCAAAGAGGCCCATTTGCACTTTGATGCGCAGAATGCGGCGGACGGCATCGTCGATGCGGGATTGGGGGACCTGGCCCAAATTGACGAGGTCTTTTAAGTCGGCAATAAATTCGGCGTAATTGCCCGGCTGGCCGAGGGCGGCGGGAATCATGATCATGTCCAGCCCGCCGTTGATGGAGGCCTCGACATCCTTCTTGTAGTCCGGCGAAATTTGATCGATGGCGGCCCAGTCCGAGACTAGAAACCCTTGAAAACCGAGTTCCCCTTTCAAGACTTCGGTGAGCAAATGGCGGTTGGCGTGCATTTTCAGGCCATTCCAACTGCTGTAGGAAACCATGATGGAGCCGACCCCGGCTTTGATGGCGGCGGCATAGGGGGGCAGGTAGAGCTTGCGGAGGGTGGCTTCATCGCACACATCATTGCCCTGATCCTTGCCATTTTGGGTGCCGCCATCGCCGATATAATGCTTGGCACAGGCCAGGACGGAGGTGGGGCCGGAGGAGAGTTGGTCGCCCTGCAAACCGCGGACGGCCTCGGCGCCGAGCGCGCCCACCAAGGCGGTATCGGAGCCATAGCTCTCGTAGGTGCGACCCCAGCGTTCATCCTGGGCCACGGCGATGCACGGGGCGAAGGCCCAGCGAATGCCGGTGCCGGCCACTTCCTGGGCGGTCACTTGTTCGGCCTGCCGCATCAAGGCGGGATCATGGGTGGCGCCGAGCCCGATGTGATGGGGCAACACCACGGCACCATCAATATTATTGTGGCCGTGCACGGCATCAATCCCGTAGAGCAAGGGGATTTTCAGGCGGGTCTGCAAAGCCTGGGTCTGGAATTCGTTGACGGCCTTAAGCCAGGTTTGGGGCTCATTGTCAGCCGGATCCGAATTGCCACCACTGAGCACGGAGCCCAGAAAATATTTCTGCACGTCCGCCTTGTCGTGGAGGGCACCCATATCCACCTGCACCATCTGACCCAGTTTCTCATCGAGGGTCATTTGGGAGAGAATGGCGTCCACCCGCGCGTCGTTCTTCGCGAAGTCCTGGGCGAAGGCCGCCGGAAGGGTGAGGGTTAACCCCAACAACGCCAGCGAAACTGGCAACCCGAGAATAGTGGTGCCAGAAACACGAACAGTTTTCCGGGCGGCGTGATATAAATATTGACGATGCATGCGGTGTGTAATAGCGAAACGTTGTTCGGGGTAATATCTAGCGCGCACGGGAATTTGAGTCAATCACTATATTCATAGGTTCTCCAAAATAGCTTTCCTCATGTTTTATGGCTATCTTGCCACCCAATTGCCCCCTCATGGCACGAGCTTTTACTTGGCCAGCCCCCGACTGGCCGGCGAATTCTGAGCCAGCCAGGGCCGGTTGACTCCAGCAGGCAAGGAATCCCCGGCTGGCTGACGGGGGCACTCTTTCGGGATACGTCTGGTCAAAATTAGACTTGCTTTTATGGTGCATTATGGTCTAATTGATATTCAGAAGTAGTTTTTTCCATGAGCACGCAAAACCAAAAAATGCGCCGGGGAATGGCCACCTGTCTGTGTCTGGCGGCAGCGTTTGGCTGCCTGCTCCTGGGCCTGACCGCCTGCCGCGAGGGCCGTCCCGATACCTGGCCCGTTTCTCACCTGGAAATCCCCCCCGTTGCCACCAATGCTTACCAGGTTTACAAAAACTCCCTGGAGGCCAAACGGAACATCATCGAAAGTAAATGCGTCTTTATCGATGGCAAAGACATTCAAATGCCCCTGACCTCCGGCAATTTTGACCCCCAGGACAACCGCATCTACTCCTTCTACATCTGGGCCTACGACCAGGACGCCCCCAAAGAATTCACACTGAACGACTTGCGCAAAGATGGCACTTTCAATGTCGATGTGATCGGGGTCAAGGCCACCATTACTGTGCCGGATTATGGAGCTGCCGGCGCCCCGCCCCAGCCACTCCTTGATCGCACCACGAATGGCTCCTCGCTCAACACCTTCCAAACGCTGCAGAGCCATAATCTCTTGCAGGTGCAGATTAACTCCAAGGATATCAGCGGCCCCTTCACCATCCTCGCCTGGTTCCCGGACAAATACCGCAACTGGCATCCCAGCAGCCAGAGCGGCGTGCCCCTTTCCATTACCAACAACCTGGCCAACGCGAATCCCTACGGTGAAAAACGGGAGGTAAAGGTCTACAACGGCGATTTGCGCACGCGCATTGATATCATTGATGAGCGCGAGGCGGAGGCCTCGTTTGGCACGCTCTTTCCCAAATATTTTTACATCGGCCGCATTTACCTCCGCAACCGCCATCCGGACAAGCGCATGGTCGTCTACACCACCTCCATGCGGGCCAATATACTCCTTTACCGTCCCCCGGTGCCCGAAAAACCCGAGGTCATCCCCGCCACCACCCGGGGCAAAGCCACCGAGCCGATGGTCTTGTCCTCCCGAAAACAATATGCCCAGGCCGATATTACCGCTGAGCAAAGGACCAATCTCAATACCAATCTGTTCCTGCTCTCCCAGCAGAAGACCAACCAACTGGTGCTGCAACAAATGGTGGCCACGGCGTTTGCTGATTATGAACCAAATGGCGTCGCAAAAAGTCCCAATTCAAAGCGCGTGGAAATCGCTTTTGGCATTGTGACCAATTCCCTGAATCGGATTAATCTGCTGAATGTCAGTAATTATTGGGCGAACACCAACGATGCCGTGCAGCGCATCCTGCTCGTTTGGTCCCGGCTGGATGAAAACATCACTGCCCTCAAACAAGAAGCCACCACCGCGAATGCCGATGCGTTTGGTCTGATCCGCACGGAGCTGGCCCTCCCTCCCGCCGGTGCCGATCAAGACCAGGTGGCCCGCATCAATCTCTCGCCGGTGCTGCTGCAACTGAGTGGCAATGGCAATGGCCACGATCTCCGGGGCAGTTACCTGGCCGCGACCAATGCCATTAACCAAGCCAATTTTACCGCACCAGAGAAGGCCCGCCTGCTCGCCCTGGTGGACCAGGTCTATGCCTTGCGGCTGCATGCCCAGGAGCGCGCAGCCCTGGCTCGGGCGCTGGCCGCCAACAATCCCTTGCTCCTGGCCGATTCCCAGGAGACCCCCATCGCCTTGTTGGATGAATACAACCGCTCGGTTGCCAAAATTCAGGCCGCCGCCCTGGAGGATAATGGCGCCTCCCCCAATCCTTTTGCCAAAGCCCGCCCCGTCAATGTGAATGCCTCCCCCCGCCAGCTTGCCCTTTCCGACGACCAGGATGCCCAGGTGCAACTCGCCCGCATTGGCTATCTCTGGCATGAGAGCTACCGCCCCATGACCTTCCAGGCGGTCCTCAATTCCCTCATGTACACCGATGAGAACAGCTATTCCGCGCGCACCATTCGCCTGCTCCAGTCCGCCGCCACCGTGGCCGGCGGCATGGTGGGCTTGGGCGTGGCCGTCCACGAGCTGAATTCCGTCGGCTATCTGGAGGGTGTCACCCTGTTCTCCACCATCTTCGTGCCCGAACTTGGCAAACTGATCCTGGATGACGTCAACAAACACGTTCGCAACTTGGGCGAGATGGCCATGGACACCGTCGTGGTGGTGCCGCCGAATGACGTTGTGGATCATTATGTTTTCTTCCCCAAAGGCCCCATTTATAACTTCTCCGACGAGTTCAACGTCACCGATCCGGCCTACATCAAGAACATCGACAACGACGACGTGGGCATTGAGGCCACCCTGATTGACCAGGGTGTGTCCGTGCAGGGCGGCAGCATGGATTCCGCCACCCTCGTGGATCGCGCGCTGAACGAGGGCGAGTCGACGATTTCCGCCGAAATGCTCAAGCAGGCCGACTTGAAGGACCGCTTGCGCCAGTTGGAACTCGTCACCATCACGACCCAGATAACTACCTTGTTGCAGTCCCAGCCCCTGGGCTCCAACAACGTCAAATCAACGCAGCGGCTGCTCGTGGAAAAGCAAATCTGCAATTTGGTGAAATCCTTCACCGCCCAATTTGGGGAGGATTCCACGGGAATTTTGGCCAGCCTGCTGGGCACCAATCAGGTTGATTGTGTTAATTCCCCGCCCAAGTTCCTAACTGGCGCCACCCCGCCGGTCGATGTGTTGCCCGGGGTGATCAGTGTGGCGTTGCCCCTCCCGGTTGCGGACGAATTTAGCCTCGCCAAATTGTTCATTACCAGCACTTCCAGCAACCCCGCGTTTATCGATCCTACCAATGTGGTCATTGCCCCGACTGCTACTAACGTTACTTTTACTGTGCTGGCCGCCACGAATGCCGCGCCGACCCAGGACGCCCCGGTCACCCTGACCTTTGTCGCCTCCAATATCATGAACTTGACCGCGTCCTTGCCCATCCATGCCAACGTCCACACGCCGCAATTCACCTTTCAACCCCAGCCCGGGTTGCCATCTTATAAAGATGTGAACGGCGTCAATATTGACCTGGCCAACACCAATTATGTGACCTTTATGACGGTGGTCCTGCCGGTCTATGACAGTGATTTAAGCAATCTGACCAACTGGTCCTGCCGGGTGGCTTCGCAGACCAGTCAGGCCTTTCAGACGAATGGGTGGAACATTACTGTGACCGCGCCACAATTGCAGCCCTTGGGGCAGACCGGCCAGCAACATCAACTGTGCATGGGCTTGACGATTGACCCCACCGTGGCCACAAGCACCGTACTGCCACTTCCGATAACTATGCTATGCGGAGGCCGGGTAATTGCCTCCACCAACCTGCAGGTCGTGGCGGTCCCACCCGTAAATAACCCCTAAAACGCCATGCCCAAACCTTCCTCCAATAGTTCACCCTCCTTGGGCACCACCATCAAGGAGTGGTCAAAGCGCAATTGGCTCCTGATTTTGGCGGGATGGTGGCTGATTGGGGCAGGCCTGGTATTGGGCTTCCTCGATGGGCTGGCCAATAATCTACCCAAGGCGGAATGGTACGTGCCTGCTTGGGTGGTGGTGCTTTACGTGGTGGTTTTCCTTGTGTTGGTCCTCGGCTGGCTGCTGAACACCGGGCGTCAGTATGGGTTTCTCACGGCTCTGATTACCTTCTACCTTGTTGGTGTGGTATGCCTGGCGTTTTGGACCATCAATAACAACCTGCCATCGGATAATCTATCCATCCATTCTTTCAGCACTCTCACCACAACGCGGCAGGTCGATTACCTTGAACAGCTCACAATCAGCGAACTTACCGTGCTGCACCGGGCCCAGGACGCCATCACCCGGTGGCAGTCCCCGGGCGGCACAAGTCTCGTCACGGCTGTTGATCAAGCCGATATTAGCGCAGGCCTGGCCCTGGCCGCACAGTTGACCAACAATTTGGTCACCGTGACCGTGGGCGCCTATTCGGGCACCAATACTGTCAAAACCCAATTGCTGACCAACAATTTTGCGATTTCCAATTGGTCCGGCAAAGCCGGCATGTCCACCACCCTTTTGCTCACTCAGTCATCGCTTACCATCACCACCAATTTCGCCGGACCGAAAATCCCCCCGCAAACCACCATCAGCCAGTCGCCCGTGCTCCTCCTCAACGGGGATTTGCGACAGGTTACCGCCTCCCAATTGCGCAATGCCTCCAGCCAGTTGGGC
The DNA here is from genome assembly GCA_903875465.1 of uncultured Verrucomicrobia subdivision 3 bacterium. Taxonomy (GTDB): domain Bacteria; phylum Verrucomicrobiota; class Verrucomicrobiia; order Limisphaerales; family UBA11358; genus UBA11358. Next base: position 11,889 of record CAIQWB010000091.1, read on the forward strand.
ATCGCCATCGGGATGTTGGATGCCCGCCACAATTTCCTGGCCACCCACTTCTGGCCGCCTGGTTCCGATGTGATCAAAAACTTTTACGCCTCCCCAGGCATTCCGCCCCTGACCCCGGTTGAAGTTCAGAATTTGCAGACGCAGGTTCAAAATAGTTTGCCCGTGGCCGGCCAGTTTAACCTGTTCCTGCTCTTCCTGGCCTTTGGCGCGCTGGGTTCCTGCGTCAAGTTACTGGCCTCCTTGGTGCGCTATCTGGGCATGGAGCGCTTCAAGCCCAGTTGGGCGGCCTATTACTTTCTTCATCCCCTCGTCGGTGCGCTGCTGGCGGTGATCTTTTATTTGATCTTCAAGAGCGGGATTAGTTCGGCCCTCTCCACCACGACTCCGAACCTGGATACCTTTGGTTATTGCGCCATCGCGGTGCTGGTCGGGATGTTTTCCGATGAGGCCACCGTCAAACTCGAGAAAATTGCCACCGGCCTCTTGGCCGATAACACCTCCAAGGATGATGATGAAATTTCCTCCGACCTTTCCATTTTGGGTGTGCGTATCGCCGGCCAGCCGGATTTAACCGTCGCCAATATCACCGACCTCCCTGGTCTCGTGAAACTGTTTCAAGCCCAGACCCCGGGTAATGCTGCCTTAAAGATGTCCGAACTCAAAACCACCGCCGATTTGACGAAGTTTTTGCTCGGCGGCTTGTCGGGCACCACCCAGCATCTGTTGTCGAACTATATTTCCGGCAATGACCAGCAACTGGCCAAAGCCCTCGTGGACGACTTGAATGGGTTAATCAAAGCCAACTTGCTCTACCAAGCCCCCTTGTTCAATACCTTCCACACTCCTGAAGTGGACCAGGTCCATAACCTCGTTTATGGCACAACGGTCATGCCCATTAACGGCCCCGTGCTCACGGGCATTTGGAAATTAAACCGCTGGCTGGTCGCCTGGGCCTATGCGGATTACCTCGCCTGCTGGGTGATTACTCTCCAGGGTAGTGGCTTGCGGGCCGATACCATTATTTCCATGGACGGAAAATCCCTGCCGAACAATGAGACGGCCGCCTTCACCAACGGCCAGTTGCAATTTAAACTCAAAATCACCGACCACGAACCCGGCACCGTGGCCCTCAGCCTCCAGAATCCGGCCCCGAATCCCGGCCAATCCAGTGAGTTTGATATCGGCCTGGCTTGATCGGCCGCATTATGGGGCATTGCCTCCGCGATTGGTCGCCATCTGTTAGGGTAAGGCTGGCGCGTTGCGCCGGCCCCGCCGCCGAGCGCAGCGTCAGGCGACGGAACGAACCACTGCCAGCGCCGCATCCACCCGTCCCGCACCGATTGGAACGAATGGCCCAAGCCACCCTTTCGCCGGGATCAGGGAGTTTTCAGCGAATAAGTCAAACGATAACCCGTCGTGACGAGCACCGTATTGCTGCGCACCACCATGGAACTGACGGCATAATCGGCGGCTGGCCTCGCCGGGTTTGTCCCCCCGGCCGGGGCCGACCCGGTGGTCTCGCTGAGGCTGGCAATGCCATCCTGGTAAGAATAATAATTTACCGCCACCTTGCCACCCGTCATGCTGCCGATGACGGCGGCGGCATGTTTGGGTTGTGGGGCGGCCGGAGTGGCTGAATTGTTTGTATTACCACTCGCTTGGGCCTCACTGTTTGTGGCGGTTTTAAAGGGAATTTGCAAACTGTCCAAGGTCAGCGAAAACAACGGTTCGAAGCAATGCCGAGCCAGCGGTTTGGATTCGTTATTCAAATTCTGCCAGTCCATCGAACCATTTAAGTAAGGATCTTGCAGGATGCTCGGCCAAGTGGTTTTGGCAAAGAACACACACACCTCATGGACACTGCCGCCGTCTTTGGCAATCGTCACGGTGTCCGCCATGGCGAAATTCGTGATGTTCCGTAAAAAATCGCCATTCCCGCCCGCCAAGGTGTCTTTAACCAGGCTGTAAATGTTTTGTGCGCTCACGGGTGCCAGTGAAACGGGCACGCTGAACATCGGCCCGGAGTTGGTGGTGTCGCTCGCGACCAGGATTCGACCCTGCGCCGTAACGGCTCCCAACTGGATAATTTGATCCTGTTCGGATGGGTTGCGCAGCGTCAGGCGCACCGGGTAGTAATGCGTGGCCACATAATCACCAAACGAGTCCCTGGATTGCGCATAATTAAGGGGATAGGCCGTGATGTTTTGCTCCTCAATTTGGTGGCTCAGCACGGTGTCCCGGTAAACTTGCGAAGTAAACAACGTAAACGTGCGGGATCGGGAGGCCAGCAACTTGCCCGCTGGTGAATGAAAGACCAGGCCATTCGTCGAACCCGCCAGCAGGGTCCGTCCCAGGGTCTGGCCGGTTTTAAATGCCTCGGCCAGACTCGCGGCGGATGGGCTGCCCCTATTGGTGCTTGGAATACTAATAAAGTCGCCCAAACTCTTGATTTGATCGGTGTTCCAACCCGCCAAAACCGCTTTGACACCCAGCAATTTCGCCAGGCCCGAATCTAGACTGGCCGCGGTTCCGTTATTTGTGTCGAGTTGCGCGACCAGGCCGTTTAGCAGACCGGCCAGATCATACTGCCCATGCACCACCCCCAGATCCTTCGGCCGCTCGGCGATGGTGACATTGATCACCAATTGATCCTTTGGATTCAATCGGGCGGTGGCATTGGTGGTGAATTGAATGAAAACCAAAGCATCCGTCACATGGGTGTTCGTCGTGTCCAAACTATAGTCCTCGCCCGGTTTCAAGGGTGCCACCCCGGCCACCGAAATTGAAATCGTGCTAGCCCCGTCCCGCAAATTTTGTCCGTACAGGGGAATCCGCAATTCTTTCGTTGGCTCAAAAATCAAGATGGGACTGGCATCGCCGATACTATGAATCCAGGGCTGGCTGCCCAACCGGGGTTTGGGGGGACTGGCTTTGGAAATTTCATGGGTCGCTTGGGCCGCCACCTCGCCAGTCGGCGCCGGCTTGGTCGGGACGGCTGGTTGGGCCCAGTGGCATCCCGTCGCGATCAAACTGGTGTAAATGATGAGTCCGGCCATAAACGCCGGCCTGTACCTGCCCTGCAGTATACTCATGAAGCCTACTCTAAATAAAATGTTCCGAATGTCAACCAGTAGTTTGGCTGCTGATCCGGCCGGTCGTCGCTGGCGGCCACTCCCCCCCGGCGGCCTCAAGGTGGGACAGGCTTCCAGCCTGTAACCGGCGCGCACGCCTGTGCGAGCAATTCCGTACCCTGCCAGTTTCTCCCCGCCCGGACAGCCCCGCGCCCGCTCTCACCGCCCGAACTGCGACCGGTAAAACTGTCCCATCCCGCCCGCCCCCGCAGGCACCGGCACGCTGATCCGCCCATTCACCGGCGAGTTGGTGTTGATGGCCGTCCAATGCACCAAATCCGTGGAGCTTTGCAGGATATATTGCTGCCCGGCACGGCCGCTGAACCGGGCAAACCACTCCCCATTGACCAGCGCCAAAGTCCCCAGGGACGCCACACCCAACTGCCCAAGCAACTGGCTCGGCAGCGCCTCATAGGCGGCATCCGTGATCCCTAACTTTTGCTGCAGCGGATCGCTGGTATTCAGAAACGGGGATTGCACACTCAAAGCGGGCGTGGCCAGCACGTCTCCCACATCCAGGAATTGCCCGCCCGGCTCACCCGCCCGGGTGACTTGAATGGCTCCCGCCAGGGACGCCACCGCCGGCGAATTGGAGGAAAGCACGATGGGCGTGAGCAGGGGGGAGGAGTAATCGGACGCGCTATTGGTCATGGCATTCAAGCCATCAAAGGGAACCGTCCAGGCCGAGGCATCGGGATTGTTCACCGAAAAGAAGGCCGGGCTGGGGTTGGTATTGAGCAGGGCGCACAGCAGGCTGGCCAGGTGCCAGTCATTGACCGGACTGGTGTGTTGCGCCTCCCAAACACTGGGGACGCCCGACCACACCCGCCAGGTGTTGGTGCCAATTTGGGTTTGGGAGCCGGAAAATGTGCTGGCAGGTTGTAATATATCCGTGGCTTTGAGATAGATACTTTGCCACGGCGTGCCGCGATGAATCTGGCCCAGCCAGTTGGGGTTCCAGGTCTGGTTGGTGGGAAAATTCCAGGAATCGGAACCCACCACCAAGGGGTCTTTGCAGGCGAGATTATAGGCATTGGTGTCTACGTTGGAAAGTTTCGCCATTTGAACGGACCGGCCCCAAGGCTGATACGTTGGGAAGATTTGCGGGAGGTTTAGTCCGGGCACGTTAATCACAGCGGGAACGAAATCGGACTTAAGCAAGCCAGTAAAGGCGGGATCTTGGTAATTCAAATCGGCGGTCAGATAATGCACGAATGGATCATTGGCCACCCAAAGATCGTCATCGGATAACGTTCGGGTGGGGGTAAAGGGAGTGAGCACACTCAAATCCGTGTTCGTATGGCGAATGCCAGCATAGCTCCACGTCGGCGTCCAGAAGCCCCTAAAATACGCGGTTTTTGCAGCGGTTGTGGGAAGGCTGGCGGAAGGGGGGGACCAGCTCCCGCCCGGCGGTGGATTAGCCAACCCGCTCGAAACTAACAGCTGATTGACCGTGCCCCATGCGGGAGACGGTCCCGGGCCGTTTCCAAAGATATTGGTACTCCACATATAGCGAGTTTGGGTTGAGTCAGGATAGTTCGGATCGCCCAGTTCCAAATTCAGATTCCGGTTACGGTTTGGACCGGTGAATTGAACATAATCAATTACATGCTGGGCTCCCACCGGCCCATCCAGGACAAACGCTTGCAGCCAGTTGGTGGTGGCAAGGCCGAATTGAGGCAGGGGGGGCACGGGGGGATTACTCACATCATTTGTCTCAAACGGCGGGTTCAATGCGGACATGGGCACAAAACCATTATTTTGAAATTGGTAAGCCGATAGGGGTAAACCGGGAAAGGTCCAGTTAATGGTCAAGAAGGAGGCGGGCACCGGCGCGGGTGCGGCGGCCGGCGCAGAAGTCCAAGCCGATCCCGGCCACTGGGTGAGACTGGCGACATAATTGACGTTGGTAATCTGGCTGCGATAGAATCCCTGATCGTTGGTCAGCACCATGCTCAACGTATCCTGCAAAAATACTGTCAAGTTCCCCGACCCGGTGTAAGGCGCATCATAGGAATTCCACCAGGCCACCCCCAGGTGGTTCGTGATGCCGATCACAAAGAGCTCGTTGGTCCGATAGAGGCTGGTATTTGAGAGATCCGGCGTGGGACGGGTGACCTGCAACATGCGCGTGACTTGCACCGTATTCAAGAGGTTCAACGCATTGAAACCGGGAAACCCTTTGCGGGCGCCAACAATCCAGGGCACGCCGTAGATATTGAGGCGGTCCGGATCGATCGCCACGGCACCACTGGCAATGGTCGCAATATCCAATGGCGGCGCCAGCGCATTATCCCCCAGGCCACTCACCGAAGCCACCACTTGATAGCCGTTGATAAACACATTGCCCGTGGCAGGGTCACGGTAAAAGGTGGGGCGATAAACGGCCGGGCAGGCGTTGGAGCTGGTGGCCTCGAAGAGATTGGCCGTGACCTGGAGCAGGCGCTGCACCGAAGGCGAGTAGACAAAAGCGCCATTGATATAAACCGGGAGGTTGCCCAGGCCGAAGGCGTTGGTGACGGTGGCGCCGAAGGCATTGGTGAAGCCGGCAAAATCCTGCACCCGCCAGTTTGCGGTTTCGGCCTGCAACACCCGGTCCGCCACATTCGTGAAAAAGCTGGCGGGCGTGGAGGTATCAAACGCCGGCGCGGCCCCGGCGGTGAGCGCCAGGCCGGCGAGGAACCCACCCGGCAGGGTGCGCCGGGCCAGGGTCCAAAGCCACTTTGGCAAGGGCGGTCGGATCAGAACATTACATCCCCATGATCTGGTAGCCGCAATCCACATAGAGCACCTGGCCGGTGATGGCGGCACCGCCATCGCTGGCGAGGAAGACGCCGGTGGCGCCGAGCTCTTCGGGGAGCACATTGCGCTTGAGCGGGGCGTGGGCCTCGTAATGCTTGAGCATTTCGCCAAAGCCACTGATGCCGCGGGCGGCGAGGGTGTTGACGGGGCCGGCGCTGATGCAGTTGACCCGGATTTTTTGGGGGCCCAAATCGTAGGCGAGATAGCGCGTGCTGGCTTCGAGGGCGGCCTTGGCCACGCCCATGACATTGTAGTGGGGGACGACTTTTTCGGCACCGTAATAGCTCATGGCCACGATGCTGCCGCTGGTGGTCATCAAGGGGGCGGCGGCGCGGGCGAGGGCCACGAGGGAATAGGCGCTGACATCATGCGCCACGCGAAAGGCTTCGCGGCTGGTGTTCACAAATTCGCCTTCGAGGGCGTCCTTGGGCGCATAGGCCACGGAGTGGAGGAGCAAATTCAGGGTGCCAAATTTTTCGCCGACCGTTTTGAAGACATGGGCGATGTCCTCGTCCTTGGTGACGTCGCAAGGGAGGATGAGGGTGTCGGGGCCAAAGGTGCCGGCGAGGTCCTCGACGTTTTCCTTGAGGCGTTCCCCCTGGTAGGTGAAGGCCAGGCGGGCACCTTCACGAGCCCAGGCCTGGGCGATGGCCCAGGCGATGGAGCGTTTATTGGCCACTCCGAACACGATCCCAGTTTTTCCGGCAAGCAATGACATAATGACGATTGGTTTAAATTATTACGTGCGGGGGATGATAAAACATTTTACCCGCGCGTCCAGTCTCGACTCCCGGCGGGAAACCACCTAGAGTGCGGGCAATGGACGAAAGAACCATCATAGACGGCCTGATTTATTATTTTGGGCTGGTGATCCTGCTGACCTTCCACGAATTCGGGCATGCCTGGACGGCGTGGCGGTGCGGGGATGACACGGCCAAGCTGCAAGGGCGGGTCTCGTTGAATCCCCTGGTGCATATTGATCCGGTCGGCACGGTGCTGCTGCCGCTGATCATGATTTTTGCCCCGCATGGCGTGTCCCGGTTCATGGTGGGCTGGGCGAAGCCGGTGCCGGTGAATCCCTACAACCTCGGGAATCCCCGGCGGGATGACATTCTGGTGACGATGGCGGGACCGGGGATGAACCTCGTGCTGGCGGTGCTTTTGATGGCCCTGACCAAGGTGGCCATCCTCCTGAATATCGGGGACATGGCGAATTTGTGCTATGACTGGGCCGCCCTGAGTCTGACCCTCTGCTTTTTTAATTTGATCCCGATTCCACCGCTGGATGGTTCGCATGTGATGCGCAGTGTCACGGGCATGACGTACGAGACGTACAATCAACTGGCGCGGTTCGGGTTTCTGGCGGTGATTGTGGTGTTGCAGATTCCGTTGGTGCAAGGGGCTTTGAGCGGGGCCACGTTCGGCACGCGCAATTTGCTGGCGCGATGGTTTGGGGTTTTCTGACGATGGCCGGGGGGCGGTGCGAGGCGGTCCCAGGGCTTAACCCGGGCTTAAGGTGGCTGCTGCTAGATTTTGGGTGCGACGATGAGCTGACGCCGGAACCAATTGACCACCAGGAACAACGCGGGACGCCGCAGGGAAATGGGTGCGTACGGGGCGGGTGAACGGGAGCAATGGGTCATCAGGTTTAGGCGGGTGGGTTGGGGATTTATTGAAAAACTTCAAAATCCAAAATTCAAACATCAGAGAACATCCAAGATCCAAGCATAACAATTCAAATCTGCACCGCCATGGCCAGTTCAATGCCAAACTTCAAAGTACTGCGAATGATCCGCCAGCGCTGGCATGGCGTTGGGAGTTTATTTGCAGTTTGGAGTTTGATGATGGAATTTTCCGCGTCCGCGGCGGTTTTGCAACTGCAGATCACGCCCAAATGGAATGGGGAAACGGTGCAACCCGGTTCGCTCCGCTACCAGTCGTCCGCCGGGGAGAGTTTCTCGATTACCCGGGTGAGTTATTTGCTCAGCGACTTCGCCCTGCAACGGAACGACGGTTCCTGGCTGGAACTCACCAACACGGCGGCCTGGCTGGACCTCGGGGAGAGCCGGGACACCCTGCGGCTGGAAAATGTGGTGGCGGGCGAGTATCGGGCCGTGCATTTCTCGCTCGGGCTGGGCACTCATCTAAACCATGCGGATGTGACCAAATTCCCCGCCCGCGATCCGATGAACCCGAACTTAAACGGGCTCCATTGGAGCTGGCAGGGTGGTTATATCTTCCTCGCGCTGGAGGGGCTGTGGCGGAATGCGGATGGGGCGCTGGATGGCTGGGCCTACCACCTGGCCCGCGATCCCAATTACACCCGGATTATTCTCGCCGCGCCGATGGTCATCACCAACCTGACCCGTTTGGAACTGGATTTCGACCTGGCCACCCTGCTCAACGCGCCGCACCCGCTCGCCTTCGCCAAGGACGGGAGCTCCACCCATTCGCGACCGGGTGATCCGGTGGCGGCCGCGCTGGTGGCCAACCTGCCCGGGGCGTTTCGCATCCACCATGTCAGCGCGCTGACGGACGCGGAAATCCAGGCGATCAACCCCCGGCCGTTGTATCTGCCGAAAACGTATACCCCCTACCCGTTGCAAATGAGCGCGACGTTTCCCATCCCCGATTTGCCGCGGGACAACCCGCTCATCACGGAGCGCGTGGAACTGGGCCGGACCCTGTTCTTTGAAAAACAGCTCGCGAGCAACAACCGCCAGGCCTGCGCCGACTGCCACCAGGTGCATTATGCGATGACGGATCACCAGCCAGTCAGCATTGGGGCGGAGGGCCAGACCGGGACCCGCAACGCCATGCCGTTGTTTAATCTGGCGTGGAAAAACTCCTTCTTCTGGGATGGCCGTGCCGCCAGCCTGCGAGAACAGGCCCTGCAGCCGATTCAAAACCCTTTGGAGATGCACGAAACGCTCACCAACGTGGTGGCGAAACTGGCGGGCGCGAAAGCCGACTATGCGGTGGCCTTTACCCGGGCTTTTGGCACACCCGAAATCACCCCGGAAAAAATCGCCCTGGCCCTCGAACAATACGTGCTGACGCTAATCTCCTTCAATGCGAAGTTTGACCGGGTGCAGCGCGGCGAGGCAACCTTTACCGCCGCCGAGCAACGTGGTTTTGAATTGTTCGCCACGGAATACGATCCCCGGCGCGGGCAGCACGGGGCGGATTGCTTTCACTGCCATGGCGGGCCGTTGTTCCAGAGCCAGGGCTTTGCCAACAACGGGCTGGATGACCGGTTTTCCGATCCCGGCCGGGCCCGGGTCACGGGCCGGACCAATGATCTGGGAAAATTTGCCGTCCCTTCATTGCGCAACATTGCGCTCACCGGTCCATATATGCACGACGGCCGCTTTACGAATTTGGACCAAGTGATAGACCACTACGCGGGCGGGGTGAAACGCAGCCCGACCCTGGACCCGAACCTGGCCAAACATCCCGACGGCGGCCTGCCGTTGTCCCGGGCGGACAAGCAAGCCCTGGTGGCGTTTTTGGAGACGCTGACGGATGAAAAGTATTCAGGGGAATGAGTCCGGGAAAAAGTCACCGCACAGGCGCCCACCCGGGCAACCTTGGCCGGACCCCAGCCCAAGGCCCAGAAGGGGTGAACGAGAATTGCCCCGACCCGGCCCCGCAGTGGCTTATTCCAAATGCACAATGCCGTTCCGGATGGCGCAAATGGCGGCCTCCGTGCGGTCATGCACCTTTAATTTGCTGAACAGTGTTTTCAGGCGCGCTTTGACGGTATCCTCGGTCACAAACAAGGACAAGGCCATCTCCTTGTTGCTGCGCCCTTTCATGAGTTGCTGGAGGACTTCCATTTCGATTTCAGAAATGTCGGCGCGTTGGAGGCGGCGGGCCAGGCGGTTGGCCACTTTCGGCGGCAGAATTTGCTCGCCCTTGAAGACCGCGCGAATGGTGCCGGCCAGTTCGACATTGGGCGTGTCTTTCAGCAAATACGATTTGGCCCCGCTCTGGATGGCGCGGTAGATGTCCTCATCCGTGTCAAAGGTGGTGAGGATGATCACGCGGGCCTCGGGAAATTGCTTGCGGATGGCCATGGTGGTTTCCACGCCACCCATGCCGGGCAGACGCAGATCCATCAACACCACATCCGGCTGCTGGTCCTGATAGATTTGCAGCGCCTGGGTGCCGTTGCCGGCCTCGGCGACCACTTTCAAGTCCGGCTCGTTTTCAATGAGGGCCGCCAGGCCGGTGCGGAAGGCCGGATGGTCGTCCACGAGCATGACACGAATTTGTTGCTGCTTTTTCACAGGTTGCAGGCAAATGCTAAAGGCCCGCCGGCCGTCTGTCATTGACTCATTCGGGTAGATTTCATGCGCCCAGCAAGGGGATGCGGAGGATGAGTTCCGTGCCCTGGTTCGCGGCGGAGCGAATGGTCAGTTTCCCATTCAAGGCCTGCGCGCGCTCGTGCATACCCACCAGGCCAAAGCCACCTTCACTGCGCGGGGGACGGGCCGGATCAAAGCCGCGGCCGTTATCCGTCACCGTCAGGGTAAAATGTTTTTCCCCAAACTCGAGGCGCAACGCCAGGCGGGTTGCCCCGGCATGCTTCACGGCATTGGTGACGGCCTCCTGCCCCAAGCGCAAAACGTTGGTTTCAATGACGGCGGATAAACGGCGCTCCCGACCGGTCACGTCAAAACTCGTTTCGGCGACAATGCCGTCCGAGAGTTGTTTCAAAATATTTTTCAGGGCGCCGGCCAGGTTCCCGGTTTCCAGGACTTGGGGCCGCATGTTCCAGATGGAATTCCGGGCCTCCTCGAGGCTGTCGCGCACCATTTGCAAGGCCTGGTCCAAATAGCGCCCCACGGAGGGGGAGGCGCCGGCGGCGTGGATTTTTGCCAGTTGTAATTGCACCGAGGTGGCCGTCAAGCCTTGGGCCAAGGTGTCATGAATCTCGCGGGCCAGCCGGTTGCGCTCGGAAAGAATGGCGGAAAATTCGGTTTCGGCCATGGTCCGGCGGCGCACCTGATCGGCCATCCGGCGGCGGGCGACCCACAAAACGCCGCCACTCACCATGAGGGAAATGCCGGCCACCCCCCCGAGGAGGAACATGATGTGCACCGCAGTCCACCAGGAGGGCCATTGTAAAACCGTAACATCCGCCGGGGAACGCAGCAGGATTTGAAACGTTTGCGGATGCCAGATACCCATGACCGGCTTGGTTTCATCGTAAATAACATCGCAGATCCCCGCGACCTGGACCCGGCTGCCCGGTTGCCAGGCGGGCCAGGCAACGGGCTGACCGGCGGACATGGGCGGGCGTAACACAGCCTTGAAGACGGTGGTATTTTGCTCCAGGGTCAATTCCAGGCCGTTTAGAACGGGTTGCAAATCGCGCAAACGGGCGGGCAGGCTTACCAGGTCGTCCTGATGGGCATAAGCCTCATCCGGATGGGCCAGCGGCAAGGCGGCGGGAGGAGTCCCGGAGCTGAGCTTGCGCGCGATGGCATCCTCGAGCACCGGGGTGGAGGAGCCGTAACCCGGAAAACCCAGCGCCTCAATTTTGTCGCCGGGCTGCCAGTCATCGGTTTGCCGGATTTGAATCCGCAACCCCGAACTTTCATCCCGAATCCAAACCAGGAAGCCCGGCTGGGAGCTCGTGACCACGCCGGCCACGTGGACCCGGTGGCCAAAGGGAATGTCCGGGGAATATTGCAGCAGACTCACGGCGGTGTGCACCGGGGCGGCATAGGGATCCGCCGGCGCTTCGCGTTTTAATCCCACCGTCCCGCCCTGGGGCACTTGCAAAACCGGGCTCAAAGCCTGACGGCGTTGATTGAATTCATACAGGCACACCGCCTGAATGGTCACCTCGGCATCGACCTGGATTTGGGGATTCTGCGGCAAGGGCAGGCGCACGGGGAGGGTGCCGCCATCGGCGGCCAGTTCGATCCGCCAGGTGGTGTCGTTCGTCTGGGCGGGCCAGCACTGACGGACCACGCCGCTGAGCTGGACATACTGGGCATCCAAAGCGCCGGTGATGAGCTCTTGGTAAGTCACCCGGCGCGCGGGGGGCAGTTCCCGCATCCCCAAACTACGGGCCCGGGTGGCGAGCACACAGGGGGCATACTCGCCAGCGCTGGTCACCCCGGAGAGTTCCAGCAAATACTTGGCATGATAGGGGGCGAAGATATTCGTCGCGGCATAAACGTATATGCTCGCACTAGCGTCCATCAAGATCAGGGCCCGTTCGCGCGGCTGGGATTCGTCCACCACCACCCCGCGCAAACGCACCGGGCGGGCCTGCGCCGCCTCGGCAGCGGTGAGCCGCAGCACCTGGGCCGCGTTGGTGAGCACCTCCAGCGGGGCGGATGGCGACGTTTGCGCCCGGCCGGCGGCGCTGACACCGAATCCGGCGGCGGCCAGCAGCACATATAGATTTAAACGAATCTGGGAGATACGAAATTATCCTTCAAAAAGACGCGGCGCGCAAGCTGGCACTTGGCCGGGCGAGGTGATCCGGGGGTGGTCCAGCCGGTGCAATAAAGTCCAACCAAAAGTCGCAAAGAAAATTGCCCGCAACCCTCCGGGTGGGGTGGTTGCGGGCAACAGGGACAGACCCACAAGGGACCGTTAAATGAGGCGGGGTTTCCGCTTCGCCAGCACCAGGGCCAAAGCACCCAAACCGCCAAACACCCAGGTGGCAGGCTCAGGGGTGGGGACGACGTCGGCGAGGGTTTGGCCAACATAAATTTCATCCACATCCACCCAGCCATCGGCCTTCAAGGAGAGCGAGTTGAAGGAATCGGAGACGAGTCCCAAATCCACGGTCCGGGAACTGGCCAGGGGGCCGCCATAAGCACCCAGATAGTAATCAAGAGTGACGCTCAAATCGCCGGCGGTCCGGGTGAAATCGGCAATGACCTGATATTGGTTCATGCCCGACCAACCGGGGACGGTGGTTCCGTTGGCGTTCTGCTGAACGGAACCACCCACACTGCCGTAGTAGGCGGTCTCGCCCTTGTTGGAGCCACCGGAATAGCCGAGACCGGCCATCAACTCTTTGGTGCCGGCGGTATTAATAAATCCGACCTGCGAAGCGTGGTCTGCCTGGTCCGATTGGATGAGATAGCTCAGATAAAAAGAGCCATCGGTGGCAAAGTTAATCGTGCCGGTCAGGGGGGCGGTGTACTGCGACAACCACCAGGCCGTGTGTTCGGCTGCCGGCCAGTTGGGCTGGATGGTTCCCCAGTGGGATCCCGCACCATCCACAACGGTCATGCCCTGCCCGCCGAGTTGTGTCCAGCTCCCAGACAAGCCCGCCGAGCTGCTGCCGGTGTAGCCCGCCAGTGCGGGATTACCCGTGCCTTGGGTAAAGCTTTCTTGTGCTATGAGTTGCGCGTGTGCGCCCAGGGGCAAAAGCGCGCCTGCAGTAATTGCCATCGTTATTCGTTGAATCATGACTTGGTCCGGTGTTCGTTTTTTATATGGTTTTTTCGGGGACGCCACCACTTTAGGCCATGGGGATTCGGCAGGGCAAACACCCATCCGGGTAAATCTTTTTTACCCGCACTCCGGCAGGCGGCGGTGATGAATTACCCGTTCGGGTAACTCGGTTTTACCTGCAAGGGCATTGGACGCTGCCGCGCCTCGGCTGATAAAGTAGGGGCATCAGCCATTTTACCCGAACCGCGAAGCGATGACCCGTCGACCCAACTAAAATCGAAGCGGTCTCCGGCGCGGCCGGAAGAAACTAATTTAAATCAAACCAATATTAAATGAAGACCTGCCCCTCCCACCCATCCCGACCGGCGACCCGAGCTTTCACCCTCATCGAACTACTGGTCGTCATCGCCATCATCGGCATTCTGGCGGCCATGCTCCTGCCGGCGCTGGCCGCTTCGAAGCGCAAAGCCCAGCAGGTGAACTGCACTTCCAACCTCAAGCAGATGTCCCTCTCCGGGTTTATGTACACCACGGACTACGGCCCCTTGAATTACGACCCCAACCTGCTGTGGATTGCCTCCCTGATGACGTATCAATCCCAGGTGGCCAGCATTCGCTACTGTCCCAGTGCCAGCACCAATGATGTGCCGGCCGCCCAATATGCCACCCAGCGCTGGAATGGCACCGCCGGCTATGCCTGGGGCTATGACTACAAAACGAATGCCTCCAGTTACACCATCAACGGCTGGCTGTACCTGGACAGTGCGAATTCATTGCAATGGGTGGACAACCAGACTTCCGTCAAAGAGGCGGGCATGTTTCGGAAAATCGACAGCGTCCGGCACACGTCACAAACGCCGATGTTCTCCGACGGGGTCTGGCCGGATGCCTGGCCGGACAGCGGCACGGCTGGAGCGCTTGGGGACAACCTGCCCGGGACAGTCAATTTGTACACGGGAGTCAATAACACCAGTGTGGGCCAGATGATGGGGCGGGTGTTGATCGCCCGCCACGGCTTCAAAACCCCGGCGGCCGCGCCCACCGTGCCCTTCGCGGGTGTGCTGCCTGGCGGCATCAACGTGGGCATGGTGGATGGCCACGTTGAGTATTGCAAACTGAACACACTGTGGACCTATTACTGGCATGCCCAATCGGTTCCAAAGGGCAAGCCCTGAAGCTCCGGCCTCCCATCCGCCCAACCATTTCCCGCACCACACTGCTTTCCTTATCAACCCTGACAACCAAACTCCATGACTAAAAATCCCATACTGAAGAGCCACTTGAGGCTCGCTTCCCTCCTCCCGTTCCTCGGGAAACCATGCCGGCTGGCCGGTTTAATGCTGACCGCGACCCTCGGGGGTCTCGCACTGCCGGCGGCCGCGCAAAACATTCAGGATTACGGCACCAACGCGCCCACGCCGGGAGCCAGTGACATTGCCCAGTTGGTCAATGGCAACGGCGGACCCTCGGGCCTCAATTATTACGTGGATAGCGGCAACCCCGGCCAGACGTTTACCACCGGGAGCAATCCCCAGGGTTACAGCCTGCAAAACTTGTACCTCAAGGAGCAAAGCGGCACAGCCGGGGGCGGCCAGCCTGGACTTTCGGCTTACACGCTGCGTATTTATAGTGTGGCCGGCACGGCAGCCACCTTGCTTTCCACCTATGTCACCACGAATCAAATCACCTTCACCCAGGGCGACTGGTTGAAATTCAACGGGTTGACGAACCTGCTGGCCTCCGGCTCGGTTTATGGCTTTGCGATCAGCCGCAATGGCAGCGGTTGGTGGCAACTGGCCGACTCTTCGGCGAACCCCTATGCGGGTGGCCAGGCAGCGGCCTTTCCCAAAACGACGGGAACCCTTAATTTTGGCTCCAGCACAAATTATGATGCCGCTTTTGATCTGGTGCTGCTGCCCTATAACGATCCGCTCGTAACCCCCACGGCCATTTCACCGGCGAATCCCGTTTATGCCGGCACCACGGTGACCTTGAGCGCCAATGTGAGCGGCACCGGGCCCTTCACCAATTTTATGTGGCAGACCGACGGCGGTTCCGGCGGGGCCACCTGGTCCAATCTGGCCGGGTCCACGAGTGCGACCTACACGCTGGACACGACCCTGCTGGCTGCGGGCAACCTGCAATATCGCCTGATCGTCGCAGGTGCCGCGGGCACCACCACCAATACGCCATCCACCCTGGTTTTGAGCAATGCAGCGGCGCCCTTCCTGCTGGCCAACACCACGATTGTGCCGGCTCCGGCGGCACTGGGCGGCACCATCACAGCCAGTGCTTCGTTTGCCGGCACCCTGCCCATTTATTATCAATGGCAGTTTACCGGGACCAATGGCGTGACCCGGCTCCTGCCGGGGGCCACCAGCAGCGCGTTGACGCTCACGAATCTGCAATACACCAATGCTGGCACTTACAGCCTGGTGGCGTCGAACAATGCCGGGGGCGTTCCCTCGGTCCTCGCGAGCACCCCGGCCACGTTGACCGTGCTGGCTCCCGTGATTTTCACCGATTTGGGGACCACGGCCCCCGTCCCCGGAATTTATGACATTGCCCAATTGAGCACCGCTGGCAATACCGGTGCGCCGGACGCGCCAGTGAATAACTATTACGACGACAACGGGACGCCCCAGGGCCAGACCTTCACCACGGGTGCGAATTCTTCCGGTTACGTTTTAAACTCCGTGTGCATTAAATATGGCACGGTCAATGGCGGCCATGGGGCGGGGCTCACTTACACCTTGCGGTTTTATGCCCTGTCCGGCACGAACGCGACTCTCCTCTCGACCTATCAGAACAACAACACCGCCCCGGCGATTGCCCTGGGCGACTGGACCCAATGGTCCGTGGGCCTCACCAATGTGCTGAGCCCCAATTCGGTCTATGCCTACACCCTGCACGCCAGCAGTGGCTATGAACAAATCGGGTGTGCCTCGGGCGACCCTTATGCTGGTGGTCAAATCGTCGCCATCCCGGCAGCGGGCGGCCTGGTGACCACAGGCACGGCCGGCACCTTTGACGGAACGTTCCTCGTGAATCTGGTCCCCCTGGGTTTCCCGGTAATTAAAACTGCCAGCATTACCCCGGCCAACTCCGTGACCAATCCCGTGTACGGTGGCACGCCGGTGACATTGAATGTTAACGCGATTGGTTCCACGCCCCTCAATTATATCTGGCAAACCGACAACGGCACCGGCGGGGCGACCTGGAGTAATCTGCCCAATGCCAACACCAATAATTTGGTCTTGGATACGACCAGCATGGCGGCCGGCACTTACGAATACCAGGTGCTGGTGACCAATAATTTGAGTTCGGCCACGAGCGCCATTCTCACCCTGAACCTGCTGGCGGCTTCCGGCCCCGTGCTCAGCGCCGATACGAAGATCACCCCGCCGGCCACCTCGTTTGGCAACCCGGTGGTGTTGAGCACCACCTTCGCAGGCACACCGCCCATTGCTTATCAATGGTACTTCAATAGCGGCTCCGGGGCCACGCGCATTGCCGGGGCCAATAACTCCACTTACACCCTGGCCAGCGCCCAGGTCACGAATTCGGGGACTTACTTTGTCACGGCCTCCAATGTCATTGGTGGCAGTTTGATTGTCACCAGCACCCCCGCGAACTTGCTGGTCACGGCTCCCGGCGTGACCAATCTGATTTCCGCCGCCATCGTGGACGTGGGGACCACCACCCCCACCCCGGGAACCTACGACATCTCCCAGCTGGTCGCCGCCACCCCGTCGATCGTGCCCGTCCTGAATTATTACGTGAACAATAACGCGCCACCGGGACAAACGTTCCTAACCGGCACGAATCCCCCCACGGCCGCCGGCTATCCGCTGACCTCCATTGCCCTCCAGACCGAGCCAAATACGGTGGGCAGCGGGGGCGGGATTGCCCAGGTCTATACCTTGAACATTTATGTGGTTTCCGCCACGAATGCGGCGTTGCTCACCTCGTATGTTTCCACCAATACCCTGACGATTGTGCAGGGTGACTGGGTCCAGTGGACGGGCTTGACGAACGTGCTCCGGCCCAACACCACTTATGCATTCTCCATCAATAATGATTACAACATCTACGGATGGTGGAAGGTGGCCAACGACGGCAGCCAGGCCAACGATCTCTACACCAACGGCCAGTCCGCCTTGTTACCGGCCAGCGGTTATGGGGCGATGGCTTACAGTAGTGATGCCACCATTGACGCCGCGTTCGTGGTCGGTCTGACCCCACTCTCCAGTCCGGTGGTGGTGGCTGACACCACCATCTACCCGGCGGCGGCTTATGCGGGGAATCTGGTCACCCTGCAATCCTTGTTCTCCGGCACCAGTCCAATTAAGTATCAATGGCAGTTCACGCCGACCAATGGCACGGGTACGGTCAATATTCCCGGGGCCACCAATGTGACCTACACCATCCAGAACATGTCGGCCGCCACAGCGGGCACCTACAGCCTCCTGGCCTCCAACAATCCCGGAGGAATTCCCGCCACCAACGCCAGCACCCCGACACTGTTGAGCCTGCTCCCGGCCCCCACCAACTTCGTGGCCAATTTCGCCTACTCGGTCCGTGGTCCCACCACCTATGCCGGACCCGGCGTGTTTCCGAGTGCCCAATATTGGAATACGATTGCCAATTACAGCGGCGGCACGCCCAACGCCCTGGCCGACGACGGTTTGACCGATCTTTACATTAGCTTTACCTCCTCCCGCACCTGGGATTATGGCAACTACGCCAGTGGTGCGATTGGCTTGTTTGGCAATTATGAGCTCAATCAAGGCAGCACGCCCCAGCCCTTTGGCCTGAACAATTTGCCGGCCGGCGTGTACAACCTCTACCTCTATTCGTGTGATGGTGGCTACGAAAAATCCCAGACCATCTTCACCATCAATGGCCAGTCCATTACCAATCTGAACACGACTGACTTGATCTTTCTGGAAACCAATAACTACTGCGTGTTCACCAATATTATTGTGACCAATGGCGTGCTCAATGGCACGTGGGCCGAGGGCAATTACGAAGGGTCTTTGAACGGCCTGCAAGTGCAGCTCGCTTATTCCTTCGCCAACCCGGCCATTTACATCGCCAGCCAGCCGGCGAATACCACGGTGGCCCTGGGACAACCGGCCAGCCTGAGCATCATGGCCTACGGACCGCCGACCTTGCATTATCAATGGCGGGCCAACGGGGTGCCCATGGCGGGAGCCACCAACAGCACGCTGACCTTTGCCAGCGCCACGGTGGCCAACAGCCTGCCCACCTATGATGTGGTGGTCACCAACACCACGGGCCTGAATGCCACCAGCACCACGGCCAATCTCACCGTACGCACCTCGGTGAATGACCTGGTGTGGCAGCCGTACTACAATAACGTCTGGGACCTGGCCACCGGCAACTGGGAAGACACCAACAGCCTGGCCGGCGGCATCGTCTTCCAGCAAGGCGACAATATCCTGTTTGATGACAGTGGCGCCGACTTCACGGTGGCCTTCAACCAGCGGCTCATGCCGGGCAGTGTTACCTTCAACGCCACCACGGCGTATGACCTGCAAGGCTTCGGCTCGCTGAGCTTTACCATGAACCTGATTCTGCAAGGCACCGGGGCGGTCACCTTGGAAACGGTGAACGATTACACCGGCAATACCGTGCTCAGTCCGGGCACCACCCTGGCCTTGGCTGGCTCCGGTGCCATTGCCGCATCCAGCCAGGTTTATCTCGGGGCCGGGGCCACGCTCTCCGCCACGGGCCGGGCCGATAAAACCTTCACGGTGACTCCGGTGCAAACCCTGGCCGGTGACGGCGTGTATTATGTCAACGGCACCCTGGCCAACCAGGGCACCCTCGCCTTCAAGGTGAAGAAAGCCAGCGGCGTCATCACCAATGATCAAATCCAAGGCCTCACCAGAATGGCTTACGGTGGCCAGTTGCAATTAGCCCTCAGCGGCCAGGCCCTGGCGGTGGGTGATGCTTTCCAACTGATCACGGCCACCAATTACACGGGGGCGTTCACGACCATCGCGCCGGCCGCTCCGGGCACTGGCCTGGCCTGGAACACCAGTGCGCTGGCGACCACGGGCGTCCTGAGCGTGGTTAACTCGGTCAACACCTCGCCCACGAAACTCACCAGTGTGGTGGCCGGCAACGTGCTCACCCTCAGCTGGCCGGCGGATCACACGGGCTGGCGGCTGCAGAGCCAGACCAACGCGCCCGGCCAGGGCTTGGGCACCAATTGGGTGACTGTGTCCGGCAGCACCAGCACCAACAGTGCCGCCATGAATGTTAATCCGGCCAGCGGCTCCGTATTCTTCCGGCTGGTATATCCGTAATCAGTTTGGCAATTTAGTTCCTGACCCGGCGGCGGGACCACCCCGCCGCCGGGTCTTTTTTATGAAGCACCTGGTTAACCGGCACCCCGTGCCCACACTATAACAATGCGTTTCTCCCTATCTATCCTGGCCCGGTGGCTGACCATCACCTTATGCAGCGGGGCGGCGGCCCAAGGGGGCTCCTTCACCCCGGGCGCCGTCTGGCTCGATACCGACGGGCACCCCATTAATGCGCACGGCGGCGGCTTGCTGCAGTACGAAGGCGTTTACTATTGGTACGGTGAATTCAAAACCGGCCGGACCTACCTGCCGGACTGTAATAAGTCCTGGGGTGGCACCCGGGTGGACACCACGGGCGTGGCTTGCTACGCCTCCACCAACCTGGCTGATTGGAAAAATGACGGGATTGTGCTGGCCGCCACGCCGCAAGATCCCACGGGCGACCTGGCTCCCAGCCAGGTGTTGGAACGGCCCAAAGTGGTTTATAACGCGGCCACGAAACAATTTGTCATGTGGATGCACATTGACTCGCCGAGTTATGGCGCCGCCCGTTGTGGCGTGGCCACCAGCGACCGGCCCACCGGCCCCTTCCATTACCGCGGCAGTTTCCGGCCCAATGCCGAAACCTGGCCCGTGAATGCGACGGCGGCGGACCAGCAGGCGGCGCCGACGAATTATCTCGCCCGGGATTTTCACACGGGCCAGATGGCCCGGGACATGACGGTCTTTGTGGATGACGATGCCCACGCCTATCTTTTTTATGCCTCGGAGGAAAACCCGGTTATGCATGTGTCCCTGCTCACCGATGATTATTTGCGGCCGGCCAGCCAGTACGCCCGTATTTTCATTGGCCGGAGCATGGAGGATCCGGCGGTATTCAAGCACGGTGGCAAATACTATCTGATCGGCTCCGGCTGCACGGCCTGGGCCCCCAATGCCGCCCGCTCGGCAGTGGCGGATCATCCGCTGGGCCCGTGGACTGAACTCGGCAATCCCTGCACGGGGCCCGACGCGACCAATACCTTCCATGCCCAAAGCACTTTCGTGCTGCCCCGCCCCGGCCATCCGGACGAGTTTATCTTCATGGCCGACCGCTGGCAGCAATGGCACCTCCCGGACTCCCGCTACCTCTGGCTGCCCTTGGAATTTAACAGCGACGGCCGGCCCATCGTCCGGTGGCAGGAGCATTGGTCGCAGGAGTAGCGACTGGGCGACCCGGAGCTTGTTTAAGGCGCGGCGAGGCGGTAGAAGCGGGCGGGAACTGAGTTGGTGGCCGGGTCGCTGACGGGGGTGCTGGCCTGGGTGGCGAAAAAATTGGTCAGCACGGTCCAGTTGACCAGGTTCGTGGACGTATACACTGTGTACCAATAGCCCGGCTGGGTGGCAGCGGCCAGGACCCAAGACGGGCCGCCAGCCGGCGCGGCATAGGACAGGCCGAAGCCGCGGGCGGGGGGATTGGTGGCATTGGCCACGGTCAAGGGCGAGTGCAGGATGAATAGCTGGCCGGCACTGGTGCGAAAGGCGAGGCGGTCCTGGCCGCAACGCAGCAGGCTGGCGGGGGTGCCGGTGACATTCAGAACGGCCTGGGTGCCGGTGGCCTGGAAAGTGCCCAGATCGAACGCCTGGATTTGCCAGTTGGTCCCGCTTTGGGTGAGGAAAAAGGCCCGCCCGGCGGAGCTGTCGATGGCTGGTGGACCGGCAACGCCAAAGTTGCCCAGAAGTGTCCCCGTGGCCGCATCCAGCACCTGCCCATTGGCAGAGTAAAGCCGGCCTTGGACCCATTGCAAACCGACGGGAACCGCCGTGAAACCGGGGAGGCTGACCGTGGTGAAACCCGGGGGTCCCAAGGTCATGACCTCGACGCCATAGCTGCTGCCGGGGGACACCTGGCCAAACACGGTGGAGCCATCCAGGGAAAAGGCGAGGCCGCGGGCGGGACCGCCGGAGGTGGGCCGGGCCAGGCCGCCATCATAAGCCAGCACGGTGCTGGGGTATCCCGCCGCCATATTATAGGAACTCAGCGAAGCCACGACGGTGTTGGGCTGGCCCGGTTGCACGAGCAGGTCCTGGGCATAATAAATGTCGTTGGTGGAAAATCCAAAGGCGAGGTCACCCGTGCCGGTGGCGAGGTTGAAGCGCTGGACACCCATGGCACCATCCAAGGCCACATAGAGGAAGGCACCATCCGCCGGGAGGGACATTTGGTCCGGTTCCGAGCCCGCCGCCAGGGCGCCGACGAGTGCCCCGGTGGCGGGATTAAAGGCGGCAATCAAGTTGCCGGTCAAGCTGTTGGAACCGGGGGTGGAGGCATAAATCAGGTCCCGGGTGGCATCGTAGAGGAGCTGGCGCGTGTAGAGCGGAAGCACCAGCGGGGCGACGGGATTGGTGGTATAAATGGTCACGGCATTGAGGGCCGCGTTATTGCCCCAAAAGACATCGTTGAAATTGCCACTGGCCAGGGCGGTCACCGCGAGCGTCCCGGGCTGGGTGGCCCGGCCCGTGACGGTGAGTTGGGCGGTCGCGCCCGCGGCCAGGCTGCCGGCCAGCCAGGTCACCAAGCGGTTGGAATAGGTGGCGGTACCCGCAGCCGTGCCCAGGCTGACATTGGTCAGGGCGAGGGAAAATTTTTGGGTGACCACGACGGCCGACACCGGTCCAGGTCCGGCATTGGTGAGCTGGAGGGTAACGGTGAGCGGGTCATTGGTGGTGGCCGAGAGGGTGTTCAGGGACTGGGACAGCAGCACCTCGACCGGAGGGTTGGTGGGCACGAGCAGGCCCCGTAAAATCACCACTTGCGCATTGGTATTGAAGGCGGCGAGGCCATCCGGGCCCCAGCGAAGGAGTTTTTGCGGGGTATTGGTGAAGGTGGCGAGCGGCAAGGAACCCACCTCAATGCCCTGGCCAATGTCGAAGGCCCGGAGTGTCCAGCCGCCGGTGATGGGAGTCACAAAAAACACGCGACCACAGCCGGCATCCGGGGCCACCAGGGAATTGCTGGGAACGGGGAGCAAATCCACGCCGCGGGTGGTGGCGGGATTCACGACCATACCGCCATTGAAAAAGAGCCGGCCGCCCGAGGATTGGAGGTCGGTGGCGCTGGCTTGTTTGCCCGGCTGGGCGGTCAGCAGGCTTAAGCCGTTGGAACTGGTGTTCAACTGATAGAGCTTCACATTGCTATGCACGCCGTCGCACCCAAATAACTGGCCGGTGGTGTCCACAAAGGCAAAGAGGTCCTGAGTGCTCAATTCATTCGGCAATTCCACCCCGGCGAGGTGCAGGCTGGTTTTGCCGGCCGGTGAACGACGGATGGCGAGGAGATCGGAGTTGGTCGGACACACGGCCAGGCGCACCACGGTCTGGCTGCCGGGCACGGGAATGGCGCTCACGGGGGTCAAACCGGGCAGGGCCAGTTTCTGCACCACGCCCGCGCCATCCAGGGCCGCATACAAATACTGGCCGTCCGCAGACACGGCCAGGCGGCCGGGATTGGAGCCCACGGCAACCGGGGGACTGACCGTGCCATGGATGGGGTCCAAGACCAGGACGGAATTGGCCAGCGCACCGGCATTGGTGCCCAGGCTGGCGTAAAGGACCGGACGGAGCGGGTCGGAGGCCAGATCTTTCACCGGCAAGGTCAGGGCGACGAGGCCGGAATTTTGGCTGGCGGGTTGAATCCACACCATGGCGGTAGCCTGATTGTTGGCAAAATTGGGATCGGTGGAGGAAGCATTGATCGTCATTTGATCAAAGGCAAGGCCGGCGGCGGGCAGAGCAAACGCCAGGGTAACGGAGGCGGTGGCCCCGGCGGCGAGGAGCGGAATGGCGCCGGTCACGGAAGTGGCATTGGTGGCGAGGCTGCCAGCGGAAGTGCTGGCCCCCGCCAGCACGGCGCCGGCGGGCAGGGTATTGCTCCAAGTGAGACTGGTGGCGGTGTTGGGACCGGCATTGGAGACAAGGAGCACGGCGGTGAGATTGCTTTGGGCAAAATAAGGGGGCGGGCTGAGGGCCAGGGAAACGGACAGGTCCGCCGGCGGATTGGTGGGGATGAGACTGCTATGAAACACGGCGAGCTGGTTGCTGCTGGTAAGGGCGGCAAAGCCGTCCACGTCCCAACGGAGGAAGCGGGTGATGGTGCCCAGGAGGCCAGGAATAGTCCGGCTGCCCGCCGGCAGCAAGGTGGGGCCATCATAGGCGCGCAGCACCCCGCCCGGGCTGAGCAAGAAAACGCGGCCGGAGCCGGCATCGCAGGCCACCTGCGAACCAGCCGGGATGCCGGCAATGGTGCCACGGAGGGTGTCGGTGAGGGGATTGATTACCGGGCCGGCCGAGGAATAAAGCGAGCCATTGTTCCACACCAGATTCAGGGGGGTGGAGGCGGGGAGCAGGCCGGTGTTTGAATCCAGCAGGGTGAGGCCGTTGGTGTCCACCGTATAGCGATTGAAAGCGGAGCCATTGTAAACGTAGAGGGGGGAGGGCTGGTCGCCGAATTCCAGGCTTAGCGCCGTGCTGTTAAAATTCGGCTCGGCGGCCAGTTGCGCGCCTTGGTTGAAGGCGGCCACCCAGGTGTTGTTGTTGGCGGTGGTTTTAATGCCGACGGCGACGACCGCGTTGCTGCCCGGGGCGACTTTGAGATCGTAGGCGGACACGCCCGGACTGGTGGGGTTGAGCAGAAAACGGCTGGTGACCGTCAGGGCCGGGAGGACGACGGTTGACACCCCGAAATCGGTGCGCGCGCAAAGCGTGGTGCCATCGCGCGAAAGCCCCACGCGGCCGGCATCCGAGCCCAGGGCCGCGGCGAATTGCACGGTTTGGGCCAGCGGATCCAGGGTGAGCAAACCGCCCGCCCAATTCGGCACACTGGCATTGGCGGTGACGAGGAACCGGCCCAGCGCGGGCGACCAGGCAAGGTCATTGGCGGGCAAAGCGTAGAGCGTTGCGTTATCCAGACTGGCGGCTGGTCCGACCAGGGCCGTGGCCACGGCGGTGTTGTTGGAAAGGGCGACGTCAAAGGTGGAGGTGGTGGCGGCGGCCAGGAGGGTAAGCAAGCCGGGCTGGCTGGGTTGCAGCGTGCCGGTCAGGGTGGCCGTGGAGCCGGCGGAAAGGGCGGGCAATGACCAAACCAGCGTCTGGCCAGTGGCGTTGGTGATCCAGGTGCCCGCTCCCGAGGATACGGCCAAGAGGGTGGCTCCGGCGGAAAGGGTATTGGTGATCAGCACATTCGCCGCCGAAATAGTGCCTTGGTTGGCCACGGTCAGGGAAAACGTGGCCGGGCTGCCCGAGGACAGCGGGCCGGCGGGCGCGGTCAGGGTGAGGGCAAGGTCGGCAAACGTATCCGTGCGCACCAAGGGGGTGCGAATGATAAAGAGTTGACCGCCGGTGGTGGAAAAGGCCAGCCCGTCCGCCCCCCAGCGCAGGAGTTTGCCGGGCGTGCCCACGACATTGGAAATCATCAAGCTGCCCAGCCAGTTGCGGGTGGGGAGGTCGTAAGCGCGGAGCTGCCAGCCGTTATTTTGCGCAAGGCAAAAGACGCGGTGACTCGCAGGATCGGGCACAATGGCCGCGGTGGTTTGGGAGCCGGCGAACAGCCAGTCCACCTGAAAGGGATTGTCCTCCAGCATTTCCCCGCCGTTGTTGAACAGGTGACCGCCGCCACCATATTGCAGGTCCGTGCCGGCACCGTACAAGGTGGGAAACTGTTGGACGAACGTGATGCCGCTGGCATCCAGGGAACAACGCCGGAGATCGCCGGCATTATACCCGAACAAGGTTCCCGAGTCGGTATCGAATACCGGCTCCCAGGAGCCGCCCAGGTCAGTGACGTTGGGGGCCAGCACCCCGTGCTGATACAAGCCCAGACCATAACCATATTCCAAGGAGCCGGCGTAAGCGTGGCGCACCGCCCAGGCGACGACGGCATTGGGCTGGCCGGGAACCACGACGAGATTGCGGGCGTAATTGGTGTATTGCACGCCGTAAATGGACTCGCCGCCGACGGCAAACTGATAGGTGGCCGCCAGGGTCGGCAGGCTGAATTGCTGCACCATGCCGGTATCCGGCAGGGAAACATAGAGAAACTGGCCGTCGCCCGAGCGGGCGAGTTGTCCCGGGGCGGGGCTGAGCGGGACGAAGGCTTCCGTGAGGCCGGTGTAGGGATTAAAGAGGGCGAGGCCATTGGTTTGGGTCAGCCCGGGACCATTGGTTAACGAGAGCACGAAGCGATCGCGGACGGGATCATAGAGCATGTCCTGCACGGCATAGTTTACGGGAAACGTGGTGAACCCCTGCTGGGGCAACTGCACGAAGAGGGGGAGCGCGACCAGATTATTCGTGAAGACGGGGTCCGCCTCAAACCCCAGCGCCCAGGCCAGGTTGGTCTGCCAGCCGCCGGCATTGAATTGCACGGTCATTTGCAAGGTGGCGTTGGAACCCGCCGCGAGGCCGGACACGCTCCAGACGAAGGCCGACGGCGTGAGCCGGACGGTGCCGGAGGAGGGCTGGCTCTGGATCACCACGGCGGTGGCGGGCAAGGCATTGGTCACCTGGACCACCGAAGCGGTGCCCGGACCGGCATTGGACAGGATCAGGGAAAAGACATAATTCGACCCGGCAACTGGTGCCGGGGCGGGGGCGGACACGGCCAGCGCGAGATCGGCGGGCGGGCGGGGCGGCTGGGTGGCCTCGGGGTGGATGAAGCCCAGGAGGTTGCCCTGCACATAGGCCAGACAATTCGTATCGCAACGCACGAGGCGCGCTGGCGCGCCGCCGGCGCCGGGCAGCGTCCATTGAAACAAAAGTTGATACAAATCCCGGTCATACATCTTCAAGGCAAAGGGGGCGGACCCGAAAGTAAGATTGCCACCGATATAATAAGCGCGGCGAAATACCGGATCCACTTCGGGGATGGCTCGATAATACGATTGATCCAAAACCCCCGGATAAACACCGACCGCCGACAAGTTGGTGCTGGAGTAAACCGTGCCGCGATCATCGTAAAGCAAGCCGCCGCGATAACGAACTGCGGTGCCGCCAAAATTAGCACTGGTGGCCAGCACGGTTCCGAGAGCCGCATTGCCGGTGGCCAGGGAAGGTGACAGGGCGATGGCCGAGCCGGTTTCCAGGCTCTCCACCAGCCACCCGCCGGTGGCCGTCAAGGCGGGCAGCGGGACCGGCACGCCGCTGTCGTAGCGATAGAGGCCGTCAATCGTCGTGTTGCCAAGATTGTCCTGCGAACGGGCGGCAACGACCACGGAGTCCGCCAGCCCGGAAGGAACACAGAAATCATAAGCAAAGCGGAAGGGATTGCGGTTGGTCCCCAGATTAAACGGTGGGCTGGCGAGCCGGGTGACAAGGTCGAAGCGCTGGAGCATGGTTTGGCTGGCCAGGGCCACATAGAGATAACTGCCATCCGGCGCAACTTCGAGCTGGGCCGGATCAGGCCCGACGGGATAGGCATTGGTCACGAGGCCAGACAGGGGGTCAATGGCCACGAGGCAGTTGGAATAGGTGCCGCCGCTGGCGGGGACGGAGGCCAGCAAGGTGTGCGAAGCGGGCAGCCAGGCGATATCGGTGACCGGCTGGGAACTACTGTAAAATAACGGGGGGATAACGGTGAAAGCATCACTCTGGCCGGGATATTCGAGGCAGCCCAGCCGCACCCCGTACCCCGGAACCAGCACCTGCTGGAGGTACACCCAGCGTTGTCCCTGGGCAAACGCCCCGGTATTCGTGATGGCCAGCGGCAAGGTTCCCGCCAGGCTGGTGGCGGTTAACGTGAGGGCCTGGTTGAAATTCGTTTGCACCACGCCATTCGTATCCAGGGCCGTGAGCTGCACATTGAAAGTGCTGCTATCCATGATGGCGGGAAGGGCGGAAAACTGGAGGTGGATGGGGCCAGTGGCCCGGGCGGGAGCCACGGCAAGCCCGAGGAAGGCGACCCAGAGGGCGGCCCGGCCAAGGTAAAACCAAGATAACCGGGCGGTGATGGCGCCCCGGTCGGAACCGCCCTTCGCAGGGTCACCCCGCAGCGATTGTTGCATATTTTATGGCCCGCCTGGGGCGGGGGATTTGAGCCCGGATACGGTACTGGTCGTCCCCGATGGTGCCGACCAAAGCAACCAGGCCGGCCGTTTTCTTCGCCAACCAAACCTGAGCATCCGTCCGGCAAGTGGCTGGAGGTTTGGCCAAGCATGGTTTATCGGAATGTGTGATTTTAGCCCCAACCGAGCCGTGGTTAAAGGAAAATTACGCGGACGCACCCGCGGCGTGAGCGGCAGGTGAAACAATGTGTGAAATAATCACACATCAGAGTTGACGGCGACGGCGCAATGTGTGAATACTTCACATATGAACCTTCAATCGCTGAACCAAAATGAACTGGAGGCGCTGCGGATCTTGTGGGAGCGGGGGGAGCTGAAACCGACGGAGATTCAGGCTGAGTTCGCCTGGGCAATCGAGAATGCCACGTTGCGGTCGGTGCTGGTAAATCTGGTGGCTAAAAAGGCCATCTCGCGCCGGTTGCAGGGGAAGGCGTTTTTTTACGCGGCGGCCATTCCCAAGGCCACATTGCTGGAAACCACCTTGCAAACGCTGGCCCGCATTTTTGCCGGCGGCTCGCGCCAGGAGCTGGTGGTGCAATTGCTGGAAACCTCCGATCTCAAGCCGGGTGACCTCCAACTGCTCCGCCAAACGGCGGCCGAGCCCGCCATCTCCAAGAAACCAAGGAAATCCCAATGAATACTGCCCACATGCTGGCGCTGCCGGGAATGGTGCCCGGGCTAAAATGGACATGTCTGCTCGCCCTGGCCTGGGGGGTGCATGGTTTGTTGCGTCACCGACATGCGCGCTGGCGGGTCATGCTCTGGCGCAGCTTGCTAGGCTGCGGGGTGCTGTTACCGCTGGTGGCGGGGCTGCCGATAACGGGGGTTCACATTCCGCTCCCAAGCCGGGAAAATGATCCGGCCGAATTTTTGGGAAGGGCGGCACCGGACGCAAAGCAAGGTGCGGTTCAGCCAGGGGCAGCCACGGCTGGGGAAACGCCCCGGGTGAACCCACCAATGACTTCGACGAGAGGCGCAACGCCCGGGCCTTTGGGCGTCAGGGCCAGGTCAATTCCTTGGGCAACCCGGCTGGTCATGATTTGGATGGCGGGAATGGTTTGGGGTGCGGCCAGGCTGCTGCGCTGGCATTGGGAACTCGGCCGGTTGCGCCGGTCTGCCGCTCCGGCCGCTCCGGAGCTGCAGCAACTGGCGCGAAACATGCAAACGCGTTTCGGGGTGGCGGGGGAGGTGGCGGTTCAAGTTTCGGAGGCGGTGGGGTCGCCGTTTGTTTGCGGGCTGGGGCGGCCGGTGATTCTGTTGCCGAGGAACTTGGTGGCGGCTTTAGAGCCGGGAGAACTGGCCGCGTTGTTGAGTCACGAACTGGCCCATTTGCGGCGCCACGATCTGGCTTGGTGTGTGGCCTGGCGCTGGATGCAGGTGATTTGCTGGTGGCATCCACTGGTATGGGGCATTCCGGCGGCACACAACCTGGCGTGTGAACAGGAGGCCGACCGGCTGGCGGCCGCGCAATTGGGCGAACCGGAAGCCTATCCGCGCTGGCTATCCCGACTCGCCCTGCGGGTGCTGGCGTTGCCGGCGGTGGAGACCCAATTGACGGTGAATGGCCGTTCGCAAATCGCGCGGCGGTTACAGCACCTGGCGCACAGCGGTGCGGGCACCTGGAACGAGCGGCATACAATAATGGGATACGCTTTGGCGGCGGGTATGTTTCTAATTACGGCCGGGTGCCAGTTTACCCAGGGCGATCCAGCCGGCGCCAAAGCGGCGGCGGTGGAGTATCAATACATGCGGGTGGTGGTGCAGGACAAGACGGGCCAGCCCATCGCCGGGGCGACGGTTTTGCCGGATGGTTTCCGGGTGAAGGGACGGCATTGGGTGGATGCCTATGGCTGGCGCAAGAATGTGTTCGGGCCGCCCCTGCCGGCCACCACGGACCAGGAGGGCATTGCCCGGGTCAGGTATCCGGTGATGGCGATTGCGGAGGAGAAGGAGCTGACGGGAGGCCTGGTTTTCTCGGTGGAGCATCCGGAATACGGCACCGTGCGCATCCAGGAATATCACGTGGACAGACCGGAAGCACCCATCCACCTCGTTCGCGGTCTGCCGGTGACGGTGTCGGGGTATTTTGGCAACGATCACGCGGCGGTGACCAACCTAGTGCCCAATCTGAGCGAGGAGGGGTTGCATCTGAAGGACTGGCAGTACGATGGCAGCGGAGGTTTCACCTTCCACAAACTATCGCCGGGCGGACATCTGCTGCAACTGATGGGGCGGCTGCCCTCGGGGGAAATTGTTTATAGCGACAGTCAGCCGATTGCCGCAGAACCGGGGCATACCTATCATTACTCGCTGGAAATGAAACCGGGGATTCGCGTGGAAGGACGGCTGGACGACCGGGTGCCGCGACCGGTGACCAACGGGCGGGTGTTGATCAGCGTCCGGCCCAAGGAATTGCCCGCCCAACTAATCCCCGAAGACAATGCGTCAATTTTCAAGAAATATGGTTATTTCAATAGCTGGCACAGCTACCGGACAATCGCGGCGGACGGCAGTTTTGCTTTTGAATCCGTGCCGCCCGGGGAGGTGGATGTGATTGTGCAGGGCGACGGCTTTGTTTCCAAAAGCATCGGCGTGCTGCAAAACCGCATCACGGATGAGAACACCCACACCAGCAAGCTGGTGCCCGGTCCGAAATTCGGCATTCCGCAACCGTTTGCCCTGACCGCGCCCCTGACGACGATCGAAGTGGTGACGGAACCGACAGCCACGCTGGAGTTGACGGCCATAACCAAAGCAGGCAAACCCATCGCCGGCACCAGCATTTGGCTGAACCCCAACGTAATCCGGATGCACAATGGGATCTTTGGCGATATGAGCGATTCCAGCGAAACGGGCGTTCGCACCCTGCCGCCGCTACCCAAGATACCTTATCATGCCACCACCGATGCCAACGGACGGGCGGTCATCCGGAATATCCCAGCGCTGGGCGGGGGGATGGAGGTGGAGGATGCGCATTACCAAGTGCCGCTGAATTTGCCCGGGAGCATGCGCGACCGGCAGGTGCGCATTCAATTCTCACCGGGGGAAACCAATCGCTTTGAACTGTTGCTGGAAGCGAAGGGCGGGGATTATATTGGCCGGGATTAGTTCTACTTTGTTAGAATAGCTTTAGATTTCCGGTGTTTTTTGTGAGCGGAGTCGATGGCTTTTTGGCGGGCCTGATGGCGAAGAGACATGGCTGCGAGAACGTCCTCCGGCTCGCGCGCGCG
>CAIQWB010000092.1 GCA_903875465.1 uncultured Verrucomicrobia subdivision 3 bacterium
CCACTGCAGGCGCTGCAAGATCTACTGCCTCCTGCGGGTACACCACCACCACCGGGCTTTCTACCGGCAGCTGGCTCTTCACCGGTAGCGGGCACGCCACTATTGGATGGCGAATCGCCGCCGAAAACGCATTATTGCCGCATGCTACTCCCAAGCTGAATTGTGGCCTTAATGTCATCCTATTATGCGATTTTCAATAATGGGTGACCTCTTTAACGGGGTGCGAGGCTAGGGGGGCCAAGTCGGAATTTCGAAAGGGCGCGGGCGGCGTGAGGGGTTTTGGTTTGGGGGTGAATGGTATGGCTGCCGGCTGAAATATTAGAAACTCGTTACCTCGTTTCCTACGAGATGGGATTTTTGGGGTGGCGGTGTGAGGGGCGATGGTTGGGGATGGATGGCAGCATAGATGGCCAGGGGCAAAGAGATAGGAAGCATGATGGGTCAGAACCAAGGCAGGCGTATTCCTGGGTTTCGTGGCCGGGAGTATCGCCTGTCGATGTGCACATTGGCAGCCGTAACAAAGGGATGGGATCAGGCTTTCCAGTCGGGCTGGCGGCCACCGCTGCATTGACACTTTTGAGCAACTGTTCAATGCTGACGGCATGAACCATTGCTGCTGTTTTCGCCGGGCCACCTGGTGGGTCTGCCTGGGGGTGTTGGGGGTTGGTTTGGGGGCGGTTGGCGCTGATGAGCTGGCGGCTTTTCCGGCGGTGAAGGATTTGCCGGTGCAGACGAACCTGCCGGATCCGTTGGTGCGGGCGGATGGCCAGCCCATCACGACGCCGGCGCAGTGGGCGGAACACCGGGAGGCGATGCGGCGGACGATTGAGTATTATGCGGTGGGGCAGGCGCCGCCGGCGCCGGGGAATGTTACGGGGCAGGTATTGAAGTCACAGATGGTTTTAGACGGGACGGTGGCTTTTAAGCTGGTGCATCTGGCGTTTGGTCCAGGGAGGAAACTGGGTTTTGACGTGGCGATTTTTACCCCGGAGGAAACGGAGAATACGAAGGCGCCGTTTCCGACGATTGTAAATCCCTCTTTTGCGCTGACGCCGGGGCAGGATTTGGCGCCGGGCACGAATGCCGCGGGCCGGGGGGTGGTCCGGCCGCAAGCGCCGGAGGCGGCGGCGACGAATTTTGCCGAGGCACTGGGGCGGGGGTATGCGGTGCTGACGTTTCATTATCAGGAGTGTGGGGCGGACAACAAGAATTTCGCGGAGAGCGGCTTTTTTGCGGCGTATCCGGAGGCGGACTGGCACGACATGGCGGCGTGGGCCTGGGGGATGTCGCGGTGCGTGGATTATCTGGAGCAACTGCCGTGGGTGGACAAGGGCAAAATCATTGGTTTGGGCCACTCGCGCCTGGGGAAGGCGACCTTGGTGGCGGGCGCGTTTGATGAACGGTTTGCGCTGGTGGCCCCGGCGGGTTCGGGTTGCGGGGGCACGGGGGCGTATCGGTTCAATGGCAAGACGCGCGGGGGCAAGGAGGGGTTGGAGGAGGTGAATTATCATTTTCCGCAATGGTTCATTCCGCGGTTGGGGGAATTTTCGGGGCAGGTGGAACGACTGCCGTTCGACCAGCATTGGTTGATTGCGCTGGTGGCCCCGCGCTGTTTTATCGCCCCGGACGGTTTGAGTGATGCGGCGGCGAATGAAAATGCCCTGGCCCATGCATGGCTGGGGGCCAAGCCGGTGTATGATCTGCTGGGGGTGCCGCAACATCTGGGGATCCATTTTCGTCCGGGCAAACACATGCTGGCACCGGAGGACTGGCGGGCGGTGCTGGATTTTGCGGATCAGCAATTGCGGGGGATAACGGTGAGTGAACGGTTTGATCAATTGCCGCCGTGGGAAGCGTTGCATTGAGACGAGAAAAGGGAAGCGGCAAACTTCCATCAGCAAAATTCAGAGAACATTCACTATTCCAATCACACGCTGGATAGTCTGGGCTCGTCGCGAATTGGGGGTCCGGGCAATATTTGGCTTTCGCGGGCGGGGTGCATTGGCTAAGCTATTGGCATGCCAGAAATTGTGAATTTTGTGAATAATGGGGCGGCGAGCATCACGCCGGCGATTGCGGAAAAAATCCTGCGGCAATTGCCGCAATGGAAGCTGGAATTCACCCAGATTCAGGCACCGGGCTTTCCGCATTTGGTGGATCAACTGGAATTTTTGGCGGCGGCGGTGGAGGATGCCATTGAGGGGGCGTACAAGGATTTGCCGTATGTCACGATTGCCCAGGCGTCGTTTGCGCTGCTGTATGCGCACAAAAAGGTGGGGGTGATTCCGGACAGCCTGATTGATCTGGGACGCGCGGATGATTCGAGTGTGGTGCGTGCGGTGCTGATCCAAAACGAGAAGTATTTGGCGGTTTATGCCCGGGATCACGGCATTGATTTGGAGAAAATCACCAGCCAGCCGTAAGTTTACCTTCCCCCGGCACCCATGTTTGAACTCCTGAAAACGGACCCGGCCACGAAGGCCCGGCTGGGCAAACTGACCACGGCCCATGGCGTGGTGGACACGCCGGTGTTTATGTCGGTGGGCACCCAGGCCAGTGTGAAAGCACTGGACCCGCGGGAGTTGCGGGAGATGGGGACCCAGATCATCCTGGGCAACACGTATCACCTGAATCTGCGACCGGGTTTGGATATTATTCGCGCGGCGGGGGGGTTACACCGGTTCATGAATTGGGAGCGCCCGATTCTGACGGACAGCGGGGGTTTTCAAGTCTTCAGTCTGGCCAAAATTCGCAAGGTCAAGGCGCACGGGGTGGAATTCCGGTCGCATCTGGACGGCTCGTTGCTATTCATCGGCCCGAAGGAATCCATGGAGATTCAGCGGGTGCTGGGGTCGGACATTGCGATGGTATTTGACGAGTGTCCGCCGCACGACGCCCCGGCCCGGGAACAAAAGCTGGCGGTGGAGCGGACGATCCGCTGGGCGCGGGAATGCCGGGAACAACCCCGGGCCGAGGGGCAGAAGGTGTTTGGGATTGTGCAGGGGGGCAGCAATCCGGCTTTGCGGGAGGAATGTGCCAAAGCGCTGGTGGAAATGGATTTTGACGGTTATGCCATTGGCGGGGTGAGCGTGGGGGAGCCGGAGCCGGAGATGATGAAGGCGATTGAGCTGGCGGAGCCCTTTTTGCCGGCCGGCAAGGCGCGCTATGCGATGGGCCTGGGCACGCCGGCGCAGATGGTGGAATTGATTGCGCGGGGGGTGGACATGTTCGACTGCGTGCTGCCGACGCGGGTGGCGCGGAATGGCACGGCGTACACCCGCAGCGGGGCCATTGGCCTCAAGGGCGCGGCGTACAAGACTGATTTTGGACCCGTGGAGGCGGGCTGCGAGTGTTTTGCCTGCCGGAATTTTACCCGGGCTTATTTGCGGCATTTACTGCGGGCGGATGAAATCCTGGGGTTGCGGATGCTCAGTGTGCATAATTCGCACATGTACTTGAAACTGATGGCGGATGTGCGGGCGGCGATTGCGGCCGGCACGTTTGGGGACTTTTACCGGGAGTTTATTGCCGGCTTCAAACCGTCGCAAAAGGTCATGGCGCAGCGGACGCAGGCGAAGGTGTCGGAGGGTTAACCCGGGAGTGGCGGGCCGCCGGGTCAGGGCGGCAGGCGCAGGGTGGATTCCAGCGGCTGGAGGTCGGCCATTTCTTTGCCGCCGGTGCCACCGCCGAGTTCGGCGAGGCGTTCGCCGGCGGGGCGGACGCGGGTTTGAAAACTGGCGGCGGCGTCATTGAAGGCGGAGTTGGCACGGTCCAAGCCACCGCGGATTTTTTCGAAGTGCTCGGTAAATTTGGTCACACGGGCGTAAAATTCCCGGGCGGCCTCGGCAATTTTCTGAGCGTTCTCGGTCTGGGCATGCTGCTGCCAACTCACACTCACCGAGCGGAGCAGGGCGATGAGGGAGGCGGGAGTGGCAAGGAGAATGCGCTTTTCAGCGGCCCAGATAATCAAGTCATGGTCCCCTTCCAGCGCCGCACTGAAGAGGGATTCGGCGGGCACAAACAACACGACATAATCCAGGGCCTGGGGGAACTGGCGGGGATAGTCGCGGTCGGCGAGTTGCTTGATGGTGGCCTTTAATTTGGCAGCGTGGGCGCCCAGCAGTTCGGCGCGTTTGGTGGCGTCGGCGGCTTCCAAGGCGCCCAGAAAATCCAGGTCGGGCACCTTGGCATCCACAATGATGAAGCGGTCGCCGGGCAGGCGGACGATGAGGTCCGGGCGGTTTTCGGCGGATACGGTCTGCTCGGTAAAATCGCAATGGGCGCTCATGCCGGCGGCTTCCACCACCCGGCGGAGGGTTTCCTCACCCCAGCGGCCGCGGGCCTGGTTGGATTTCAAAACCATGCGGAATTGCTGGGTTTCGGCGGCGAGTGACTGACTTTGGACGGCCAGCAAATCGAGTTGTTTTTTCACTTCGCCCAGGGTGGAGGTTTGGGCGCTTTCACTTTGTTGCAAACGTTTTTGGTAGGTTTCCAACTGCTGCTTCAGGGGTTCGACGAGGGTCTTGATGGCCTCCTGGCGCTGGGCGAGCTCGCCCTTGGCGGTTTCCTGAAATTTACCCAGGCTTTGCTCGGCCAGGCGGAGGAATTCCGGGGCGGTTTGTTGCAACACTTCGGCACTCAGGGAACGGAAGGCGGTGCGCAGATCGGTGAGCGCCTGTTCCTGGGCGGCTTTGGCCTCGGTCAAATTGCGCTCATGAATTTGGCGCTGTTCGGCGAGCAATTGTTCGGCCGAACTTTGGCGGGCCTCGGCGGCGGCGCGGGCCTGGCCGGCCTCGGCGAGTTGGGCGCGCAACTGGGCGACGACCGTCTCGGTGCCGGCCACCTGCCGGCGTAATTCGTCTTCCAATCGGGAATCACTGGCGGCCGGGGTGGGGTTGCGCTTGAGCAGCCAGCCAATGGCGAAGCCCAGGACGCCACCGAGGAGCAGGGCGATGGCGAGTTGCAAAGCGAGGGGCATTTGATTTATTTGAGCCGGGAGTAAACTGATGTTTCGTAATCCACTAACACGAGCCGTTTGCCTTTGGCCACCACATGGTGACCCTCGGCCTGCAACCGTGCGGCCCAGGCGGCGGCCCCGCCGGGATATTTCGGATTGATTTCCCCGCCGTTTTTCAGGGTGCGCCAGTAGGGCGTGATGGGTTTTGCCCCGGCCGCCTCCGCCTCGGCGGCGGCGTGGGCGGCGATCCAAGAAAAAATCCCGGTGGTCAGGGGACAGGCAAAATTCACGCCGTGCCGGGTGGCGAGGGCGCTGCGCAACTGCTGGATCGTCACCACCCGGCCTTTGGGCACCTGGCGCATGAGGGCATCCACTTCACACGGGGCGGGAATGACGAAGGGGCCCGCGCCCCAACGCTGGCGCAGCGGGCCGGTGGCCAGCGCCGTCCGGGGCAACCCCTTGCTATCCGCCAGTTTTTCGCGCCAGGATTTTTTGGGTTTAGCCACGCCCGCAGGCCCTTGCGGGCGGTTAGAAGTGGGCGACGACTTCGATTTCGACGCTGGCCGCCTTGGGCAGGCCGGCGACCTGGATGGTGGAGCGGGCGGGGAAATCGCTGGTGAAATACTTCGCGTAAATTTCATTCATGCCGGCGAAATTGGCCAGATCCGTGAGGAACACGGTGGATTTCACGACATTGGCAAAGGTCAGGCCCTGGTCTTCCAGAATGGCCTTAACATTTTGCAACACGCGATCGGTCTGCACTTTGATGTCGCCCTCCACCAGGTTGCCGGTGGCGGGTTCAATGGGAATCTGCCCGGCGCAGAACAGCAGGTCGCCCACACGCACGGCGTGGTTATAGGGGCCGACGGCCGTGGGTGACTTCGCGGGTTTGATAATCGTTTTGGTTGCCATAAAAGGTGGGGTTATGACTAACGCGTTTGGGACCGAAGGTCAAGAACGTCTCGCGCCGAACCGTGCCCGGTGGGTGGTGTGCCCGGCGACCGGGGACAGAATGCCCGCCGTGGGCATATTTGGAGTATTCAACGCGGGGGATGCACCGAAACCAGTGCCAGGTGGGCTTGCCTGGGTTGAGGCGGCGGGAACGCCGCGCTCCGACAAGGGGGCGAGTTCCCGGGGGCGGTGCCCGGGCGGGAGTTGGGGATGCGGGGAAAAAGTTTTCGCCGCATCCACTTTTTCAGCGCGGGCCAACCCTGGGTTAGGCAAATGGGCGAGAATCCAATTTTTCTAATGAGCGTTGCGGGGGGAGAATTTGATGATTTCTTAAAACAATAGTTGCGCCGACGTGAAAATTAAGTAAAAAATAATGCAACATAAGGCGAAAATCGCCGATGCAATGAGCAGCAGCCAAAATAAGCCATCCAAATATTCGGGGCCGACGCAGACAACTGCGCCGGTCAAACAGGGACTTTATGATCCGCAGTTCGAGCATGACGCCTGCGGGATAGGGTTCGTTGCCCACATGAAGGGCCAGAAGTCGCACCAACTGGTGACCGACGGGCTCCAGATTCTAGTGAATCTGGACCATCGCGGGGCCGTGGGTTGCGAACCCAATACAGGCGATGGCGCGGGCATTCTCATTCAGACGCCCCACGAGTTTTTTTTGAAGGTGACGAGCGCGCTGGGTTTTGCCCTGCCCGCCGTGGGGCAGTATGCCGCGGGCATGTTGTTCATGCCGCAGGATTATGACCAGCGCCAGGCGGTCAAGCAGTCGCTGGCCAAGATCATTGCCGACGAAGGTCAGAAACTCCTGGGCTGGCGTGACATTCCGACGGATAATTCTTCGCTGGGCAAAACGGCCCAGGCCGCCGAGCCCTTCATGATGCAGGTGTTTGTGGGGCGTAATCCCGCCCTGCCGGATGAGGCGGCCTTTGAGCGCAAGCTCTACGTGATTCGCAAGGTGGCCGAACAGCATATTCGCTATGGCGGCATCATCACGGGAGGCAATTGGTTTTACGTCTCGAGCCTCTCCAGCCGGACGGTGATTTACAAGGGCATGTTGATGCCCGAGCAGGTGGCCCAATATTATCCCGATCTGCGGGATGAGGCCATGGTCACAGCCATCGCCCTGGTGCATTCGCGCTTTTCGACGAATACCTTCCCGAGTTGGGATCGGGCGCACCCGAATCGCTGCATTGCGCACAATGGCGAGATCAACACGCTGCGGGGGAATGTGAACTGGATGAAGGCGCGCCAGGCGCTGTTCACCAGCAAGCTGTTTGGTGACGATATCCAAAAGCTGGTGCCGGTGATCAATACCGACGGCAGCGACTCCGCGCAGTTCGATAATTGCGTGGAACTGCTCATGATGGCCGGGCGCGAATTGCCCCATGCCATGATGATGATGATTCCCGAGCCGTGGGAAAATCACGAGAGCATGGACGTGGACCGCCGGGCCTTTTACGAATTTCATTCCTGCCTCATGGAACCGTGGGATGGTCCGGCTTCCATGGCGTTCACCAACGGCAAGATGATTGGCGCCTGTTTGGACCGCAATGGTTTGCGGCCCTCGCGCTATTACGTCACCAAGGACGACGTGGTCATTATGGCCTCCGAGGCCGGGGTGCTGCCCATCGCGCCGGAACGCGTGGCCATCAAGGGGCGGTTGCAACCGGGCCGCATGTTCCTGGTGGATTTGGAACAAGGCCGGATCATTGCGGATGAGGAACTGAAAAACCGTTACGCCAAGGCGGAGCCCTACCAAAACTGGTTGGAAACCAACCATGTGCTGCTCGGGAAACTGCCTGAACCGCCGCATTATCACAAACCGGACGCGGAAACCATTTTGCAACGGCAGCAGGCATTTGGTTACACCTTTGAAGACTTGCGCTTCATTGTTGGACCCATGGCGCGGGATGGCATGCAGCCCCTGGGGTCCATGGGCACGGACACGCCGCTGGCGGTGTTGTCCAACAAGCCGCAACTGCTTTACAATTACTTCAAGCAATTATTCGCGCAGGTCACCAACCCGCCCATCGATCCGATCCGGGAAGAAATCATCACCTCCACCGAAGTGATGGTGGGTGGCGAGGGCAATATTCTGGAGCCTACGTCGCAAAGCTGCCGGATGATCAAGCTGCATTATCCCATCCTCACCAACGAGGAAATGGAGAAGCTGCGGCACATTGACCGGCCCGGGTTTAAATCCATCACCCTGCCGATTCTGTTCCAAGTGTCGGCGGGTGCGGAAGCACTGCAACCGGCCATGGAAAAATTGTTTGCCGCTGCGGACCATGCGATTCAGGCGGGGGCGAATATTTTAGTGCTGTCGGACCGTGGCATCAGCGCGGCCCTGGCTCCCATCCCGGCCTTGCTGGCGGTGGCGGGTCTGCACCACCATTTGATTCGCAGCGGCACCCGCACGCAAGTGGGCTTGATCTTGGAATCCGGCGAACCCCGCGAAGTGCATCACTTCTCGGTGTTGATTGGTTATGGCTGCACGGCCATTAATCCATATCTGGCCTTTGACACGTTGGACGATCTGATCCGTCAGAAACTGCTGCTGGACATTGATCACAAGACTGCGGTCAAGAAGTACATCAAGGCGGCCGTCAAGGGCGTGGTCAAGACCATGGCCAAGATGGGTATTTCCACGGTGCAGAGCTATCACGGCGCGCAAATCTTTGAAGCCGTTGGTCTGGCCACGGACGTGGTACAAAAGTATTTCTCGTGGACGCCGTCGCGCATTCAAGGGATTAGCCTGGAAACCATTGCCGAAGAGGCCCTCGCCCGGCATAGCCATGCCTTCCCGGACCGCCAGGTCAATGGCGAACTGGATGCGGGCGGCCAGTATCAATGGCGCGATTCCGGTGAGTTTCACCTGTTTAATCCGCAATCCATTCACAAGTTGCAGCTGGCCTGCCGGTTGGGCAGCTACGCCAAATTCAAGGAATTTGCGGAACTGATTAACAACCAGGCCAAAAATCTCTGCACTTTGCGGGGCCTGCTGGATTTCAAATTTGCGGAGCAGCCCATTCCGCTCGAATCCGTCGAGTCCGTGGATTCCATCGTGAAGCGCTTCAAGACGGGGGCGATGAGCTACGGCTCGATCAGCAAGGAAGCCCATGAGGCGCTGGCGATTGCCATGAACC
Source organism: uncultured Verrucomicrobia subdivision 3 bacterium (assembly GCA_903875465.1). Lineage (GTDB taxonomy): Bacteria > Verrucomicrobiota > Verrucomicrobiia > Limisphaerales > UBA11358 > UBA11358. The sequence continues at coordinate 9,067 of CAIQWB010000092.1, forward strand.
GCATCGGTGGCCGTTCCAACACGGGCGAAGGCGGCGAGGATCCGGCGCGTTATACCTGGACTAATGAGCGCGGGGATTCCAAGAATTCGGCGATCAAGCAGGTCGCTTCCGGCCGGTTTGGCGTGACCAGTCATTACCTCGTGGAAGCCCGCGAGTTGCAAATCAAAATGGCGCAGGGGGCCAAGCCCGGCGAGGGTGGTGAATTGCCCGGCAAGAAAGTGTTTCCGGAAATCGCCCGCACCCGTGGCACCACCGCGGGCGTGGGGTTGATCTCCCCGCCGCCGCACCATGACATTTACTCCATTGAAGATTTGTCGGAGTTGATCCATGACCTGAAGAATTCCAACCGGCATGCGCGCGTGAGCGTGAAGCTGGTGGCGGAAGTGGGGGTGGGTACCATTGCGGCAGGGGTTTCCAAAGCCCATGCGGATGTGGTGCTGATCAGCGGTCATGATGGCGGTACCGGGGCCAGCCCGCTCTCCTCCATCAAGCATGCCGGCGGACCTTGGGAGCTCGGCCTAGCCGAAGCGCACCAAACCCTGGTGCTGAATAATTTGCGCAGCCGCATCTACGTGGAGGCGGACGGCCAGTTAAAGACTGGCCGGGATGTCGCCATTGCCGCGCTGCTCGGGGCGGAGGAATTTGGCTTTGCCACCGCGCCGCTCGTGGCCTTGGGCTGTCTCATGATGCGGGTGTGTCATTTGAACACCTGCCCAGTGGGCGTGGCCACCCAAGACCCCCGGCTCCGCGCCCGGTTCACCGGCGAGGCGGACTACGTGGTCAACTTCATGAAGTTTGTCGCCGAGGAATTGCGCGAAATCATGGCCAAGCTCGGCATCAAGACCCTGAACGAGATGGTAGGTCGCACCGATTTGCTGGTGCCTTGGAAGGCGATTGATCATTGGAAGGCCAAAGGCGTTGACCTCACGTCGATTCTCTACCAGCCCAATGTGGGACCCGAAGTTGGGCGCTACCGGCAGCAGGAGCAGGACCATGGTTTGGACAAATCCCTGGATCTCACGAAGATTCTCGATTTGTGCCAGCCGGCCATTCAGAGCGGAGAAAAAGTGCGCATCGATTTGCCGATTATCAATGTGAATCGCGTGGTTGGCACCATCACTGGCAGCGAAGTGACCAAAAAATACGGGCCCAAAGGACTGCCCGACGACACCATTTACCTCAAGTTCAAAGGCAGCGCGGGCCAGAGCCTCGGGGCTTTCATGCCGCGCGGCATGACGATTGAACTGGAGGGCGATGCCAACGATTACTTCGGCAAGGGCCTGAGTGGTGGCCGCCTGGTGGTTTATCCGCCGGCCGGGTCCAGCTTTGCCGCCGAGGACAATATCATCATCGGCAACGTGGCCCTCTATGGTGCCACCAGTGGCGAAATCTTTGTCTCCGGCATGGCCGGGGAACGGTTCGGGGTGCGCAACTCCGGCGTCAGCGCCGTGGTGGAAGCCGTGGGTGACCATGGTTGCGAATACATGACCGGTGGCAAGGTGGTTATCCTGGGCAAGACGGGCCGGAACTTCGCGGCCGGCATGTCCGGCGGTGTGGCTTACATCCTGGATGAAGCCGGGGATTTTGCGTCCCGCTGCAACATGGAATTGGTCGGCTTGGAAACATTGACGGATGCGGATGAAATTGAGGAAGTCTGGAAGTTGATCCAGCGCCATCAGACCTACACCAAGAGCGTTCGGGCCACCGCGGTTCTGGCGGACTGGCTCAACCTGGTGCCGAAGTTCGTCAAAGTCATGCCGCAAGATTACAAACGCGTGCTGCTCTCGCTCAAAAAAGTACAGTCCCAGGGACTGACCGGTGACGAGGCGGTGATGGCGGCCTTTGAGGAAAACGTCAAGGGTGGCCACTAAGAGAACACCAGCGAGGCCGGGGAACTGGTCCTCACGGGGTTGGCAAGTTAATTTTTAATTCAATAGCATAAAATCAAATGGGAAAGCCTACCGGATTTTTGGAGTTTAAACGTGAAGAGCCCGCTGACCGCTCAGCGGTGGCGCGCATTGGCGACTGGAAGGAATTCCATTTGCACCTGCCGGAGGCGGATCTGCGCAAGCAGGGCGGCCGCTGCATGGACTGCGGGATACCGTTCTGCCACACCGGCCAGTTCGTCAGCGGGATGGCCAGCGGCTGCCCCATTCACAATCTCATTCCCGAATGGAATGACCTCGTGTTTCGCGGGCTTTGGCAGGAGGCGCTGGAACGACTCCACAAGACCAATAACTTTCCTGAATTCACCGGTCGCGTGTGCCCGGCCCCTTGCGAGGGGTCCTGCGTGCTGGGGATGAATAATCCGGCGGTCACGATCAAGAACATTGAGTGCGAGATCATTGACCACGGTTGGAACCACGGCTGGGTCAAGCCTGAGCCGCCCACGAAGCGCACCGGCAAAACGGTGGCCATCGTCGGCTCTGGTCCCGCTGGCTTGAGCGCGGCCGCCCAGTTGAACAAAGCCGGCCACGAGGTCACGGTGTTCGAACGGGCGGATCGTCCCGGCGGCCTGCTCATGTATGGGATTCCCAACATGAAGCTCGATAAAAACGAAGTCGTGCTGCGCCGCATTCACCTCCTGGAAAAAGAAGGTGTCAAATTTGTCTGCAATACCGAGGTCGGTAAAAATTATCCGGCGGAAAAACTCCTGAAGGATTTTGATGCGGTCATACTGGCCACGGGTGCGACCAAGCCGCGCGACCTGACCATTGAAGGCCGGCCTCTGAAAGGCATCCACTTCGCGATGGACTTTCTCACCGCCAACACCCGCAGCGTGCTCGATGGTCACAAGAATGGCAATTTCATCACCGCTGAAGGCAAGGACGTGGTCGTTATCGGTGGTGGGGATACCGGCACGGATTGTGTTGGCACCTCCCTGCGCCATGGTTGCAACAGCCTGGTGCAAGTGGAAATTTTGCCCAAGCCCCCGCTGACACGGGCCAAAGATAATCCCTGGCCCGAATGGCCGAAGGTTTACAAGATGGATTATGGCCAGGAAGAGGCCGCCGCCAAATATGGCGAGGATCCCCGCGTATATCTGACCACCGCCACCAAGTTTGAGGGTGATGCTGCTGGCCAGGTGAAGGCCGTGCACACCGTGCAGGTGGAATGGACCAAGAACGAGAAGGGCCAGTTCATCCCCAAAAATGTGCCTGGCACTGAAAAAGTTCTGCCGGCGCAACTGGTGCTGCTGGCCATGGGCTTTCTGGGACCGGAACAGCCCCTGCTCGAATCTCTGGGCATCGAACGCGATCCCCGCAGCAACGCGAAAGCTGAATTTGAAAAGTACCAGACCAATTTGAAGGGTGTATTTGCCGCCGGCGACTGTCGCCGTGGGCAGAGCCTGGTGGTCTGGGCTTTCAACGAAGGCCGCGGCGTGGCGCGTGAATGCGACCGCTTTTTGATGGGCCACACCGATTTGCCCTGAGCCAGCGGTCAACCTGTTTTGTTTGCCACCCTAAAGCGTTTCCCGCTCATTGCATGACGCAACCACTCGCCATCGTTTTTTACGAAAAACTGATGCCTGGCTCCCAATTGGTCAACCGTCTACAAGACCTGAATTACCGGGTGCAGGCCATCACCGACGCGGCCACGCTTTTGGGTGCGACCCAGCGGGAAATGCCCATGCTGGTCATCGCTGACCTGGCTAGCAAATTGGACATCACCCGCATCATCGCTGAGTTAAAGACGGATGCCGTCACCGCACACATTCCGGTGATTGCTTTCGCCGAGGAGAAAGCCACCGCCCTGCTCAACGCCGCCCAAACTGCCGGTGCGGCCCTGGCGGTGAGTGAAGCGGCCCTCACTAGCTACCTGCCACAGTTGCTGAATCAGGCTTTGCATATTGATTAACCCCGCAGACGCTAACCGGAGCCATGCCCTCGTGCTACCAAGCTGTAGCCGTGCATTACAAATCCAGATTTTGCTGGTTTTTTCACGGGAATTCGTCGTCAAGCGCTGGCAGCCCCATGAAGTTTAGGCTGTGTGCCCCCCGATTGACTCTCACTGGTTTCACACCTGCCCGGGGGGTCCTATATGTGGCAACCGCCAGGTGATGGATTTTATCAGCTTGGTAGGAGAGGTTGATTACGGCCAGATTTTCAGCACACTGGCAGCGGGATGCGTTTCGAAAATCTGGATGTCCAGAATGTTGGAGCGCAACAACCGTTCCACTTCCATGACGGTGGAATTGCCACAGCGCAGCCAAATTACTTTTGGCGGAGATCCGCGCCAAGCCGGCAAAATCCTTGTCCAAGATTACCACAACGAATTCTTTGGTTTTCGCGTAATCCCAAATGATCGCATCGGCAACGGTGCTTAAACCCGAACTCCGAAATTAAAACAGCCGGTCTGCATCCATCGCTTGGGCATAAACGCTTTGGAACATTGGCTTCCCAAGCCGCTGACAAGCAGTTGCCCATTTAAGGGTGTGCGCTGCGCGCAGAGGCAGTCTCACCAGACCACAGCGGGTAGGCCGGCGATTTTTCCAACGTGTTTCTGCTCCAACATCTTGACACATCCCAGCCATTTTTATTTCGGAGTTCGGGTTTAATATTATGGTCGAACAACAGCTTCACACGGGGTAAGCGTAATCATCGTCTGCTGCTCCCGGTCGGCCGCATACGCAAGGCAGGCGCGGATGTCGTGCTCCGTCAGATGCGGAAAATCCTCCATGATTTCCGACCAGCTCATTCCGGCGGCAATCCCGCTCAGCACATCTCCGACCGTGATGCGGAGTCCCCGCACACATGGCTTGCCACCGCGCTTGCCAAGCGCCCTTGAGGATTTTATCAGGGAAAGGAACTACTCATCCGCTGGCCATCATTTCTCAATTCCTTAGCAGCCTCCCCTCACTTAAACCTTCCCTCATAAAGTCCCCGCCCAAGCTCGCGGACGATCGCAATTGTTTCTGCATACGGCGTGTCGGCCACGTCCACCAAACCGATCTGGTAATTCTCCTCATCATAGACCCGGCCGGTGTTCGGTTCGTCCTGCCATTGGAACCAGTGCGTCCCCACAAAGTCTGGATTTTTAAACGCCCCCAGAACAAAATCGCGGTAAGCCTCCGCCCGGGCTGGTTGATTTTCCGTGGGCACCAGACCGGTGTGGAACATTCCCCGGTCCAGGGCGCCAAAATGAAATTCACCCACGATCAACGGCTTGTCGCCGCCGGGGCATTTGAAGTCAGCAATACTGCGGTGGTAGAGGTTGTAGCTGACCACGTCACAATATTTGCCGGCGGCGCGGGCCGCCACATCATTCACCCAGGCGAAACGGCAGCCGAGGTACAGTTGGTGGGGTGCCACCGCTTTGATGGCGGCTTGCACGGTGCAAAAATACGTTTCGGCCAGCCGGCTGCCAAAGGCGACGAGATCCGCCCGGGCTTTTGCCTTGTCCGGCGCGGTGCGGCTGTCCGGTAACGCCTCCCAGGAAGTGTAACTGGTTCCCCAAACTGAATTGAGTGCGGCAATGTCGGCATACCTGGCCTTGAGGTCGCTCACGAATTCCCGCTTCGCGGCCTGATCTGCGGGACTTTGGAGGACCCCCAGGGCCAGGGCCGTATCATCCCCCCAGGACATTTCATTGTCGCTAAAATAGCCAAGGCACCAGGGATCATTCGCGCTGGTTTTGGCTTTGGCAGCCATGCCCCGTCGCAGTGATTTAGCAAAGCTGGGATCAAACACGTCGGGAAACTGGCCCCAGTAACCGGTGCTACCCCCAATCATTTTGGCCCCGCCCGACCCGATATTATCGGTGTAGGGCGTGTGCCGTAGCGAATAGATGCGGGCATCAGACCAATTTGCGATAGTATTCAATCCCCAGCTCCGCAGCCGCTGATGCACCGTCACGGGATACTCCTGACGCCATTGGGCACCGTACTTGCGCTGCAAATTGGCCCCGGCAAAGGCGAACGACTTGACGCGGCGCCCCGCGTAATGCCCCTTGAGGGCAAAACCGGTGGTCAGGAATTCACTGAAACCGGCCTGGTCCCCGGGAAAATCGGCGAACCACTCCGCCCGTTCCTCAATGGGTGTTGCGTCCTGCATGCCCACGCAATCCACCCCATGGGACCAAAACAAATGCCCGTCGGGATCCACCAGCCACCATTTGCCCTGCACTTTTTCGGTGCGGAAGAATCCAGTGGCGGCCAGCTGCGGGCCGTTGCCCCAGCCGCCATAGCGGTCCCAGCCAGTCGGACCAGCGTCCGCCGCGAGTTCCCGGGCTTCCATGGTGCGCCGCTCCTGGAGTTCCGCGAGGGAATGGACTTTGCCGGGCCAGTCTTTATGCCGGTACTGGCCAAAGGTATCGATGAAGGGGAAAAACGGTTGGGCATCCGTGATCCAGGCAGTCGGTGGGGTATGCAGGTCCCTGGCGTTGATCGCGGACAATTCGAACTGGTGATCCGCGGCGGGTTGGTTTACGAAAACCGTGAGCTGCGTGACCTTTTTCACATCCAAGTCATCCCCACCTGCACTCGTGACCGGATAACCTCGCATGCCAAAGAGTTTTCCGCCCAGCGTGCTGGCGGTTTCGTGCGGCAGCCGCACCCGCAGTATATTGGTTTGGCCGGGGCGCAACGTCAGCGAATCGGTGACGCAGTGTTTCTTGCCATCTGCGCCGGGATTATCCACGCGGCAAGATACCGTCACCGCGTTGGTGCCGGTGTTGCGCACTTGAAGGCAAACGGACGCAAACATAGATAAATCCCAAGGGCCCCCGCTGGCCGGCAACACCACTCCGGGCCAGGGCTGAGTGTGCCCGGTGTGGATCTGCAAGGCCGGACCGCTCGGCGAATTCGTTAAAGCGATGCTGGCGTCCCTGCATTGCACGGATTTCACGTCGAAGTCGCTGGTGAAATCCACCAATGGACGCCAGGCCGCCCCGGTCAGGAGGAAGGTGAGCAAACCCATGGCTGCCAGCCGGTAAATCGGATTCGTGGTTGCCTTCATAAAATTTTAATTTTACCCAAGATGTCAAGCCCCCCCATTTGATGTTGTTTTTGGTTTAGCCCCGAACAAGCCCAGATTCACGGTGCCACCCGTAGATTTTCCCAGCGCACCGACCACGACCCGTCAGTGGGAAACCCCGGAGCATTCCGTTTCGGGGCCCCATCCCAGCCTGCGGCCATTAAAGCGGCGGCGTAGAGCAGGCCGCCATTGGCTGGCAGGTAAATCGTCAGCCCGTCCCGTTGGTAGACCTGGCCATTGCGTGCGTAATGATTTTTGGGTGTGTCCAGCAACAGTGCATCCACCGCCTGCCCGGTCTCGCCCAACCGCGCGGCGCACATGGCCAGCAGCGGATAATCCCAGCCCCAGGTGTCCGGCCAGTTCCAATTTGCCCATACCCAGTCAAAGGTACGTTGCATGGTGGGCAAATCGATGAGCGGCCCCGGCACAAAGCTGAGCGCGCCCACCACCGCCGGATGATCCATGTTCCATTTCGGATTGGTGTAGGAATCGGGGGTGGTTTCGTTGAAGAGATATTTGCCCTCGCCGATGGGTGCTTTGGCCAGATCCTGCAGGACGGCGTCCCATTGCTGATTGCGGGCCAATCCCTGGCGGACACGCCAGGCTTGGGCGGTCGCCAACCCCCAGTGCCAGTAGGTTAGTTCAAAGGTGGGGTTGAGGGTGTGGTTTTTCGGGAACCGTTCCTGCGCGCATTGCAAGACCGGGCCGAGCACGTAACGCAGGCGGTTGGAATCCCAGGTGGCATAGCTGGCCATGAACTCGGCGGTCTGATCCACCATGGTGGCGTATTTTTTTAACGTGGCTGGGTCGGGATGCGCCCGATAGGCCAATTCCGCATAGAAGATCGGATGGGGCTGCTGCCATACCAGGAACGGACCCACCGGTGAGGGGGATTCCTTGCCACTTGGACTAGTCATTTTGGGCCAGCGTGCTCCGGCGTAGCCCTGCTTTTGCGCCGTGCCTTGGGCGCGGGCCAGGATATTTTCATAATATCCCAGGCTATTTTCCAGCAATGCCTCCCGGCCCCACAACGCAAAATGCGCCGCGTGCCACCAGTGCATTTCCAGGTGGAATTTGCCTTCCCAGGTATTGTAGGTGAGCCCGGTTTCCTGGGGGGGATTTTTGCCGGCATCTTGAATGGCGGTGAGGTATTGCGAGAGCACGATGCGCCGTTCGAGTTCGAACCATCGCGGGTCTTTGCTGGCGGACAAATCAATGGCCCCGCCCGTGCGCCAAAACTCCTGCCAATGCCGGGCGGTGGCGTGGCGGATGGTTTGAAAATTTCCGTTCAGGGCAGGAGGCACGGATGGGGAGAAGCCGCAGGTCAATTCCAACGCATCGGTTCCCGGCTGCGGCCACAGCACATATTCATGGGCGGCGGTGTGGGTGAGGGTGGCGCCGGGCGACCAGCGGGTGGTTACCTGGTAGGCATCGTCATCCAGTTTGCGCAGAAAGGTGCCACCCTCCGGACCAGCCGGTTGCCAGACCGTGGTATGGGCGGAGGGTTGGGTCCAGTCGGCGGTGCGCACATCGCCGGTGCCGTAGGGGAAGTGGAATTGGATACCCAGCCGGCCGGATTTTGCAAGCGGGGATACGACCCGCACGGCAATCGCATCCTGATCCGAGTCGCAAAGCGTTTCCACCGCCACCGGCGCGCCGGCAAACGTGAAGTGACTGATGATTTCGCCGTTCCACAAATCGAGCGTCTGGTGAATACCTGACAGATCAGCCGGGGTGGCCGGCTGGCCATTGGTATTTAACAGCACAAGCCCGAGCTGCCCCAGGTGCAGGCGGTGGGGGTTGGCGCGGAGCCATTTAATTTCTGGAGTCGTCACATTACCCGGGACATCGGCGTAAGGAACCGGGCGTCCGTAGAGGTCGGGGTATTCCTTGAAATTAAAATGATCGATGTCGTAATGTTCCGGGTTGGGGGATGAATGCCAGCCCCAGTCCGAGAGGGTGCCCAAGGGAGTGGTATTGGTGAACGCATCGGGGAACGTTTGCAGCCCCGTGGCATCCACAGTGAAGGCAAACTGGCCATTGCCCACCGAAAGGGGATTTTTCGGATCAAACTGCTCCAGCACCACCGTATGGCGGGTGACCAAGGCATGCCGGTCAATGGGAGCAGCCGGGGCTGGGATGGTGGCGGCGCCCGCCAGCAGCAAGCCCAGAAAGATTTTCATTTGCATGGATGGGATTAATTGTTAACAAATATGGCGTAAACAACACTCTAATTCATGGCAAAATTATTTTTGGGACTCGACTCCAGCACGCAAAGCCTCAGTGCCGTCGTTATTGATCTGGACAAACAAAAAGTGATTTACGAAAAATCTCTCAACTTCGACCGGGCCCTGCCGCAGTTCAAAACCCAGAATGGCGTGCTGCCGCATCGGGATCCGCTGGTGAAACACAGCCGTCCGCAGCTCTGGGCGGCCGCCCTGGACCTGCTGGTTGCCGGCATGGTGGAGGACCGGGTGCCGTTGTGCGATGTCCTGGCGGTCAGTGGCAGTGGCCAGCAGCACGGTTCGGTTTACCTCAACGACCGCGCGGCCGCACGTTTGGCCAAACTGGATCCCCGCAAGTCCCTGGAGGAAAACCTGCGCGGCGTTTTTGCGCGTCCCACGTCGCCCATTTGGATGGACTCCTCGACCACCCAGCAGTGTGCCCAAATCCGTAAAAAATTAGGTGGCATCCAGGCCACCGCCGAGGCGACGGGTTCGGATGCCTTTGAACGTTTTACCGGTCCGCAAATTCGCAAATTTTATCAAACGGAACCGGACGCCTACAAAAAGACGGCGGCCATTGCGCTGGTCAGCTCGTTCATGGCTTCGCTGCTGGCCGGCAAAATTGCGCCGATTGATCCGGGTGATGGCGCGGGGATGAATTTGATGGATATTCGCAAGAAGCAGTGGCACCCCGCCGCGCTCAAGGCGACCGCTCCGGGCTTGGCCAAAAAGCTGCCGCCCATCACCGCCGCCGGCCAGGTGATTGGCCCGGTGAGTTCCTATTTCGTGGAAAAATACGGTTTGAATGCCGAGGCGCTGGCCACGGTGTGGACCGGGGATAATCCCGCGAGTGTGATCGGTCTGGGGTTGGTGAAGCCCGGCATGGTGGCCATCAGTCTGGGCACCAGCGACACCTTCTTTGGCACCATGGCGACCTGCCAGACGGATGCGCAAGGGGAAGGGCATGTGTTCGGTTCCCCCAGCGGAGATTACATGACGTTGATTTGCTTTAAAAACGGCTCGCTCGCCCGTGAGCAGGTTCGCGAAAGTTATGGGATCAAGGATTGGAAAGCTTTCGGGAAGCTGCTGGCCACGACCAAACCGCAGAAAGATGGCGGTATTCTGCTGCCGTGGTTTGAAGCGGAAATTGTCCCGCGGGTCAACCAGCCCGGTTTGCACCGGTTTGACTTGGAGGAAACGGATGCAGCGGCCAACTGCCGGGCCATTTTTGAAGCGCAGATGCTGTCCATGCGCCGGCATTCCCAATGGATGGGGGTGGCGCCGGATTGTATTTATGCCACCGGCGGCGCCGCGAACAACACCGCCTTGCTGCAAGTGATGGCCAATGTCATGAACTGCACGGTGCGCCGCATTGAAATTGGCAAGAGCGCAGCACTGGGGGCGGCCTTGCAAGCGGCGCATGGCTGGCTGGTGGCGGCCGGGCAGTCCCCGGCCTGGGCAAAGCTGACCAAGGTTTTCACGGCACCGGTGCCGGGCAGTGAAATTCGTCCGCAAAAAGCCGCGGTGAATGTTTATGATCAACTTTTGAAAAAGTTTGCCGTTTGTGAACGCGCGGCTTTGGAATCACTGGCGGATTAAAACGCCGCGCGCGGATGGCTTTCAGGGCAGGGTGGGATCCCAGTGATCCACCCCGCCCAGCACGTTGGCGAGAGTGATTTTTTGGGCTTCGGCATCGTTTAATTGGCGGGTCCATGGGAACCGGCGGGCCGGTGAGGCGCCGGGGCCGGTGCTGTGGTACTCGGCAAAGCGGGCGGTTAATTCGTTCGTGGGATTGCGCCAGTTATTCCAGCCTTCGGGTTTGATGTGGCCGCCCATTTCACAATTCAAATAAGTGACGCTGGCAAAGGGCCGCCAGGGCCGTCCTAAATCGGCCTGGGCAACGGACCCATCCCGGTTGGTGTTCACGGCGACACCCTGGGGATTAATCCACGGTTGCGGGTCGCCGGTGAGCTGGCAGTTTCGGAAAATGAACCCAAAGGGCTGGGCGGCGGGAGTGTTGGCGGCGGTGATATGACCGCCGTTTTTACTGCGCAGCTCGCACCGGTCAAAGATCGCGGTGGCGGAGCCGTAGATGAAATCCACCCGGCCGGCCACGAGGCAGTTGGTAAAATAATCGCGGCCACGATTGAGCATGAGGGTGTCCTGCCAGCCCAGCAACTGGCAGTGTTTAAAGACCGCGCGGTCGCCATCCACGCGCAATGCCAGTGCCTGGCCATGGTCACCGGACGTGTTTTGAAAGGTGAGGTTTTCCGCCCGAAAGTCATCGCCAAGGACAATCACGCCCGTGCCGCGAAATGCCGTGATGGTGTTGCTGTCTGACTCGAGGACATTCAAGCGGTAGGTGAGCACGGTGCCAGCCATTTCCTCGCCGATCAGCTGGAGGTGATTTCGATTTTTCGGCACCAGGATTTGCCCCTCGTAAATGCCGGGTTTGAGCAGGATGCGATAGGGTTTGGGGCCGTTTTCCGGGGCGTCCTGCACGGCGGCCTGAAGGGTGGTGTGCGTGCCGGAACCATCGGCGGAGACGACAGCGTCAAAATTTGTTTCGTAGAGGGGAGCGGGCGCCGCCGGCTCAGTCAGTAAAACCGGGGCCAAGGCCGGCACGTTGTGCCGGAGTTCCGCCACCACCAACCGGGCGAAGAGCACATGGCCGGCAGCATTCAGGTGGGTGCCGTCATGGGTGGTCTGGCCAGCGACGGTTTTGAGGGGGCTAAATTCGAGGCACTTCTCTGGTCCCAGAGTTTCGCATAACTCAATGCTGCGGGCCTGGAGGTCCACCAAGGGAACTTGTTTGGACGCGGCAATTTTGCGCACTGCCTCGGCATAGGGGGCGAGGCTGGATTTGATTTTGCCCGGATGCGCCTTATCCCATTGCCGGCGGGTCAGTGGGGTGACCAGGATGGGTTTCGCCCCGATGGCGAGGGCATCCTCCACATACTGCTCCATATTTGCGACAAACGTGGGCAGGTCGGTGGAGCGCCCAGGCTTGCCGGGTTCGTTGTTGTGGCCGAATTGAATCAAATAATAGTCGCCTTTGAGCGCGAGGGCATTGGTCCAGCGGCCTTCGCGCAGGAAGCTCTGGGAACTGCGACCGCCTTGCGAGGTGTTAACGCACACGGCCTGTTGGGGGTCCAGGAACTGCTTGAAGCCACCGCCCCAGCCCGCATTATCGGTAACCGTGGAATCGCCGACTAAAATGATTTTAAGGGGTTTTTCGGGGGCATGGCCGGCACCCAACCCCAGCCCGGGGGCAGCCAGGATGGCCAACGCGGCAACCACCAGCCTGAAAAAAGCTCCACGGGTTCGGAGGGGCAGCGAAGGGGATGATTTCATGAATGTAATGCGTAGGGAGAACTATAACCAGAAGCCGGGCGGGTGTCCGCACTCAGATTTTGCAAATCAGTATGAAATTTGGGCCGGACTCGCCCCGCGCGCTAAAAATCTTGCTCCGGGGGACGGTGGCGATAGGCTTGGGTGGTGAATTTGCTGTTTATAGGCGATATCGTGGGCGAACCAGGGCGGCGGGCAGTGAAACTGCTGCTGCCCGGGTTGCGGGAAAAATACGCGCTGGACTTTGTGGTGGCCAACGGTGAAAACTCGGCGGGCGGCTCGGGAATTACCCCGCGCACGGCGGCCGACATTTTTGAGGCCGGGGTGAATGTCATCACGAGTGGGGATCATTTGTGGGATCAAAAGGAGGTCGGTGAATTGCTGGCGAATGAGACCCGGTTTTTGCGTCCGCTCAATTATCCGGAAGGCACGCCGGGGCAGGGGTGCGCGGTGTACCAACTGCCGCACTTGCCGCCGGTGGCGGTCATGAACGCGCAGGGCCGGACGTTCATGCCGGCGCTGGAAAATCCCTTTTGGATGGCGAAGACCGAGGTGGCGCGGTTGCGCCAGTTGACCAGCATCATTTTTGTGGATTTTCACGCGGAGGCGACCTCGGAAAAGATCGCCTTTGCGCGGATGCTGGATGGCGAGGTGAGTGCCGTGGTGGGGACGCATACGCATGTGCAAACGGCGGATGAGCAAATCTTCCCCGGGGGCACGGCGTTTCTCAGCGACGCGGGATTTACGGGGCCGCAGGAGAGCATTTTGGGCCGGGAAATTGCGCCCATCGTGAAGCGTTTCCTCTGGAACACGCCGCAACGTTTTGAGGTGGCCAAGAATCGGATTGTCCTGCACGGGACGGTGATTGCCATTGATGACGCCAGCGGCAAAGCCCTGAAGATTCAGCGCATCGCCGAGCCGTTGCGGGATTAGCACGCCAGCCATGCCGCCACTCACTGACACACTCTGTCTCCAATGCGGCCTCTGCTGCAACGGGGTGCTCTTCGCGGATGTGCGACCGGAACCGGGGGAACGCTCGCCGCTGTTTGCCGGGCGGGCCCGGGTGGCGCAGCCGTGCCCGGCGTTTCAAACCGGGGATTGCACCTGTACGATTTACGCGGAGCGGCCGCAGCGCTGCCGCCAGTTTGAATGCCGGCAATTGCTGGGGGTGGCGGCGGGCGAAATCATGGTGCCGCAGGCGCTACGCCGGATTCGCCAGGCCCGCAAGCTGGCGGCGAAGCTGGAATCCGGCCTGGCCGACCTGGGCTTTGACAACCGGAAGCAGCCGTTGAAACGACGCTTTGAAAAGTGCCAGCGGGCGGCGGAGCAGGGAGGGTTGGCGGAGGCGCAATACGCCGCGCTGGCGGAGTTGCAACTCACCATGCATCAACTCACCCTGTTATTGGCCAAGGAGTTTTACGGATGAGGGCGGCCTTGCTGGGCGTTTATGCGGAGTACTCCGCCTTGATGTTCATTCAGGCCGCCGCCATGGCGGCGTGGTTTGTGCCGCTGGGGTCGGTGCTGGACGCCCACGGTCTGGGGGCGATCAAACCCATGGCATTTGCGGCCTCCGCTCTGGCGGCCTTCATTTCACCCCTCTTTTTTGGGGCGATGGCGGACCGGCATGTTTCGCCGGTCAAAGTCCTGCGCGGGCTGGCCCTGGCGACGGGCATCGCCATGGCGCTGGCCACGACGGCCATTCAACGGGGCAGTCCGGTGTGGGTGATTTTGGGGCTAATCCAGTTGCATGCGTTTTGCACGGCACCCACCTGGGGCCTGGCCTCCACGATTGTCTTTGCCCGGTTGAAGGATGCCCGCCAGGAATTTGGACCGATTCGGGCCATGGGCACGCTGGGCTGGATGGCGGGGTGTCTCTTGATCAGCAGTATGAATGCGGACACGTCGCCGCTGGCGGGTTACAGCGGTGCGGTGATCTGGCTGCTGGTGGCGGCCTTCACTTTTTTCCTGCCGCCCACGGAGCCGCCGCCGACGGTGCAGGTTGCCTGGCATGAACGCCTGGGGCTGGACGCGCTAACGCTCTTAAAGCATCCACGGCACCGGGTTGTGTTTGTGACGGCGGGGCTCATGAACATGGCCATTGCGGCCTTTTATCCGTATGCGCCAACCCATTTGCGCGAGTTAGGATTTCAACACACGACGGCCTGGACATCGTTGGGGCAGGTCACGGAGGTGGTGGCGATGTTCACCCTGGGCGGATTGTTATTACGGTGGCCAATGAAGTGGCTGGTGGCGGCGGGACTGGGCTTTGGCGTGCTCCGGTTTGCCTTCAGCGCCTGTGATACGCGGGGCTGGCTTTTGCTGGGGGTGACCTTGCACGGGGCGTCCTTTGTACTGGTGCTGATCCTGGCGCAAATTTATCTCGAGAAAAATGTCGAGATCGCGTGGCGGGCACGGGCGCAGGCGCTGTTTTCCTTGATGACGAGCGGGGTGGGGAATTTGCTGGGGTACCTGGGATCGGGCTGGTGGTTTCAGGTTTGCACGCCGGGCGCGGCCACGCACTGGCCGCGGTTCTGGGGCGGGCTGGCGGCCACGGTGGCGGGGGTGCTGGTTTATTTTTTAATGGCGTACCAGACGGAGGCGGAGGATAAGATAACCCGCGCCGGGTAACCAAGCCCGCGCAGCCAATATCCATGGATGCGCGGGGCTGGGAGCCGCCAGCGGTCAAAGCCCCAATTTCTTAAAGCGGCTGTTCACTTGCTTGAAGTGAAACTCGAGGGAGCAGAGTTTCTCCAGTTCGCCGGTTTTGAAATGTTTCGCCACTTCGGGGTCGGCCTGCAGCACGGCGAGGAAATCGGCGTCGTCACGGCCGGCATGTTTGACTTCCCAGGTTTTCATGGCGCCGCGCTGGACGAGGGCATAGGCGTCCTCCCGGGTGAGGCCTTTGCGAATCAGGGCGAGCAGGACCGTCTGACTGTTCCACATGCCGAGGGAGAGCCCGAGGTTGCGCTTCATGTTCTCGGGATATACTTTGAGTCCATCCATGAGGCGGGTGAGCAGGCCGAACATGTAATCCAGCAAGGTGCAGGAATCGGGGAAAATAATCCGTTCGACGCTGCTGTGGCTGATATCGCGCTCATGCCAGAGGGCGACGTTTTCGAGGGCGGCCAGGGCGTTGCCGCGAAGCACGCGGGCCAGGCCGGTGAGGCGTTCCCACGTGATGGGGTTGCGTTTGTGCGGCATGGCACTGCTGCCTTTTTGACCGACGGTGAAGGGTTCCTCCGCTTCCAGCACTTCGGTGCGTTGCAGGTGCCGGAATTCCACGGCCCAGCGTTCAATGCTGGCGCCCACCAAGGCCAGGGTTAATTGGAAGTCCGCGTGAATGTCGCGCTGCACCACCTGGGTGGCGATGGGGGCGGGTTGGATGCCGAGTTTTTTGCAAACGTACGTTTCGACGCGCGGTGACAAATGGGCGCTGGTGCCGACGGCCCCGGAGATTTTACCGACGGCGACGACGTCGCGGATGCGTTCCAAACGTTCGAGCGCGCGCCCAAATTCATCATACATGAGCGCGAGTTTGAGCCCAAAAGTGGTGGGCTCGGCCTGGATACCGTGGCTCCGGCCAATGCAGGGGGTGAACTTGTGTTCTTTGGCACGTTTGGCGATGGCGAGGCGGGCGGTTTTGACATCGGCAATCAGCAATTCGGCGCTCTGCTTCATTTGAACCGCGTAGCAAGTATCGCCGACGTCGCTGCTGGTGAGGCCAAAATGAAACCAGCGGCTGGCCTGGTCGTTGATCTTTTCCGCCACGGCGGTGGTGAAACCGATGACGTCGTGATTCAGGACTTTTTCCAATTCACGCTGGCGGGCGACCAGGCCGGGCAGATCGGTCAGCCAGGCTTCGCAACCGGTTTTGAGTTTGGCAAAGTCGGCGGCGGGGACGACGCCCTCTTTGACGAGGGCTTCGCTGGCGAGCAGTTCGATCTGCAGCCAGATGCGCAGTTTATTTTCATCGGTCCAAATGGCCCGCATTTCGGGGCGTGAATAACGCTGAATCATGGAGCGTAGTTTAGGAATTTAGAGGGTGGGCGTCGAGCAGGTTCGCACGGGGGCAGGGGCCGGGGCGGGACCGTTGGGTTGGCTTGAAGTTGCTGGGGGGGCAGGAAAATTCAACGCAATTTAGCGTAATTCACCGTAATTCTGCTGCTTGAGCGGCGTCGGGGGCGGAGGGGGTGGGGGGAGTGTGGGCAGAATTAGCCAGGTTCTGGAGGCGGGTTTGGGCCCGGCGTTCCTGATCCAATTGGAGGCGGCCGGTCAGATATTCCACCCGGCGTTGCTGGGTCACGGTGCGGAGGATGGCCCGGATGCGGTGCAGCCGTTCGGCGGGATCGGCAACCTGGCGCAGCACATCGCGGGTGGCCAGAGCGAAGTCGGCCATGATGACGGTGGAAAAATTCTGGCTGAGAACGGCGGCGAGTTCCGCCACCTCGCTGGGTTCGGCATCCGCGGATAATTGCCGGACGGTGGCGCAGCGTTCCCGTTCGCGAAGCCAGCATTGATACCCGCCGGTGCGCCAGCGGCTGAGATTGGGTTCGTTGACCGGCTGGCCGGCGAACTGGGCGGCGAGAACGGACTGGACGGCGGGCAGTGCGTTGAGCCAGGTCAACACGGTGCGGGCGGTTTCGCCGTCCGCGAGACGTTGATTTAATTGGTCCCGAATGTCCTCGGGGAGGCGTCCGATTTTTCCGTTATGGGCGCTCATAGCTGTGGCCTTTTCACTTTTCTGGCGGGGATTATTGCAGGGGACCCTGGACAAAGGCTGTCCAGGGTCCCAAAAATTAAAAAATAATTTTCTGGAGCGTGGGACCCACCGGTTTGCCCTATCCCCGCCGCCGGGGCATTGGTGGGTTCCACGGGCAAGGCCGGGAGAACGGCAGTCACCCGAAGAGAAGGAAGCCCGCCGGTCCGTTTACTGGGATGGTTTGGGGGAGGCCAGTTCGCGGACGAGGGTGATGTGGCTGCGCAGGCTGTAGAATTGGTCGGCGAGAAAGGCAGGGACCTTCAGTTTGTTGACTTCACGTTCAATTTCGTCCAGCCGCTTATGCAGGGTTTGCCGGCGGGCGGCATCCGGCTCTTTTAAGAGTTCGCGTTCCAGGGCCAGGAGGGCGCGGTACCATCGGTAAATGCGGGTCTGGTTGCGCCAGCGGTAAAGATGGGGAATGCTGCGGAGGATCGGAATCAAAATCACCACCATGGGGACAAACGCCACGAGAATGCGGCTGGTCATGCTGGCCAGCCAGAAGGGGAGGTGACGATAGAAAAAGCCGCTGCCGGATTTGTAAAAGCGGGTGGCGTCGTCGCTCAGGGGGATATCGTGTTCCAGGGGGGCGGGGAATTCGCCTTTGTGCTGGAGGAGGCTGGGCTTGCCGTGCACCTCGCGGGCGGCTTGCAACAGCAGGTCGGACAGGGCCGGGTGCAAAGCAGGCCGGGCGATCAGCTCCACGGTGGGGCCGATGAGGTAAATGTCGTGGGCCGGAATATTTTTACCAAAATCAATGCCGCCCTGCGGTAATTTGAGGACGCTCAGGTAGCTGAACCGGCGGGTGTAGGCCTCGGCCTGGGGAAAATTGAGCAATTGAATATCTGGTGCCAGCAGGAGTTGCCGCATAATGGCAGCGGAGGCGTCTTCACCCATCAAAAACACGGCGTCCACATTCCCGGCCAGCAGTCCTTGGGCGGCGGTGGGGGCATCCCAATCCAAGAACCGGTTGGTGCCGCCGGACTGGATGCCATTGGCCTTGAGCAGGGTTAAGACGAGGTTGCGGGTGCCGCTGCCGGGCGGGCCAATGGCCAATCGCCGGCCGGCCATTCCGGCGAGGGTTTCCACGGTCCCGCCGCGATAAAAGACCAGCAGTGGCTGGTAGGCGACGCTGCCGAGGGAGACGAGCTGGCTGGCGGTTTCATTGGTGACGCCGCCTTGCACAAAACCCACGTCCACCGGGACGTTCCCATTCGCCAGGCGCTGTAAATTTTCGAGGGAGCCCCGCGAGGGCAGGATTTTCAAATTCACGCCCTGGGCCCGCAGCAAGGCCGCATACTTGCAGGCGTTGGTGTAGAAGAGACTGCCCTCCGGGCCGCTGGTGATGGTAATGGTGCCCGGAGGCGCGGAATGCACGAAGAAAAACCCGGCACCCACCAACAGGAGGCTGCAAATGGCCAGGACCGCCACGGCAAGACCGCGACTCAGGCCAAAACTTTCCGTCAGGCTGGTCACCAGATTTGGTTGGGGAATGGTCAGGATTCCCCGGGCGGGCACCGGTTGGGGTGGCTCAGGCTGGTTCATGATCCGGGTTGGGGGTCACACGCAAAATATCGTGAGTTTCTTGGGGCCGTGGGCACCGAGGACGAGAATGCGTTCGATGTCGCCGGTGCGGCTGGGGCCGGTAATAAAGCCCATCATGCTGGGAAATTCCGGGGCGTATTTTTGTTTAAGCAACGCAAAGGCGGCGGGCAGGTCGGCCACGAGTTGTTCGCGGCGGGCGATGACAACATGGTGCGGGGGCAGCACGGACAAGGCCCGGCCGCCGGCACTGCGGCTGGTCACCAGCACGCTGCCGGTTTGGGCGATGAGCGCGTCGCACTCGGTCACGCCGACATCGCATGATTCCATGGCCAGCACATCGTAACCTTGATCGGTCCAGCAGACGGGGCGCTGCAAGGCGGCGCAGGCCTGGCTGGATAATTCCGACTGATGGCTGGCCACCCGCTGCCAGTTTTCGGTGTCGCGTAATTGAACCAAGGCGGCGCTCAACTCAGTCCAATCAGCGAAGACTTGAAAATGGGCTTTGAGGTCGGCGGCATTTTGGGCGAACAAGGCCAGTTGTTCCGGGAAACTGGGCCCGACCTTGGGGAGCCAGCGACGGGCCTCGACCGGGGCGGCGGTGGGGGGCGGCACGCGCAGAGAGGGCAAGCTAGGGACGCCCGGGACGGGTAAATGACTCGCCGGGGCGTGGGTGCCCGGGCGGGGGGCCGGTACTTTCAAGGCCTCGCGGATGCGCGTCAGGATTTTTTCACGTTCGTTCATGGGCGATGCTTCCACCAGTCTTTGAAAGATTGCTGGGGCAGGGGGGGCAGGTCGCGGGTTTTGGTCCAGGCGCGGGCCGGGTCCAGCGCGGTGCCCAGGACCAGCTTTTGCAACGGCTGGGTCAGCCAGCCAAATTTCTTGGCGAGGGACCAGAACAGGGGATCGTTGGCAATGATGCCGAACACCTTGTATCCCATTCTTTCCAAAAAAGCGGGTTTTTCGGTGGCGGCGTTGCGGCGGTTGTGGAGCAGGTGGTGATGCAGGTCAATCTTCACCGGGCAGGCCTCGGTGCAGGCGCCGCAAAGGGAGGAAGCATTGGAGAGGTGCTTCCAATCCTGCAAGCCGCGCAGGTGCGGGGTGATGACCGAGCCCACAGGGCCGGAATAGGTGGTGCCATAGGTGTGGCCGCCAACATTGCGAAAGATGGGGCAAACATTCAGGCAGGCCCCGCAGCGGATGCAGTGCAGGGCGTCGCGCTGTTCGGCGTCGGCCAGCAATTCGGTGCGCAAATTATCCAGGAGCACCACATGCCATTCCTCCGGACCATCCGCCTCGCCGGGCTGGCGCGGGCCGCCATACATGGTGTTGTAACAGGTGAGCGGCTGGCCTGCCCCGGCGGTGGCGAGCATGGGCAGAAACAAGGCCAGGTCTTCGAGCTTGGGCAGCACTTTCTCAATGCCAATCAGCGTCACCATGGTTTTGGGCAGGGCGGCGGTGAGGCGGGCGTTGCCTTCATTTTCGGTGATGCTGATCATGCCGGTTTCGGCGATGGCGAAGTTGCCGCCGGTGAAGCCGATATCGGCCGTAATATATTTATGCCGCATGACCCGGCGGGCCACCATGGTGAGCTCCTCGGGGCTGTCCGAGGAAGTGCTGCCCAATTCTTGAGCAAACAACTCGCGGATCTGGCCACGCGTGAGGTGCATGGAGGGAAAGACGATGTGATAGGGGGCTTCGCCACGGAGCTGGACGATGAATTCGCCCAAGTCAGATTCCACCACCTCAAAGCCCGCCTTTTCCAGCGCCTCGTTGAGGTGGATTTCCTCGGAGGTCATGGCCTTGGACTTGATGATCGATTTGGCCTGCTTGGCGGCGAAGATGCCCAGAATGATTTCCCGGGCCTGGGTGCCATTACTGGCCCAATGCACCTTGGTGCCGCGGGCTTCGAGTTTGGCCACCAGTTCTTCCAAATGCGTGTCGAGGTGGTTGACGGCCTCCCATTTGGTCAGGGCGGCGGCCTGGCGGGCGGATTCCCAGCTTTGGAAGGCGGCCTTGCGCTTGTCGCGGGCAATTTCGTAATTGCCCAGGGCAGTGCGAATGAATTGCCGCTGGCGGGTGTCGGCGGTGACGCGGGCGGCGGCTTCCTGAAATTGGGCGACGTTGGTGCTCATGCGTGGTTCAAGACCTCGGCAAGATGGAGGGTTTTGAGCGGCTTGCCCTGGCGCGACAGCAAGCCCTGGATATGCATCAGGCAACTGGAGTCATTGGAGACAATATATTCGGCCTCCGTTTCCAGGGCCGAATTGCATTTGACCTCGCCCATGGCGGTGGAGATGGACGGGAATTTGGCAGCGAAGGTGCCCCCGAAGCCGCAGCAGGTCTCGGCCTCTTTCATCTCGATGAGTTCCAGTCCGCGCACTTGGCCCAGGAGGGCGCGGGGCGATTGTTTGATGCCCAGTTCGCGCAGACCGTGGCACCCATCGTGAAAGGTCACTTTTGCGGGAAAATGTGCGCCAAGATCCGTCACCCCCAGTTTGCGCACGAGAAACTCCGATAATTCCCAGGTGCGGTCGGCGACCTGTTGGGCCAATGCCGCCTCGGGCTGGCCGGCGAAGAGTTCGGGATAAAACTTTTTAACCATGGCCCCGCAGGAGCCCGAGCCGATGACGACGGCTTCGGCATCTTTTAACTGTTGCAGCACCTGGCGGGCAATGGGGCGGGCCTCGTCCCAATAACCGGAGTTAAAAGGGGGCTGGCCGCAGCAGGCGACCTCAGCCGGGCACACCACCCGGTGGCCCAGGCGTTCGAGGATTTGAACCATGCTGATGCCTGCGCGCGGAAACAGGGCGTCCACAAAACAGGGGACGAACAAGGTGACGGTCATGGCGCAAAAACCTTTGTCATAAGCACGCGGACATTGTTCACCCGGCTGGGGGAAGTGTCATTAAAAAAATGCGGGGATCGGCGACCGGGTTGGCGGCGGCCAGCCCGCTGGGCCAGCACTCAATTAGCCCGCCATCCCAGACCGATGATATCCCCAGGCTAAGTTGGTTGCGGATCCGCTGGCTGGATGTTTGCCGGGGGGGATCCTCGTTCCAGCCGGATCACTATTTCTAGTCATGACGTCCATTAATTACCCCTTTTTGCTGGCTCGGTCATTGGTTTTGGCAGCCTTAAAAATAGTGTAACTATTTGTTAGACATAAAGTTGCGATTTTAGTAATAGTTTCCAAGATTTCCCCAAAAAATTGCTTGCATGCCCCTACCTGAAATGGTTTATTAGTTCCATAGGGAGAAATTACGGCAGTCCGAAATGCCTAGAATTGATTAATAATTATGCAGTCAGCTTTCGGCCAACTGACTGCGCACCAGAAAAAACCAGACAACTGAAACTGTTGGCAGTTATAACTACTCAGGTATTATCATGAAACCATTCCCCTGTCTTATGGGCAAACTATCCACTGCGGCGACCGCAGCCATGTTGGGCGTCGCCATGCTGGCGGATATGTCCGCCTCGGCAAATCCGTTTGCCTCCTGCATTAGCGTCACCAATATTGGCGGCACTAACTTCGTCAATTTCTACCTCAATGAAAGTGGGGGTAGTGTGGTGGTTACTTACGAGGACGGCACCACTAATTCCACGTTCGACGGCGTGCTCACGGGTACGAACGTGACGGCTGGTTTGCAATCGTTTTCCATGAATGGCCATACGGGCTACACGATTACCTGCCACAAGGTTGGCACTGGTACTCCCTTCCAGATCAATGCCGCCGGGGGGGCCTACTACGCGTGGGGCACGCCGCGCGGGGTGGATGCCAACAAAAATCCGAAATTCGCCAACACCTTCGGCCGGGTTTATAACGGTGAAGGGTCTTATGATTCGGCCAATCGCCGCTATCAGGGTATTTACATGCTGTCACCAGACTTGAGCACCAATTTAGCTCCGCAAGGTGGCACCAATCCAATGGCGGGTGGCGTGTGGTCGCTGGCGGCGGCGTCCGGTTCCGCTTCCGCGCCCTACCACATTACGGTCGGTTCGGACAACAATGTTTACGTGGCTGATTATGCCACGGCGGATGCCACCATTTACCAGTTTGACGCCACTTTTTCCCAGTACACCAATGTGGTCTTGGGACCGATTGGGGAAAATCAGGGATACAGTGCCGGCACGCACGGTGACCCGACCGGGGTGTACATCACGGGCTCACTGGCCACCAGCAATCTGGTGGTTTACACCTTTGACCCTGATTTGCCGATTTCCCAATCTGCGGCCCTTTGGTACGTGGATATTTTTGGTAATAATATTTACCACACGGGCAGTGAGGGCCAGACCACTCCTGGCTTCTTCAATAACGTATTGCAATATCAAATCGGTGCCGGTTTGACGAATACGAACATCTACGGTGGGCTGACGCTCTGGACCAACGGGCCGGACAAGGGCGTTTGCCTGGGCTTGCCCACCTTTCAGGATTCCCAGATTGGTGACGTGGCCGTGGAAACCAATGGTTACATCATTGCGGAATATCCGCGGGCCAATTTTTCCGACGGTGATATTCAGGTGTACGACACTAATTTCAACTTGATCTACACCTCCTTGCAGCCGAACGGCACCGATCCTTTCAATGCCAGCGGCTCCCGCCAATATGGCGGCATTCGCATTTCTCCGGACAATCAGTATATGCTGGGCGTCACCATTGCCAATCAGATCAACGTCTGCTTTTTGACCAATGGCATTCCGGATGTGTCGAGCCTGATCCCGATCAACACCGTTTCCGCCACTGGCAACTCCCGTGGTTGCGGGTTTGATGCGGCGGACAATATCATTTTTAACAGCTCCGGCGCGGCCAAGCTGGAGTATTATTCCTTGGGCTATACTTCGACGACCATTTATTCCAATGACATCACCGGCACCAACGGTACGTTCAGCTTTGCCCTGCCGCCAGTGACGGCTTCGCTGGCGATTTCCCAGCCCACGGCTTCCCAGAACTATATTGCCACGGGTGGAACGCCCACTCCGGCGGTCTTTAACATTTCGCTCAACACTAATTCTCTCGGCGTGCCGGTGACCGTGAATTACTCCCTGACTGGTCCGGCGACCAACGGTGTGAATTTCACCATTAACACCGGAACGAATGTTAATGGCGTGATTATCAAAACGAACTCGGTCACTTTCCCGGCGGCGGCCTACCCTGGAGGTGGCAACTGGACGGCGACGGTCACCGTCACCCCGACAGCTTTGCCGCTCAGCGGTCCGACCTTTACGGAAAGCCTGATTCTTCGTGGCGGCACGACTTACATTCCGGCGGAGCCGGTCAGTGGCTACCTCACCATCTTAAACACCGGCCCGCAACAGCTCGCCTTGAGTGCGGTAACCGCCGGTAACACCATGAACCGGGCCGTGGCGAACGACTACGCCGAATTCATCATAACCCGATATGGTGACCTGAGCGTTCCGCAATACACTGTGACCAATTTTAATTATGGTGGTTCGGCGGTGTTCGGCGTTGACTACACGGCCGGTGCGCAAACGCTGACGACGACGCCGATTGATGGCAGTCCATTTATCACGGTTCCCAGCGGGGCTTCGAGCTTTACGAACATTGTGGGCAATCCGGTTCCCCGGACCCCTTCCAGTGTGGCCTCGGGTAACGTTACCATCGCCCTCAGCCTGACCAATGCGCTCACGGGTACCAATCTTACGAGTCAGGAAGGGGTGGCTTACTCGGTTATTCCGGCGACGGTGATCCTGACAGAGTTGGATAATTCCACCAGCTCGGAAGTGGTGCTCTGGTCCAATCCGCTTACTAATGCGGCGGACAGTTCCAACTGGACACTGACCTTTGCTTCCACGGCGTTGAATGCCACGCAAACAGTGCTGCCGGTGGTGGTTCCCAATTATTCCGGCTTCTCACCGGATGCCATCGGGCAGGGTGGCACAAACGATTATCAGGTGACCTTCGGCAAGCCGGTCGCCGCGGATAACATCCCGGTTTCCCCGACCATGGCAGCCAAAGGGTGGACGACGGCTTTGAAGGCCACCGTGGAAAATAACCAGGCCGCCCCGGCGGGCGTGAACGTATTTCCGCAGGGGGTTAACTTTGTTGGAAATTATGCCTTCCGCTTCAGCATGTACTTGCAGCTCTTTGACCGGGCTGTGGCCAATCCCTATTATTCGGGAACCGTCGACCGCCAATACGCGCTGTTTGGCATCGATGCCAAGGGGACCAATTGCAGCTGGCGGCCAACCGCCAACGTGGTCCCGGGGACCGGCAGTGGCATGACGAATTCAGACGGCATTTGGTTTGCCATTGACGCCGGCATTGATGCGCAGACCCCTGCTGACTTTGATGCCTTCACCACCCCGCCCTTGCCCAATTCCGGTCCCACTCCGCCCGGGAGCACGTCGATTGCGGACTTCGTGAGCAACACTGGTGAGGCCAATAGCGGCATCTTCAAGAATCCGCCGTTCGGCGGGGTGATTTCACGCTACGGCACGTTTGGCGGCGAACCCGTTAATCAGTGGGTGGATGTCAGTGTGGAAACCTCTTCCCAGACGAACATCTCGCTCTACATGAATCACGCTTTGGTCTTGAGCACCTTTGCGATCCCCACGGCGTACTCCAATGGGGTGGTCATGCTGGGTTATGAAAATCCGCTGCCCAACGTCAGTGATGGCAGTGCGTTTGTTTATTATTCCAATGCGCGGGTGGTTGAGTTGTCACCCTTTATCACCAGCCAGCCCGTGGGTAAAATTATCACGGCCGGGCAAAGTGTGACCTTTAACGCGGCCGCCACTTATGCCACCGCGCCCCTAACCAACACTTGGTATTTGGGCTATACGAATCCGGGCGTGGCCTTGCAGACCACTTCTGTGGCGGGCACCAACATGACCGACACGCTGACCCTGAACAACCTCCTCAGCGGCACCAATTACTTTGCGGTGTTCGCGGACGCAGCCGGTTCGGTGACCAGTTTGCTGGCCAGTGTTGAAGTCATCACCGGACCCACCAACATCACTGCTCCGGCGGGTTCCACCGTGACCTTCTCGCTGACCGCTTCAGGGCAGTCCGCCCCGACCTTGTACCATTGGAAATACAATGGGGTTAACGTCAACAACAGCACGACTTACGCGGGTGCCACCAATGCCATTCTGACCATCACCAATGTGCTGGTATCTGGCACCTACTCCTGCGGGGTGACCAATGCTTTCGGCTCGGTCACGCCGTCCGCCATTCTCACAGTCGTGCCGCCGACCCCGCCGGTCATCGCCTCCACGACGGTGGTGGGTACCAACATGGTGTTCGCTTTCACCTCCGCCGATCCGGTGGGTGCGACCAATAAGTTCAAGTTGCTCAGTTCGCCCGTGGTTAATGGGCCTTACACCACCAATAACTCGGCCATCGTTACGGGCACGGCGGGTAGCTATCAAATTGTGGTTCCCAAAACCACAAATGCCACCATGTTCTACCGGCTGGAAGACGTAAACTAAATCCGGATTGGCTGGCATGGCCAGCCAGTCCGCCGGGGTGCCGGGTGGCGGCGGTTCCGTCACCCGGCCCTTTTTTAAGGCCGGCTGTTCCCTGGTTTTTTCCTATTATTTGATTTTGTTTGGTTCCCAGGGCTGCCTGAAGGTTGGATAATTGACAATATATTTGGTTTTAGCCGGTTAGGTCAGTTGTTATGAGAATGAATAAGAAAAGTTCGGGTTTTACCCTGATTGAATTGCTGGTGGTCATCGCCATCATTGCCATTTTGGCGGCGATGTTGCTCCCG
>CAIQWB010000093.1 GCA_903875465.1 uncultured Verrucomicrobia subdivision 3 bacterium
ATTGCCGGCCTACCCGCAGTGGTCTGGTGAGACTGCCGCTGCGCGGAGCGCGCATTCTTAAATGGGCAACTGCTTGGCAGCGGCTTGGGAAGCCAATGTTCCAAAGCGTTTATGCCCAATAGATGGATGCCGACCGGGCGTGTTAATTTCGGAGTTCGGGTTAAACAGGCTCATCCTATCAATATTGTCACCTCCCCCGTCGGTCCCGTGTCCAAAAATGTTACCGATACGGCCTATTTAATAATGTTTTGCGCTATTTAATAAAAATCGCCGGAAGCCCATTCAAAAAATCTTGCCCAGGGGAAACGCCGGAACGCCCAACCTGAGCCGGCCCGAAAAAGGAGACGACGGGTGCAACGGAGACACACGACAAACACCGCCACACCCGCCGAAGTGCCCAGTTCTCATTGGGCAGGGTCAACTTACCGCACCGGGAGCCAGTGACAAGCCGTTTTGGAAAATTATTTCATCCCACCGCCTTGCCCCTTATGCTGCACAACAACCTGCGCATGCCGGTTCCCTATGCTAATTAAACGATCTTTGCTCCACCTGGCCGGATTGGGCCTGCTGCTGCTGAACGGCGGCACCTGCCTGCCTGCCGCCGAATTGGCCGATTCCCCGTTTACAGTGGAGTCGTGGAGCAACGAAGAGGGTCTTCCGCAAAGTTCAGTGATTTCCGTGATCCAAACCCGCGATGGCTACCTGTGGCTCGGCACCACCAAGGGCTTGGTCCGCTTCGACGGCAATGAGTTCACCGTCTTCAATGCCTTTAACACCTCCGGGCTCAACAGTGACCAGATCGTCTATCTCTTTGAAGACAGCCATGCCAATTTGTGGGTGGGCACCGATACCGCCGGGGTGGTGATGATTCACAATGGCACGTTGCAGACCATTAACTTGGGCGGCCCAGGCAAGCCCGGTCCCTTGGTCTCCGCCGCGCAGGACACCAACGGAGCCGTCTGGCTGTACACCGCCGATGCCCGGCTGGCACGTTATCAGGCCGGCCAGCTCGCCACCATGACCCTGTTCCCGGTGCCCGCCATTTCCCGGCGGATGACCGCCGACCAAACTGGCTCCATCTGGATCAGTGAATCCGAGGCGCTGGAGACCGGCAACAAGGCGGTGCTCTTCAATTTTCCGGCGGGCAACTTCCATCCCCCGGCCCTGCCCGTGGACCAAAGTTTTCCCGCCACCAAGGTGGATTATATCCTCGCCAGCCAGCATGGCGGCATCTGGCGTTTGCTGAACGGACACGTGCAAAAATGGCATGGGCAGGTCACCGATTATGGCACCTACCCCTGGGGGAGTATCACGGTCACCGCCGCCACCGAAGATGCCGATGGCAATTTGATCGTGGGCACTCATGGGAGCGGGGTGTATTGGTTTACGGCGGACGGCAATTACCGCCATCTCTCGCTGGGACCCGACCGGGCTTCAGACTTTGTGCTCTCCCTGACGATGGATCGCGAAGGCAACTTGTGGGTCGGCACCGACGGCGATGGCTTGAAACGCGTGAAACGCCAGCTCTTTTTTTCCCCCGGCAACCTCAGCCCCCTGCCCGCCCAATCAATCGCCCCCGACGCTTCCGGGGGCCTTTGGATGGCATTCAATGCCAATGGCCTGGCGTATTGGCGGACCAATGCAGCGCAACATTATGGGGTGGGCAAATATCAAAACGCCTGGACCGTGCTGGTGGATCAGCACCAAACTGTCTGGGCCGGCACGCGGGGCGAAGGTCTATTTCAGTTGCAGAACGGTGAATTCCAACCTGTTCCCGGCACCGGCCCATTGGGTCTGCAAATCTTTGCCTTGTTTGAGGATAAAGCCGGCCAATTGTGGGTGGGAACCCAAAACGGGCTGGCTTGCTGGAACGGGCAGTCTTGGAAATTGCAAACCGTGACGGATGGCCTGCCGGAAAACACGGTCCGGGCCATCACGGGAGATGCGGCAGGGAATTTGTGGACTGGCACGGAGAGCAAGGGGCTGGCCTTGCTCAAGGACGGCAAATTTACCCCCTATCCAGCGGGAGCTGCCGGCCCTTCAGGCAACGATATTTCCACCCTGTTTCTGGATCGGGATGGCGCCTTGTGGGTGGGCACCGCCGGTCATGGACTGGCGCGCTGGCAAAACGGAAAGTGGACACATTTTTCTACTTTGGACGGGCTGGCAGGCAACAGTATCAGCTATATTCTCGAGGATGGCGCCGGTAATTTATGGGTCGGCTCGAATGCGGGCTTAATGCGCGTTCCCAAAGCCAGGGGAGTTTTGAATTTGGCGCTGCTCCGTACGTTTGGCCGGGCGGATGGCTTGCCCACCCGCGAGTGCTCCATCGGTTCCGCCCCCGCCGCGTCCCAGGCGGATGATGGCCGGCTCTGGTTTCCCACCGCCCGCGGGGTGGTGGCGGTCAACCCATCGGAGCTCAAGCCGGACAATCTTGCCCCCTTGGTGCATATCGAGAAAGTGCGGGTGGATGACCATGAGCAAAAAACCAACCGGCTAAGCTCCGCCTGGTCCGCTTCTGTCATTGTGCCCGCAGGCTCCGAACAGTTGGAAATTCATTACACCGGCCTGCATTTTTCCGCGCCGCGGCAGGTGCGGTATCGCTACCTCCTGGAAAACCACGAAACCAAGCCCACCGAGGCGGGCAGCGACCGGGTGGCTCGCTACAATAATCTGTGGCCGGGCCATTACCGATTCCATGTCACAGCGGCCAACGAGGACGGCGTATGGAACGAAACCGGTAGCGTCCTGGAGATTACCGTACAACCCCAATTCTGGCAGACCCGGAGTTTTCTGGCCGCCGTGATTCTGTTCATTCTGGGTGTGGTCGCCAGCATCGTGCGGTATCTTTCCACCCAAAAACTGAAACGGGAGGTGTCTTTGTTCAAACAACAAGAGGCTCTGGAGAAGGAACGCTCCCGCATCGCCCGCGATCTGCATGACCAGCTCGGTGCCAACCTGACCCAAGTGGCGTTGCTCAGCGAAATGGCAAAATCCGACCGCGACCTGCCGGAGGAGGTGGAATCACACGCGGACCAGATCCTCCAAACCGCCCGCGAAACCACTCATGCTCTGGATGAAATTGTCTGGGCCGTCAATCCCTCCAATGACACGCTGGAGGGCTTGGTGAATTACGCCGTAAAATACGCGCAGGAATACCTGGCACTGGCAAATTTACGCTATCGGGCCGAAGTTCCCGCGCAATTACCCGCCGCCGCCCTGCCCCCGGAGGTAAGGCACAATGTATTCCTAGCCTTCAAGGAATCAGTGAATAATGTCGTCAAACACGCCCAAGCATCTGAGGTGTGGATCAGGTTGGAATTAAAGCCCGGGCAATTTACCTTGGAAATCGCTGATAACGGCCGGGGCCTGGCCCATATGGACCCACAACGGGCCAAAACCCGCAACGGCCTCAAGAACTTGCGCAAACGGCTCGAAGAAATCCACGGGGAATTTACCATGACGTCCGCCCCGACAGGTGGCACCATCGTGCGGTTGACCGCGCCACTGGACCAAATTCCCAGCGTGGCAAAAAATTAATTTTTTAACACTCTATGCCCATCACCGTCGCCATCGTCGAAGACAACGACAAACTGCGCGCCACCCTGGCCAAAGTGCTCAACCGCTCGGCCGGGTTTCAGTGCGTAAGTGACTATCAAAACGCGGAAGACGCCGTGCGGGAATTACCCCAAGTCAGTCCAAATGTGGTGCTCATGGATATTAACCTTCCCGGTATGAATGGCGTGGAGTGTGTGCGCCAGCTGAAAGCCGTGGCCCCGCAAATCCAGGTGATGATGCTCACCGTCTATGAGGACACGGACAATATTTTTGATGCATTGGCCGCCGGAGCCACGGGCTATATGCTCAAGCGCACCCCCACCCCGGAACTGCTGGAAGCGATTACCGAACTAAATCGAGGCGGTTCCCCCATGACCATG
The DNA here is from genome assembly GCA_903875465.1 of uncultured Verrucomicrobia subdivision 3 bacterium. Classification (GTDB taxonomy): domain Bacteria; phylum Verrucomicrobiota; class Verrucomicrobiia; order Limisphaerales; family UBA11358; genus UBA11358. The sequence goes on from CAIQWB010000093.1 coordinate 3,939, forward strand.
CACATCGCCCGCAAGGTCGTACAGTCGCTGCACAAGGCCCCCGCCACACCAGTGCCAGCCACGGAAAACCTGTCCGAACGCGAACAGCAGGTGCTGGATTTGCTGAGCCACGGCCTGATGTACAAGGAAATCGCCGAAAAGCTCAACCTAAGTTATGAGACCGTGCACACCTACATCCGGCGGATTTACGAAAAATTGCAGGTGCGCACCCGAACGGAGGCAGTGGCTAAGTTTTTGCGAAGATAACCCATCGGATCGGATGTACCCAGTACTGGTGACTGGTCGCTAATCGGCCTTTTGTTATCTTAAAGTCGTGGTGGTTATGGACATTAAATAAACCAATACCGAGATTTTAGTACCCAGTTCTCATCGGGAGGCCGGAGCCAGCTCCGGCCTCCTTTTATGTTTTTCAACTAATTTCCCGCCCCAATCCGCAAAACCGTCAGGGAATTGCCGGGAAATTTGTGCTTTAAAGTACTTCCCGTGACTTCCATGCTTTCGCTGTGGGGCGATACTTTGGTGGGATTTTCCAAACTATTTTCATCCGTGCCCTTGGTCGAGGTTAGAATGGTCGCTTGCGCGGTGGTGGCCGGGGTCTTGATGCCGTTCAAATCCAATTCGGTCTCCAGTTCAGCCGCCGACGCGTTAACGATTTTAATAATCACGTCGCCGCTTTTTTGATCACGACTGGCACTGGCAAATAAAGCCTTGGGAGTCGGCCGGTCGAAGTGATGAATCCGTTTGCCGTCCAAATAGCAGGTGACCGACTGGCCCAGCACCTCCACTTTGATATCATACCAGCGCCCGGTCTCAATGGAGCCTGGCGTATCACTGACGGTGCCGCCCATTTCGATGCCATGGCGGGTATTGTTCCAACCGCCTAGATTCCACCAAATGCGATCATCGTCGTCGGTAATATGAAACAGGATGAGAAAACCTTCGGAACCACTGATCTTGCGAGCTTTCAAGGTCAGTGTATAATCGGTCCAGTCACGGTCCCCGGCTAGCGCCCGAACGAATTCCTTTTGGGCGGTCTGTTGCAAAGCGCCGTTGGCCACCTTCCAATCACCGCCGCCCAATTCCTTCCAACCATCGGCATTGGCGTTAAAATCCGAGGTGAACAAAACCTTGCCATCCGGCGCAGTAACTTTAATGTTCTTGAATTCGGCGGCGGTGTTCCAAGTGCCCACCCCAATGCAACCAGGCACAGGCTGATTGGTGGGCATTTCAGCGGTTACGGATACGGGCAGGGTGACATCGCCGCGATTGGCACTGAACATTTGCTGCACATAGTAGCTGGGAATTCCGTACCAGCGGGCGCTATCGAAATTGATCATGTCCGGATTCCAAGCCCGGTGGTTAAGATTCACCAGCAGCGGCGCGTAACTGGCCATGATCACCACATCCGAATTGCGTTCCATGCCGGTCATAAAGGCTGCCTCACCGATCGCAGCGCGAAGATTCCCCTTGCCGGCGTTTTGGGTGACGGCATATTCGCCCACGAATATTTTTGGACCATGGCGATCATACTTGTCGTACTGGTCGGCCCGGTTCATAAAGGCTTCGGGTGATTCATAATAATGCTCGTCCACAATATCCGGCGCAGGTTCGCTGGGCAGTTGATGGCCTCCGAGATCAGTGTCAGCGACCAGCTGCATATAGGGGTATTTGGCGCGGATGGCATTAGCCAGCAAGGCATAGCGCGGATAATAATTTGGCCCGCCGTTTTCGTTGCCAATTTCCATCAGATGCAAATTAAACGGCGCGGGATGTCCGGCCAGTGCCCGCCGGGAGCCCCAGACGGAATTAGTCGGACCATTGGCATATTCTATGGCATCCAAGGCATCCTGGGTCCATTCGCCCATGCGGTCCATCGGCACGACTTCATGGTGTGACATGCCCACATTGATGCAAAACAAGGGGGTGGCTCCCAGATCCTCGGTCATTTGCAAATATTCATGAAACCCCAGACTGTGCGTGGCAAAATAACCCCAGATGTTCCAGAGCGGTTCACGCACATCAATATTTCCGATGGTGCGTTTCCAATGATTCATATGGGCCAGGTCATCACCCTCCACCCAGCAACCGCCGGGGAAACGCACGAAAGCGGGCTTGAGGGCGTCCAGGGTTTCGGCGAGGTCGGTGCGCAGGCCGTGATCCTTCCATGTCTGATTGGGCAGCAGCGACACCATGTCCAGCCAGACTCGGCCCCGGCCAGCGGCTGAAAGTTGCAGCTTCGCCCGAGGGTCAGCACTGGACGCAACCAGGTTAACCGTATAGTAGGTCCAATCACCGGATAGCTGCGGCACCTGTCCCTGGGCCAGCTCATGGCCAGATGCGGAAACCAATTTAACCGTCAATGGGCCGGAATAGCCCTCGGTGGCACGCGCAGCAACCTTGAAAGTATAACCGGCTCCAGCAACCAAATTCATGCCCCAATAACCTTCATTCTCCAAGGTAAAACCACCCTCCAGTTTGATGGCGAGGCTGTGACGGTTGAAAGGATTCAGCGGGTGGCTGGCATCAATCGCCGCCGAGCTGCGACCACCAGCGGCACTGGCAAATTTCCAATTTTCCGGCGTCTCAGCATCCTCAAAGGAACGATTGCGCACCAATTCTGGATAAATGCCACCATCGGCTGAGAGATTAATGTCCTCAAAAAAAATGCCCCATAGCGTTGGGGAAATGGCATGCCCCGGCTGGTCGACCGCCACCGCTATTTTGGCTGCCGGAGCAGCCTGCAAGGTAACCGCCGCAATTAAGGAAGCCAGGCCCAGATACGTCTTCAAATACATAATAGATTTAGTCGGAAAACCGCCCTCCAGCAGGTGCAATTATCGCCCTCTTGGACGGGAGCGGATGCTGGCAAAAACATTAACATTATTGTTCGCGACACACCGCCCCACAATGCGCAAATGATTAGCCAATTTACGCATCATTTCGCGCCGTACTGCTTGCGATACGCCACCAGGCTCAAGTTCTTCTCCTTGCGAAAATAACGGGCAATATGCTGGAGATTTTCGTAGCCCAGCGCCTCGGCGATATGGGACACCGGCAAATCAGTCTCAATCAACATGCGGGCGATCAAATCCACACGGATACGGCGGATTTCCTGAAGGATGGATCGACCGAGCTCCCAGCGGAACCGGTTCTCCAGCGCGCGCCGGGAAAGGCCGCCGGCCCGGGCGACATCCACCACCCGGATATTTTCACGGGCATGGTCTCGAATGAACCGTAAAGCCTTCATGAGCTGCGGATCCTCCACAGCCAGGATATCCGTGGATAACCGCGCCACGACATGCGTGGCCGGCGCGTTGATACGAGAAGGTACGGGAACTTTTCCCGAACGAATCCAGCGATCCAGCAATCGGGCACTCTCAAATCCGGCCCGCTCAAAGTTAATAGCCACGCTGGAAATCGGGGGCGAGGCCAGTTCGCATACCAGTTCATCATTATCCACCCCGATGATGCCCACTTGGTCCGGGATGTGGATGCCCGCGCCTTTGCACGCCGCCACTAGGTGTTGTGCATAATCATCGTTGCAGGCCATGATGCCAACCGGTTTGGGCAGCGTGGCCAGCCATTTACTCATGGTCCGGTGCTGGGTGCCCCAAGAAGTGCTGAGACCGGCCGGCCGGGCATCAAAAAAATGGACCGAATGCCCATGCCGGGCAATTTGACCGGCAAAACTAAGTCGCCGCGCTTCGGACCAGCGAAATTTGCTGGGACCACAAAAGGCAAAATTCTTGAACCCGCAACCCAATAGATGCTCGGCCGCCAGGCGGGCGGCCTCAGTGGAATCCGTCAGCACATGCGCCACACCGGGATACTCTTCCCGGTGATGACCAACCACAACTGTGGGAATGCCAAGGGCGAGAACTTTGTTGATATTTTTGCCGTCGCGCAGAATGATCCCGTGGGCGTCCAGTTTGTTCAACCGCGGCCAAATTTCATTTAGCCCACCCGGCTCCCACTCAAAAGCCCAAGCTCCGTGGTGGCGGGCGTAATCCGCAAAACCGCGCAGCAGCGCCCGCCCTGATCCCCGGGAGGATTCCAGCAGCAAAATCACCTGGCGCAAGGTTTCCATAAATGTCCGCGAAAGCCGTCAGCTGAATTAAAAAAACGCGGGCTTGCCCGGCTGAACCAAAATCGGCAACGCCGTCAAACGGTCATGATTTCTTTTTCCTTGCTCACCACATGCGCGTCAATCTTGCCAATATACTGGTCGGTCAACTTCTGAATTTCCTTCTCAGCAGCTTCCACTTCCTCCTCGCCCACGCCTCCGGAGGTCTTGGCTTTTTTCAGCAATTCCAGGGCGTCCCGGCGGACGTGGCGAACTGCCACGCGACCTTCCTCAGACATCCGCTTGATGATTTTAACAAATTCCTGACGGCGCTCCGTGCTCAATTCCGGAAAGGCGAGCCGGATGACCTTGCCTTGAACGGCAGGTGAGAGTCCCAGATTGGACTTCTGAATGGCTTTTTCAATGGGCTGGATGGTGGTCATATCCCATGGCTGAATCACAAGCAGACGGGATTCCGGGGTGGTGATGCCCGCGAGTTCGCGAATACGCATCATGGAGCCATAAACCTCTACCTGAATATTTTCCACCAGCCCGGCCGAGGCTTTGCCTGTGCGCACCCCCGCGAACTCGTTGACCACGACCTGCTCGGTCTTGATCATTTTTTCTTCTGCTTCCATTAATATCTCATCAGGTGACATAGTAACTTTAGCTTAACACCGGGCCGCCACCGGGTCTAATTTAAAATTCCAGGCACATTTAATCGCCTTCCCCCAGCCGTGAACAGCGCCAAACACGATCTCCCCGACTAATGCCTTGCGTGCGGATCATCCCCCCGCAAATGTGCCAGCCCCTCGCGCATGGCCGGTCCCAGAATCTCCAGGCACTCGCGCACTGCCGACGGTTTGCCCGGCAAATTAATAATCAACGTTTGCCCGCGGGTGCCGGCCGTTGCCCGGGATAAAATCGCCGTTCGCACTCTGGCAAACGATTGCGCGCGCATGATCTCGCCAAAACCCGGCAGTTCCTTTTCCAAAACCATTCGCGTAGCTTCCGGCGTGACATCCCGCACTGAAATCCCGGTACCGCCTGTGGTAACCACCAAATCACAGACCTCCAGATCCGCAAGCTTCCGCAAGGCCGCCGCGATTAATTCAACCTCATCCGGCACAATCTCTGCGACAAATGTTGCCATCCCGCCAAATACTCCTGCCAGCAGGTTTTCAATTTCCGGGCCGCTTTTATCTTCATAAATCCCCGCCGCCGCCCGGTCGCTGATGGTGAGTCGTCCAATTTTCATAACTTGATTTTTTTGACCACACGGATGCCTTCTATCCGCATGGTTTTATCAACCGCCTTGCACATGTCGTAGAGGGTTAACGCTGCCACGGCCACACCGGTCAAAGCCTCCATCTCCACCCCCGTTTGTGCGCACGTTTCGGCCGTGCAAGCAATAGTGATATGCCGGCTTAGGACTTTAAACTCGACCGCCACGTGATTCAGCCCCAGAGAATGGCAAAGGGGAATCAATTCCGCGGTCCGCTTGGCCGCCTGGATTCCGGCAATTTGCGCCACCGTGAGCACGTCGCCCTTCGGCAGCGCATTCCTTTTCAAGGCGCGAATCGTCGCGGGCGCACAGACCAGTCGACCCTCCGCCACGGCCTGTCGCCGCTGGACCGGTTTTGCCCCGACATTGACCATGCGGGCCTCGCCCTGTGCACCTATATGAGAAAAGTTTGATTTCATTAAAATAATCGCCCTAACCGGGCCTCAGCAGGTAAAAACTCCACCGCCAGCCCCGCTTCCAAGGTCCCGGTATTGGCCGGCTTGCGGAGGAGGACATCCGCTTCGGCTAAACAAGTGACATCGCCGGAACTGGCCCATGGCAGCGGCCTAATCAACCATGCGCCATCGGAAATCTCCAATCGGGCCGGCCAGAGCGTTTCCCGGGGTACGGGCGCATCTTCCAAGCGAACGGCCATTCGTCCCGGCAAGAATCGCGGGACGGAACCACCTGTCAATCGGGCCAGTGCCATTGCCACTGCGAAATGGAAACAAACCCAGTGCGCCAGCGGGTTGCCCGGCAACCCAAACGCCACTCTCGAACCCTGCACTCCAAAGATCAAAGGTTTACCTGGCCGCACATTCACTTGCGCAAAGCTGATTTCAAAGCCCAAACGCTCCAGCAACTCCCGCGTGAAATCCTTGTCCCCCACGCTGGCCCCTCCGGAAATCAAAATCACGTCCGCCCGGCCCACCTCGCAGGACGCCAAAGCTATCCACGCCGCGCCCAAATCTTCCGGCAACCGGACTTGTTCCAAATCATGCGGAAAACCCTGTAACAAACCACGCAGTAGCATCGAATTACTATCGCGAACCTGCCCCGGTCCGGGCGTTTGGTCCGGCGCGACGAGTTCGTCCCCAATGGTAAAATGGGCAACCCGCAAACGCGGGCTTACCAGCGGTCGCGCGCAGCCCGCCGTGGCCAGTAGCGCCAGCGCACCCGAGCGCAGCCGGGTGCCGGGTGCCAACAAAGTTTCTCCGGCTTTCTTTTCCTCCCCTTGCAATCGAATATTTCGGGCCTCCTCCATCGTTACCCGGTGCACCCGGTCACCCCGGCGCTCCACATGCTCCTGCATGACCACACGCAAGCCCCGGCAAGGCATCGCCGCCCCCGTGGCCACCCGCACGGCCTCACCCAATTGTAATTGCCGGGGCTTCCATCCGGCCGCATGAATCGTGTCCACCACTTGGTATTCCGGCCCTGGATCATCGACCCGGACGGCATAGCCATCCCGGGTTGAGCAATCAAACGCCGGCCAGTCGCCCGGCGCTATAACATTTTCCCGCAACACATGTCCTACGCAATCCGCCAAGGGGCGGCGAACTCCCGGCAATGCCACGCAGCGCGACTGAATTTCCGCCATGGCCGCGTCCAGCGATAAAGCCTTTCGTGGGATGGTCGCTGGCGCTTTGCTCGACCCATCCGACAACGGCATCAGCGGCGGAATCGCCAATGCCCGCCGCTTCCAAATAGGCACATCCTGCTTTAGCCGGTCCATGAATTCCGCAAGCAAGGCAATGCCTTCGGCCCGGTGCCGTGCGGCTACCCCCAAATAGATTGCCAACTGCCCCACCGGCACTATCCCCAAGCGATGCACCACCCGGGCGGCCAGGCAGGTATGTCGTAAGGCCAGTGAATCCAGCAAACGACGGATTTGGTGCTCTGCCATTTCCGGGTAGGCTTCATATTCCAAAGCACTGATGGGTTTGCCATGTTCCTCCCCGCGCACCACCCCGCTAAATTCCACCACCGCTCCCTGCCCTCCATTGGGTGCGGGAGCAAACCCTGGAACGATCGGGGAATGGGTAAGTTCAATTTCAATCTTCATGCAAGGTGCCATTAACCGCCCGATACGGGCGGAATCAAAGCCACCTCATCGCCATCGGCAAACCGCGTCGTGGCGTCGGCGTATTCCCAATTTTGTGCCATCCGCACATTGGCCCGGTGATTGGCCAATGCCGGATGCTGCTTTAGCAATAATTCCCATAATTCATCGCCAGTCACCGGCATGGCGACACGAACCTCCGCAGCGTCGCAGCCAGTCACATCTTTCAAATGAGCAAAAAAGCGCACAATCATATGAATCAAGCCAGTCGTTGCCCAACTGGCAGGTTGAAAAACCGAGCCCTGCAAACGGTGTAACACCCGCCCGCGCATTGCAAAACATTTATGAGAAGTAGCAGCATCATGGCCCATTCTTGGCCGCTCAACCATGCCCCAAACGCTCACGAAAACTCCGGCCCACGACCGTGCCTGCCACACTGCCAATGATCGCACCCGCGACAAATTCCGACAACCAGTGAATCGTCACCGAAACCCCCAGTCCGACATAAAACGGATAAATCAACAACAGCCAGGTTGCCGGGCGGGCCCGGGGGAACAGCGCTATCAGACAGGTTGTCATGGCAAAGGCCACGGTCGTGTGACCGGACGGCCAGCCCCAAAAAACCCCACCCCGGAGAAAACCTAATTGAAAACCGTGGCTAATATCTACCAACCGCGTGGAATCCACGCCTGCCGCCCTAGAGTGGTAGGCCAAAGGCGGCGGCCGGCGGCCGGTGAAGGCTTTGAGGATTGAGGATATTACAAAGCCCAACCCGGCCGCTTGTCCCAAGGCGCATCCGGTCGTAAACCAGCCCCGATGCCGGGAAACCCACCCGGCCAGCAGGATGGCCCCAGTCCCCAAAATGGGCACCAGACTGCCCAGAATAATACCCGGCCGCGCCAGGCCGACCATTACCGCACTCCGAGTCCACCGATACCACCCCCAATCCAAACCCGACATGAGTATGATTATCGTCAAACCAACCGCCAGTCCATGCCAAGCCAGGTTAAGGCCAGAAAAAATGGCCTGGACATTCCGGTACAGGTTAAAAAATAACGCCGACATGCATCTGAGATTAATCCAGCCAAGTGGTTTGGCCAACTTGCTTTATTTGTAGGCAGGGAAGCCCCAAAGCCGCCAGGGCCTGGTAACTTTGGCAGGGTGGAATTGGCGAATAACAAAAAACCATGAAACAGCCAAAAACCAGCGTGAGGTGACCAAAAACCAGTCAGCCAGAAAATATCAGCTTGCCTTTGTATTACTTTGAATTTAAAGCTGAATCCATTAGGATTTGGCGAATTAGTTATTTTAAACAGACAACCAAACATTAAAAATGGCCTACAAAGACGTTCAGCCGCCAGCGGGTGGCAAGATTTCGATCAGCAACGGCAAGCTCACCGTGCCCAACCACCCCATCCTCCCATTTATTCGCGGGGATGGCACGGGTCCCGATATTTGGGCCGCCAGTGTGCGCGTGTTCGATGCGGCCGTGGAAAAAGCCTATGGGGGCACCCGTAAAGTCTCTTGGTTCGAGGTGTTTGCTGGTGAGGAGAGCTTCAAAAAGTTCAACAACTGGCTGCCCGATGACACCGTCGAAGCCTTCAAGGACTACCTCGTGGGGATCAAAGGTCCATTGACCACCCCCGTGGGCGGCGGCATGCGCTCGCTCAATGTGGCCCTGCGCCAGATGCTCGACCTGTATGTCTGCCTGCGCCCGGTGCAATGGTTCACCGGCGTCCCCTCCCCTGTGAAGCATCCCGAGAAGGTGGACATGGTCATCTTCCGCGAAAATACCGAAGATATTTATACCGGTATTGATTTCGAGGCGGGCAAGGAACAAGCCCTCAAGACCCTGGAATTCCTGAAGACGAATTTCCCCAAGGAATATAAGAAAATCCGCTTCGGCGACACGCCCGAACTCGTGGGCATCGGCATCAAGCCTGTCAGCAAACTCGGGACGGAACGGCTGTTCCGCTCAGCGGTGCAATACGCCATCACCAACCAGAAGAAGAGCGTGACGATTGTCCACAAGGGCAACATCATGAAGTACACCGAAGGCGCGTTCCGCGACTGGGCTTACGGTCTGGCGAAGAGTGAATTTGGCGCCGTGGAAATTGACGGCGGTCCGTGGTGCAAAATTCCCGAGGGCAAACCCGGTGCCGGCATTGTCATCAAGGACGCCATCGCGGACATTGCCCTGCAACAAGTGCTTACCCGACCGACGGATTTTGACGTGATTGCCACCTTGAATCTGAATGGTGATTACCTTTCGGATGCTCTGGCAGCCCAAGTGGGTGGCATCGGCATCGCCCCCGGAGGCAACATTAACTATATTAGCGGCCACGCCATCTTTGAGGCCACCCACGGCACGGCTCCCAAGTATGCCAACAAAGACGTGGTCAATCCCGGATCCGTTGTGCTCTCCGGCGAGATGATGTTCCGTTACCTCGGTTGGACCGAGGCGGCGGACGCTATTCTCAAAGGCTTGAACGGCGCGATTGGCAGCAAGCGCGTGACCTATGACTTCGCCCGCTTGATGGAAGGCGGCACGGAAATCAAGTGCTCAGCCTTCGGCGACAATATCATCGCCCACATGTAAGGGTCTTACGGTGAAACTGGGGCGGGCCGCCAGGTCCGCCCCGTTTTTATTTCTGGGCGTCATCCAACGATGAGGTGCCAGGCCAGGCCACCCCCAGACCGGGCGGTCAAAACGGCCGCCCGCTACGGCCGCAGGGGCGGGTCATTGCTTCACCGGCTTGACGAGATGACGGTGGAAAACTGCTGGCGCATCCACTGGTTTACCGGAATGAGGCCGCCCTTTGCCGCTCCAAGTTGTTTGGAATAGTTGGTTGTATTTCAGACATGAATAATTGTCAACCAGGGATCAAAACGGCTTTCCAGTATTTTTGAAGTGTGAAAGTGGCTGCCTCGTTTTATTTTCCGCTTTGTTCCTGCTGTGGCAGAGATTAAGTTAAGTCATGTTCCGTCCGTGTATTGACCTCCATGAGGGCAAAGTAAAACAAATCGTCGGCGGCACGCTGGGCGATTCAGGTTTGCGCACCAATTTCGTCTCCGAGCGTCCCGCCGAATGGTACGCCGATTTGTACCGGCGGGATGCTCTCACCGGCGGGCATGTCATCATGCTGGGGCCTGGCAATGAGGCCGCCGCCCGGGCCGCCCTCGGGGCGTATCCGGCGGGCTTGCAGATTGGCGGCGGGATTACGGCCGCCAATGCCCGGGACTGGCTGGCGGCCGGGGCTTCCCACGTCATTGTCACCAGCTGGGTGTTTCGCGAAGGACGGGTGGACTGGACCCGGCTCGAGGAACTCAGCCAGACCGTCGGGCCGGCCCGGCTGGTGCTGGACTTGAGTTGCCGCCGGCGCGGCAGTGAATATTTTGTGGTCACCGACCGCTGGCAAAAATTCACCGACCTTGCCGTCACTGCCGCCACCTTGGAAACGTTTGCCAAATACTGCGCCGAGTTCCTCATTCATGCCGTGGATGTCGAGGGCTTGTGCCAGGGCATCGATACGGAACTGGTGGCGAAGCTCGGCGCGTGGACGCCCATTCCCACCACCTACGCTGGCGGAGCCAGGTCGCCGGCGGACCTGGCCGAAGTCACGCGGCTTGGTCAAGGCCGGATTGATCTGACCATTGGGTCCGCCCTGGATATCTTCGGTGGCCAGGGCGTGAAATACGCGGACTTGGTGGCGTTCAATCAACGCGCTTCGGCGAACCAAAACTAACGGTGGATGGGCGTAATCCGCCCCGCTCCCAACTTCCCATCAGGCCGGCAACGCCTCGGCAAACAGCTCCGTCATCGCCACGGCAAATTCCGGCACCAACTCTTCCGCCAACACATCCTGGCAGGCCAGAATGGCCTTCAAACGCAGACCAAAATCGGACTGGTGATAGACTTCCACATTGTGATAGCGGGGATCCACCATCCATAGCCGGGGCACCCGGAAGCTGTCGTAAAGGTCTTTTTTGGTGACCGTGTCCGGCCGGTGATCGTCACGGCTCACGACCTCCACCACGAGCAGGAGCGCACCGGTGGCGGCATTGACCAGGGCCAGGTCCGGACAAAGATGGACGCTGGGCGATAACTGGATGGCCGTCCGTGGGGCCAGCAGACGAATGCCGGTAATGTCGGTCACACTGGCCACCATCAACTGGTGCAAGCGCTCGCAAATCAATTCATGCCGCGGCCCCGGGGCGCCGCGCAACACTTTCTGGCCACTCAAAATTTCCTCGTAAGGCTCGCTCATAGGGGAAGGAAAACCGGCTGCCCGGGGGCAGGCGCGTGGGCTTGCATCGAAAACGGGGCGGTCACTTCAGCGTCAAGAAATTTTGCAAAATCAACCGGCCGCTTTCCGTCAGAATGCTTTCCGGATGAAACTGCACACCCCAAATAGGCAGTTCCTTGTGCTTCACTCCCATGATTTCGCCCTCCTCGGTCTCCGCCGTGATTTCCAGGCAATCCGGCATGGTGTCCCGCTTGATGACCAGCGAATGATACCGCGTGGCCAGGAACGGATTGGGCATGCCCGCAAACAAGTCTTTCCCGTTGTGTTTGATGGGGGAGGTTTTGCCGTGCATCATGCGGTAATTGACCACGACTTCCGCGCCGAAGGTATGGCCGATGCACTGGTGGCCCAGGCACACGCCAAATACCGGGATGCGCTGGCCAAAATGCCGGATCACCTCGTTGGACAGCCCGGCTTCGCGCGGCGAACAGGGCCCGGGCGAAACAAGAATGCGCTCGGGCTTGAGGTCATTGATCGCCTCCAGGGAAATCTCATCGTTGCGCCGCACCTGCATCTCCACCCCCAACTCACCCAGGTACTGCACCAGGTTGTAGGTGAACGAATCGTAATTGTCCAAAACCAGAATCATGTTCGTGGCATCAAGTTACTGCAAAACCGCCGAATGGAAAGTGCTAAACGGCTGGCTTTCCCCCGCCGATCTTCGGGGGTAAGGTTGGGAATCGGGCCCGACCGCCGCCCTCAATCCACCGGCACCAAGCGAATGGTGTGCATCACGGGCACCACGGCGGCGGCCACCGCCGCCGCCAGCGGAGCGCGCTCCGCCTCCGTCCTCTCCACTGCCGCGTTGATATCGGCTTTGCCTTCGGGACCATGAAAGATTTTTTTGATCTGCGTGGTCTCGTACGCTTGTTTGGCCCCCACCGCCTTGTCCACTTGTTGAAAGGCATCCGAAAATGGATTGCTCACGTAATCCTGCGCCAGATTCACTCCCGCCGCCAGTTGGGTGGCCGTGTAGCTGTTGGTAAAGCAATTAGTACCACCACTCCAGACAACTTGGTAATGGGTGCCGGGCGCATGCGCCACCACGAGGTTGAACCGGCTGAGTTCCTGAAAAAACGGCACCAAGGTGGTGCCCGAACGAATGCTCCGGTCGCTCGTGGGATCGCCCTCGGCACAAAACGGATATTTGTGACTGACCACCGTTACCGTGTTGCTCTCGAAACCGTTAATGTCATGGCCAGTCGTCGCGGTGGCGGTATTGGCAGCCAAATCCACAGTGATCGTGCCAATATTACCATCCAGCCCCATGGCATGCAGGAAAGTATAAGCCATGGCCAGGTGACCGGACCAGTTGGGGTGCACGCCATCGTGACCACAAAGTTCGTAGGGGTGGTCCGCCGTGGCATATTTTTGACCGGCAAACCCCGCCTTGTACAAGGTCCAGAATACGTCCGCAAAACGCACCTCTTCCTGCTCCGCCAGCCGCACATCAATGTCCCGCAGGGTGCAGAGATTCAGGTTATGTTCGTCCAGCGTGGTATTTTTGGAATGGGTCCAAGTGGCCATTTTGCCCACGCAACCAGGGGAGCCCAGCACCACCCGGGCACCCGCCCCTTTTAAACCGTCCACCACCGCCGCGTATTGTTCCCGGTACCATTCCCCGTTGGCCAGGTCGAACGGACGGTATTTGGAATCGTTCATGCCATAGGCCAGGGTGGCCACGGTGGGATGAAAGCGCAGGCAATCGGAATCCATGCGCTTGTGAAAACCCTCGGCGGTTTCGCCACTCCAGCCAAACTGCCGCACCGTGATGTTCAATTCCGGCACGCACACCGTGAGGTAATCTTCCATCAGGCGGGAATACATGCGCTGCTCGGTGATCGAATCGCCAATGATCGCCAGACGGTCCCCCGGTTGCAGCACCAGCGGCCCGATGTCCGGAGCCTTGAGCGGATTAAATTTGTCGAAATACGGATCAGCCGGCTTCGGCTCGTATTGGACTTCGGCCTGGACCGACGGCGTGGCGAGCATACCCAACATCAGCGCCAGGGCGCTGAACGACAATTGCGAATACCGGGGGAATTTCATGTTGCCAAAGTGATTACGGAAAACTCGATGGCTTGTCAATCACGGGAGCGATTTTGGCTGGTCTGGGACATGGCTGTGCAGCTCCGCCAGGCGCTCCGACGCCAGTTGCAACCGGGCCGCGCGGTGATCGCCCCGGCGCACCGCCACCGCATCATGCAAGCAGGCCCGCAGCGTTTTAATCCCGAACTCCGAAATTAAAATGGCCGGGATGTGTCAAGCTGTTGGAGCCGAAACACTTTGGAAATATCGCCGGCATGCCCGCAGTGGTCTGGTGAGACTGCCGCTGCGCGCAGCGCGCATCCTTAAATGGGCAACTGCTTGGCAGCGGCTTGGGAAGCCAATGTTCCAAAGCGTTTATGCCCAAGCGATGAATGCAGACCGGCCATTTTAATTTCGGAGTTCGGGTTTATCCTATCGGCCCCGAAGCATTATCTTCCAAGCTCCGGCGACTGCCGAAATTATTGCCTGGTTCCGGCTCGGAGCCCGGGGTGGCGGAAGCCCCGGGGCTTTGGACCGTGGCTGGCGTTCGGTGGCGGATTGGCCTGGCGCTTGCCCGGGCCAGCGGGCGCTTTTCAGTGCTGCGAGTCACCGGGGATTTCGGGAATGCCGGGATCATCCAGGATTTGCACAGCGGTGGCATCGCCGAGGTCCTGCCAGTCTTGCAAGACCCAGACGACGTGCTTGTCCGGGGTGACTTCGATGAGTTGCGGACCTTTGCCGGCACCGCCGCGGGAGGTGAGGATGGTGTTGCCGTTGGCCAGGCGGGTGCAGGTTTGCGGCGCTTGGACCAACTGCCACGCCGCCGGGAGGTCGGTGTTCCTGATTTCCCAGATGGTTTCGCCCGCCCGATTCACCTCGCGCGTCAGATTGTCGTGCTCGGCGGTGATCAGCGTGTTGCCGTTCTTGAGCCGGAGGGCGGCCCACGGCGAGCGAATCGGATAGTTCCAAATTTCCTTAAAGTTTTTATCCAGCTCCACCACCTTGCCTCCGCCCAGGTAGGAAAGCAGATACGTTCCCTCAGCGGTGCAGCGCGCGCGGCGAAACTGGCCGTGGATGCTGGCGGGGTTCGTGGACGGCGGATAGGCGATTTCGTGGTTGATCTCCACCGCCCCTGTCTGGGTGTTGACGACCAGCAGCCGGGGCGGCAGACCATTTACTACCAGCATCACTTTGTCCAGACCGATGGGCTGGCAGGTGTGCACTTCCGTGTGATCGGCGCCTTTGCCGTTATTACAATCGTAACGCCACACCACTTTTTTATCCGGTGTGATTTCGGCGGCGTATTGCATGCGCGTGAAGAGGATGTTGCCATTGGCGAGCATCCACACGTCATCGTATTCGTAGCCCGGGCCGGTTTGATACGTCCAAATCACCTTCCCCTCGTTGACGAGGAACATTTTGGTGTAATTTTCGCCAACATACAGCATCGGATGCTGGGCCAGGCCGTGGCCGGGCAAGCCGCCGGGGGTGACCGCGTTCGTCCATTTGCCGGCGGGCGAGCAGATCTCCGCCGGGCCCAAGGCGGGCACATTGGCAGCAGTGAACCGGTCCAGCACCGCCAGGCAGGGGGTGGCGGGGAGATTGGTGTCGGCAGCCGGCGTATGACCGGCCGTCAAGGCCAGGGCTACGCCTATGGCCAGCCACCGTCCCAGCCGGGATTGAGGTTTTGCGTTCATGGTTTTGGCAAACGTTGGTTTGGCAGCCAGTTTGGGATTTGCCCGGCTGGCTGGCAATCATTTATTGGACCGCATGCAGCCCCATCGGGACGGCCTGGGACGACCTCGTAAGCGTTTGGCGATCCCAAACATCCGTCCGGTTCAACCGTCGCTAACAGCCACGGCGAACAGCCGCCCCCGCACTCCCCGGTATCCGAATGCAATTCCATGGACCGCTAAACGCTTCGCGCCTTTGCACCCTCGTACCTTTGCGCCAAATCTCCGTCTCCGCTCCTGTCCGCCCCAGGCCCTTGGGCGTCGGCGGAAGCCCTTTGGGCGAAGTTGAAAGCGCGCGCATCAGCGGTGCTTTTAGTACGCATACTATCCACGTACGGTCATACGGTACTCATTCATCGTGCCCCCCAAGGCCAGCGCCCAGAGCGTTCCAGGCCTGTGACCGGTTTGGCTTCTATTCCGGTTTCGGGCGCGTTCGCGGTGTTGGGTTGCAACCAGCACCGGGCCGTCGCGGCATGGTTGTTAACTTTGATATTGCCAATTGAGAAATTTTTTGTACGTCGAGGCGTAATGCAGCCAGGCCAGCTTGCCGCCGCATGAATTTTGGTGCTTGGTGCTTGTAATTTGGAGCTGTTGCCAGTGGTCAACTTTAGGAACAGGGCCCGCCGGCCATGGCCAACCCAGCCCGGTCCTGCCAATGCTTTTCCGGTCAAAACCGCTCATCCCGGGTCCCGTCTGCCCTCCCGGACGCTGTCGGCTTGGTGACCGAACCATCTAAAAACGGCCCATTTTATAATCCTTAACGCTATTTTATGATTTTGACATCGCCCGGCGCCAAACCCTCGCCAGGGATGGCGGCCGTTGGCTTCACAAGACGTAGCCCATCCGCGGCCGGGAGTTAACCTTTGGTTGGGGCAACCCCGCCAGACCGCCCCCACCAATCCGCACCCCCATGGGGCCGGAAAATTTCTATGGTGTTTTTCCCCGCCCGGTTTATTGTTTACGCATCTGCAAGATGAGTAAGCATGGCTCCAGCCGGTCGCAGAACCGTCCCAGGCACGGACGCTGCGGGAGTGCCTTTACCCTCATTGAACTACTGGTGGTCATCGCCATCATCAGCATCCTGGCCGCCCTGCTGCTGCCTGCGCTCAGCCGGGCCAAGGACCGCGCCCGCACCCTGGTCTGCCTCAATAATCTCAAGCAGCTCCAATTGTGTTCCCACCTTTACACGACGGACAACAATGACTTTTTTGTGCCCAACAACTCCGTGGTAAACATCAACAGCAGCGGGGTCGATGGGGCCCTTACCAACGGCCTTTCCTGGCTGCCCGACCAGGATGCGCGCTCAGAAATGAATCCTTCCAACATCATCACCGGCCTGTTGTACACCTATAATTCCTCCCTGCCCATCTACCATTGCCCGGCCGACCTCTCCACCCTGCAAACCCCGGATGGCCAGCCCCTGCCCCAACTCCGCTGGCGGAGCTACAACATGAGCCAGTCCATCAACGGCTTCCCCGGGGGCGATCCCGAAAATGCTTATTTGCCGAGTTGGATGAAATTCACCCAGGTGGTCAAGCCCGCCCCAAGCAGCCTGTTTGTGTTGATTGATGAAAACGCCGACACGATTGAAGATGCTGAATTTGGCAATCCACCGCAGAACTCGCCCTACTTTGATCCCAATATCTGGTGGGACATGCCCTCTGACCGGCACAATCGTGGAGCCAACCTGGCCATGGCCGACGGCCATGTGGAACATTGGAAATGGCAGGTGCCCAAGATTTTTTACGAATGGCTCCAGACCGTGCCACCCGAGGAAATGCCCGATTTACTCCGCCTCCAAGCCGCCATGAAACAATTCAGCGACGGCAATTATATTGGCCCCTAACCGTTCAGGCCGTGGTCAGACTGGCTTCCGAATCGACCGGCGGCGCAGGATTCCCGGCCAGGGCTGGCGCCGCTTCCTCCAGAATGCGGATGGGTTCATAGAAGGTATTACGCTGCACCGGGGTGCGCCCCGCCTCGCGAATGGCTTTCACCATGTCGGCCTCGGTTTGCAACTGGGGCGAAGTGGCCCCCGCCATGTGGAAAATATGTTCCTCAATGATGGTGCCGTGAATGTCATCCGCCCCATAGCTCAGCGCCACCTGCGCCAGTTTCAAACCCAGCCCAACCCAATAGGCGGTAAGGTGGTCAAAGTTATCCAGGTAAATGCGACTGATGGCGATGGTGCGCAGCGAATCAAAGCCCGTGGGCGGCGTCTTGACCGGAATGTCGTTATTCTCCGGCTGGTAGGCCAGCGGGATGAACGCCGTGAATCCGTGGGTTTCATCCTGCAACGCGCGCAACTGCCGCAGATGGTCCACGCGGTCAGCGTGGGTTTCCACATGCCCAAATAGCATGGTGCAAGTGCTGCGGCCACCGAGGCGGTGCCAGGTGCGGTGGACGTCCAGGTATTCCGCGGCAGACTCCTTGCCCCGGGCGATGGTCGCCCGCACGTCTTTCTGAAAAATCTCCGCGCCCCCACCCGTGAGCGCATCCAAACCGGCGGCTTTTAATTCCACGAGGGTTTGTTCCACGGTCTTTTTGGCCAGCCAGGCCAGGTGCAAAATTTCAATCGCCGTGAAACATTTCAAATGCAACCGGGCGTCCAGCGTTTTGAGGGCCCGGAGCATGTCCACGTAATAACTGAATGGCAGGGTGGGATGCAAGCCACCGACAATGTGCAATTCCGTGATGCCCAGCTTGAGGGCTTCCCGGGCTTTCTCCACGATTTGCGGAATGGTGAGCTCAAAGCCATCGGCATCGCGCTTCTTGCGGGAGAACGAGCAAAACTGGCAGGACAGGATGCAGTAATTGGAATAATTGATGTAGCGGTTGACGATGTAGCTCGCGCGGTTGCCCACCTTTTTCTGGCGGGCCAGATCGGCCATCGCTCCGAGGACGTTCAGGTCCCTGGAATTAAACAGCCGGAGCGCATCCGCATCGGTAATGCGTTCGCCAGCCGCGACTTTGTCATAAATGTCGCGCAACTCACTGCGTTGGACAAAAAAATTCACCCACCACCATTACCATAGGAAGTGGCTTTGGGAAAGAGTGTTTTGTGACACCCACCGGGCCTGGCCTATCGGGCCAAGGCCGCATCCCGCGCAAAATCAATGAATCCCTGCTGCACATCCGTGTGCACCAATTGGACATGCACCCGGTCGCCCACCTGCAGACCCGCAAAACCCCGCACCAGCTTGCCTTCAATGGGCGGCTGGAGGATCCTCACCCAGGTGCCCTTAAAAGAAGCGCCGGTGACAATGCCATCAAACTGCCGGCCAATCTGGTTCGAAAGCAGCAGTGCGGCGGCCGACTTTTGCACCTGCCGTTCGATCTTCGTGGCATCGTCCTCCCGCGCGGTGCAGTGGTCGGCCAGAGCCCCTAATTCCACCACGGAATAAGGCGCAGGCAGTCCGTGCAGTGCTGCCTTCAAGAGACGTTGCGTGAGCAGGTCGGGAAACCGGCGGTTGGGGGCGGTGGAATGAGTGTAATCCTTGAGCGCCAGGCCAAAGTGGCCGGGCGGGTTGCCGCCGGGAACATCCAAAACATATTCCCCGCGGCCAATGAGTTTGACAACCGCGAGCGAAAGGTCCGGGAAGCGGTCGGGTTGGGCCTGCGCCCGTTGCAGTAGAAAATTTTCCAAGGCCAGGCCATCCGGCAGGCCGGGCAGTTTCGTGCCCAGTCCCCCGGCCAGTTGGACAATCCGCGCCCAGCGCTCGGGCGAGCGCAACACGCGGCGCAGAGTTGGAAATTTTTTGCCGGCCAGAAATGTCGCCGTTGCGCTATTGGCAGCAATCATGAATTCCTCGATCAATTGCGTCGCCCGATTGGATTGATTCGCCGCCAGGCTGGCCACCTGGTCACCGGTAAAAACCGCCCGGGCCTGGATGGTCTCCAAGCTGAGGGACCCGCGGTGCTTGCGCCGCTGCGCCAGTTGCTGGGCAACGTGATCCTGCAGCCGCAGATTTTCGACCAGCGCCGGCAATTGGGCCACGCGCGCGGGTGCCGGCCCCTGCCCCTCCAGCCAGGCTGCCACCGCATTATAGGCCAGTTTGGCATGGTTGCGGACTTGTGCCGGATAGATTTCAAAGGCGAGTAGGGCGGCATCGGCCGCGAACCGCAGGTCCACCACCAAGGCCAGCCGGTCCTGATCCTCGCCCAGTGAGGTCAAATCCGTGGAGAGCACCTCGGGCAGCATGGGGAAAATCAGGGCCGAGGTATAGACGGAGGTGGTATTGGAAACCGCATGGCGGTCGATCGCCATGTCTTTGCGCACCAGCGCATCCACATCCGCCACGGCCACCAGAATGCGGACCTCGCCCTGCGGCAGGGCCACCGCCACCGAAAGCTGGTCCAGGTCGCGGGAGTCATCATTATCAATGGACACCCACAGCCAATCGCGCAGATTACGGAGGCCGGCGCCCGCCCGGGCCGGTGCTTTGATGCCGGCCAGTTCGGTGTAAACCGCCGGGGAGAAATCCGGCTCCAAACCACGTTCCGTCATGGCGTGGCGGGCAATGGTTTGCAAGGTCGCCCGGTCAGTGGTTTTGGCGGCAATGGGTTTCATTCAATTTTGGCTGGCCCAGCTTTTGACAAACCGAGCCTTCCGTCAACCCTGATCTTTCAACCGCCGTCACTCAGCCTAACACGGGCAATTGACTCCGGTATGCCGAGGGCGACTGGCCCTGGCATTTTTTGAAAGCCCGGTTGAAATGGGTCAGCGAATGAAACCCGATATCATAGGCAATTTCGCTCACCCGCAAATGGGGGTTGAGGAGCAGATTTTTGGCGGCCTCGATGCGGGTGCGGGTGACAAATTCCGTGAAGCTGGATCCGGTGGATTTGCGAAATTGTTTGCAGAAGTAAAAGAGACTGATATTAACGCTGCCGGAAACCACGCCCAAGGACAAGTCTTCCCGGTAATGCTCCTGGATGAATTGCCGGGCCCGGGTAATTACCGGCGGCTCGACGTTGGCGGTTTGGATGGCCAGTTGATTCGCCTGCAATGCCAGATGTCCGGCAAAGATGGCGAGCATATCCGTGACGGCAGCCAGCCTGGCTGGGCGGGCCACCGGGGTGGCAAAATAGGCCTGGCGGGCGAGCACCCCGCCCAAGTCAATCCCCAACCGGCCGCCAGCTTGAACGACCCGTTGATAGGCGGCTTCCGTGGGCTTCTGGCGCAGCACCTGGCCGGTTTGCAAAAAGCCGATGGTTTGCGGCCCGAGTTTCACGGGCACGGCAGTCTCGCACAGGCCATACGCACAGGTGCTGGTGGCGGGCGCAGCCAGGGCGGCCTGGGTGAGTTGCGCCTGCAATTGCAGGCAGGCGCAGCAGGCGCTGCTTTTGGTGGCAATCAATGCGCAAAAGGCATTTTCATGGCGTTGGCCATTAAATGGCAGTTGCCAGGTTTCCAGTGGGCGCAGCGTCAGCGGCAAGCCGATGGTTTCCGCAAACGCTTTTTCATAGCGTTGATACAGGGCGGAGTGCGCCAAAGTCGCCACCAGTTTGCGGTTCGCATCCATGTGGGGCGGAGCACCTGCCGGGTTACTCCGCTGACCGGCTGGACTGGCGCATCTGATCGTGTTCGGCACCGGCGATCCCCTCCTCCGTCAGGCGGGTATTGTCACTGCGGCCTTCCTCGTCCTCATCCTCGCTACCCGATACCGGCACCGCCTGGCCGACGGAACCGGGTACTGGATCCCAGCGCTCGGCCTCGGAAGCAGACTCCAATAACAGTTCCTTGGGATCCCGGTCGGGGGCGGGCTCACCGGTCAATTCCCGGCGAGCCTGTTCCCAATCGGTTTTGGAAACTTCTTGGGCGGTATGGCCTTTGATTTCGGCGAGCTCCACTGCGCGTTCCCGCACCATCTTGCGCGTCACTGTGCCGATGCCTTCGGAATTTTCCGTAAGCACTCCGACCTTTAATGGATTGGGATTCATACGCGCTGATTTATCGACCGTGGGGCAGGGTTTGGGGGTTGTGCGAGGTTTTGACCTGGCGGGCGTCACGATCCTCCCGGATGTCGCGGGACTTTGAGAAGATATTGTCCCGCTTGACCGGCTTCGTTGCGGTACCTTCCGCCACGACGGGCGGCCGGGGATGGTGAACTTCCTTCGGAAACACCGGAGTTTCAGGGGTGGCGTGGGCGGGGTGGTTGGGGGGCTTGATATATTTGGTGGTCATGAGTTTATTTGGCGGCGTACTGTGAATGAACGATTACCGGTGTGGGTTGGGCCAGGATGCGAATGAAACTGGATCGGTCATCCGCTTCCAGCCAGTCAAAGGTGGAATTGGTTTCGGGATTCAGCCCAATTTTGTGGCAGTTCTCAATGAAATAGGCGCGGCGCGCGGGGACTTTCATCGGGCTGCTGGCCTCCACCTCGTCGGACCAGGCTTTGATCTCCGCCGTGGTTTTGGGGATGCCATTGTGCAACAACCAGGCGCCGACATCCTCATAGGTTTTGGCGGCTTTCACGGCGGTGGTGAATTCGGCGCTGGTAATGCCCTTGAAGGTGAAGAGCTGATTATCCAGCGGACAGTCGTAATGGTATTCGCCGAGCTGGCCGAGGAGGCTGGCACGGCATTTATCCGCGGCGCGACGGGCAATGACAAATCCGCCGGTCCGCAGGCGCGGGCTGGACGGAGCTTGTTTGGATAAATCGCGCGGGGTGATCGGAGTGGTAGTATTCATAATAACCGGCATTGTGGGGGCGGCGCAGGGTGGGAGCGAGGGTTATTTCGTGGCCTGGGAATGCGCCTCCACAAACCAGAGCCATTTGTCGATGCCACGGGAAACTTCGGTAAAGAGGTCCGCCGTGTCGGCGTCATCGAGTTCATTGGCTTCATCGATCGAGGCGCGAATTTCCTGGCCGAAGGTGGAAAGCCCGCGGGCCACGCCTTCGACATGCGCCATGCCATCCGCGATGGCCATCGGATATTCCGGCAGGCGCGAGCGCGCGGCGGCCACCCGGACCGTGCCCTCGGCGATGCCGCCGAGCTGGACTATGCGCTCGGCAATGAGGTCGACATAAGCCTCCACGGCCTCGTCCACTTTGTCGAATAATTCGTGAAGGGCGATAAAACTGGGGCCTTTGACATTCCAATGCGCCTGTTTCATTTGCGATTGCAGGTCCACGGCCGAGGCCAGCCGCTGGTTTAAGAGCGCGTTGAGTTCCAAACGATTGGCGGCCGAAATGTCGTTTTCGGTTTCATACAGTTTGGGCGCTTCGGTGAGATTATTAATGGCAGTGATCATAAATGGATGGGGTTGGGGGTGCGATAGGTTAGAGTCAGGTCGGGTTGTGAAAACCATGCACCCGGGTACGGTCACGGTCGGCGATCAAGTCCGCCTCCGCCTTGAGCCAATGCTGGACTTCGTGACCGGGCTGGGAGCCCTGGTTCACATAAGCAAAATAGGCTTTGCGGGAGACCTCATCCGGGGATGGGATAAAATTCAGCGCGCCGGCGGCCAGGGCCCCGGCGGTGGGTTCGGCATGTTTGACCGGGGCGGCAGCATGGGGCTGGGGGGAATGGTGATGTTTCATAATCAGAGAATACCTTTTGGGGCTATGGTTTAACCATGGGGTGTTCACCCCAATGGCACGGGCAGTCAGGCCGCCGCGCCGACCGCATCGAGAGCCAGGGTGGGCAGGGTTTCAATGGCGGCCACGGTTAGATTCACAAATACGGTGGAGTCCTCGTAACTGATCCGCTCCACTTTATGGGTGGGAATGCGCACGTCCCGGCCGGAGAGCCGGTGTCCCGTTTTTACGACCAGCTGCTGAATCGTCCAACTTTTATCATCCATCATGAAATCGCTCACATGGCCGATCAAGCCGTCGGTGGCCTTGATGTGATATCCCGCCACTGCCAGCGTGCTGCGCAAATGGGCGGCATGGTGGCCGGCGTGGGCGCCGCCGGTGATGACCGTGGGGACTTTGCGGGCCGAGAAGGGATTTACCACGGTGGGGAAACCGTTGGTGCCCCACAAGCCATCGCCCTGCCAGTAATTGGGCCAGCCATAATAATCATAATAGCTTTCCTCAAATTGCCGGGAGACCGGCTGGTGGGCCGCCAGCCCCGGGCTGTCTTCGATTTGCTGGCGAGTGAGGTTCACCATCAGCAGCTTGCCCGGTTGATATAAATTGCCCAGCGCGTGGGGGGAAAGGAGGACTTGCCGGCCGGTCAGCCAGGTGCCAGTGTCCGCGACGACATAGCGCACGGCCCAACTGCGGTCGTCAAAATAAAAGTCCAACACCTCACCCAGCTTGCCATCGGAGGCTCCGAGCTGGTCACCGTAGAGTTGTTTCAAGCTGCGAATCATAAAATAGTGGTAATTATTGTAAAATTAGGGGGTTTTTGAGTGGTTTCGAAAAAAGTTTGGCTAACTGGGGAGGCGAACAGGGGTCAAATGCGGCCCAAAAGCACCAGAACCAGGAGGATAAGAACGGCCAGGCCGAGGCCGCCGCTGGGGTAATAGCCCCAGTTGCGACTGTGCGGCCAGGCGGGGAGGGCGCCGATTAAAACGAGGATGAGGAAAGCAAGTAAAATGGTGCCGAGCATAATAAGGGGTTGCGTTGGGGGTTAAGCGGGCCATGCGGGATGGTTCATGATTCAAAGATGGTGCCGGGCCGGGCCGGGCGCCATGGGGTATTACCCGGCCGTGGGGTTTTGTTGTATTCGTATGATATTCTTTTTAGCAAACCCAGTGCCCGGACGGCGGATGAGCCAGGCCCCCACCAGCGCGAAGAGCACGCCGTTCGCCAAGTACAGCAGGTCAAACAAGAGTTGGTGGGGATTGCCAGGCAGCACATGATGGATGCCCAGAATTTGGTGGTTGAGCAGGCCCTCTAAGAAATTAAAAACGCCGGAGCCCGCCAGCATGGCCCCGGCCAAAAGGGTTCCCGGCCAGGTGCGGCGGGACCGGTTGAGGACGCGAAACAGGAGGAGCGTGCCAGCCATGAGCACCAGCCAGAGCCAGAGATGAAAATAGCCGTCCTGCGTGTTCTCCAATGCGAATTGGGCCACGGAGGCGGGTACGCAATGAGCATTAAAACAAACCAGATGATGCCAGCCCAGAATCTGGTGCAGGAGGATGCCATCGGCCAGGCCGCCAAAGCCCATGCCCAAGAGGATGCCG
Source organism: uncultured Verrucomicrobia subdivision 3 bacterium (assembly GCA_903875465.1). GTDB lineage: Bacteria > Verrucomicrobiota > Verrucomicrobiia > Limisphaerales > UBA11358 > UBA11358. Next base: position 28,560 of record CAIQWB010000093.1, read on the forward strand.
GCGCCAATCAGCGGATACTGGCTTCCTGCGCTCGTGGCGCTCGTGCGGGTCAAGGTGGCCGGTTCATTCATGTGCGCGAACATTCATGGGGTGTGCTGGCCATGTCCATCCGGCGGCGGCGGGCGCAAGACGGTCCAGCAGGTGGAAACCAGCGCGGCCCCTTTCAGTAATTTGCCGAGCCAGGAGGGCTTTGGCGCGGGCGGCAGGGATTGACTGCGGCGGCCGGCGGCGAGACCGGCGAGCAAGGTAGTGCCCACGGCCACCAAGCAACTGATGGTCCGGGCCTGCCGGGCGAGCGCTTGCACTTCCTGGCGGGCGGACTGCCAGTCCTGCGCCAGTTGAACCCGGTTGAGTTCACTTTCTGCCAACAGGAGTTGTTTGCGGGATTGCAGGGCGTTTAAATGAAGATTTTTTCCAAACATTCACGGTCCTTTCGCAGTTGATCGACGGAGGCGGAGAAACTTTGCCAGTTGCGCAGCAGGCCCAGCACGCGGCGGCACAGGAAGAGGGCGGCGGCGGCGTAGAGCAGGGTGAGAATCAGCAGAATGCAAACCGGCGAACCGGTCCAGGTGATCACAATGACGGCGGTAAGGGTCAGGCCGGCGAGCAGGCCAAACACGGCGACGGCCAGGGCCAGGAGAAAAGCGTGCAGGAGCCGCTCGCGCTCCTCCTGCACCTCCACCGCCAGCAATTCCAGCCGGTTTTCCCCGAGGGTCAACAGCCGCCGCGCCACTTGTTTGGAAGTCGCGGCCAGGTGCTGAAGGCTGGCGGTGGTGGTTTCCATAATCAGCTTATTCGCACTTGCCCGAGGAACGGCGGGCGAGCAGGTAGCCCAGCACCGCGCCGAGGCCCACGCCGATGGCGATGGCTTGATAGGGATGAGCATGGACGGCTTCATCCGCCACTTTGGCCCCGGCGACAGCCTGGTCCCGAACCTGACCGGCGATTTGCTTCCCGCTGGCGAGAGCGGCGGCGAGGCGTTTGCGGGCTTCCCCGACTTTTTCACCGGCGACATCGGCGGTGGCGGCCAGGAGTGCCCGCGCGTCGGCGGCCAAATGATTGACTTCTTCAGTAATGTTGGGAGTAGGTTCGTTCATGTTATTTATTTTTGGTTTGGTTCTCGTTTTTCAACGGTAATTTTTCGGCATCGGCCAGGTGGGCGGCCGCCGGGGTGGCAGCGACGGTCAGCAACGAATTGCGACCGCCAAAAGGGTTCGGCACGGAGGCCGCCGCCCGGGGATCGGGAATCCAGCGCCCATCCACCACGAGGCAGTATTCATAAGTGCCGGGAGCGAGGGCGGTTTCCTTCCACCAATTGCCAGCCCCGGAGGAATGCAGGGTTTTGCGTTCGGGCTGCCAGTGATTAAACGATCCCGCCACACAGACAACCGTGGCGTGGGGATCGCTGAATTCAAAGCGCACGGGCACAAGGTGCGCGCCGGGGGCGGGGGCATTGTCGTGCTGATGATTATGTTTCATGGGGGGTTGGTTGGAAAATTGGGTTGGCGGAGTGAGCACCACCGGGTGACTACAGGAAACAAGATGCACGGTGCGGGGAAAACGCACCATGGGGTCTTTACCCCAGCGTGGCCGGGAGTATGCGAAAAATGTTAACCTAAAAACAGCAGTTGGCAGATAAGGTTCCGCCGCCGCACCCTGATAAATCCGACGTTGGGCGATTGCTTCGGTTGTTTTTGGCTTCGTTTTTCCCAGCTTCAACCGCTGGGAGCCAAGGGCACTGGCTGTGACAGGCGGTAAGGTTCAAAAATACGGTGCCAAATCAGCCGCCAGTGCTCGGTGGCGGGCAACTGCTCCGCAGCATTCATCAGTCCGCTTAAAAGCAAACTCAGTCCGGTCCGGCGCCGCAATGTGTCCACAGCCAATGGGGGCGGTGGCGCTCCGCCGCCTGCCTTCACCAAGGGTGATTTACCCTCACCCATTGGGTAAGGCGAAATTGGAGCGCCAGGGAAGCTCATGCCCTAATAAATAAAGCGCGGAATGAAAATCAAGCGAATTTTATTCTGTCAATTTTTCACGCACGGTTGCATTCTGCATAAGGATGAAGATAAATGAGTTATGAGAATCGTTAAAAACCAAGCACTGCTCAAATCCTTTTTTGACATTGCATTTGATTCTGGTGCACCATTCAGACGCCGTTAACCAAATTATTGGGCTATGGAGATTCGCTTTTTTTGTCCATCTTGCGGTCGGAAGTTAAAAGCCGATGAGGACGCCGCAGGAATGTGCGTGGATTGCCCTGATTGCAGCACAGAAATTTACGTCCCTCAACCGAATGTTCCCCTTTCATGGCCACAGCCTCAAACAACCCTTGAGCCAGCCAGAGATGCTGCATTTGCAAGCCCGAATCCTGACGGAAATTTGAACTGCCCGGTCTGCTGGCTGCGTTTTGATGCGGGTGACATCATGCACATCGCCGTGCATGATTCGTTGCGTGGTGATCCGCTACTTGGTGAAGACGCACAACAACGTTTTTTAGCAACCCGGTTCAACAATGCTGGTCAGGCGCTGGACGCCATGAGCTTGCCCTCGTCTGAAACGGCTTGCCCGCACTGCCGCAGAAAGCTGCCGCCAAGTTTTCTTGAAATGCCGCACCATATCATTTCGCTGGTGGGCGACCAGAGTGCTGGAAAATCTTATTTCTTGAGCGTCTTAACGAAAGTGTTACCGGCCACATTGTTTCGGGATTTCGGAATTGTCTTTCAAGACAGCGATCCGACTGGCAATGCTCCCATCAACGACATGCGTAAAGCGCTTTTCGGCGCGCAATCCCCGGCTCAGGCGAAGTTAGCAAAAACCGTTTTTGAAGGTGCGATGTATGAGCGTCTGCCGAGACAAGGACGCATGGTCGCGCTCCCACGCCCATTTGTTTATACTCTGGCAGCCCAGGAGAAAACGCGCAAGAAATGCGCTTTGATTTTCTACGACAATGCCGGTGAGCATTTCCAGCCGGGCGTCAACATCGTGGAACAACCGGGGGCTCAACACGTCGCAAGTGCCGCCGGTATTATTTATTTGTTCGACCCGTTCAACAGCCCGGAGTTCCGCCGGATTCTCCGCGA
>CAIQWB010000094.1 GCA_903875465.1 uncultured Verrucomicrobia subdivision 3 bacterium
GGAACAACAAATCGGTGTGGCTGAGGCCTCGGACGAAGGTCAACTTGCCATTAAGAAATTTGAGGTCGCCCCCGGGCTTTCCGTAAGCCTCTTCGCGGCGGAACCCTTGCTCGCGAACCCGGTCTCCTTCACGACGGATGGGCACGGTCTGTAAACCCGAATCAGAACACCAATAAAATAGCATAAACCCCTGTATTTACAAGGTAAATTCGCCATTACTCGCCACAATTTTTCACTACTTTCCAGCCTTTGAACTGACACTTTCACTGGCACTCTTATACCCTAATTCTTTTTCGCCCATAGGTGGTCTCGAAAAAATCTGCGATGTTTTTTCGCAACATTTCGTAATTTCCTTTTTCGTAAGTCAGACATTCCCAGTTTCGCAAGTCACTGGGCAAATTTAGGACTAGCGATCTTTCTGAAATGAGCAAAACATCTTTTCCAAGCCCCATTCCGAGACCCAGCTCATAATAAAAATTTAAATTTTCAACGTCCACTTTCGCCACGACGAATCTTGCCCTTTCAATGTGCCGAAAGATTTTTTCAAGAATCTGGCTCGATTTTACAGAATCGTCTGCACGAACCGGCTTAATGCCCACATCCTCAAGGCCTTTTTCCACACCGTAACGATACGCGTTACTGTTCTCGTCATTTTGACTGAATCGCATGACAATAAAAGCCGTATCTGGATCAAGAACTCTCGGACGCCCAATGGCGTCTGACCGCACAACATCAAGAATTCGCCGAAGTGCCTCAATCGCATTGGCGTTCATGCCATATCGCGCCAAAATGCCTTCACAAACTGGGCAAAGATTTCCTGCTGCCATACCGAGCTTCACGTCCGGTTTATTCACACAGAAATCAGAGATACAACCTTGAGGTGGCTCGTGGGCAAAACTTACATGCATTTCTTCAGACAAATCCGCCTCAAATGTCAACAGTGCCTCCGCAAAGTGGTAAATCAAATACGCACGCAATCCAGGTGGCGCAAATAGCTTTTCCCAATCTGCAATTGTAATAATCTTACATTCTCTGTGAGGATGACTGAACCAGTTGTCGTCAAAACGCAGTGAAACGACATAAATGACCGATTCTCCGCGATACTTGTTACTGATATTTGCACGAGATTTGTCGGAGATAACCATTCCGTTGAGGCACACTGGTTCGGTAAAATCTTCTTGAATCTCCAGCAAAAAGTAATTTTGAGCGGAATTGACAATGGATACCGCTTCCGTAATCCGGCGGAAGTGGTCGTTCTTCTGGTCGAGAACCACTTTAATGCGTTTCATATCAAAATAATCGCAGTCGAAACGTTAGGCGGTGCGGTCGTCGCTATCAAAACGGTCGTCAATGTATTTGCAGAAGGCGTCCGAACCAATCGAGTATAAAACCAGAACGAATCCGGCAACCACCGGCGCACCGACAAAGCCAAATACTGGAATGTGAGCCACTAAGTAGGCACCAAGTCCAAGGCCGCCAGCCTGAACAAGCACCTCCGGCGTCAGATGCTTCGTGGAAAATCCTGCCCTCTTGGCCGCTTTGACATGCTTTTCCATCTCTTTGCGGATTGCCGGGTCGCCACAAATATACTTGTGTGCCGAGCGGGCCAAATAGCTGAAAAAGCCACGCTCGTAGTGCGCGTCCCGTGCAAGCTGCTCAACCGAATCGAATCCAGCCTCTCGGCGGATTGCATCAAGCGTCTGATACTGCCAAGTGTGCTGAATGCCTGAACGCTGAAAGCTGTCAACCTGAAGCTCCCAACCACGGTGAGAACGAGTGCGGGAATCTTCCAGACTGCGTATTGGTCTCGGCGTAGCAAAGGGCTGCTTGAGCGAGACTCCGATGAGTCGCCCAATTCGCTCAAAGGCTTTCTTTTCATTCGGGTCGGATAATACGGTTTCTAGCGGCTGATGGTAATCTCCCTCGGAGAGTTCCTGTAGTTGTCTGAGTCCTTCTGCGAGTTGGTTTGTGTTCATAGAAAAGAGTAGGTGGTGCCACCTAATGGCCATTTGTTTGCCGACGCTGTTACTGCCCATCAAAAAATGTCGCCCCAGCATGAACCATCTGAGCGAGTGGTGCTGGCAAAATAAACCACTGCTGATGACTATAAGAGTGCGGAAAACCATTCGGCCTCTCCGTGGGGTCTGGGTTCCACGTCACGCCTATGTCTCCACTGGTGCTCTGTGCAACGGCATACTCCGGCGACTCGGCCAAGTATGTCTGAACCTCAAATGCAGAGGTTGATCCTAATGTTACGGGCAATCGCTTGGGCATGTGCATGGATTTATGAAAGCGGATTTGTGAATTTCCGCAAGAATTATCGCCGAAATAAGAGACGTTTGGCGGCGAGATAAAACGAGCAGCGGGGCGGCGGTCGAGCCTCCAGCTCGCGCCCCGCTGCGGCCGCATGGCTGCGACTCCCTTTCTGCCTTCCGGTAAGCCCGTCCAGAGCGGGAGCTTTGGCGCGATTCCAACCGGCGGACGGTTGGGCGGGTATCAGGCCGGCAGCCCTGCGGGAGCGAGTCCAGAGGCTTGCCTTTGGTCGGGGTTTTCAGGGGGTGAACACCCCTTGAAACGGGGAATCCAAGGGGGCAGTCAGCCCCCTTTTGGCGCGATGTTGCTCTTGCAACATATAACCGCGCCCCTTACACCTTTTGCCTGCGGCATACTTTCACAGAGGGGGTAGTCCCCGGCAAATCCGCTTGTTCGGTTTCTGCTTGCGGGTGCGACTGGAATGGCACATGGCAACTGGTCACTATCGGCTCGAAACCAAGATCATCGGACGGCGCGTCAAAGGCGTGGACAAGTCCGTGTCTATGGTCGCCAAAGCCGCCTATCGCTCCGGGCAATCGCTGCACGATGAACGGGCGGACAAAACTTTCAACTATCGTCCCCGCGCTCAAGAGGTCGTTTATTCCGAAATTATGTCCCCGCAAAATGCCCCCGGCTGGCTCAAGGAGCCAAGCCCGGACATTCAGGCCGGGACAAGGAAGCAACGCGACGTGCGGGAACAACTGTGGAACACGGTCGAGGTGGTCGAAAAAAGAAACGATTCGCAGCTTGCCCGCGAGTTTGTCGCCTCGCTACCGCGTGGCCTGAACCGCGAGCAACAAATCGAACTGGTTCGGGGCTGGTGCGATTCCGAGTTTACCAGCAAAGGGCTGGTGGTTGACTTGGCCGTTCACAAATCCAAAAACGGCCTGAACCCTCACGCGCATATTCTGTGCCCGCTGCGTCCGATCTCCGAGGCTGGCTTTGGTAAGAAGCCGGACACCGCCGGAAAGTTCAACGGACGCGGGGCGGCGGGTCTGGCGGCAAAGAATGAATTGGACGGCTGGCGGGCATCATGGGAAAAGCACGTCAACACGGCTCTGGAAAAAGCCGGTCGCCCGGAACGGGTTGACCGGCGTTCGCTCAAGGCGCAAGGGATTGACAAAATCCCGGAGCCGAAAATCGGCGTCGCGGCCACGGCGATGAAACGCCGGGGCATCGAGGCTGACCCCAGAAGATTTCAGGATGTGCGGGCGGTAAAACTGCTAAACGAGGCGTTGCCCATCTTTCGCAACATTCAGAAGCAAGCCCGCAAGCTGAACCATACCGGTCATGTGCTGTGGCTGGAACGGTCGAAACATTTCCTGTCCAGCCTGCACAAAAGCCGGATGTTTCAAAATTTCCATGATAAATGGCCTTGGCTGGCGAAATCCCGGAGTCCGGGCAAATCGCAGGAACCGGACATTTCACTTTAAGAAAGGACAAAATTATGACTGACCCACTCGCACCCTATCGCCGGAGCAAAACAACCGTCACCGAACCGCCCAAAGAACCGGCGGGCTATGTCGCCTTCGGCGGCAAAGACCGCGTGGAACGGTTAAAAATTCGGTTCGCCAAAGACCGGACACACGCGCCAAGTTATTTGCATCTGCAAAACCTGTCTTACGACGGGGAACACGGCACAAGCTGCGTCTTGATGTTTGATTTCATGTGCGTGCTGATTCGCGGCAAAAATCTGCAAGGGCTGGTGACGGCCTTGGCACTCGGCACGGTGGATTTTATTCAGGAGTTCAACCCGGATTTGTGGCCAAAACCGGATGACAAATCACCTCTGATTGAATCCATTGAAATCATGCAGCCGGATGAAAATCCGTCCCTTGCTCCTTCTGATAAACCCTGACGGCCTTAAAACCTCATTAGAAGCGTTTTTAGCAGGGTAAATTTTTTTGCTGGCTGCCCTGCCAAGCCCCTTTCTTTCCTCCTGCAAGGCCGGTTTAAGGGCTGCTGCTGCTTCTTGGGATGATGCCAGTTACCCACCCCGCCGCCTCGCCTGCGCTGTGTGGGCGCGTCGGCGTCGGCGTGGATAACCCTTTTTAGTATAAGAAAAGAGAAAGGGGTTAAGTCCTTGATTTTCCGAAATCACGACGGACAGTTTCTGTCCACAAACGGCCAGAACCGGGTTTTCAACGGCCAAAAATCGGTTGAAATTTTGGTCAAACGCTGTCATGGTCGGCGGCGTTCACGACCAAAATCAGGAGGTAAAAATGGCCGAACATGAACTGACTTTCGACGGCAACCGGGTCGCCACAAAACGCGGTCTGCCGGTTTACCGGGTCAATCCCAGCATTCCGGCGGCAAACGGGCTGACGACCCGCCAGAAACGCTTTGAAGTTCCGGGGGGCAAAGGCGCGGTCATCGTGGATAATTCCACCGGCGAAATAAAAGGCATCGGGGGCATGGGCTTTTGGTGGCAAGAAGAAGTGGACGCCAGCCGGTTTGTGAAGCTTTTTCTGGATGGCATCAAGCAAGCCTGCAACCTGTCCAAATCGGGGATGCAAATTTTTGAACTGGTTTATCATCAGATGCGGGAACATCCGGGCAATGACAAAATCGAGTTAAGCCAATACATGGCGCATGACCGGGGCTTGAATCAACGCACGTTCCGGCGCGGGCTGCGGGAACTGCTGGAAAAGCAATTCCTGTATCGCAGCACCAGCGACGGCCTGTTTTTCATCAACATCCGTTTCATGTTCAACGGCGACCGCCTCGCCTTCGTCAAAACCTACCATTTGAAGGAAAGCGGACAGCAGGCGGAATTGCCGCTGGATGACACGGCAACACTGTCAGAGGTCTAAAAAACCCATTGTGCAAACGGTTCGCACAATGGGTTTTGTCGCTTCGGCTTCGCGTTAATTCGCCTTCGCCATTTGGAGGCCAGCCGCTTTTGTCTCGTACTCTTCCAATGACGGCACAATGATTTCAGCTTTCTTCGCATAGGCGCGGTGAATCGCCTTGCTGTTATGCCCAAGCGCCGCCTGGGCAAACCGTTCCGGCATTCCGACAACCTTGGCGCGTTCCGCCCACGCATAGCGGTAGCTGTGCAGCGTCACTCCCTTAACTCCCGCCCGCTCGCAACGGCGACGAAACCGGCTGGCCCGGTCGTTGGCCGTGAACGTCGAGAGTTGCGGGAACAAGGCGCCAGTTGTGGGCAGGTGGCTTAACACGGTTTCCAGTTTCTTGCTGATCGTAAACTGTGCCCGCGAGCCGGTTTTCATCCGAAAATAGGTGATGGTGCGGGTCTGCCAGTCAACATCCTCGGCGGTCATGGCGGCGGCGTCACCCTGTGCCGCGCCGGTTTCCCATAGCAGTTCCAAAAACAATTTCCATTCGGCTTTTTTCTCAATGGCTAGAATGCTCTGGTGTTCGTCCGGCGTGATACCGCGCCGCTCCTTGGCCTCATACTTAGGCCACAGGTAGGGCGCAACCACTGGCAGGGCAATCCAGCCCAAGCTCAAGGCGAAGTTGTGCAACCGTTTCAGGAAATAGACGATGGACACCTTGCCGTCCTTGAACACGGCAAAGAAATCATCGGCAGTTGTTTCCAGCAATTTTTTATGGCGCAAGGCGTCAAAGCAGGATGACTTGAACACGGTCGCGTAACGCTCCCGGCTGCTATCCTTGCCGCGTGATTGCAACTGCTCCATGACGGTCTGCCATGCGCGTTCCACAAAAGCGGGGTCGCTGGCCGTGAGGTAAGCGCGGGCAAGGTGCAAGTTTAGCACCGGCTGGCGTTGCGCCTCGTTCCGTGCGTTTAGCAGGCTCTTGGCCTCGGTTTCGTCTTTGGTGCGTAGGCTGGTCTGCTTGCCGGTTGCGGTGTCTTGGACGTAGAACACGCCCCCGCGCCGGAACAATGTGAATTTCGATTTCATAGATGATTCTCTGAATCGAAATTCCAGTCCGTTATCCACGGCGTTTGTGAACGCCAGTGGTGGCAAAGTTTCAGCGAATTTTAGGCAGTGGTGGCGAATTGTCTTTGCATCCGCCGCTTTACTGACTGTTTCGCTGACAGTGGCCTGTCCACCCTTCAAGAAACCCTTTGTTTGCAATGGTTTTACGCACTTGACGTAGGATGGTCACGGCCGGTGGTATGTCGCGGAAACGTTTCGCGTTTATACCGGCGTGCCCGACGTTTCGGAGCATCTGGACTGGGTCGAAGAGGACCTGGCTTGCCGCACTGTTGAAGACCGCATCGCTCTGCTTCATCGCAA
>CAIQWB010000095.1 GCA_903875465.1 uncultured Verrucomicrobia subdivision 3 bacterium
CGAATGACGCGAATCAACTGCTCCTAATGCCCGGCGGCGCCGGGACAGGCGTGACGTTGCTGCCTGGCCGTTACCAATTGCGGACTGAACAGTGTAAAAAGTGAGGACTGACACCGGCCTGACACCGGCCGGTGATTTGCGCAAACTATTAGTTCATAATCTTGTTTCCCAGTTGCGCCAACAACGGCGCCTCCTGGCAGGTTTATAAATTTTTCCACTTAAGGACTGCGCATTAATTCCCAATTCAAGTCTCCATTTAAATGACACTTTTGCCTTTTGTTTGACCGAGGCGCTTGGAACCTTGGGTCCAACGGCCCAGGTGCCATTCGGCGGTAAGAGCGGGCCTGAGAATTCAAAGGGGTCCTGCGGCGGCGGACTTGTCGCGCCAGTTTGCCGCGCCGGAGTCTTGCGTACGGATGGCCAGAGGCAAAGGGATTGAGAGCGTGATGGCTCGGGCCGTTGGCCCTTTAGAATTTCTTGGGGGGATGTTCCTGGGCCTTCGCTCGCAAGGCTCGCTGCGACCCAGGCTGGTATGAGGCGCGCCGTTGGCGCTTGGTGCTTTCCCTATTTTTATCCGTCCTCCTCCACCCTCTGTTTCCGTTTGACGAGTTCGGCCGGCCCTGCGGGACTTGAGGGAGTTTCCGGGACGACAACCCCACGATAAATCGCGGGGCTATTGTCGGTCATCCCGCTGGGACAGGGAAAGACAGGCGCGAGGCGCGGGGCACGGGGCGGGAAACAGAAGTCAGGAGGTGGGAGTCGGAAGGCAGGTCAGGCTTTCCGCCCCATGCGGCAAGGGCGCGATAGCGTGGAGGCTGGCGCGAGCGGTGAACGGTCGTCCAAAGAGCAGGTGTGCTGCGGCGCGGGGGGCTGGCACCCCTGCCGGGGTGCGAGGTGTATTGGGGTTGGTGTCCGGGGGTGTCACTTCGTTCAACCCCCGGCTACAAGCTGGCAACCCTCCGGGTTGAGCAGGCGGGAAAGGGGTCAAGACAGGCTGTAGGCTTTAGGCTCTGGGATTTGGCCGCAAAAGCTCACAAAGACCGCAAAAAGGCAGGGGCGGCCACGGCCAGCGAGCACCCCGGGGGAAATTTGGCCAGTGGTTTGGGCTGACTGGCTCCCAGACGCGAACATGGTGGCCCGCGAATGACGCGAATCAACTGCTCCTAATGCCCGGCGGCGCCGGGACAGGCGTGACGTTGCTGCCTGGCCGTTACCAATTGCGGACTGAACAGTGTAAAAAGTGAGGACTGACACCGGCCAAGGTTGCGTCCCTTGGGTGGTCTACTTTTTTTCAAGAAGCAGGTGCTCGAGTTTTTCGAGGCGGGCCTTTAATTCCTGAATCTCGGCAGCCTTTTCCGCCAATTTCTGGTTCAAGCCCTGAATGGCGGCCAGGGCAACACCGCTTTCATCCACGGTGGAGATGTGCTTGTCATCGGCACCATTCAAACCAAAGGCGGCGTGGAAATCTTGGGCCATGGGCCCGAGATGGCGGGCACCGTCAGCGTCGACCTTGTATTGCCATTCGGTGATGGGCAGGGAGGCGACCTTGGCCAGCACGGCCTGCGGATCCAGGGGGGCAATGTCCTGCTTGGAATTGCGGTCGGACCCGTTCACCCAGGTGGTGCCATTGCAATAGGCACCACCCGTGCCCACGGTCAGGAGATAATCTGGCGATGGGTTGCCGATGCCGACGTTGCCGCCGGTCAAAACCGTGAAGCGACCACCGGCAACGTTGGGGGCATCCACGTTCAACGGGCCGGCGCTGGATTGACTGAAGCCATCGTTACTGTTCAAACGCAGCTGGCTACCGAACGTGGTGATACTGTCAAATTGGGCGCTGCCATTGACTTCCAAAGCCGCCGCCGGCGTGGTCGTGCCAATGCCGAGGCTGCCACCACTCACGATCTGGTCGCCGCTGAAGGTATTCCCGCCATTGAGCAACG
>CAIQWB010000096.1 GCA_903875465.1 uncultured Verrucomicrobia subdivision 3 bacterium
GCCCATGCGCGCCGGGGATTTGTCGACGCGGCCAAACTCGCGCCGCTCAACCCGCTGCCACCGGAAATCGTCGCCACCATCGGCCAGCTTTATGCCGTCGAAGCCCAGGCCCGGCAGCTCGGCCTGGATACCGCCCAGCGGCTGGCCCGGCGGCAAAAAGACAGCGCGCCCGTCATGGCCGCCTTGAAAACCCGGCTGGTGGCCATCCGCCAGGAAATCCCGCCCGGCGGCAAACTGGCCCAGGCCTGTGACTACGCTTTGGGCCAGTGGAGCCGGCTGGAAGTCTTTTTGACCGACGGCACGGTGGAAATCGACAACAACTGGTGCGAGGGCGCGATGCGCCCCCTGGCTTTGGGCCGCAAAAACTGGCTCCATCTGGGCAGCGCCACCGCCGGTCCCAAAGTCGCGGCCATCGCCTCCATCGTGGAAACCTGCCGCCGTTTGGACATCAACCTGCGCGCCTATCTCCTCGACGTCCTGCCCAAACTGGGCGACTGGCCGATCAATCGCGTCGCCGAGCTGACCCCCACCGCCTGGCAAGCCGCCCACAAAAAAGTCGTCTGACATGCCCCCAAGTTTACCGAGGCCCGGTCCCCTGGCCTATACGGGGTTAGCTACACGGATACTTTTAACCGAATGGCGTTTTTGACTTCCAAAGCCTGCCATTGGGTCAACCAAAAGGGGGCCGCTTGGGATCCAACCAGGCGAATTGCAACCGGGCTGGTAGCTTCTTGGACATACAGCTTGAGGATAATGGCCGAATCAAAATAAGCGTCCATCAGCGGTCTCCCCGCGCTTCATTAATGATGGGCTGGGACTCGGGCGCGATCTTGCTACCATAAATTCCTTGCAAGCGCTCGTTAAAGTCAGGCCATTGTGATTGATTCACCGGAATGGACGGAGGGTTGCCGGTTTCCATGGCGTGGAAAAGCTGCTCGAACAGAGTTCTTTCCCGCTGGGAAAGCGCAGCCACCTGCTGGATGAGTTCTGTCACGCTCATGCTTTAATTTAGTTCAAATGGGCGCCACGGCCAAGCAACTTTTTCCGCCCTTGCCGCGAACCCACCGCTTCTGTTAGTGTCCGCCACTCCAAATGACCTCACTGGCCCATCATACTGCTTTGTCCGCCTTGGGACGCCGCACGGCGCCCCCCACTATTTCCTGGCTCATGGCCACCGCCCTGGCGCGCCCGAATTTGATTTCGCTGGCCGCCGGCTTCACCGACAACGCCACGCTGCCGGTCGGTCTGGCGCGCCAGATGGTCAACAGTGTTTTGCGCGTAATCACCGCAAGAATTTGCAGAAACTTCATGCCGCAAGCGTCCGCTAGCGTAAAATATTTCCTGCCCGCAAAATACCTATTAGCCCAACCAGAATCCAAAATCCATTCAACAGGGTGTAAGCGCTGTCGCGCTTGAGTGTGGAACACCATGTCAGCATTATGGCATCAATTGTGTTGAAAATCCAAACGAACATGAACGGGCTCCCCGGGCCGAGCCAGCTGACTAGGCTGAAACTGAAAACACGCATTAGAACGCCGATCATTTCAATGACTTTAATGTGACGAGAAACAAAATTATTCATGGATAGGGCTTCATGTAAAGGGTCAGCAAGTTCAAACGAATTGCAGATGTTTTGGCTTAATAAAACTTCTGTATCCTTTCTGAAAGCAAGTCGTCAATTTTTCGATTGTGAAATAGCAGAGACAATTACATATATAATTTGCAAGTCAGGCCTTTGGTGCCTTAGAGACTGTTTTAAAATTGATGGATGTTGAAAAATCAGGCCAAACGGCGGAGTTGGAGGCGGATCATGGCGATATAGACAAACGCTTCGGCGCTGGTGATCGTAGTCTCATAATCCCGCACCAAGCGGCGGTGCTGCAGCAGCCAGCCGAAAGTACGCTCCACAACCCAACGACGCGGCAGCACTTTAAAGCCATGCACATCGTCGGAGCGTTTCACCACCTCCACCTTCAACTTGCGGCGGCGGCCTTTGACCCAGTCGGCGAACCCGGCCCCGGTGTAACCCCCGTCGACCCACAGGAGCCGCAGCCAGGTGAACCACGCGAGCACCCGGAGCAGGACGGCCTTGGCGCCCTCGCGCTCCGTGGTGTCGGCCGGCGTCACCACCACCCCGAGCACCAAGCCCAGCGTGTCCACCAGCAAATGACGTTTGCGGCCTTTGATACGCTTGCCGGCATCATAGCCCACCGCGCCGCCGTGGCCCGCGGACTTGACGCTCTGACTGTCCAGGATCGCCGCCGTGGGCTGGCGGTCCTTGCCGTCCGCGGTCCGCACGAGTGTGCGCAAGGCGTCATTGAGGGCGGCCCAAAGATTTCCGCGCTTCCAGCGGCGGAAGCGGCCGTAGACGGTCTGCCAAGGCGGAAAATTCACGGGCATAAGCCGCCAGGAGATGCCGCCTTTGACCAAATAGAAGATGGCGTCAATGACTTGACGCAGGTCGGTGGGCGGGCGGCCGCGTTGGGCGGGTTTGGGCAACATAGGTTTGAGATATTCCCATTGTTCATCCGTAAGACTGGATCCATATTTGGCGTTTTTCATCGCCTCAACAGAAGCTGCCGCTTAAAATTAGCCGCAACAGGCCGACGCCAATGTCACACCTTCTTTGGTCTTTTCGCACTTTTTCGATGCACACACCATCGAAAACCAATGAAACCAAGGTGTTTTTGAATTTTAAAACAGTCTCTTAGTAAATTTTCCTGATTGGCTATTATTCACACCGAAAAATCGTGGAACGAAGATGACATAAACCTTGAACAATCGTTTGCAATACCATCTAGCCTTTCTTGAAACAATGCCCTTTCTGCTGATTCATCCGGTTTTGGAATGGCCCAAAGGTTTTTACAGTGGTCATGCCCCCACAACACTTTAAAAAATCCACGATAAATTTGAGCAACTTCCGGAGTCTTGATTACTAGCCTAAGCTTCACAAAATCATTTGCATCTGGCTGTAAGTCAACTCGTCCAAAAACTGTTTCTGTTCCGTATACTATAAAATCGTCAATAGACTTCCACGCAGGCTCCAATGTGATTGCGTTGACCTGATCGCTATACTGTTGCTTATTTTCAAAAAGCAGGAATCGCAAATCAAACCAATTTTTAAAATGCCAAGAAACGAAGAGCCAAAAATTCTCATTTTTATATTCCTCCAAAAGTTCGGCGGATGAAATAACAACAATTCGGCATCTTCTTGATTCAGTGCATTTTTGCCTCCTAGCGCTAACCTCCCAAAACGCAACATTTTCTCCACCGTATACCGGCCAGTCTTGATGGGAAGCAAAATAATTTTGGTTTTCTTGGAAAAACGTTGAAGGTCGATCCAAAGCGGTCGCCCAAATTGTTAATGTCGCAGACTGTTTCTGCTTTTTGTAATACGAAGCAACACCGGCAGCTATTTGATATTGGTCATAAATTTTGGCCCCCGGTATAATCTCACCATTTGTTAGGGCTTGCATACGGACGTTAAGGTCGTTTAAAGCTTTCTTAAATGCGAACTCAACAACCTGCGGGACCGAACATGTTTTTGCCAATCCGAGAATAGCCTGAATACTATCCTCAGACATTTTATTTGGGATAGCTGCCAAGGCTGTTATCCATTCTTGAACTTTAACTAAGCCATCCATATTGTCATGATTTGTCGTATGGATTTCAACGGTCCTACCAAGTTCCTCCAATATTGGGGAGGAAATACTATGCGGCTTGTGTGCGGAAATTGTTCCGGCGGTAATTATAACATCGGCACTAGGTACCGAAATCATTTGATTTGTTTCGATTAAATTGTCCGTCCATTCTAAAAATTTTAACGGAACACGCTGCTTAAAACGCACTCGCTTTACATAGTGTTCGCAAAACACGATAAGAATTATCGTATAAATGCCCCAAAGGATCACTAGGATAAAATTTTTATGACTTTTTTCAATTTCGGGATTTTCCTCC
>CAIQWB010000097.1 GCA_903875465.1 uncultured Verrucomicrobia subdivision 3 bacterium
AATTGGTAGGCGCACCGTTTGGTCCGCCTCCTGTTGAGGCGCGGGAACTTGTTTTGGTTTCATCACCACAAGCCCGCCAGACGGTGCGCCTCTTTTCAAGCTGAATCGTTCCGGCTAAGGAAATCGTGGCAAGTTGACTCTTCGGCGGCCCGGCGATTCAAAAGGAAAAGGTTGCGGATTTTCCGCCGCCCGTTTTATGAATGAGTTTAGTTCCTCCCAAAATTCGTCACCCAACCCGTCGTTTAGGCTATCCTAGTGGTGAAGAATGGCCGAAATGTCACCCTGAACCGCCGCGTGGAAAACCACTTCCTCGGCGTCTTTGTGCTTGGACGCCGCGGACAAATTCCTGATAAGAAATATCGCTCACCCGCCCCGAAACCAACTCTGCCTCACGCTGTTCAATTTCCGCCTCCGACCCGGCGGTTCCCGGCGGAGGGAGAGTGCGCAAGAGTTTTGCCGCCAGTGCGGCCCGGTCTCGATCAGGGAGGGCCAGCGCTTCTTCTTCGATATCTCCAAGTTTCACAAAGTCCCTCTACAACCGCTACCTGGGAGTGGCAACTGTGCTTTATAAAGACGCGATCGCCAATGAGCCAATATCCGAGGGGCTGCGTCCCGGATTTTTTCACTCTTCATTCATTCCTCACACTTCGAGCCGGTCGTTCGGCCGCGCCACTAAACTATAAAGCGCAGGCATGAGGAAGATGCTGATCAAAAGGCGCGTGAACAACCCGCTGACAATGACCAACGCAAACGGGCGCTGCGTGTCCGTGCCCACCCCCGTGGCCATGGCCGCTGGCAACAAACCCAGGGCGGCCACCAGCGCCGTCATCATGATCGGCCGCAGGCGCAGGATGGCACCCTCCCGGATGGCGGCCGCCAGACCCGTGCCGCTCCGGCGCAGCTCGTTCACATGGGAAATATAGACCACGGCCGTTTGCACCGAGACGCCAAACAAGGCCAGGAAACCAATGCCCGAGGAGACCGAGAACGGCGTGCCCGTGAGCCACAAGGCCACCAACCCGCCCACCGGCGCGGAAAGCACCACCCCCAGCACCGTGATAAACGGGAATTTAATATTGCTGTAAAGTGAAAATAGCAGGAGAAAAATCAGCCCCAGGGTCAGCGGCAGAATCACCTGCATCTGCTGGCGCGAGGCCGTGTATTCCGTGTATTCGCCCCCCCAATCCAGCCGGTAACCCGGCGGCAAATTCACCGCCGCGTCGATTTGCTGGATGGCGTCCTCCACCGCCCCGGCCAGATCCCGGCCGGCCACCGAGAATTGCACACCAATATAGCGCGAATTATCCTGGCGATAAATGAAGGAAGCTCCTTTGGCCACCTGGATGTCGGCGAATTCCTTCAGCGGAAGTTGCTGCCCCCCGGGCGTGGGCACCAGGATGTTGCCAATTTCCTCCGGGTTGTCTCGGTACTGGCGTTCCAGCCGCACCACCAGGTCAAACTGCTTCTCCTGTTGCACCACCTGGGTGGCCACATCCCCGCCAATCGCCGTCGTGATCAGGCCGTTGATATCGGCCACGTTCACGCCATAACGGGCGATCTTGGCCCGGTTAATTTTGATATCAAGGCTGGGCTGCCCCAATTCCTTCACCAGGGTCACATCGCGAATTCCCCGCACGCGCTGGAGAATCGCCTTGATCGCTTTGCCCTTCGCTTCGAGCGTCTCGAGATTGGGCCCAAACACCTTGACCGCCAGCGCGCTTTTCAAGCCCGATTCCGCCTCGTCCACCGCGTCCTCCGCCGGCTGGGTGTAGTTAAAGATGATGCCCGGAAATGCCTGGAGTTTCGCGTTGATGGCCTCAATTAGCGCGGCTTTCGTGCGATACCCGCCGGTCCATTGCGCATAGGGTTTCAAGCCCACATAAAATTCCACGTTGAAAAATCCCGTGGGATCGGTGCCGTCATCCGGCCGGCCCAGTTCCGAGGCCACCGTGGTGACTTCCGGGAAGGTTTTCAAAATGTCCCGGATTTGCGGGGTGAGCTTCGCCGATTCATCAAAGGAAATGGTGTACGGCAGGGTCGCCCGCACCCACAACGCCCCCTCGTCCAGTTGGGGCATAAACTCCGCCCCAATGCGCGGGATCAGCAGTAACGAACCGCCCAGCAACCCGGCGGCCGCCACCGTCGTCAGCCACGGCCGCGCGAGACTGGCATCCAGCCCTTTGGTATAAGCCGACTTGATGGCTTCAAACGCCGCGTTGTGCCGCTCCTGCACCCCCAGGCGCATGCACCATGAGCACAGCACCGGCAACAGGGTCAGGGTCACCATCAAGGCCCCCATCAGCGCAAACACCATCGTGTCGGCCATGGGCTTGAACAGCGTGCCGGAGGGACCGGCGAGTACATAAATCGGCAGGAAGCTGGCCACGATTACCGCGACCGCATAGAACAACGGACGATCCACTTCTGCCGCGGCGGCCTTGATGACGTCCACCGCACGAAATGTTGTGCCCTTTCGCAACGCCAGTTGCCGGAAGATGTTTTCGACCATCACCACCGCCCCATCGACCAGGATCCCAAAATCAATGGCTCCGATGGAGAGCAGGTTCGCCGAGGCGTTTTGCAGATCGAGACAGATAAACGCAAATAGCAACGCCAGCGGAATGGTCGTGGCCACAATCAAACCCGCCCGGAAATCGTACAGGAAAAAGATGAGGATCACGATGACCAGCAGCATCCCCCGCAGCAAATTGCGCTCCACCACCTGCGTCGTCAGCTCAATCAAATCCGTGCGGTCGTAAAACGGCCGGACCCTCACATCCTTGGGCAGAATTTGCTCGTTAAGTTCCTTCGTCTTCGCGGCCACCCGTTTGAGCACATCCTGGGTCTTGTCCCCCGTGCGTAACAGGATCACGCCTTCCACCGCATCGTCTTGCGTTTCATAACCAAACTCCCCAAGGCGCGGGGCAATTCCAATGACCACGCGGCCGACGTCCTTGAGCAGCACCGGCGTGCCGTCATGCACCGCCAGCACCACGTTGCCAATGTCCTCCAGCGTTTCCAAACGGCCCATCCCCCGCACGTAATAAAACTGGCCGCCTTGAGAATAAAATCCGCCGCCCGCATTGGCATTGTTGGCCGCCAGGGCACTCTCCACCTGCAGCACCGAGAGTCCGACCCCGGCAATTTTGGCCGGATCCAGCATGACCTGGTACTGCATCGTGCCCCCGCCAAACCCCGAGTCATCCGCGACCCCGGCCAGGGTTTTGTAAGCCGGTTCCACGATCCAGCTCTCAATGGTTTTCAGCTCCATCGGCGAACGGTCCGGACTTTGCAGCACGTAACGATAGATCAGCCCCGAGGGCGAGGACAGGGGCGATACCGCGGGCGTCACTCCACTGGGCAGGGTGATGGCGGACAACCGGTTGAACACCTCCTGCCGGGCGAAATTATTGTCGGTGTTGTGCTGGTAGGTGAAAATGACATCCGACAAGCCGTACAGCGAAATTGAGCGGCTGGTGGTCATCTTGGGAATGCCGTTCATTCCCAGTTCCACCGGCACCGTGATCAATCGTTCCACTTCCTCCGCCGCATGCCCCGGCCATTGCGTGATGATTTCCACCTGCGGGGGGGACAGGTCCGGATAAGCATCCACCGGCAGCCGGTTCAGGGAGCGCGTGCCGGCCGCCACCAGCACCAGCGTCATGAGCACCACGAGGAAGCGTTGCCGCAAGGACGAGGCGACAATCCGGTTCATCAGCGATGCCGTGCGCTGCGGGGATCCCAGTTCAGGCAGTGGCGCGTTCATTGGTTTTGCAGGAATTGCACAAATAATGCCCCGTCATCCACGATCTGGTCGCCGGCTTTGAGGCCCTCGGGGATGTCGTATTGGTCGCCGGTGCGGTAACCCAGCGTCACCCGTTGCCGGGCAAAACTGCCGTCGGCCTGCACCACATACACGAAGGGCAGGTTCTCATCGTCCCGCAGGATCGTCGCCACCGGCACTAACAGCCCCGCGCTTTCCTGGCGGGCCTTGATCCGCACACTCACGTACATTTGTTTCTTGAGAAAGTCGCCCGGGTTGTCCACCACCACCCGTACCAGCACCGCCCGGGTGTCCGGATTCACCAGCGCCGCAATGTTGTCCACCGTACCGTTAAACTCGTTGGTCGCAATCCCGCTCTGCACTTCCGCCGTGTCGCCCACTTTGACCGCGGCCAGGTCTGGGCCAAAAATTTGGGTCATCACCCACACCCGGGATAGGTCCGCCACCGTAAAACAAGGCGTCGCACCGGCAGTCAGCAATTCGCCCGGGGTGATTAATTTCTCCACCACCGTCCCGCCAATCGGCGAGCGAATCAGGCCGCCCGGGCGGCCCACCGGCCGGCCCGCTTGCAAATCCTGAATGGTCTGCGGATCCACCTTGAGCGAAACCAGCGCCTGCAAGGCCGCGTCGCGGTCCGCTTCCGCGTTGGCGGCATCGGTCTGCGCCTGTTCCGCCTCCCGCTGGGCCACGCCGTTGTGCTGCACCAGATCCTGGTCGAAATCCGCCACGCGCCGCAGGGTCACCGCCGTGGCCAGCGCCTTGCGATAAGTGCTGATGGCCAGCGCAAAATCCGGCGAATCCACCACCGCCAGCGGATCGCCGGCCTTCACCATGTCCCCCGGGGCCACCAGCAGTCGCGCCACCGGTCCGCCAAACGGCGCCAGCACGCTGGTGGCCTGGTCGTTGTCAAAGTCCACCGCCCCCGTGGTCGCGATCACCCGGTGGTAATGGGCCGGCGTTACCGTATATAAATGAATCCTTGTTTGCTGCGCCGCGGACAGGGTCACATTGCTCGCGGTCACCGCCGTGGCCGGCGGGGCATCCACGGTTTTGGGGGCGCAGCCGGCGAACGCCGCCAGTACCGCCGCCAGCACCGCTGCTCGTGGCCCTTGGCACCCCGGTGTATGGCTCGTTCCGTTTGCTTCCCCTCCCGCGTTCCCGCACCTAAAATTATTTCTCATGGTTATCCTTGGTTAATTCCGCCCGCTGCCACCAACCACCACCCAGCGCCTGAAACAGCGCCGCCGTGTCCGCATACCGGTTTGCCTGCGCCTGCACCAGGCTGATCCGGGTTTGCCAGCCCGCCTGTTCCGCCGCGAGCAGCGCCAGCCGGCCAATGTAGCCGTCCCGCCATTGGCGCTGGGTCAACTCGCGGGTGATCCGGGCGTCCTGCGCCGCCGCCGCCGCCGCCTGCACCGCCTCGGCATCCTGTTGCAGCGCCACCAGCGTGTCCGCCACCGTTTGAAAGGCCGTCAACACCGTGCTCCGATATTGTTCCGCTGCCTCCACACACGCCGCCCGCGCCGCGCGCTCTTGATGCAACAGGGTCCCGCCCTGAAACAGCGGCGCCGTCGCCGCCGCACCGATACCCCAAAAGCCCGTGCCCGAGGTGAATACCTGATCAATCGCCAGCGCCGTGCTGCCCGCGTTGGCCGTCAGCGTGATGTTCGGCAGCCGGTTCGCCACCGCGATCCCGATTTGCGCCGTCGCCGCGTGCAGATTGGCCTCGGCCTGGCGCACATCCGGTCGCTGCGCCACCAGTGCGGAAGGCAGGCTTACCGGCAGCTCAGTTGGCAAATGCAGGCTGTCCAGTTCAAAGCCATTCGTGGGGGCCTCGTTCGGAAACCGCCCCGCCAGCACCGCCAGTTGATCCCGCAGCTGGCCCGCCTGCTTCACCAGCGGCGGCAGCGTCGCCATCATCTGGGCCTGTTGCGATTCCTGCGCGGCCAGATCCAGGCGGCTCGCATAACCCTTTGCCATCTGGTACTTCACGATTTCCACCATGTTCGAGCTGATCGCCACCAACTCCCGGGTCGCCGCCATCTGCATGTGCACCGCCCCCTCCTGAATGGCCGTCACCACCACATTCGCCGTCAGGGTCGTGTACGCTGCCATCATCTGGAATCGCACCGCCTGCGCCTCGGCCTGGATCGACTCCATCGTCCGCCGGTTCTGGCCAAAAACATCCGGCACATACGAAACCGTGACCTCCGGCGTAAACAGATTGTATTGAAAGATGCTGGCGTACGGTGTGGGCGAAATCAGCTCCGATTGCTTCGCGCGACTGGCCGAAAACCCGGCCGCCACACTCGGATAGTACCCCCCCCGTTGCGCCAGCACGTTTTCCCGCGCCACCTGCAACGCCGCCTGGGCCGCCTTCAGATCGGGATTATTGGTCAGGGCCGCTTGAATCAACGCATTGAGCGGCGCCGAATGAAACAAGGTCCACCAATCCCCCGCCAGGTCCGCTCCCAGGATTAAATGCTGCGCCCCACCGCCCGCCACGTTGGTGGCCGACACCGTGCTGGGCAGTGGTTGCGTCGCATAATCGGCGGTGGCCGGGGGGGCCGGCCGTTGGTATTCCGGCCCCACGGCACAACCCGCCAGCATCAGACCGGCCAGGCCGGCCGTCAGCCAGCTGCGGCAGTGCCACCCTGCCCCGCGCCCGTTGGTCAAATCATTCATAGGTGTTTGGGGTGTAAACCCACCCCGGTTGGGTAAAAATCAGGATCATATCACCATGTTTCCCTCGGCCCGCGCGGATAGGCGCCAGACCGGACTAAGCATTAACTGCGGTTAAGGATGCGAACAGGATCCACCCGGAAGGGGTGGGGAACTCTTGGGAAGTTTAGGCGAGCACCGGCGGACCGCGACCCGGCGGCAAGGCAGCCACCCAAGCCGGGCAAACGGACGTGGAATTAAAACGGAGAAATAAGCTTGACAATGCCAGCAAAGCCACGGTCACCACCGTCACCGCCGCATCCACCTGTCCGTGACTGAACAAGGTAACCGCGCATTCGTGGCCGGCCTTGTCCGCATCCGGGTGAAAGTGCGAGTGCAGCCCCGGCGACGCCACCATGGCCCCCAGCAGCAGGACATAGACCACCATCAGCCAGGCAACTAGCGCCCGGCCGGACCATCGAAAACGTGGCAGCTCCGGTTGCAAACGATTAAAAGAAAACCCGAATTTTGGGTGGTTTGAATCCCCGACCCAGCCTGTTTTTAGCAAATGACCTGCTTAAATCAAGGGATTTCATGCAAATTATCGCTAATTAACAAAATTCACAATTCAGAGTTTGGTTCGCTCCACCGTGATCTTGGCCGGGTCATTACTCCCCAGTTGCAAGAGGGTGGCATTGCCGTACATGTCCAAATGCTGCGGCAACTCGTCCGCAGACCGGGCCTTCCGCTCGCGTTCAAGTTCCTTGATGGACAGCGTGTCCAGCGCCACCGGATCCTTGCTGAACCACAGCTGGTTGGGCACATAGGAATAATGCAACAAGGTCGAGGAACCGCCCTCGTACTGGCTGATCAGGGCGTCCGTAATGTTGAGCACCACCCGGTCGCCGATCGCCGGCAGGGCATAAATCTCCGGCACCGCCACCGCCAGCCGGTCGGGATCCCCTTCAAAACGCAGGGTGTTGTCCACACTGCCCATGGCCAGGCTGTAAAGATGCCCGCTCACCCCGCAGGACTCCAGATTCAGCAACGGTGCCACACTGATGATTTTCGTCATGCCATGGCTGACTATCTTGGCCACATAGGATTTGCGGCCAATGCCGGGTCCTTTTTTGCCGAATTCCAAGTCCCCCCACACCAGATTACCAATCACTGCCGAGTCGGGAGCGTAAAAGGTTTGCTCGTCATAGCCCGTTTGATCGCAACCCGCCACCAGCACCCCCAATCGTTCTCCCAATTGGAAATAACCCGCCGCCCGCAAATCATCCGCGTGCCGGTCCCAGATGAGGATCTGGTGCGGCGGCAGCCCGGCGGCCAGCAAGCCATGCACCACCGCGGCCACCACAGCCGGCCGCGTGCCACTCAGCATGCCGGCCTGGGAATAAACCTTGATGCCCACAATGTCTTGCGTGCTAATCAAGCTGCGCCAGGCGGCGCTTTCCGAGACCTGCCGGGTGAAGTTGGTGAGACCGGTTGCCACCAGGTGTTCCACCACCGTCGCCACGGGCTGAAAATCCACAATGGCACCCGCCCCGGTCACCTCGCAGACACGCGGGGCGGGGGCGGCAGATTCCGTGGCGTTGGTGCCGGCAGCTTGAACCCCCGGCAGAACGAGCCCCAGGCAGGCGGCCATCGCCACCCAAAACCCGCTCCCATGCATTTGTCGTTGTGCGTTTCTTGACACTTTAGTCTGCCAATGTTACCACCAATCGAGATGCTGGCCAAAAAAAATCGGATGTCATCCTGGATTGGGATGTTTTTGCTGCTCGCGGGGTGCCTGGTAGGATGCACTCCAGCGGGTCCCCGGGCCTTGTTAGGCGGCAAAAAGCTCCTCGACTCAGGGGATTATACGGGAGCCGTGGCGGAATTGCACACGGCCGTCAACCTGCTTCCGGACAATGCCAGCGCCTGGAATTACTTGGGTGTGGCCTACCAAAAAGCCCAGCAACCGGACAATGCCGCCAGTGCATATACCCGGGCGCTGACCTTGAATCGTGACTTGGTCGAGGCTCATTGGAATCTGGGAATGCTCTACTTGGAGCAGGGAAAGAACGATCAGGCTCTCTCCGAGTTCACTGCCTATACCTTGCGCCGGAATAATTCGCCCGAAGGCTGGCTGAAACTCGGGGCCACCCAGTTGCGGCTGGGCCAAATTGTGGCCGCCGAACGGAGCTTCGGTGCCGTGCTCACCCTGGATAAGAATAATGCCGAGGCCATCAACGGTCAGGGCCTGGCCCGCATCGAGCGCAACCGGCCGCGCGAGGCCGTGCAGTTTTTTGCCGCCGCCATGCAGGCCAACCCGGCCTACCCCTCAGCGGCGTTGAACCTGGCCGTCACCGAGCACCAATACCTCCATGACACCCGCACCGCGCTGCCATATTACCACGCCTACCTCGCCTTGACGCCCCGGCGGGAGAATTGGGATGAGGTCAACGCCCTCGCCACCAGCCTGGAGCAGGGTATGACCGTGGCACCTGCCGCCCAAGCAGTTGTGAACCCGGAAGTAAACCGGCCGGTGCCCGAACCTCCGCCCGTCCAAACGACTCCGCCCAATCCAGCACCGGCCCAAGTTACCGCCCCTCCAGTGGTCGTGGAAACCCACCGTCCCCCCCCCGCCCCGCTGGCGGTCCGGCCGGTCCCAACCGTCAAAACCCAGCCCGTGCCCCGGCCAAATCCGCCAGTCGTGGTGAGCCATGCCGCCGTGCCCACCCCGGCCCCGGCAGCCCCGCCGCCCCCGGTGGTCGTGCATCCGCAACCCGTGGTCCAGACCCAGCACGTGGTGGCGACTACCCCGGTTAAACCGCTGAATCCCGCGAATCCCCAGGTGGAAGCCCCGCCGAAATCCTCCCCCACCGAAGCCACCGCCCAACCCGGTTTCTGGGACCGGATCAAACCTGCCAAATGGTTCACCCCCGATCCGCTCGATAAAAAATATGAAAACACTGGTTTGACGCCCCAGGCGCCCACGGATGACAGTGCCTCCGCCGGTGCCACCCTGCCTTCCGCCGGTAGCGAACCGGCCCAGCACGAGTCAAAAGCACCGCCCACCTTCCCGCACTATGGCTACCAAGCTCCCGCCCGTCCCCATGAGGGCGACCATCGGGCTGCTTCTGGCTCTTTCACTCGTGCCCGGGTGTATGAGCAGGGGGGCCAGTGGATGGACGCCATGCAAGCCTATCGTTCCGCGGCGGAATTTGATCCAGGCTGGTACGAGGCCCAATACAATTTCGGCGTCCTGTCCTATCGGTTGGGTAATCACCGGCAGGCCATGGAAGCTTATGAAATGGCGCTCGCCATCCAGCCGGACTCTGTCGATGCCCGTTATAACTTTGCCCTCGCCCTCAAGGCCGGCGGCTACGTGCCCGATGCCGTGAATGAACTGAAAAAATTGCTGAACCAGCACCCGGATGAGGTGCGCGCCCGCCTCGCACTGGGGAACTTGTACGCCCAAAAACTGCACGAAACCAACGCGGCCCGTGAACAATATTTAAAAGTCTTGGAAATGGAACCGGGCAACCCCTCCGCCGGGGAGATCCGTAATTGGCTTTCCGCGCACGCCAACTAGCGCCCGTTTAGACCCATGTCCGGCCTGATCACCCCTGAAATTCGCGAGCGCATTCGCGCTGCCAGCGACATTGTCGAAATCATCGGCGGCTATATTCCTTTGAAAAAGGCCGGGATGAATTTTACCGCCCTCTGCCCCTTCCACAAGGAAAAGACCCCCAGCTTCAACGTCAATCCCCATAAACAAATATTCCGCTGCTTTGGCTGTGGCAAGGGCGGCGACGTATTCACTTTCGTCAAGGAATACGAGAGCATCGGGTTCATGGACGCCCTCCGCCGGCTCGCTGAACGGGCGAAAATCCCCCTCGAGTTCGACCAGAATCCTGCTGCCGAACAATCCCGGCATCTTAAGGATCAACTCCTCCAGGTTCACGAAGCCATCACGCAACGCTGGCAGAATGCCCTCGCCAACGAGGCGGGGGGCCAGGTCGCCCGTGATTATCTCAAAAAGCGCGGTGTGCCTGATGACGCCATAAAACTCTTCCGCCTGGGTGCCGCCCCCGAGGTCTGGGACGACACCGTAAATTGGGCCCGAAGCAAGGGCTATGCCTTGGACCTCATGGAAAAAGCCGGCCTGGTCGTCCGCAAAGACGGCTCCGACCATTATTACGACCGCTTCCGTGGCCGTCTAATCTTCCCCATTTGCGATGAACAGGGCCGGGTCGTGGGCTTTAGCGGCCGCATCCTTTCCGGCGACGAAAAGACCGCCAAATACGTCAACTCCCCCGAAACCGCCATTTTTACCAAGAGCAAACTCTTCTTCGGCCTCCACAAATCCAAGCGCGCCCTGCTGGATGCCGGGGCCGCCGTGGTTTGTGAGGGCCAACTGGATTTGATCGCCTGCTTCATGGCTGGCGTTGAGAACGTCGTCGCCCCGCTCGGCACCGCCTTCACAGAGCAACACGCGCGCATCCTCAAACGCTACGTCGAGGAGGCCATTATGTGCTTCGACTCGGACGAGGCCGGGCAAAAGGCCGCCGTTCGCTCACTGGACCATTTGCTCGCCTCAGGTCTCGCCGTGCGGGTGGCCATGGTGCCGCCGCCGGACGATCCCGATAGTTTCATCAAGGCCCACGGCGGCGAGGCATTCCGCGCACTCATCGCCGGGGCCGAAGACTTTTTCGATTACTACCTCAACCGCCTCTGCCGTCAGCACGATGTTAACGGTGACAAAGGCCGGCTTGCCATCTTGCGCGACATGGCCGAAGCCGTCCGTAAAACCGGCAGCGCCGTGCTGGAGGACAAGTACGCCCAGAAAACCGCCCTCCGCCTCGGGGTGGGCCCCGAAGCCGTGCGTACCGAGTTCAAAAAAATCGCCCGGGAACTCACCAAAACCCGGCCGCCGCAGGCCCAACCCGACTCCGCTCCCGAGGTTGGCGGCACCGAGGCTGACCACGAAGAGGTAAATTTTGAGGCCCTGGAAGTGGGCCCCCCCTCGGACAAGGAGCTGTGGCTGCTCAAACTACTCCTGCGCCACGACGAGCTGGCCCCTTCTGCCGCGCAATTTTTGGACCCCGCCTGGCTGCCGCATGCCCAGGTGCGTTACATCGTGGAACGCCGCCTCGCCGTCCAGTCCGACGGCAGTTGGACCAGCCTTGGCGCTTTCCTCGGCGAATTCGACCCGCCCACCCAAAACCTCATCACGCAGGCGGTCATCGAAGAGCGCAAACTCCCCAACCTCGAGCAGCAACTCACTGACACCATCCTGCGCCTTCGCAACGAACACCTCGACCGCCAGATTACCGACATCACCCAGCAAGCCAGCCAGCCTGGCACTGCGGACGAAAAGAAGGTGGAACTCTTGCAATCCCGCCAGGGCTTGCGCGAGGACAAACTCAGGGCCCTGGCTCCCCGAATGGTCCCCCCCCCGCCTTCTTCGCCCGACTTTGACCCTGTCGACGAGGAGACTCCTTTCGAAGCTACACTTTTGGAGAACCCGTCCGAAGAGGAGCAACCTTACGAAGAACCTTAAAAGTAACGCTGATGAGCGGGCGACCGGATCGTGGATTTCCTTTCAACCTGGCAGCCTACCCGGCAGGCACCGCGTTGCTTTTACCGCCTAAAATGCCACTTTATTGCGTGCGTCCGAATTTCTTTTCCAACTCACGGTAATTCATTTCAATCAACGTGGGCCGTCCATGCGGACACGTGTACGGCATGGCACACCGGCGCAAGTCCGCCACCAAATTTTCCAGTTCCGGCCCCCCCAGGGGGTCATTGGCTTTGACCGCGTGCCGGCAGACCGTCTTCGCCACGGTATGCTCGCCCAACCGGGCCAGATTTACCTCCCGCCCCGCCGACCGCAATTCGTCCACCAGGTCAAAAACAAATCTTCGGGCATCCGGAACTTTCACAAACGGCGGCAGCGCATCCAACAAAAAAGTCCGCTCCCCAAACTCGCTCAAGCCGACCCCCAAGCGGGTAAGCGCACCCAGTTGTTCACGCAGAAATTGGGCATCCCGGGGCGGCAGTTCGATGGTTTCCGGCAGCAGCAACTTTTGCGACGGGGCCGCCACATTAGTCTCCATGCGGTTCATCATCTGCTCAAACAAAATGCGCTCGTGTGCGGCATGCTGGTCCAGCAACACCAGGCCGCGATCCGATTCCAGCACCACATACAAGCGGCCAACCACCCCCACCAGCCGCAGCGGCACATTTAACAAGGGCACTGAAGCCGGCGTGGCTTCCGGACGCAAGGTCGGCAGCGAAGTGGCCAAAACCGGGTCATTGGGTGTGGCTGAAACCATGGGTACCCCTGGTTGCTCAGGCTTGGGCGGTGAACCCGGCACCACCGCCGTCACCGGGGCAAAACCCATGCGCAGCGCTGGCTGCTGCGCTGGCCGGGCAGTTTCAGTCGCGGGCATTGGCCGCATTTTTTCCGGAAAATGGGGCAGTGCTGATTGCTGCTCCGTCGGCACGGTGGCGGGCCCGGCGGTTATGGGTAGACTGGGATTGCCCACCGGACGCTCCGTCTCACGGTGAAACGCCAGCAAAGTTTCCCGAATGGCCTGTTGCACCAGCCGCCGAATTTCGAATTCCCGATGAAACTTCACCTCGCGCTTGGCGGGATGTATGTTGACATCCACGGCGGCCGGATCGATTTCCAAAAAAAGACAGCAAACCGGGTAGCGGCCTTTCATGAGGGAATTATGATACCCCTCCAGCAAGGCATAATTGAGGCCCCGATTTTCCACCGGCCGGCGGTTCACGAACAAGTGCTGGCTTTCGCGGGTGCCCCGAGATACGCCGGGAGAGCCAATCAATCCCCAGACCCGCAAGGTGGCCGGGGCGGCACCCGGTTCGGCGAGGAGTGCCGGAGTGCCCTCCACAGGTTGGGCGGTCTCGAAAACATCTGTTTCTGGCACGTTCGGGGATGACTCCAGTGGGGCCAAAAAATTAACGGTCAGTAATTTTTCCTCACCCAGCAAGGCGCGCAGGCGTTCCCGCAGCGCCTCCAGCCGACTGGCAATGGCCGAGCTGGATTTCTGGGCGGCTAGTTGCCAGACCACTCGGCCATCTTTTTGAAAAGTAAACGCCACCTCGGGATAAGCCAGGGCCGCCAGGGTGAGGTAATGCTGGATATGCGAGCCCTCAGTCTCTTCGGTTCGTAAAAATTTTCGCCGGGCCGGCAGATTAAAAAAAAGCTGGCGCACTTCCACACTGGTGCCAGTGGCACTTCCCGCCGCCTTCACCTCCACGATCCGACCGCCATTCACCAGCACCTGGGTACCCTCGGGGGAATCGCTTTCCCGCTCCCGGGTGGTGAGCGAGAACCGGCTGACACTCGCAATACTAGGCAGCGCTTCGCCACGAAAACCCATTGTGGCAATCGCGGAAAGATCCTCGGCCAGTTTGATTTTGCTGGTGGCGTGCCGCTCCAGACACAGCAGCGCATCGTCGCGACTCATCCCCAAGCCGTCATCGGTCACGCGCACCAAACTGCGTCCCCCCGCTTGGATTTCCACCGTGACCCGCTCCGCCCGCGCATCCAAGGCATTTTCCACAAGCTCCTTCACCACACTGGCAGGCCGTTCGACCACCTCGCCGGCGGCGATTTGGTTGGCAACTTGCTCCGATAGGAGACGAATGCGGTTCACTGGGATGAATATTACAAACAGCCGGTGCGAAGCACAACGGGAACCGGTGGTGGTGCTGCAACCCGGAACCGTGGGAAGTCTCCCTCACCAAAGCATCTAATCCAGCCGGTTCGTCCCAAAAAGACAGGTTAACCTTTTTTTCGCCTCCCGAAAGACACGTTAATGTCAGTTTTTCAAATTATGAACTAAACCATTACAAGTTTCTATTGACATTCCGTTTCAATTCCGTAACATTTAATTTATTCGGGTAGCAGCACGTTTCTTCAGCGGGGTTCCCCACCCCCACCTCCTTGGCGTCTGCTGCCCGAATTTTTTAAAAAAAATCTGCTGCTAATCAATAATTTCTCAATCAATACCTTGACGTTCCGTTAAAGATTTTCTAAGTTGGTCGTCCCCCAAAGCGGGGGTGTAGCTCAATTGGTTAGAGCGCTGCCCTGTCACGGCAGAGGTTACGGGTTCGAGCCCCGCCACTCCCGCCATTTATTTTGGCCATGCAATTGAAGATTGCACCCCTCCCTGGACCCGTGCTAATTAAGCTGGAAATAAATTGATGAACGAATGGAATATTCAGTCCCGGGCTCACGCCTGCGAAGTGTGCGGCCAGCCCTTTGCCGACCAGCAGGTATATCACACGTTGCTCTTTGAGGAGGCGGCCCTTTTGCGCCGCTCGGATATTTGCGAAGCGTGCGATCAAAAAGTGGATGACCAGCGCAACCGGGCCGGATTTATCTCCCAATGGCAGGGAACTTATCACGCCCCGCCCGCCCAGCCGGTGGAGGCCATCCAAAAGGACACCGCCGATACGCTGTTACGCAAGCTGGTGACGCTGAATGATCCGCGTTACGCCCCGGCCGCATTCATCCTCGCGGTGATGTTGGAGCGCAAGCGCCTGCTCAAGGTGAAAGAGCAATTCACCCGCGAGGGCAAACGGGTCTACATCTATGAGCACCCCAAAACCGGGGATGTCTTTGCCATCACCGACCCCGATTTGCACCTGGACCAGCTCCAGCAAGTCCAGCACGACGTCGCCCACCTGCTGGAACACGGCCTGGAACAACCCGCCGCGCCGGCAACAGAACCGGCGGCTGAACCCGCCCCGGACGCGGTGGCGGAAACGGTCGCCGCCCCCAAATCACCTGGCACTGAAGCCTCCGCCCCCATGGCAGCCGAACCGGTGACCGCCGCTTAATCGTGTCGCATCTGGGCCAATTACAAACCCGGCTGGGCTGCCCGATTCAAAACGAGGCGCTGCTCCGCCTCGCCCTCACCCACCCCTCGCTCGCCCATGAAAGCGGTGAGCCCACGCCCCACAATCAGCGGTTGGAATTTTTGGGCGACGCCGTCTTGCAATTGGTTTTGACTGAGAAATTGTACGCGCATTTTCCCACCTTTGACGAAGGTCAGTTATCCAAGAGCCGCGCCAAGCTGGTAAATGGGGAAACCCTGGCCAGTTTGGGCCGCGCCGTGGGGCTGGGCCAGCATTTGATTCTGAGCCGGGGCGAGGATGCCAATGGCGGCCGCGACCGTTCCTCCACCCTGGCGGACGCCTTTGAAGCGGTGCTCGGAGCCATTTACCTGGATGCCGGACTGATGACCGCCCGGGATTTTATTTTACGCGAATTTGAAGCGGCCATCAGCGGCCTGGACGCACTGCCGGGCATCGAAAATCCCAAGGGCGAATTGCAGGAACTCTTGCAGGCCCGTTCCGCCACCGCGCCGGAATACGTGCTGGTCTCCGCCACCGGACCGGACCATGATCGCATCTTTGAATGCACCGTTCAGCACGGGGGGAACGTGCTGGCCCGGGGCACCGGCCGGAGCAAAAAAGGTGCCGAGAGCGACGCAGCTCTGGCGGCATTGAAAATCTTGCGGGAAACCGTTATCCCAGGTTAATCCAAAAACGTAAGCTTCACGCCTTCTTTCGGCTTGGTGAAACTATCCAGCAGCGTGGTGCCCGCCACCGGCGCGGGAGGTTTGGGAGCGACTGACTCCGGGCTCAAAGCGGACCGCAAGGCCCCCTCAACTAGTTGCGCGCAGTGAATTTTCATCGGCGGCAGTGGTCCAAGTTCACCCGCCAGTTCCTCGCTCTTAAGCGCCAAAGCCTCGGCAGCGGTTTTACCCCGGATCAGTTCGGTGGCCAGACTGGCAACGGCAATGGCTGTTTCGCAACCAAAGGATTGAAAGGTGGCCCGGTCAATGACCTGCCGGCCGTTCTCCTCCTTGAACTTCACCCACATGCGCAGCATCTCGCCGCAATCGGCGTTGCCCACCGTGCCGATGGCATCCGCCCCGGTCAACTCCCCCATGTTTTGGGGGTTGGCCAATGCAGCTTGGATTCTCTTTTGTAAATCTTCGTTCATCAATCATTAATACCGCGGCACGTTGCGGTCAATTTCCTCGGACCAGGCACTGATGCCGCCTTTGACGCTTTTGACGTATTTGAAGCCCTGCTGACGCAGGAAATTCAAGGCCTTCATTGAGCGCACGCCGGCTTTGCAATGCAGGTAATACTGTTGGTTCGGATCGAGCTCCGTGAACCGCTCGGTCAACTGGCTCAGTGGCAGCAGGGGCACCCCTGCCACCTTGGCGATTTCATATTCGTCCGCTTCGCGCACGTCCACCACCTTGATGCCCAAGGCCGGATGATCCAGCGCCTGCTTCATGTCCTGTACCGTGACCTCATCGGGATTCGACGTCGGTTCGGGCTCGGGCACGATGCCGCAGAACATTTCATAATCGATCAATTCCTTGATCGTAGGATGGTCCCCGCAAATCGGGCACTGCGGATCGCGGCGCAATTTCAGCTCGCGGAATTTCATGTCCAGCGCGTTGAAGAGCAGGAGCCGGCCGGTCAGCAAATTGCCTTTGCCCAGAGCGAGTTTGAGAATTTCCGTGGTTTGGATGCAGCCGATAATGCCCGGCAGCACGCCCAGCACGCCGCCCTCGGCGCAGCTTGGAACCATGCCCGGCGGCGGGGGTTCGGGATACAAGCAGCGATAGCAGGGTCCTCCCAAATGCGGGGCGAACACACTGGCCTGGCCTTCAAAGCGGAAAATCGAGCCGTACACATTCGGCTTCTTGAGCAGCACGCAGGCGTCGTTGGTCAGATAACGGGTCGGGAAATTGTCTGTGCCGTCCACCACGATATCGTAGGGGCGGATGAGATCCAGGGCGTTTTCCGAAGAGATCCGGGTGTTGTGAATCACCACCTCAGTATTGGGGTTGATGCCGGCCAACGTTTCCTTGGCGGATTCCGCCTTGGAACGGCCCACATCGGCATCCGTATGCAAGATCTGCCGTTGCAAATTGGAATAATCAACGGTGTCGAAATCCACAATGCCGATCTTGCCAATGCCGGCGGCGGCGAGATACATCGCGATGGGGGAACCGAGGCCGCCGGCGCCGATGCACAGCACACTGGTGGCTTTGATGCGTTTTTGCCCGGCCAACCCGACTTCGGGCAGAATCAGATGCCGCGAATACCGGCGGATTTCGTCATTGTTCAATTGCATAAATCGAGACAGGGAATGTAGGGCATTGACGGAATAAATCAAGGGGCAGGATTTACCGAAAGGGTGCCGCCAGGTCGAAATTAAAGATCAGTTGCACCCCGGTAAGCAGCAGGATGGCGTAGATTAATTGAAAAAACCGGGCCTCGGAAACCCGGCGGTTGAGCCAGACGCCCAGCCAGACCCCCAGGGGTACCAGCGGGAAGAACTTCGCGCTCGTCAGCAGTGTGGCCGGGGTGATCAGGGCATGGGTGGCCAGCAACGGCAGGTTGACCATGGATCGATCCAAACAGAAGAAGGGCAGCTTGATCCAGTTTACCCAGGTGAACAGCAGCACACTGGTACCCACAAAGGTTTCCTTGGGCAGCCGCTGGGGGATCAGGAACATGGCGGCCACCGGCCCGGCCCCGTGGGCAAAGGTGGACGTGATGCCCATGCCAATGCCGCAGGGCAGGCCCACCCGGTGGTTGGGAACGAACGCGCCCACGGTGCGGAAGAGGCGCTCTTTGCTCACCTGAAAGACCACGTACAAGACGGCAATGATTCCGATGGCCAGGTTGAGCTGGCGGGGGGAAAACTGGCCCACCAATTGCACCCCGATCACGACCCCCACCACCACGCCGGGAAGCAGAAATTTCAAGTTCTCCACCCGCCAGCGCCGCCAATAGTGGTAGAGGGAAAACGCATCACCCGCGCACAAGAGGGGCAGGAGGATGCCAATGGCGGTCTTGGGGCCAAAGGCCAGCACACACAAGGGGGTGACCAGCATGCCCAAGCCGCCGCCAAAGCCGGCCTTGGCGACGCCGATAAACAGCACCGCAAACCCGGCGAGCAAGAGTGAAGGCCATTCCATGTCCGGCCTTCATTTAGCCCATGCCCAGTCTGAAAGCGACGCTA
Source organism: uncultured Verrucomicrobia subdivision 3 bacterium (assembly GCA_903875465.1). GTDB lineage: Bacteria > Verrucomicrobiota > Verrucomicrobiia > Limisphaerales > UBA11358 > UBA11358. Next base: position 18,531 of record CAIQWB010000097.1, read on the forward strand.
AAACGGAGAAATGGATGAGGGCAAGATCGGCTAAAGCCCAAGCTCGGCTGGTGCCGGGACGGCTGGGGGCGGCAGTCATTGGCCCCGTGGCCAGGGTTTGGCCACGGGCAAAGGGCAAAAGCATAAAATAGCAGTAAACATCATAAAATGGGCCGTTTTTCGAACATATTGAGACTGACCTGCCACAGTTAAGGGGGGCGAAATCAGGGATTTTGACCAAAACGGCCAGGCGGAAGCCAGGCTGGCGCAGCCCAAGGGGGAAGGGATATCACAGCCCGAATGAGTCCATTCCGAAAGGCGTTATCGTTATATTTTTAGAGATTCAGGTCAGAGTGGACTGCTTTTAGTAGGGAAGTTCTTCAACGAAAACGCTAAAGTTATCATTCAGGTCGGTGCTGGTCGAATTCCAAGCGGTCAGGGTCAGGGTGTGGGGGCCGGCGGCAATGTTGCGGAGCACCAGGGTCTGCGGCACGAAGGCACCATGGTTGTTGACATTCATCCACACGCGATTGGTAGTGATGATGGTGGAGTCCAGCTTCACGGTCATGCCGATGGCGATGGGGGCGGAAAGGGTGGAACCGGAGCCGGTGGTGGTGATGATCAACCGGCCACCATGGCTGGAAAAATTAAAATTGGCCGCGCCGAGGGGGCCCACGGAGGCAAAATTGGTGACGATGGCGCTGGCAAAAATGGCGGCGGGCAGGGTGCCGGTCAAACTGGCGGCGGGAAGCGAAGTCAACCCACTGCCGTTGACACCATTGAGCGTGGAGGCAGGCAGCGTGCCAGTCAAACTGGCTGCCGGAACCGAGGTCAGGCCGCTGCCATTGCCGGCGAAGATACTGGCCGGGTTGGTGGCCAGCACCGGTCCGGCAAATGTATTAGTGCCGGCAAAAAAATTGTTGTCATTGACCGGCGGGGGCGGGGCGATGGCGAGGGTCGCACCAAAAACGTAACTGCTCCCTCCGTTCACGAGCGTCAGCGCCGTGACCACGCCATTGCTGACAGCCGCAGTAACGACGGCCCCGCTACCAAATCCGTAAACACCCGATACGGTTACGGTCGGGGCGGTGGGATAGCCCGCGCCGGGGTTGACCAGGGTGACCGCAGTAATGTCATAAAAGTTACCGCCCACAGCCAGGGTTCCCGTGGCCGGGACGGCCGAATTGATGAGCAGAGGAACATTGCTGCTTATATGGTAGTCGGCCAACTTGCCCGCCACATTGGCCAGATTCAAATTGGTAAGATTGCCGCCATCGCCCGCAAACGTCCCACCCAAGGTCACCCCGGTGGCGGTGTTGGTAATGATATTCTTAGGCAGGGCGGTGAGGCTCAGGTTCGTCAGGCCGCTGCCATCGCCAATGAATGCTGGGGCCGCCACCGTCTCGGACAGGCTCGCCACCGGGGCCGGGGCGGCCAAAATGACAACGCCCAGGCCGTCCGCGCGACCAGCAGCGGAACCGGGCAGGTAGTTCGGATCGCTGATGTTCCCCGGAACGTTCAGACTGCCGCTGAAGGTCACATCGCCATAAGAACCGCCGCCGCCGGACTGACCGTCGGGTAACGGCGAGCCACCGCCGTAGCCGCCCCCACTGCCACCGGTGCCATCCGCTCCCGCAGCGCCCAGGCCGCCCATCAGATTGAGATTGGTTTCGCCAAGCGTGGTCGCAATGAGTGAATAACCGCTGCCCGAACCGTCCGCCTGCCCGGCATTGCCACCATAAAAAATACCGCCGCCGCCGCCGCCCCCGGCCACGGCCTTCATGACATAATTGGGTCCCGCTTGAAAAAACAACGAGCTGGCCTGCCCGCCGGTGCCGGCGGAGATCGAACCTGAAGCCGAACCCGCGCCACCGGCGGCATCACTGGAGCCGGCGGCGCCGCCGGCGCTGCCGCTCTGACCCACGACCAGCACATAACTGTCGCCCGGATTCACATTCAGCGTCACCTGCGAAAAAGCCCCGGCCCCGCCATCGGTGGCAAGATAACCTACGCTATAATAGGCGGCGTCCCCGCCGGCCCCCCAGAGCTTGACGGTCATGCGGGTGGCATGGGCCGGAATCGTAAAGGCATAGATGCCATTACTGACGTAAGAATTGGTGAGCATGGGCAGCCAGCCAAAACTGGCATACTGGCCGTTCGTGGCGAGCGCCACGGCAGTGACATTGGTCAACCCGACGCCATTTCCGGCAAACACCCCGTGCAAATTTAGCCCAGTGGCCCCATTGGTGACCACCGTCGCCGGCAATTGCGCCGGCGGGAGGGTGCCGGTCAAACCGGAGGCATTCGCGCCGGCGGCAAACAGCGCATAGGGCACTGGCGTCAAGGGCTGCAGCGGCGACAGGGTGGCGAAGGCATCGCTGCCGTTGGTACGAACGGCGATTTGCAGCCAATTGCTCGTGCCGGTAAAGACGGGGCCAAAATCCAGCGCCACCGTGAAGAGACCGTTGGTCACGCTCACATTGGTTTGCGTCAGAGGGCCGCCAAGCTGGGCGGGAGTGGCGTTGTTGGTGGTGAACAGCGCGAAGGTGAAGTCGTAAGTCCCAGTGGCGGGGAGGCCATTATTTTGCAGCTGGCCCTGGTAGTTAAAGGCCGTGCCCTGGGCGGACAAATTCGTGGTGACCGCCAGGAAACCTAGCGTGAGCAGCATTAAGACGGATATTTTCATGGAATGTTCGCAACGCCGGGGTATCGGCACCGGAATATCGCCCTGGCACCACACAAAAGCGAGTGGAAATTCGTCGGGGATTTGAGGCCAAGACGCGGCGGCGGCAGGCAGCAAACGTGGGGAAGTTTACCGGCGGGATCACCCGTCAACGCCGGTGCCCGGCAAAACCCCGGGGAAAATAATAAGTTGCAAAACTTTAAAGGTAGACGAAAATATTTATCATTCAATCAGGATTCCACGCCGGTCGTGGTTCAGAAATCAAATGGCAAATCCCGGGTATTTTCGGCTGTTCTGGTCGAAAAACCAGCCCCCAAACAGGGGATCCTAATAACACAATCAGATGCGGGCGGGACCTTCCTCAACGGCCGCCACTGAAACAAATAGTCCATCTACTATGCTAACGAAACATGCCGCTTTCATGCGGCCCGCTTTGGTTCAGGTTCTCCTCGCGGCTGGCTGCATGGCCAGCCGGCCGGCCACGGCGCAAACGGCGGCCAACCTCTATAGTTTCACCCCATTCACCCAAAACGACGGGTCCAACCCCAATGGCGGGATGGTTTTATCCGGCAACACACTCTACGGCACCACTGCCAATGGTGGCACCAACTACACCGGCACCCTTTTCCGGGTGAACACCGACGGCTCCGGCTACACCAATCTGCACACCTTTTCCGCCAACGTTTATCAAGTGTTCACTAATTTTGGTGGCGGCGGTATAAAACCGGGCGGCGGCGGCGAGTTCATTAACCCTACGAATGCCGATGGGTCCGCGCCCAATGGAGGCCTGGCGTTGGTTGGCAACACGCTTTATGGCACGGCCCATGGTGGTGGCCTGGGCGGTTACGGCAACATCTTTGCCATCAATACGGATGGCAGCGGCTTTACGAACCTGCATAACTTTTCAACCCCGGTCAATTCCCCCACGAACAGTGATGGGCTTTCGCCCTTTGCCGGCCTGATTGCAGCTGGCAACACCCTATTCGGCACGACCTCGGAAGGTGGCAGCCGGGGTTGGGGCACGGTTTTCCGGATCAACACGGACGGCTCAGGCTTGACCGAGCTGAAAGCTTTTGACGGTCTGGCGATGGATCCGACGACCTACTATTACACCAATGCGGACGGAGCGGAACCGCACGGGCATCTCGTCCTGGCCGGCGGCACCCTCTACGGCACCACGACGCAGGGCGGCAGCCTGGGTGGCGGCACCATTTTTGCCGTCGGCACCAATGGCAGCGGTTTTACCACCCTGCATACGCTCTCCTCGGCCATTAGCGGCACCTCCCCGAATGCCCTCACCCTGGCCGGCAACCGGCTCTATGGCACCACGCCTGCCGGTGGTGCGGCTGGCGGGGGCACGTTGTTCGCCCTGAACACCAACGGGAGTGGCTTTTCCACTCTGCATAGTTTCGCCTATGACGCAGCGGGCTTCAATGCCATCGCCGATGTCGTGGTTTCCTCCAACATTGTCTACGGGGCCACGGAATATGATGCACAAAATTTTACCGGCACGATCTTTGGCATCTACACCGATGGCACGGGCTTTACCACGCTCTATCCCTTTGCGGCGCTCAATTTTAACACGAATGTGATCGGATCCGGGCCCACCGGATTACTGCTGGCCAACAACGTATTTTATGGTTCGGCCAGCTATGGTGGGGCGACTGGCAACGGGGCCATTTTCAGCCTTAGCCAATTGCCGGTGCCCGCCCCTGAATTAAACCTCACCGTCCAGGGAAATGAGGTGATGCTAACATGGTCCACCAATGCGAGTGGCTTCAGCGTGCAAGTGACCACCAACCTGGCCCCCCCGGTGGTGTGGGTCCCGGTTACTCCTGCCCCGACGATCGTGAACGGACTCGAGATGGTCACCAATGCGGTGGCAGGGAACCTGAAGTATTACCGGCTGATCCATTAAACCCGAACTCCGAAATTAAAACGGCCGGTCGGCATCCATCTCTGGGGCATAAACGCTTGGGAACATTGGCTTCCCAAGCCGCTGCCAAGAAGTTGCCCATTTGACGCTGCGCGCTGCGGCAGTCTCACCAGACCACTGCGGGTAGGCCGGCGATTTTTCCAACGTGTTTCTGCGCCAACAGCTGGACACATCCCAGCCGGTTCCTCGCTGGTTTCGGTGGCATTCGGGTTGGCTTGGGCCGTCGGCTGCTGGATTGCCGAATCCCAACGGGATTCCGTCCGCCAGGCCAGGGTGGTCCCGGCAGCGGGACAACCCTGGGCAGGCTGACGCATTTTTATGCAACCCCAACGGGGTTGTGTCATGGGGCTGGGCCGGCCAACGGGCACAACCCCGTTGGGGTTGGCGGTCGT
>CAIQWB010000098.1 GCA_903875465.1 uncultured Verrucomicrobia subdivision 3 bacterium
CTGTGTGAAAAACAAATCGCCAAAAAATCCGGCGCTTACAATTGGCTTATGGCGCATTTTGATTTTTTCCGAAGGTGATTCGAACCGGTTTTTTGGCTAAAAATTTTCCATTTCGGATATTGTCACACAGGCTCTTCATGCCGCTTCAGCGTGGCAACGGCCACTCGTCCGGCGAACCGGCAGCCTCCCTTCGCACCCTAAATCGCTAATCGTTCGCGGTTCCAAGGCAAGGGCATGATGCGTCCGGCTCGGCGTAATCAAAAAGTTTATGTATAGGGCACCGGGCTTGAGTCGCAAAGCGACGCCGGAAATTAGCCAGCCACATGGTGGCTGGTAAACCGCACCAACGGTAACCCGTCCTGAAAGGACGGCGGATCCTCAGTGAATCAATGGCTCCCAACATCCCGGCGGGATGTCAGCCTGTAGCCGGTGGTTGAGCGCCCAGCGACACCACCGGTTCCCGCACCCGCCAACCTCCCGCTCCCCGGCCGGGGAGCCAGCGGCACTCGAGCTTAGACGGTTTTTAATAAAGCATTCACCGGCTTGCAGTCAGCTCAGATGGTCTCGGGTGGAACCTTCATGGATCCCACTCAATTAAATCCCTCCTTAAACCGCACCAAATTGGCGTGTAAAATGCAACCAAGCAACGATTCAGCAAGGTGTCTGGTACGGTGACTATAACTATGGTCACCCCCTGACCCCGGGGACCACGCATGGCGACCCGCTCATGGGCATGCACAAAATATGTGAATGAAATAAAATATCCCAAAAGCAAAACAACGCCGAATGTCACCCACCAAACAGTATATTGTTTTTTAGGTTTCATGACGAGTGGGCAGCATGTCGTAATTCTCTTTCCAACGAAGAATTTCAATCGTGGTCATAGGCGCATTGATCAATGCCTAAATTGATTCAGGCACGGTTTCATTTCTGCTTCCGGTGAAACGCGATCTTTTCATCAGACCCGTACTTCCTATAATACTCGTCCTGCAGATCGGGTACGAACACCACCTGCCCATGTTGGTGGATGATATGCAATTCCTTCAAATGCCCCTTCATCATGTCAGTCTCCGTGGACGGCGCAAACACCACCCGGTCACCGGTCACCGACCACGTGCCGCCCGCCTTGCCATAACTGCCAAGACAGCCATACCACTCGGCTTTGTAGGCGCCGTTCGTCAGCAAATCCAGGTAGATATTATAACCGGTGTGGTCGCCGCGATAATAGCTGCCGGCCAACGATGACACGCTTTCCTGCCGACGGCATCCGGTCAGCAGTGTCACGAGGGACAAAATGAGGAGGAGCGGTTTCATGCGGTGGCGTGTCAGCCGCCTTGGTCTTGGAGTTGGTAGAAAACGTCGGTGCGGATTCTGGCTGGATTGGCATTCCAACTTTCGTCCCAGTGTCCGTAGATCTCCCACGAAATGCCAGAAAGTCGATGCCCGTGTTCGGCGCACCATTGGCGGATGCGGGTATGCGTTTCGGAAAGCCGCTGGTAGGGGCCGAAATGGACCGCAGTCGCCACCCGTCCCGCTGGCAGTTGCGAGCAATGAACGCGGTCGTTCCCGGCAAACGCTTCAGTTAC
>CAIQWB010000099.1 GCA_903875465.1 uncultured Verrucomicrobia subdivision 3 bacterium
ACCCACCCCTCAAACCCACCCCTCAAACCCACCCCTCAAACCCACCCCTCAAACCCACCCCTCAAACCCACCCCTCAAACCCACCCCTCAAACCCACCCCTCAAACCCACCCCTCAAACCCACCCCTTAAATACCCGTATTGAAAGCAGGCAATACGGGTATTTGTAGTTTACTGTTAGATTGCCCGGTTGGCGAGTCAAATTTCAAAGGGCTGGGGAGGTGGGTGTGAGACAAATTTCTTCCTTCGCCCGAGCCTTGCCCCGGCAGGGGCGCTGGAAAATGGCGAATCCATGCAATCCCTGGACTTCTAGATATTTATTATGCCAAAACCCGTGAAAATGAACCTGCCCGAAGAATTTTGTCTCACACCCGGGGAGGTCGGTGAGGGAACGATCTGGTCGCCCAGGCCAACCAAGCTGGACCAGGCTAATCGAATACTCGGGCATTCCCGCACCGCTATGGTTTTACGCGCCAGGCCAGAACGCCGCCGGAAAAGTTGGGTTGCAGCACGGCCTCAATCCGGAGGGCGGTGGTTTTTACCGGCGGGAAGGTGAGCGTGTTAAATTGGTCAGCGGTGGCCGGGGTGGTGGTCGTGCCGGGCACGGGGAGCCATTCGGTGCCTGATTGGTAGCAGAGGCGCCAGGATTGCGGGAGGCGGCAACGGCCAGAGCCAGTATCGTCGTACCAATAAACTTCCACGCGAGAAATGGTCTGGGGCTGCGGGAACGTGTATTGCAACCATTCGGTGGTGCCGAGGTGATCCCACCAGGTGAAGCGGGGGATGCTGTCGTCATGGGAAGCGCCGGGCTCCAGGCCATCACCCGGCGCGTTTAGGGTGTCGCCGGGATTGGCGTGGGAGGCCGTGATTTTATACGGCGATTTCTGGGGCAATTTGGGGGCGTTCCAAGGGTGGGCGGCCGGCTTCTGGCTGACGGTGGGAAAAGCCGAGATCCGCAGGCGGGCGGCCCCCATGGGGATGAGCGTGAGGGTTTGCTCCGGCTCCCGGGTCAAAGCGGGGCTGGCTTGCAAGGGAGCGCACAGACCGTATTGATCGAGGGTCCATTCGGGTATCGGCCGGCCTTTGGCCCGGATCTCGATCGGGGCGCTGGCCGGGGTGAAGGGATAATCGTCCTTCGGCCAGGGCCGGTGTTTGACTTGGAAAGACCGCTCCGGATGGGCGGCTTTGAGTTCCAGCCCGTAATTCCAGGGCGTGGTGGGGTAATAACCAAACGACGGCCATTGCCGCGGATCGGCGGTGCTTTGCCAGCCCGAATCGCCAATGGCCGTGGCCGAGCTGTCGACCGACTCGATCCGCTCGCCAATTTTCAGGGAGAAGGTCAGCGGACCGTAGTTCACACTCACGCTGTCGTGGTTGGCGGCCCACTGCTGCACCGCCACCTGCATCGGCAGGGTGAGGGTCACGAAGTCCCGGTCCTGCCAGCAGCGGGCGAGTCGGAGGTATTTACCGGACTCCGGGGTGACGGAAATATTGTGGCCGTTCACCGCGACGTTCGCCGCCGCGCACCAACCGGGACTGCGCAAGTACAGGGGGAACTCCACGGCTTGATTCAGATGCACCGTGAACTGGATTTTTTCAGCAAACGGATAATGCGTGTCCTCAGTGATGCGTACCTGGGTGCCATCGCCCACCCGGGCCACCACGGTGCTGGCGCTGTACAGGGCGGCGCAGAGGCCATCGTCCGGCGTGGCCAGCCAGAGGTGCTTGGTGAAATAAGGCCAGCCCATGGCATGATTATGCTGGCAGCAGCGGGAGCTAAAGGGATTCATCAGCAGAAATGGCCCGCCATTCTGGATGCCGGGCGAATGATTCGCGGCGTCGCTCACCACGAGGTTGGGGGCGGTGAGGTAGCGGAGCGCGCGGAGGTCCGGGGTGAGGGCAGCCGGGTAGGAGTTGAAGGCCACGTTCTCGCAATGATCCGCCCAGAACGGATCGCCGCTGATCTGCATCAACAATTCGTCCGAGAGCATTTGCTCGACCATGCCGCAGGTTTCCACCGCCTGGCGCGGGTCGGCAAAACCGGGCCGGCAGTTTTCATCGCCGCCGAACAGGCCGCCCGGCACCTGACCGTAACGGCGGCGCACTTCCTGGAAGTCGGCGTACGTTGCCTGCAACTCCGCCGGATTATGGGTTTGCAAATAATGCGTGGCCGGTTCGCGAAAGCATTCGGTGATGTTGACATTGTGCCAGTTCGGCAGCTCGCCGGCCTGCTCCCAGTTGGCGGTGCACCGGTGGATCTTGTCGGCGAGTTCCAGCAGGAAGGCCTCACCGGTGTGATTATAGAGCCAGTAGATGCTGTAGAGCTCGTCGCCGCCGCGCATCTTCTGCCAGTAATGGGTGAGCAGCTGGTTGTCGGGCAGGCTCAGGTGGTATTTGAAATAGCGGGTCAGCAGGTCCAATACGCGCGGGTCGGCCGAGTGATCATAGTAGGTTTCCAGGCAGAACATCATGTTCATGTTCGCCCAAAAATCGCGGGTGCCATCGTCCTCGAATTTCTGGTCGGGTCCGAAGTCGCCGTTGGCCCGCTGGCTGTTCAGAGCCCCCTGGATCCACACTTCGGTCTCCGCGATCATTTTGGGATCGTTGCAGAGGTAGGCGAGCTGGCTGTAGCCCTTGAGCCAGTAGGGCAGTTCTTCCCAACCATACTGGCCGTGCCCATCCTTGCTCAGCCAGGCGTTGCCATCTTTTTGGAGCCACACGCTGATTTCGCCCAGATGGCCGCACAAGCCATCGCGCTGGCGCTTCAAGACTTCCAGCAACCAGCCCTGCGCATGCACCGAACCGGTGGGCAGGGCCATGAAGCGGCTGGGTTCGAGCGGGGCTCGGTTGCTCAGATAAAAATGATTGGTGCGGGTGAGGTCAGGCGTGGTTACCACCACGACCTCCGCCTGAACCGTCAGCGCCACCATGCTGGCACCCAGCGTCAGGCGGCTGGCCAGGCCCGCGCGGAAACGGCCGCACCATTGAGGGAGAATGATGTTCACGAGAATGCACCCATTTAATGCCTCCCGCAGTCGTTTGGCGAATCAATTTATGGCGGAGGCACAGGGTTGACGCGAAACTCCCGCCCCAGGCCGGATCCGGCCCTGGTCAAAAAATCCGTTGCGGCGCCCTGAACCGGCGCCGCAACGGAGCAATACCCGCAGTGAACCGGTAGCCCTCGGCTACCCCTAAATCATCAAGTTATTTAGCCGGCATGATCGCAGGCAATACTTTGGCCACTTTGTCGCCGATGTTAATGCGAATGACCGAGGCGATGGGGTCGGGAGCCGTCGCGGGCAGGTCCAGGGTCACCCCAGTGGCTGTGGCGTGGACCTTCAGGTGCGTATGGTCGGGATCGGCCAGCAACCAGGCCTTTTTAACGCGGCTTTGCAGGCCGGGTAATTCGAGCTGGCCATTGGCGGGCCAGTGGAACACATGAATGTAAATAATGCCGGGCTTGGTGGTGCAGCGCCAGTCATTGGCGGCCGAGACCTGCGTGTTGTTGCCGTAGCCGTCCTTGGTGGTGACGGTGCCGCCCAGTTCGCTGCCGAACACCGTGGCATGCGTACCGTAGATGGCCTCGCCATTGACCTTCATCCATTTGCCCACTTCGGCCAGGCGCTCAATGCTCGGGTCGGGAATCAGGCCCTCGGAGGTGGGACCGACATTTAACAGGTAGTTGCCGCCCTTGCTGGCGATGTCGATGAGGTTGAACAAGAGCGTTTGGGTGGATTTCCAGTGGTTGTCATCTTTCTTGAAGCCCCACGTGTCATTTAGCGTCATGCACGTTTCCCAATCGCGACCGGGAAAACCCTTGGCCGGGATTTTCTGCTCCGGCGTTTCGGTATCCCCCCGGAAACCGCCGCCGAGCCGGTTGTTCATTATGATGTTGGGGCGGAGTTCCTTCACGACCTGATACAATTTGGCAGCGCGGTTGGAATTCATGTTGTTGGGGGTGTCCCACCAGAGCACAGCGGGGAACTGGCCGTAGTGGCTCAGGATTTCCCGCACCTGGGGCACGGCAATTTTATCGATGTAATCGTCCATGTCGTGCGTCTGGGCGGGGTCCCATTTGCCGCCGCTGGCGGCGCCGCCGTTATTCCAGTCCTGGGCTTGCGAATAGTAAAAGCCGAGTTTGATCCCCGCCTTTTTGCAGGCGGCGGCGAGCTCCTTGAGCGGGTCGCGATGGAAAGGGGTGCGCTGAACGATGTTCCAATCGCTCGCCTGGGAATCAAACATCGCAAAACCGTCATGATGTTTGCTGGTGATGACGATGTATTTCATCCCGGCGTTTTTGGCGACGGCCACCCAGGCGTTGGCATCAAACTTCTCGGGGTCGAATTGCTTGGCGAAGTCCTGGTATTCGGCACAGGGAATTTTCCCCCGGTTCATGATCCACTCGCCAATGCCGGGCACCGGCTTGTCGTGGTAAAAACCGGCCGGGACGGAATAGACACCCCAATGGATGAACATGCCGAACTTGGCTTCGCGCCACCATTCCATGCGGGCGTCGCGGTGTTCCTTCGTTTCCGTTTCCAGCGCGTTCTCTGAAAGTCCGCGCAGGGTGCCAGTGAGGGCCAATGCCAGGATCAGCCCGGGCAAAATAAATTTTTTCATGTGGTTGGGGTCAATTGTTGGGCTTAAAATGCGGGGTTTCGCGCCGGAATTAAAGCGGAATTTTGGATTCGGGCATACGACATTTGTTCGAGACCCCGAGCCCTTGGGGCATTTGTTACAGCCTTACGGAAGGCCGTTAGTTCCCACCCACCCCGGTGAACCTTTATGGATATAGCAAATATTTGGCCCGGCGTTGTTGGTATTGGTCCAGTTCTGGCTGCCAGCGGGCATGCATTTCCGCCAGGGATTCACCTGTCTTGACGGCCGCCAGGGTCGCCGGATGGCGGAGTAACCCGCGCATTTGAGCGGGATCAAAGTCCTGCGGGTACAACCGGTACAAGGTCGCCGCGATTTGCAGGCCCACATCGACCACCGGACAGGCCTCGCGGTCGGTCAGAATCAAGTTCACCCCGCCGCACACTTTGCCCTTGTGAACACTGGCGGTGGGCGTAAAGCGGATGGGTACAAAACGGATGCCCGGCAGGCCGGCGCGGTTGAGTTCCCGGGCGAGTTGGACATCATCAATGTAGGGTGCGCCCACGACCTCAAACGGCGTGTCCGTTCCCCGGCCCACTGAGAGGGCATCCTCAAGCAAGCCGATACCAGGATACAAGGTGGCTTCAGTGAGGCTGCGCATGTTGGGGGAGGGATTGGTCCAGGGCAGACCGGTTTGATCAAAATAATCCGCGCGCAGCCAGTTGGTCAGGGGAATCACCGTCAGGTCCGTGCCGGGCGAACGCTCCGCCCGAAACATCGTGGCGAGTTCGCCGGCCGTGAGGCCATAACGCAACGGCACAAAATGGTACCCCACAAAATTGGGGGTGCCGGTGAGTACCGGTCCTTCCACCGTGGTGCCACCAATCGGATTGGGGCGGTCGAGCACGAAGTACTTCAAATGGTTCGTGGCGGCGGTTTCCATGGTCTCACCCAGGGTGGCCGTGTAGGTATAAAAGCGGCAGCCAATATCCTGAATGTCAAACACCAGCGCATCGAGGTTTTTAAGTTGCTCCGGCGTGGGCCGGGTGTTGGTGCCGTAGAGGCTGTAGACCGGCAGGCCGGTGGCGGCGTCCACGCTGTCGCCAACCTTTTCATCGGCCACCCCGCGGATGCCGTGCTCCGGACTGAACAGCGCCAGGAGCTGCACCCCGGGCGCGTTTTTCAACAGGTCAATGGTCGCGTGGCGCTGGCGGTCCTGGCCGGTGTGATTGGTGATGAGCCCGATGCGCAACCCGCGCAACGGGGCATACTGGGCCCGTTCCAGCACATCGATGCCACTCAGGGTCGGGGCCGATTCGGTGTGCCGGGGCAAGGCGCCCGCGACGTGGCCGAAATCAAAATCCGTGATGGCCTCGGCGGCCAGGGTGCCCAGTTGGGCGCGCAAGGCGATGACACTGCCCGATTCGGTGGGGTGGTTGCGATTGGAGAGGAAAATGACAAACGTTTGGGAAAAGGGATCAATCCAGAGCGAGCCCCCCGTCCAGCCCGTGTGGCCATACGAACCCACGGGAAACAGTTTGCCCCGTGGACCACTGTAGGGCGAGTCAATGTCCCAACCCAGCCCCCGGCGCCCGGTGACCCCGGGCGGCGTTTGCACCTGGGTCATGAGCCGGACCGTTTCCGGTTTAAAGACCCGGACGCCCTCGAGTTCGCCGCCATTCAATAACATGCGCGCATAACGGGCCAGGTCCGTGGCGGTGAAAAACAGGCCGGCATGACCGGCCACGCCGCCCATGTGCCGGGCGGTGGGGTCATGCACCACGCCGCGCCAGGGCTGGCCCTTCACCACTTCCGTGGGCGCCACGCGGCCCCGCTTGGCGGCGGGCGGCCGATAGCCGGTGTCCGCCATCCGCAGGGGGCCATAGAGTTCCCGGGCGACAAATTGTTCCAACGGCATCTCGCTGACCCGTTGCACGACCTCCCCGAGCAGGAAGAAATTGATGTCGCTGTAACGCTCTACCGTACCCGGGGCGGCGGCCAGTTTAATGGCACAGGCCTTTTGAATGGCCGCGGCCTGGCCCTGCCAGTCGGTGCTGGTCTCAATATCCGGCGGCAGGCCGGAGGTGTGGGTCATGAGTTGCCGGATGGTAATGGCCTCGCGCCCGCCACCCGTGAATTCCGGGAGGTAGGTCGCCACCGGTTCCTCCAGTTTCACTTGCCCCCGTTCGACCAGCAACATCACCGCCGGGGTGGTGGCCACCACTTTGGTCAGCGAGGCGGCGTCAAAAATGGTGTCCTCCGTCATGTCTTCCACCGCCGGAACCAGCGCGCGATGGCCATAGCCCTTGTGGTACACGCTCCCGCGATGCTCCAGCCACAACACTCCCCCGGGACATTTTTGGTCGGCGATGGCCTGGTTGATCGCCGCATCCATGGCCGCGAGTTTTTCCGGACGGAAGGTATTGGGCGCGGGTGCCGGCGGAGTTGGGGTGACACAGCCGCCGAGCCCAAAGGCCAGCAGCAGGACGGCGAGTTGCAGCGACTTGTATTTTAGACCGAACATGGACATATGGATGGCACAAAGCGGTTCAGGGGCCAAGCCGGATCCAATTTAAGTTGGCGAATAGTTGGGCTTGCCCATCGCCCGCTGTTGCGGGAATGTAGCGGGACGGGAGTGGTTTAAACCGAAGGTAAATTTATGATGGTAATCGGCATTTGCCTCTACGAAGGCTTCGCCCTGATCTATATATACCGCCCCTGGACTCGCCGCCGCCGCCCTGGTTTGGTGGAGCGTTGCCTCCTGACATTGGCTCTGCTGGTGCCGTTTGGTGGGTGGCTGATTTATGCTTTTCTGGCCCCTCCGCCAGACGAGCACCCCTATCGTTTGCCGGACCACGATTACAGCAGTGGCGGCAGTCATAGTTCGGGGGATTCGCATAGCCCTGCCGATTCATCGGGTTCACATTAAACTGTGGGTTTTGCGTATCAATCGTACACCATTAAAGCCTGGTTTTCCTCTGAAAAGCCGTGTTGTCTCTCCATTCGGCCCCTTTTTGGCCTCCCAGCGCGGCCGGCTTGTTCGCAAAACCCTTCAAAAACGGCCCATTTTTATGATACTTTCTGCTATTTAATGATTTTGGCCAAAGCCGGGTGCGGGTTCGTTCCCGGGCTGCTGGTTTGGTCCGGGTCGGCACCTCTTTGTCCGCCTGCCGGTCGATTACCCAGGTCCTTTCCCAGGTCCTTTCCCAGACTTGCCGAATCCCCCAGGATGCAGGATGTTACCTCATGATCGAAAACACCCTCGGCGAAATTGAAAACCGGATTCATCAGGCGATTGCCGTCAATCCGGAGCAAAAGCGCGAGTTGCTCGACTTGCTGGCCACGCTCAAGGCCGAAATTAACACGCTGGCCCAAACGAACGGCGAACACGCGCACAGCATCACCGGGTTTGCCCGGGTTTCCACCTACGAAGCCACGCGCGCGGAGCAAAACCAGCAATTGCGCGAACTCTCCGTGCGCGGGTTGCGTTCCTCGGTGGATGGCTTTGAACAATCGCATCCCAAGTTGGTGCAGATCGTCAACAGCATCAGCAACCTGCTGGCGAATCTGGGGATCTGACCTCCGTTAATCGGCGTGCGGTTCCAGCCGGGCAATGGCCGCCATGATTTCATCCGCCACCTGTTGGTAGATCGCCTTCAGGCGGTTCTTGTCACAGGTTTTGGCCTCAGTCCGCAGCCCGGCAAAATCAAGCGGCTGCCCAAATTTTACAACGACCTGATATGGCCGGGGAAATTTCAGGTGCCGGCCGTAAGCCTCGTAACTGCCAAACACCCGCACCGGCACCACCGGGGCGGTGGATTTGATGACCGTCAGCCCCACGCCGGAGCGGGCCGGTTGCAATGTGCCATCCAGGGTGCGTGTGCCCTCGGGAAACAAAATAATACCCCCACCGGCGAGCAACCGGTCGAGAATGGCTTTCAGGCCAGCCGCGCCGCCACCATCGCGGTTGACGGGCACCGCGTTCCAGGAGCGCAACAACGCGCCCACGACCGGAAAACGAAACAGGCTTTCGCGCGCCAGGTAATTGATGGGCCGGGGCAGGGCGGAGCCGACCACGGGTGGGTCAATGTAGCTGGCGTGATTGGCTGCGAGAATGACGCCCCCCGTCACCGGCACGCGTTCCACATTCCACACGCGCCAGCGGAAATAGACCGTGTAGAGGGCCCGGAAAAACAGCCAGCCAATACGGTAGGACCACGTCATGGTTTGGGCAGCCGGGCGCGGATGTCCGCCAGCAACAGGCCGCTGGTTTCGGCGGCCGTCATTTCCGAGTTGTTGATCACCCGCGCCCCCAGGGCAATCATCAGGGGCGCGGACGCCCGCTGGCTGTCGCGCTGGTCGCGGGCGGCCAGGTTCTCTTGCACCCCATCCGCTGCGCGGCGCCGGGAACGTTCATCGAGTTTGGCGTCGAGGTAGAATTTGAAATCAGTTTCGGGAAACACGTTCGTGCCGATGTCGCGACCTTCCATCACCAGGTTGCCGAACTGGATGCAGTCGCGCTGGGTTTTCTTCATCCAGTCGCGCACCTTGGGCACCGCGGCCACATGCGCCACGGCGGCGGCGGTTTCGGGGGTGCGGATTTCTTTTTCCGGGAAATAATTATCCACCAGCAGGCGCACTTTGTTTTCCACGCAGACCAGCTTGGTCTTCCATTTGCGGCACGCCGCCGCCACGGCCTTGGCGTCATTCACATCAATGCGTTGCTGCCGGCAATACCAGGCGAGCGTGCGGTACATCGCCCCGGTGTCCACATAGATGTAGCCCAGTTCGGCGGCCACCAGTTTGGAGTTGGTGCTTTTGCCGCTGGCGCTCGTGCCGTCGATGGCGATGACAATTGGATGTTTGATGGTTCCCATTATATATAAAAAGTTAATCGGCGAACAGCTCTTCCAGGGCCAGCGGGCGTCCGGTGTGACCGTCCAGAATCCTTGCGCCCAAGCCCTGGGGGACGGGAGCGGCCAATTTCTGGAAGAAATTGGGGAAGGTCTTTTTCACACACGCCGGATTTTTTAGCCGTATGCCCGGCACTTTCAAGCCCAGAATCGCAAAGCACATGGCCATGCGGTGGTCGTTGTAGGTTTCAATTTCCGCCCCCTGAAGAGGCGACGGGTAAACCGTCAGGGTGTCGCCTTCCTCAATCACCTGCGCGCCGCACTTGGTTAATTCGGTTTTTAGAGCCGCCACCCGCTCGCATTCCTGAACCCGCAGTCGGCCGAGGTCAGTGAACTGGAGGGGTGCCGTGAAAAAGGGCGCAATGACAATGGCGGTCATAATACTGTCACCCAAATCGGTTTGTCGGGAAATGGCGGCGGAAGAGCTGACGCCTGAAATGGGCACACGCCTGGGGAATTGCGAGTCGATTTGCAATTCAACCTCGGGCCAGCTCGCAACCGTGACGGGAAAGGGCGGTCGGGTTGCGATGTTTGGCTGGTCAGGCCAAACCACGCCTGCCGCCCAGAAATAACTGCCGCTGGAGGCGTCAGGTTCGATTTGGAACACCCCTCCTTGGACCGGAAACCCGGCAACCAATTTCGAGGTCATGGCCACGTAAGGCGATTCGTCCGCATTTTCGCCGGTGATCGACACCAGCCATCCGCCCAGTCCGGCGCTCAATAACAGCGCCGAGGCAAATTGCGAGCTGGCCGCAATGCTGACCGTACATTTCCCGGCCAGCGGACCTTCCCCGTATATCCGTGCGGGCAATTTGTCGTTGTTGCTTTCGGCGTCCACCCGATACCCGAGTTCGCGCAAGGCCTTAAAGAGGGCCGCCTGCGGGCGCTCATGCATGCGGGGAACACCGCTCAAACGATAAACCCCGCTGCCGAGGCACAAAAAGGGGGCGAGGAAGCGCGCCGCCGTGCCGGCGTTGCCCACGAACAATTCCAGCGGCTGGGCTTCCGTGCCACCCGGCGGGATGCGGCCACCCTGGCCTTGCACGGTGATGCTGCGATTGCACGCTTCTGTGGGGTCGGTGAGCACCTCGACGTCAAAGCCCAACTTGTGCAGGCATTCGACCATGATCTGGGTGTCTTCGCTCCAGAGCGCGCCGGTGAGCGTCACTTTGCCTTGCGCCAAGGCGGCGAGGATCAGGGCGCGATTGGTGATGCTCTTCGAGCCGGGCACGGTGATCTCCGCGTGCACCGGGCCAGTGAGCGGGACGATTTCGATGAGGGAGGGAAGGGACATTTAGTTAAAATCTAATATTCAAACTTCAACATCCAAGCCGCCACGGCCGTCGGTTGGCTCAGCGTGCAACGTTGGGCTGAACTTGAATTTTGATGTTTGATCATTGGATTTTGAAGTTTTCGTTCATTCCGCTCCCCATTCATCCCGGCGTTGCTTGGCGATGGCGAAGAATTTGGCAATGGCCGGGCCATCCGCCTTATCCAGGGCTGTTTGAAACTTGGTCAGCTCGGTGATATAGCTGCCGACGGCCCGGGAGAGGTTGGTGCGGTTCGCCAGGCAGATGTCCCGCCACATCTCCGGGGAACCGGAGGCAATGCGCGTGGTGTCGCGGAAACCGGTGGCGCACAGCATGCCCTGGGCCGGGGGATGTTGCGGACGCAAGACCTGGCTGGCCAGGGCGGCCGCCACGATGTGCGGTAGATGGCTGGACCGGCCCACCAACACATCGTGTTCCCGGGCGGACATCAAGATCGTGCGGGCGCCCAGGGTTTTCCAAAAGGCCGTCACCGCCTTCACGGATGGTGCATGGGATTTTTTAGTGGGCGTGATCACGCAGATAGCGTCGTCGAAGAGGTCCGCTCGGCCGGCCAGCACCCCGGATTTTTCACCGCCCGCCATGGGATGGCTGCCGACAAAGTGCGCGCCGGCGCGGTTCACGAGGGTTTCCACGTCCCGAATCACACTTTCCTTGGTGCTGCCCACATCCGTGACGATCGCCCCGGCTTTCAAAGCGGGTAGCAATTGGGTGGTGATGGCTCGCATTTGCCCCAGCGGGGTGCAGAGAATCACGAGGTCCGCCTGCGAAACGGCCGCCAGCACATCGGTGGTAGCGTAGTCGAGGGCACCGGCTTGTTCGCACTCGGCGAGGCTGGCGGAACGCCGCACATAACCGGCGACTTCCCCGGCCAAACGACGCTGGCGCACGGCCAGCCCGACGGAGCCTCCGAGCAGGCCGACGCCTAGGATTGCGAGCTTCTGAAATTTCACGGGCGGAGGATAGCCGGTCGGCCCGGCAAATGCCAGCGCGTTGAAAAGAGGTGGGTATTTGGGATTGGGTCTGCCGCCCGCCGTCCGGGGCAGAAAACAGTGGCCGCCGGGCAAAATTAACTGGGTGTTTTTGCCTGATCCGTTTAAGGTTTCGGTGTGAACCCCGCCATGGCGGCGGCCTAAGGAATAACCGGCAATAACTATGATGAAATTGATTGTTTCCACTCTCGGGGCGGCGTTCTGCCTCACCCTTCATGCTGAAGTGGCTGCCACCAATGCCCCGGCGCCCAAAGACGAACTGCCAGCGATCCCCGATGGCTTGCACAAGGCCGTGCTCACCACCAATGCGGTGACTATTGCCGGGCAACGCGTCAACTACATCGCCGAAACGGGCATGCTGCCCATTCTCAAGGCCGATGGCACGTCCCGCGCCTCCATTTTTTATGTGGCCTACACCCGCACCGGGGTGACCAATACTG
The DNA here is from genome assembly GCA_903875465.1 of uncultured Verrucomicrobia subdivision 3 bacterium. GTDB lineage: Bacteria > Verrucomicrobiota > Verrucomicrobiia > Limisphaerales > UBA11358 > UBA11358. The sequence goes on from CAIQWB010000099.1 coordinate 12,268, forward strand.
CCGACCCTGCCCGGCCGCTCACCTTCTGCTTTAACGGTGGACCTGGTTCCTCGTCCGTCTGGCTGCACCTCGGCGCCTTGGGGCCGCGCCGGGTGCGCTTGAATCCCGATGGCTCCCTCCCGAAGCCGCCCTTCGGACTGGTGGATAATGAGTATTCCATCTTGAACTCCAGTGATCTGGTGTTCATCGATCCCGTGGCCACCGGTTTCAGCCGCGTCACCAAGGATGAAAAAAACGAGGCTTTTTTTGGCGATGACAACGACCTCGCGGCGGTGGGCGAGTTTATCCGGTTGTGGACCACCCGCCACGAGCGCTGGCTGTCCCCCAAATACTTGTGCGGGGAAAGCTACGGGGTTTATCGCTCCGCCGGACTGGCAGAGCACTTGAATTCCGCCAGTGGCATGTATTTGAATGGGTTGATCTTGGTTTCCGGCGTGCTGGATTTTGGCACCATCTGGCCCCAGACGGGCAATGACCTTCCCTACGCGCTGATTTTGCCGGCCTACACCGCTTCGGCCGAGTTTCATCATAAATTGCCGCCGGATTTGCAAAGCGACCTGCCCAAGGCGCTGGCGGAATCCCGGGCCTTTGCCACCGGCGACTATTTGAGCGCCCTGGCGAAAGGCCGCTCCCTGCCCGCCGCCGACCGCCAAAAAATCGTGGCCGAACTCGCCCGTCTCACGGGCTTAAAACCCCAGGTGATCGACGAGAACAACCTCCGAATTGATGAAAGCCTCTTCCGCAAGCAATTGTTGCACGACGAAGGGGTAATTCTGGGCGTTTACGACACGCGACTCACTGGGCGCGATGGCGACCCCAGCTCACCCAATCCGGATTTTGACCCTTCCAGCGCCGCCACCCGTGGACCCTTCGCCGCTGCCATCAATAGTTATGTGCGCAGTGAGTTGAAGTTTGCCAATGATTTGCCTTATGAATTGCTGGCCAGCGTCCAGCCTTGGAATTACAACATTCATAATAATTATGCAAATGCCAGTGAAAAGCTGGCCATGGCCATGAACCAGAACCCCTGGTTGCGCGTGCTCGTACTGGGCGGCAAGCGGGACTTGGTCTGCCCGATTGATACCATGCACCACGCCTTGGATCACATGACCCTCGAGCCCAGCTACCGTACCAATATTACTTACGCCGAATACGAGGCTGGCCATATGATGTACATCAACCAGCCCGACTTGAAAAAAATGCAGGCGGACTTGGAAGTCTTTTTACAGCCCTAAGCCATGAGTGAAGTCATCTTAATGACGCATGTTTTGTTCGGGGTGGCCTGCCTCCTGACCACGGTTTGGGTGTTTGTGGATGTGCTGAATGCCTCGCCCGCCAATCAACGGCGCATTCGCCGGCTGAGTGTCTTGGCGGCGGGTTTTATGTGGCTGGCATTTGTGGTGGCCGGTTACTGGTACGCGGTGGATTACCAAGCGGACAAGGCGATTATCCTCAAGGGGCCCTGGCCCTTTGCCCATAACTTCTTCATGGAGACCAAGGAGCATCTGGTCATTATGCTGCTCCTGCTGGTGACCTATCTACCGATTGCTGCCGCCAGCAATCTGGCGGCAAACCGGGATGCCCGCCGGGTGGTCCTGACGGTGGCCGCCCTGATCATCGGCCTGGCCCTGCTGATGGAAGGCGATGGGGCGATGATTGCCATGGGCGTGAAAGTGGGTTTGCTGGCGCGCTAATATGAAATCTCCCAAAGCCAAAGTGGAAAATCTGGGGCTATCCCCCGGCACCCGTGGTTTCGGTGCCGCCCTGGCCCTGGCCAGCGTGGTCAATGGACTGCTGGTGGTGGCCAAGGAAACAAGTCCCCGGATCCAAGCCGGGATGAAACAAATTACCGGGCATCATTGGATTACCCATAGCACCCTCATTGTGGCCTTGTTTCTGCTGGCGGGCTGGTACTGGTCGCGGGCCAATGGTGGCACCGGCATCCGGCTCACCCCCCGGCAACTGCTGGTTACCTTGATTGCGGGTGTTAGCCTGGGTGGGCTGATTATTCTGGGTTTCTATTTGCGGGGTGATTAATACAGCGTGGCCAGGCGGATCGCCGGATGAATCTGCATGGTTCAATGCCGAACGTTGCCATTACCATTACCCCCCGGGTGCCCGCCCACAAAGTTCCCACCACCGTGGCCACCCACGAACACGCCGCCGTGGTTGCCGCCAAAATTACCGCCCCGCCCATAGACACTGACGCCATAGCTGGCCGGTGCAATGTAGCCATAAACCGGGTAGTAATAATTATTATACGTCGGCTGGGAATAATAAACGGTTTCCGGTGCCGGGGTTTCCACATACACCGTCGTGGGCACTTCAACGATCGTTGTCATGGTCGCGGCAGCCACTGGTTGGGGGGCTGGGGCCGGCTGGAGCACGGTCGTGGATGCGCTGGGCGCATTCGTGCCGTTGGTGACCGGAGCCAGTGGCAGCAGCATGGCAGTTATAATGGCTTCCGAAACGCCTTGCGCCCGCAAATAGATGATCGCCTTGGCATCCAAGGCATAGTTCAGCCGCGTGCCTTTAATGTAAGCAAGAATGGTATCGGCACCCAGTTTGGCCTGGGTTAATTGCAGAATTTCCCATGCCCCCGGTGAGAGGCGCGGGGCTGGCACCTTTACCGCCGGCTTGACGGGAGCCTGGATCGGGGCCAGGGAATTCGTCGCCACCACTTCCTGGGCCTCAAGGTTCGCCGCCGGTAATATCCAGCCGGCCACGGCCAGGCCGGCCAGCATATTGAATGGAGCGCTTATTTTCATATTATTAGCCGGTCGAACTCTTAATCAAACGTAATGCGGTGGTGGTGGCCTGTCAACTGGATGCCGGGAAGTGATGGTGGCGACCGCAGGTTTGCCTTGCCATTCGGCACGGTCAGGTTTAACACGAGAACCGGACAAACAAAAGAGATGAATGGTTGCAATCATTTGCCGGAACGGCGCGCATTCACCTTGATTGAATTGCTGGTGGTCATTGCCATCATTGCGATTCTGGCGGCGATGCTGCTCCCAGCCTTGGGCCGGGCCAAGGACCGGGCCCGGGATATCACCTGTATTTCCAACCTCAAACAATGGGGCATTACCTGGAGCCTGTATGTGGATGAGCATCATGATTCGTTCATGACCGGCACGGAAGTGAATTGGGCGCGGGGGGCCTGGGTGCTGGCCTTCACCAACGGTTCCCCGCCCAAGCCCGCCCTGCTGCTCTGCCCCAAGGCCACGGATCGGCGGGGGCCAGGGGAAACCGAGTCACACACCACCGTGAGCGATCCCAATGCGGTGGATTATGGCGGTGCGACCACGGCCTATGACTTTCCCATGGCTGATCCGTCGAATCCGACCCATTGGCTCCAGGCCAGCTATGGATTGAATTGTTGGGTTTACAATGCCCCGACTAACAATATCCAGGGCCGGCAGACGGCCTTAAACTGGCGCAAGTACACGGCGGTGACGCAGCCTTCCCTGACCCCGTTGTTCATGGACGCCATGTGGCGCGGCGGCGGGCCCAGTCCCAGTGACCTGCCGCCCGGGTTTAATGGGGAGTGGAGCGGAGCCAATGCCGAGTTTCATCACTTTGCCATTGGCCGGCATGGGAACGGGAAAGGCATGAACGGCCTGTTTTTTGATGGTTCGGCCCGGTTTTCCCGCGTGAAGGATTTGTGGACCCTGCCATGGAACCGGCAATTTGACGTAACCTACGCCGCGCAGTACATGAGCTTTCCCGGTTGGATGAACTAGTGCGCCCCGCATCCAAGATCCCCGCCCTTCATACGTTTCAACCTAAATGCTGGCGCGTTAAATCAAACCAGCCGATGGCATATTCTTTGTAAGAAATGCCCGTGAGCGGTCACTATTTAACTGATAACTCATGGAATGCATGATTGCCACTGAACAAGAAGCGATTTTCCGACGCTGGCTGGGAGACCACCTGGGACTGATGTTGAAGGTGGTGCGCGGTTGCGCCGCCACCCCACCCGACCAGGAGGATTTGTTTCAAGAAGTTTCTCTGGCCGTGTGGTCCTCCATCCCGTCGTTTCGCGGTGAGGCCCGCGAAACCACTTGGATTTACCGCGTGGCGTTCAACACCGCCCTGACCTGGCAGCGTGGGGAGCGCCGCCGGCGGGTGCGGCATGAGACTTTTTTGAAATTTGAAATGCCCTCCCCGCCGGCTGCCGGCCCCGCCGAACCACCGCCTGGCCAGGAAATCGTGGAGCGGCTTTACACGGCCATCCGCCAGTTGCCCAAAGTGGATGCCTCGCTGGCCCTCATGCATTTGGACGGCTTGAGTTACCGTGAAATGGCGGAGGTGGCGGGGATTTCAGAGAACTACATCGGGGTAAAATTAAACCGGATTCGCCAACAACTGGCCGAACAACTAAAAGGTGCCAAACATGAACTTTGAAGACTTGCAAAAAACCTGGCAGGCGCAGGATGCCAGCTCGAAGATTACCCTCAACGCTGACTTGCTGCTGCGGGAAGTCCGACGCAACCAGCAATGCTTTCTCGCCACCATTTTCCGCCGGGATGTGGTGGAGGTCACCACCTGCCTGCTCCTGGCGGTTCTGTTCACTGTCTGGGGCCTGCGCTGGCACTGGTGGTCCTTGGAACTGCTGGCCGGATGCTGCCTGTTCGTGGGCGGTTTTTTTGTAGTTGATCGCCGGTGCCAACGGCAGCGGCAACCCGCCTGTACGGACACCCTTGAAGCCTGCCTGGCCAGTTCCTTGCAGCAAGTTAACCATCAGATCTGGCTGCTCAAGAATATCTTTTGGTGGTATCTGCTGCCCCTCCTGATCGGCCTGAGCGCCGTGGTGGTCAACCTGCTCTGGACTCAGCACAAAGCCGGCCAAGACGCCGCCACCCTGTTTTCCCTGGGAGCCACTTACATCATCGTCTATAGCGTGGTTTTTGGCGTGGTGTACTGGGCCAATCAATATGCCGTGCGGAAACAACTAACCCCCCGGCAGCAGGAACTGGCCGACCTCCTGGCAAGCCTGCAATAAAACCCGGATTTGACGCGCGTCCCCGGGAAGGGGATGATGCCTGACATGAAAAGTCTGACCGAATACCTCTGGATGGAAGTGCCCGGCCGCCGCGGTTTCGTTAATCTTACCACCACGGTCGAATCCCTGGTGGCCCGGAGCGGCATTCGCGAGGGGCTCTGCCTGGTCAATGCCATGCACATCAGCGCTTCGGTGTTCATCAATGATGCCGAGGACGGACTGTTGCAGGATTATGAAATTTGGCTGGAACGGCTCGCCCCCCATGCGCCGACCGGCCAGTACAAACACAATCGCACGGGCGAAGACAACGCTGATGCCCATTTGAAACGGCAGGTTATGGGCCGGGAAGTAGTCGTGGCTATTACCAGGGGCAAACTCGATTTTGGTCCGTGGGAGCAGATATTTTACGGGGAATTTGACGGCCTCCGCCGCAAACGGGTGCTGGTAAAAATCATTGGTGAATGAAGAGGCGTCCGCTTTGGTGGTGGTTTTTGCTGCTTGTGCTGGCCAGCCAGGTCACGGGCTGCGGCACGTTTGTGGCCCACCGGATCCTCCAGGCACCCAACACCTATCCCACCTGGTTTGCGCCCGCTCCGCCGGTGACCCTGGATTATAGCCTCAAATTTCTGACCAATTTCCCCAGGCATTATGTGTCCGTGGGACCGCCCGCGGCGCGCTTGTGTTACCGGGTGATTGAACCGGCCACTTATCGGGTAAGCGTTACCACCAGCAACTGGATCGAGCACGGCCGGCAACGATTTAAGTTTACCTTTGAGGCCAGCGTACCGGCGGCCACCAATGTTTGGACGGCAACGCCCCGGGGCACGGTTTTTCTGCTGCACGGTTACGGCCTGGCCCAATTCTCCCTGGCACCCTGGGCATTACGCTTGGCGGAGGCCGGCTGGCGGTGTGTGTTGGTGGATTTGCGGGGCCATGGGCGATCAACTGGACAGAAAATTTATTACGGCCTGCAGGAAACCCATGACTTAAGCCAGTTGCTCGACGCATTGGCGGCCAACGGGGCCATAACTCCACCGGTGGCGGCCTTGGGCGAATCGTATGGGGCTGCGGTGGCGCTCCGGTGGGCCACCCTCGAACCCCGCGTCCAAAACGTGGTGGCCATGGCACCTTATGGCAGCCTCTCGAATGCCGTGCTCAATATTTGTCATGATTATGCGGATTGGCTGCCCACGGGACTGGCTAAATCCGGGATGCGGGAATTGCCCGCCTGCCTGGGCGTGCCGGCGTCCGAATTGGATATCACAATCGTATTAGCCCGGCATCCCGTTCGAGCTTTGTTTGTGGCGGGGGCGGCCGATACCATCGCTCCGGCGGCGGACGTGAGCGCCCTGTGGCAACTGGCCGCCCCGGGAAGTGATTTGCGGATCGTGCCGCAGGCCACGCATGAGGCCCTGGCCTATTATTTTGATGATCTGGCCGGGCCGGTGCTGGCCTGGCTGGCCCGGCCAAAATAAAAAAGGCCGGACACTTGTCCGGCCCGTGGTGATGAGGTTTATACGCCTTCACCCAGACGCTCAGAACGGTGACGGGCCCACACAGTCGCTGTTCGGACCGCGTCACCAGCAAAACCTCTCTGCCAACCCTGAAACGAACAGCGAAATCAATTATGATATTGAGACCCGGCCCTTCGGAAAGTGTTCAATGAAACTGAAAATTTAAACTGCAGTGAATAAAACAGCCCGGAGGTGGTGGTAAAAATAAAAGGCCGGACACTTGTCCGGCCAGTGGTGATAAGGTTTATACGCCTTCACCCAGACGCTCAGAAGTGTGACGGGCCAACACAGTCGCCGTTCGGACCGCGTCACCAGCAAAACCTTTCTGCCAACCCTGAAACGAACAGCGAAATTGATCGTTAATAATGAGACTCAACGATTTGCAAATTGTTCAAAGTTTTTAAAAATATTTTTTGACCGGGCTGGTTTCTTATTTTTCTGCCAGTGCGCCGGCAATGGCCGCCAGTACTTCTGGTGAGTTGGGCTTGGTGTTGGAGGGGAAGCGTTTGATGATCCGGCCATCGCGGCTGATCAGGAATTTGGTGAAATTCCAACCAATGTCCCCGGGGAAGGGCGATTCGGGTCCGGCCAGAGCGGTATACAGGGGGTGGCGGTGGGCACCGTTAACCTCGATTTTGTCAAAGAGCGGAAAGGTGACATTATATTTACTGGTGCAGAACTGTTTGATTTCCTCGTTGCTACCGGGTTCCTGGCCCATGAACTGGTTGCAGGGGAAGCCTAAAACAACCAGGCCCTTTTCTTGATTAGTCTGGTACTCGGCTTCCAAAGCCTGGTACTGGGGGGTAAAACCACAATGCGAGGCCACATTTACGATTAACAAGACCTTGCCTTTAAAGGGGGCCAGGGTGGTTGCTTTGCCGTCAATGTCCTTGACGGGGATGTCGTATAGGGAGGCGGCGGGGGTGGATAACCTAGGGAGCAAGATCAGGGCGGCGGCAATGGCAAATATTTTCATGCCAGAACAATTGGCTATAACTGGCAGTTTGTCAAATTTTGGCAGGTGTTCACCCTGCTTGGTGACTGGAACGGGTTGACCATGACTCGCAGGCGCCGGTCAGGTTAATCCTTCAGCCAGACAATGGAGGCTCCAGGCGGCGAGGCCGGGCTGGCCTTATGGACGTGGGCGTGGGCGGCAGTTTCGCCGGAATAATCCACGGCGGAGACTGTGGCCGACGGGGGCGTGGCGGGGGTGGCACGATTGTTGCGGGCGAAGTTGGGAATGGCCAGGAGCGGACTGCCATCCGCCCAAGTGCCTTGCAAGGCGATGACGCCATCTAGCAAATCACCTTTCCATACCGGGGTTAAGGGGGAATTCCCGAGTGATTGATCCAAGTTCGGTTGATCCGCCGTTTCCACATTGTAAAGCAGCGGGCCATAACGCAGGGCCACCCGGCCGCGGTCGGCCTGGATGTGGTTGTCGGCTTTGATGCGCTGCACCGCCAGGGGCAGCTCTAAAGTCACCGTGTCACCCGCTTGCCAGGTGCGGCTGATCGCGACATAACCATTGAGCACTTCGGGGGCAAGGGGCCGGCCATTGACCGCCAGGGCGTTGAGGCCGGAGACGGCGGGGGTTTCCGTATAAAGCTGGCTCGTGGCGCGGTTGGGTACGCGCACGTAAACGGTAAAGGCCTTGGCGGTCTTGGGGTTGACGATGATGGCCACCCGCCCGTTCCAGGGATAGTCGGTTTTCTGCACCATTTCGACATCCGTGCCGGCCACATTTTCGACCTTGATGGTGCTGCCGATGAAGAGGTTGACGTACAGACCGTCCGGCCCCTTCACGTAAGTCCAGGTGGGGAGCATCAACAGCGTGCGCGGAATATTGCCCACGCAGCAGGGGCAGACATGCCAGGGCCCCCGGTCCCCGCCTTGGAGCGGATTAGTGTATTGAAAATTATGGCCGTCCAGATCGGTGGAACCCAACAGGGCGTTGTAGAGGGTTTCCTCGTACAAGTCCGCGTATTTGGCATCGTGATAAGCGAGATTGAGTTTGTACTGGAAGAAAATCAGGCCGCAACTCGAGCAGGATTCGCAGTAGGCATCGTTGGGCAGCGAATAATTGGGGCCAAAACCCTCGGAGGTTTCGCCACTGCCCACTCCGCCAGTGACATAATATTTCTTATTCACCAAATTATCCCATAACGAGGCCACGGCGCTGGAGTAATCGGGATCCCCCGTTTCAGCCGCAATATCTGCCAGGCCAGAATAGAAATAGACGGCGCGGACAGCATGGCCCACGGCCTCGTATTGTTGAATGGGCGGGAGATGGCTTTGGTCGTATTCCGCACCGCCACGACGGGAGTCCAGCAGGAAGCGGGCGAGGCGGATATAAGCATCGCCTTGGCCGCCGCCTTCCTGGTCATTCACAAACCGGCCGAAACGTACTAGCGCTTGTTCCATCTCCTCATGCCCGTCGAACCATTCACGCTTGCCGGGCCCAATATGGGACACCCAGCAATCCGCCAGCCGCCGGGCGGCGCTGTATAGGCGTTTGTCTTTTCCCTCGGTCAGCGTGTAATGGTTGATGGCCGATTCGATGAAATAACCGCCGACATACCCCTCGTGGCCGCCGCGCATGCCCGGCCACCAATGTTCCGGCCACTGGGAACGCGGGGCCAGGGTATAGGCGGTTTGCAAATAACCATCCGGCTCCTGTGCCGCGAGAATTTTGGGAATCCAATCGGCCAGCGTGGCCCGCATTTTCTCCTGGGCACCGAGGATATCCGGGTCGCCTTGAGCGTCCACCATGAGGGCCAGACACATGGATTCGACGGTTTCATGCACCCAGGCATTGGCGAAGACGTAACCTTTTTGGCGGGCGTGGGGTTCCCCGCGCAGGGCCTTGGCGGCTTCCACAAAGTTATCCATGCCGCCCTGACCCTCGGTCAGGTTGGTGCGGTTGATCATGTCGATGCAATGGGGAACCCAGTTGACGATGAGGGCCTTGGCGCGCGCGTTCCACAGCGGGTTGTCGATAGTATAATGCTTGGTGTAGACGACATCGAGGCGGCGGGTGGGCGGGGGATTGGCGGCCTTGACCTGGAGGGTGGAGACGGTCTTTAACCGGCCGCTGCCGGCACTCAGTTGGAGGGTGTAATCGCCCGGGACGGAAAAGGTGGCGGTGGTCACCGGGGCATGGGCCTCGGCAAACAAAACCGGGCCGGGCCCGTTGAGTGCTTGCCACTGAACAACCAGTTTTTGGGTCGGTTTGAGGGCGTTCACCCGGCCGTTTAAGTAAGTTTTACCACCGAGGATCACGGACCGATCCACCCCGGCGACCACGGTTGGCGGAAAATCGGGGGAATTGCCGGAGTCAAGGACGCGCCATTCGAGGAGGCCGGTGGAGAAATTGCCGCTGCCGTCCATTTCCAGCCGGAGCCGGGTGGTGGTGACTTCATCGAAGGTGGTGACATTAAACTGGTCGCCCGCCACACCCAAACCGATGGGGTGGGCCACGGGCAGGAATTCATGACCGTTCCAATACTGGAGGCGGCAGGCTGAAGGCATCCGCACGCCCTGATGATCGTCCCACCAATAGACTTTCACCTGCCGCGTGCTGATGGGTTGCGACCAGTCGTATTGAACCCATTGGGTGCCGGTGCGCGGCCAGTTGCCATACGAGCCGGTACCCCGTTCGAGGGAATTGGCGGGGGCGTTGCCGTCATTGAGCGCCGTCACGGAGGTGTCCCCGGAAGTGTAAGCGGCAGAGGGGGTGGCGACGAGGGCGAGATTGATTTCGTCAGCCGCGCGGATTTTCCCGGGCAGGACCAGCGCGAGCAGGCAGCCTCCCGCCAGCACAAAGGCAAAAGCGCTCCGCAGGAATTGGCCGGGTGAAGGGGTGGTTTGCTTCATATAAAAAATTCTCTACGGCAGCATCTCATTAGGCAGAGCTAAAAATTCCACAAGGACGGAGGTTTGGCAATTTATTCCCCAGCAGAGCAGTCTGGCATGCCTTGCGGCGGTTGGCAAACCGATGGACCTATTGCCCGGCCAGGACTGCGGTTAGTGAGCCATGTGCGATGGCCGGTCGTCTGGCGATCAGTTCCCACTTTTTTTTGCCGGGGGCACGCAGTTTTGGGTGAAGGAGAGTTCGGCATCCGTATGAACCCGATTGCCCACCGGGTCCACGAGGGCGACGGTGGCCAGCACAATAAGGTGCTTCGCTTTCTTGTCGGTCGGTTCGAGGGGCAGGCCGGTGCGGGGATCCACGGGCTGGCTTAGGATCAGGGTTTGGCCATCGTACAGATTGGCCGTGGTCAGGAACTGGCGCTCGGTGATTTGGGGACGGGCGATGGTGATGAGGTCACCACTCTGGGGCAAGTCATCAATATAAATAAGCACTTTGTTGGTGGGCTGGTCGTAGCCGACGAATTCGTCGGCGGTGGCGACTACTTTCAGGTTGATGGTGTAACCATCCGCCAGGACTTGGGGAACGACGTCGAAGATTGGGCCGAATTCACGGTTGGTGACCACCAAGAGCCCCGCCCGTGGGTTGTTCGCTTCGGCGCGGGTCACTCCGGGCGGGGTCAGGGCTTTGGGATTAATGCCATTAATTACGGTTATGACTTTCGTGGAGCGCATTTGGGTTTGCCGGTCAGTGGTGGTGGTGACCTCGGGTTCGGCGAGTTCGGTGAATCCAGGTTGGGTGCGCAGTTGCTTTAATAATTGGGTGACAGCGGCCGGGGCCATAATGCCCGCCAGGTTGGGGGCATTTTGAAAATTTGTAAGGGTGGGGAAATGAACGTCATTGCCCATGATTTCGATAAAGCGGGTCTTGATGTGGAGTTGCGGCCGGACATTAATGAGGCAGGTTTCCCACAACTGTTCGATGACGGCCAAATCATCCCTGGAGGCTTTGACAAGGAGAATGCCCTGACGCTCATTGTAAACCATTGACTTGGGGGCCGTCAGCGACAGTCCAGAACGGTGGCAAAGGCGTTGCAAGGCAGCCGGCACATCCGACAACGCCAGCGGCGTGGTTTCGCCCAACGCCCGCTGCAACCCGGCGGCAGCCACCACCCGATCTACGGAAAATGACCGGGTAACCAGATTGGTGGACAGGCTCAAGGTGGGGCCAGTGTTGGTGGGGGAAAGTACACTGGGAAGATTCACCGACGGAATATTTGCCTGGCTAATCCGGTTTTCACTTTCCCGTCCGCTGGTGGTGGTTACTTCGGGTTCGGCCAGGTTTTCAACCCCCTGGCGTTCCTCCAGAGCGTGGATGGCGGTTTGGAAATTGGGATTGCTCCGAACACCGACGGTTGAAGTATTGGTAGAACCGGGTCCCTGAAGGGAGTGCTGGTGGTTTAAATTAACGATGATGCGTTCGATGAGGTCCAAATCCGACTCGGTGGCCTTGCAAAAGAGCAGACCGAGGCGTTCATTGTAGAAGACCGCTTTGGGCGCGTTTAGATCCACGCCCCGGTCGCGAAAATATTCGCGCAGGCGAACGACAAAATCAACAGCCTGGGTTTGGCTGGTCACGTTAGTACCCGGCCAGTTGCTCGGGGGCAGGATGGAATAGAAGATGTCGCCGGTCACTTTAAAGGTGCGCATGAACAAAGGCGGACCCGTATCCGGGGGCTTGGCGGAAAACACAACGGCGAAATCTTGAATGGAATATTTCAGGGGACGACCAGTCACGAGCACGATGGCATCCAAGACATCGGCCACCCGGACGTTGGTCAGGTTCATTTGAATGGGAACGGCGCCGACATCAAACGCCGCCGGGGCGTTGGTCACCGGCAGGCCGGTGGCAGGGGCGATTTGGTCGACCAAGGGGGTGGATGTGGAATTGATAAGGAAGTTGATGCCGGTATGGTCCGGGTCGAGCCGGGTGATCTGGGCGGACAAGTCGCGGAGGACTTCAGTGAGGGGCAATTGATGCCAGGCCACCGTGGGAAGCTGAATGGTCTGGAGTTTATGAACGATACCCTGGCGGCCCGGGCTGCTGTAATAGAGAGTCTGGTTGGTGCGGGCGGTTTGCGCCTGCTGGATCAAATTCAAATAATAGAAGGCGGCGGTGTTTTCCGGGTCCAATTTAACGGCGGCCTTGAGTTTAACCTCGGCCTCGTCCAGCCTGCCCATTTCGTAGAGTAATTTGCCATCTTGAAGGAGGGTGCTGACTTGGGGCCGGGCATTCGGGCTGGAGGAGGAAGCCGCCGAGGGGCGGATGCCCAACAGGACGGAGGCGATAACGGCCTGATCGGCGGCGGTGGCATACACCGCGAGTTCGTCGTTGGTATAAGTAAAGTGGCGGGGCGGCAGCCAGTTCAGGCCGGCCGCATCAATGAAATCGCGCAGCATGGAGGAAGAATCGTCGTTGCGATTGGTGGACCAGCCGTGCGCGTGCCAGGCGGCGGACAAGTCGGCGGCGGGGAGGGAAAACGTGCGGTCCACGAAAGGCGTTGAGGTGTCGGGGTTGGTGGCGTCCCAAGCCACGAGCAGGATCACCTGGCACTTGCCAGGTTGCGCGGGGTTGGGGACAGCCCAGGCCAGCGCGCCGCCAAATGGAATGCGGAATTTAGAATGCTGCGGGGTTTGAATCTGGCCGCCCAGGAGCAGCCTGAACTGGCAGTGCATGGCGTTCCCGGCCAGCAACGGATGCACGGTGAAATCCATGGGGGTCCAATCCGGCTGCGTGGCCGGCAGGCGCGCTTCCCAGCCGCTGGTGATCTGCCGGCCCGCCACATTGGTAGTTTCCCAGGTGATGCTGCCCAGGGCATTCGTGACTCCGCCCACGAGGTAGCGAAAACTTCCCCCGCTGAGGCCGGGCTGATCGAGGCCGGCGGGATAATTATTGTAGAACCGGGCCCCGGCCTTTTTTAATTGGGTGAGCAGGCCGTCCACCTCCCGGGGCGGGATCAAGGCCGGGGATAAGAGATTCGCCAGGGCGGGCACGCCCTGGAGCAATGAGGCTTGATCCACGATCAGAAAATGGGCCAGTAAACTGACGTTGTGATAACCGGCAAATTGCGCATCGGGCCACGGAGTGGTTTGGCCGGGGGCAGGTTCGGCTGGCGCGGCGGGGGACAGTGGGTTATCGACCGCCAGGGAAATGTTGGAATTGGCCATGCTGGCGGGGGCAGACGGGGTGTCCATCGGGGGCGGGAGCGGCGGGGCGTCGCCCATGGGCAGGGCGACGGCGGAGAACGCCAGGATGCCCAGCGTGGCCAGGAAGCCCAAACCGGCGCGCTGGGGCACGGGGAAATTGACGAGCCGTTCGATGCGCTGGCGCAGGGCGCTACGAAATTCCAGGATGCCGACCAGGCCGAGGCTGGCGAGCGGGCGTTGGAAGGCGAATTTTGCGACGGCCAGCAGGGTGGGGGCGTAGATTTCGGCATCGGCCCGGAGCGCGACCATCACGGCCTCATCCACGGCCTCCTCGCGCACGCGGCGGAGGCGGGCATTGGCCAGCCAGACCAGCGGATGCCACCAGTAAACGATCTGGAGCAGGGCCTGGGCGAAGTTCACCCAGACATCGCCCCGGCGCACATGCATGAGTTCGTGGACGAGGACAGCGCGGAGTTGTTCCGGGGCGAGGGTGTCGGCCAGGGACTGGGGCAGGAGGATGACGGGGCGAAAGAGGCCGCACACCGCGGGGGACATGGTGTCGTTGGTGAGTTTCACGGGAACGGAGGAGGAGAAGCCGGCCAGTTGCCGGGCTTCGACCAGCCGGTGGCTTAGTTCCGCGTCGGGCTGGGCTGCGCGACTGGTGCCGATCACCTGCCGCCAGCGTAGGAGCAACCAGCCCAGCAGGATCAGGCTCACCGTTCCGACCAGCAGTAGGCCCCAGGCGGGCAGGCTCAGGGAGGGCGGGGGCGGGAGGGGCGCGGGTGTCAGGGGAGCGGGTTGGTCCAGCGGAGGCAGATCATATTGGGTGATCGTATAATCCCGGGCGGGCACTTCGGGGTCGGGCAGCGGGGCGGCCGTGGCCCGGCTCAGCCACCAGGCGGGACTCGTGGGCAGGGCGAGGGCAGGCGGGAGGACGAGTTTTACCAGCAGAACTAACCACAACCCGTGGCGAACGGAGGCCCGCACACGGTGACGCAACCCGAAGTCCAGCGCGAGCAGCACGAGCACGAGCAGGCTGGATTGCCAGAACATCGCCACGGCAAACTCCAGAGCGGCCGTTCCCCATTGATTCAACGTTTCGATGGCGGGGTTCATATTATTTTTTCGCCGCCTTCTTCCGGGATTTGATCAGGGCTTCGAGGGCGTCCAGTTCACTGGCCTGCAATGGACCGGATTCAATGAGGCACTGGACCATGGGGGTGAGCGCGCCGTTAAAGGCGTGTTTGAGGGTGTAGAGCAATTCGCCGCGTTGTGCCTCAGCGCGGGTCACGGCGGAACGATAGCTGGTCATTTTACCCTGCTTTTCGGCGCGCAGCAGACCCTTGGCGACCATGCGGTCCATCATGGTGCGAGTGGTGGAATAGGTCCACTGGGTGGCGGCGAACAGGGCTTCCTGGATGGCGGGGGCGCTGCAGGGTTCACGGTCCCACACGGCCTTGATGATGGCCCACTCGGCCTCGGTGAGTTCGATGGGAGATGGATGCATATGCGGGTGAGATTATTTACATTTGTAAAGAATTGCAAGTTGATTCTTTACAGATGTAGATGTGAGATGAAAAGTTCCAAACTTCAACCTCCAACATCCAAAAGAACGGCACCTATGACTACTCACCTATTCCACATTGATTTCTAAAGACTGGCAAGCCCTTCAGTGGGCGGAGCGAACAAGGTGGAATGATCAAAGCCGCTTGGTTCAACAGGCCAGGTCCGCCTGGGACCATTGGCCATCGAGGAGGCGCCACATTTTGCCGTTGGGATTTTGGTCCCGGAGCGACGCGGGCAGGCGGGCGGGACGGACGTTGTCGTAGCAAGCGAGCATGGCAAAACGGCGCAGGGAGGCGGGGATGCCCACGGCGGTGAAGCCGGGATGGCCGGTGGCGGGGAAAGGTCCGCCGTGATTCATGGCGGGGCTGACGGCGACGCCCGTGGGCATTTTGTCGTTGATCAAGCGACCAACGCGCCGGCGCAGTTGCGGGGCAATGGCCTCGTAAAGTTCGTCGTCGCTGCCTTTGGTATCGGAGTAGACGCCGCCGGTGAGATTGCCTTCGAGCTGTTCGAGCACTTCCACGAGCTGGGCTGGATCGCGAATAATGACGAAGAGCGAGGCGTTACCGAAGGCCTCGGTCTGCAATTGTTCCGGGGCCGCGAGAAATTCCTCGCCGCGCACCACCAGCAGAGTATTGGCGAAGCGGTAGCCGGGTTGTGAGACAGCTTCCCCGCCCGCGATCAGCTCGGCCCCGGCGGAACGCAGGGTGGCGAGGCTGGTTTGCAGGCCCTTGGCGACCCCGGCGGATAACAACGGGTTCACCGGGGCGGCGGTGAATTTGGCAGCCACCGCGCCGACAAAAGATTCGGTGGCTTCCCCGGCCATTAAAAGGACCAGACCAGGGTTGGTGCAAAACTGTCCGCTGGCCATCAGGCAACTGGTGGTGAATTCCTCGACGATTTTGGGCCCCCGCTCAGCCAGGGCGCCGGGTAAAATCACGACCGGGTTCAGGCTGGAGAGTTCCAGGTAGATGGGTTTGCCTGCGGCATCGGCCGCCGCCTTGAGCCGCAAACCGCCGGACCGGCTGCCGGTGAAACCCACCGCACCCAGGCGGCGATCGGCGACGAGGCGGAGGCCGTCGGCGGAGGCAATGTTATACAGCATTTGCACCGTGGCCGGCGGCAGGCCGGTTTCCAGTATAGCGGCGAGCGCCTCCTCGGCCAGCAGGCGGCTGGTGCCAGGATGGTTCGGGTGTGCCTTGGCGATCACAGGATTGCCCGCGGCAATGGCTGCGGCAAAGTCGCCGCCGGCCACGCCGTTGTAGGCGAACGGGAAGTTGTTGGGTCCAAACACCAGCACGGGGCCCACGGGTTCGAGCACCGAGCGCAGGTTGATTTTGGAGTCGATGGTGGGCAGTGCCCAGGAGCCTTCGCGGGCGGCGGCCGCGGCCAGGCGCAACTGGCCAGTGGTACGGGGGAGTTCCACCGAGGCCAGGCGGGGGCTCACGGGCAGGCCGGTTTCCGCATGGGCCAGAGCGACCAGTTCGCTGGCGCGCGCTTCGAGGCGCGTGGCATAAGCGTCTAAAAATTCGGCGTATTTTTCCACCGGCAGGGCGCGCAGTTGGCTGGCGGCAGCGGCGGCGGCGGTCAGGACGGCGTCGCAATCGTCCCAAGCACTGGTGGGATATTCCTCAGTGAGCGGCGTGCCGGTGGCGGGGTTTTCCGCAAAGAAACTTCCGGCGGCGTGGGCCGCCTGCCAGTGACCGGCGATTAAAACGGGGTGTAAGGCCATAATTTATTCCATGCCAAACTAGCATGGTGGGGGCGGCGGTTCAATCACTGCCGCCGGGTCTTTTTAACCCTGGCGCAGCCAGCCCTGGGTTGCTGTTCAGGGAGGCGTGGTGGTCACCACCTGGGCAAAGCTCGTGGGATCCACGCCAGCGGCGTCGATCAGCACAAACGGTGGCCGGGCGTCAGGCTTCAAGATGCTTAAGGTTACATTCGTCGTCATTATCCCGCGGGCATGCCGCAGGTAAATTCCATAGGCTGGCATGACCTTGCCGAACATCGTCATTTCGGGATAGGCCGCTGGTTTTTCCGCCAAAACCACGGCCGCATCGGCGGCGGTCCCGCCGCCGGGCAATTCGATTTGAATATTATCCAGAGTGAGATGTTCCACGGGATGACCGGGCAGCCCGTTGATCAACATGCCGATTTGTGTGACCCCAGTGGCCCGCACGTTCTTGATAGTCACGTCGCGCAGCAGACCCGCCGGTTTGGCCTGATCGCCTGCACGAAACACTTTCAGGCGCGCCCCCAGCCGGATGCTGATGGGCACGGTGATGCGGTCCATCGTGATGTCGTTGATCTTCACATCCGTCAGGTGCGCGCCATCCACTGAGTACAGGGCGATGCCGCTCAAATGCGTGTCGTGAATCTGGCAATGGCTGATGCGAATATGAATGAAGTCGCCGAGGGATTCGGTGCCCAGTTTGATGGCGTTGCAATGCGTTTGGAGTTCGCAATTGGTCGCCGTGATATCGTGACAGGGCAGGGGGCTGGTGGCCTTTAGGCACAGGGCGTCGTCGCCACTATTAATATGGCAATCTGCAATGCGGATCTGCCCACTCGAATCCAAGTCAATCCCATCGTTATTGACCAGGCCCAGACTGCGAATGGTCACCTGGCTGACGACGGCCTGTTGTGATTGGAAAAAATTCATGGTCCAAGCCCCGGAATTGATTAGCTGGACACCCGAAACCGCAATGTTCTGGCACTTCACCCAGCGCACCAAAAAAGGGCGGATGGTGTAGTGAGTTTGCGCCGCTTTTACTTCAGCGCCCCGGCCGTCAATCGTACCCGTACCTTCGAGCCCCACATTCCGGACGCCGATGCCAGCAATCAGCGCATAGCCCATTGTTGAACCAGAGCCGTCAATAAACGGGTCCACATTGCGGTAGTCGGCGGCGTTGGTGCTGCCGAGCAGCACGGCGTCGGCATCCAGATGCAAAGTCACGTTGTCCTTGAGTTGGAGGGTGCCGGTCACATAGCGGCCGGCGGGAAAGTGCAGTGTCCCACCTCCCGACGCGCTGCACGTGTCTATGGCTTGTTGCAGGGCGGAGGTGTTCAGGGTCGTGCCATTCGCAATGATGCCAGTGCTGGGTAATTCCACCCGGGCGGCCGGTGCGGCGCTGAGCGTGGCCAGTAACAAACCACCCACCACGTGCGACTTTAACCGATGTGCCCACGCCCCGGGCCGTGTCGGCACGGGCCGGTTTTGATTGAGCTCAAGCATAAGTCTTCAGGGCTGCCAGACGGCCCGATAGTACCTGACCTGGCCGGCCATGGCATTGGTCACTATCAAAATGTTGCTGTTAAGCGTAACGGTTGAGAAGGTGGCCCACGTTTTCAGCTTGGTCGAATATTGCAGGGAGTAGGACACTCCGGGCTGGCCTGAAAGTTGGAAGACAAACTGCCCGGAAGGTGCCGGCTTAACGACGAGTTGCGGGCGTGCGGGTGCCAAGTTTAGCACCGTGGCGGAGTAAGGGAGGAATGGGTAGTTAAAATTAGTGCCCGCAAAACTGTAACTATTGGTGGCAAGGTCCTGGGCCAGTGCCGGGCCGTTGGTGCGGGCGGCTTCATCCTGGTCCATCCCATAACTGTAAATCGCGGCCAGGGTATTGGGCTGGTAGCCCGCCACGGCAATGCTGGCGTTCAAGACGGTGGCGGCACTTTTGTTAATAACCAGCAGCGACAGCGCTCCGTTGGTGCGTTTGACGGCGTACCCTGCCAGTAATTTATAATCGGAGGTGGCCTGGACCACCTGGTCGCCGCCCGCGGCGAAATGGGTCAGGAGTTTGGCGAGATAATATTTGGGATAGCGATTGGTCGGCGCGCCGAGATTATATACGATACCGCCATCCTGATAGAATAAGCCCGCAGCATTGGTGCGCCAACCGTAAAGTGCCGGGTCGGGATTGGACAGGCCGCCGCCATCGGGACCGTTGTTACGGGTGTCCCACCACAGTCTTGAATTGAGCTCCGTTTGCAACACCTGGCCGAGGCTGTCCGCGTATAAGAGTCCGCCCACCAGACTCACGCTTTGGGCGTCGCCCGTGGTGCCATTTTCGGTGCATTCCAGCGTGACATTGGTTCCGACACTGCCCAGATAATCGGTCACCATCTGCCGCAGACTGGCAACATCGGAAGCCCAGGTGGCGGACCAGAGCAGATTATAAGTGTCGCCATCGGAGGGTGGGTATTTGTGTTCGATGAGGAAGTCTGGGGTGATGTGATTGCTGCGCAGATAGGTCAGCATCACTGGTGTCCAGCCATTGTGAGTGACCCCGGTGCGGGGATTCACCACCGGATGATTGGTGTAATTGGACGTGCCATCCTCGGTGATGTCCGCCACCGCGCCAATTTTGATGTTGGGATCCACCGCCTTCATCTGGGCGTAATAATTGGTGAAGCGCATGGCATAGGTCCAAGGATCATGGGGCTGCCACGGCGGATTCGTATTATTATCGGTTTCCCAACTCCCGCCGACCTCGTTGCCGATCTCCCAGTATTTGAAGTTGCAGTGATTGGTCAGGTTAAACATCCGCACGCCAAAGGCAGCCTCACTGGCATCACTGCTGCCATAGTTGCAGATGATGAAGGCCTGGGCCTGGGTGTTGGTGGCAAGTTTGATGAAATCGGGCGAAAACGAGCCCCAGTTGCGATTCCCCAAGCCGGGTTCGTTGGTCCAGTGATAGCCATCCCCCCAACTGCCACCCGGCCAACGCAGGCAGGGATTGCCGAGATCGTTCAGGAGGCTGACGCTGGTGGGCGAATAGACATTGCCATCCCAGGCGACCTGGTTGATGCCAAACACGTTGGCATTTACTGTGCGCACGATTTGGGTTGAGTTGATACTGATATGCACCGTGGCGGGTGGCGCTTTGGCGGTAAGGGCGACGTCGTCCACATAAAAGGCCGCCTGGGTGGAACCGTTCCAATTGCAGAGGTAAAGGCTGGTGATGGTGCTGTTAGTGGCCACGCCCAGGCTGGTCAGGGAAAAAGTCCGCTGTTGCCAGGTATTGGCCACTGGTCGGGGGACGCTCACGAACAAGCCCGTTTCCCGGTTATTGGTCGCCACCAAGAATTGCAACTGCTGGCCGCCGCTGGTGCCGCCATGAATCCAGAAGGTAAGGTTGGTGTAGAGCGAAGCGTCCACGGCATCATGTACAAACGACAAGCGTGACCACATTGGAACCGTTGTGGCCGCAATACAATTGCTGCCGGAATGGACGGGGGTGGCATTCTTGAAGTTTAGGCTCATGTTGTAGCCCCAGTTAGCCCAGCCATTGTTCAACTGGTCGGAATAAATCAATTGGTCATCATTGCCCCAAGCCGGGAGCGCAAGCACCACCAAGGCAGCCCAAAGCAAAGGCCCGCCGATGCGTTTGAATGAGTTCATAAATGGGTACCCCCCAAGGATTATTCCGGTTGGTCCAGTCCGCATTTTTAATCTATCGCACCATCAATGCAAGTGCGGATTCGCCGGGCTAAAACCGCTCCCGACTCCCATAATTGCAAATGGGTGCCAGACTTGACAGTCAGGCACGCCCGCCTCAATGATTTTGATGTCATGACAAAGGTTTCGGTCAAAACTAAAGTGGTCGCCAAATCCACGGCCAGGGTAATTCGACCGAAATCCCCGGGTGTCCGGGCGGATTCCCTTGCAGCACTGGCCTATCGCGCAATCCGCAACCAAATCTTGCGGGGCGACCTGCCGGTGGGTGTTTCCTTGTCCCGGCGAAAACTGGCCGCCGAACTCCACATCAGCGTGCCGCCGGTCATGGAGGCGTTGCAACAATTGGAAAGCGAGGGCTTGGTGGAAAGTAAACCCCGGGTGGGCACCCGCGTGCGCATCCCCACCCGGCTCGATGTGGAGAATCGCTCCCTGCTGCGGGAAGCGCTGGAAATGCAGGCGGCGCGCCTGTTTGCCGAACGCGCCACTGCCGCCGAGAAAAAAGAACTGCTCTACCAGGGCCGGCAAGTGGACCAATTATATGCCGCTTACGAGGCGGACCGCCCCAACCGGGATTTTTTATTTGCCGTTCAGACCGACCACATGAATCTGCACCTGCGCATTGCCGAGTGCGCGCGCTGCCCGGTGTTGCGCGATGCCATCGAAAAGGAACAGGTGCTGGTTTTTAACTGGCTGTACGAAACGGCCGTGAAACGGCCCACCCTGGCCGCGGATTATCACACCCGGCTCACCCGCGCGCTGGCCACCGGCACGCCAGCCGCGGCCGCCGAGGCCATGCAACAGCACATCCGGCACGGGCTGCGTGAGGTGCTGGACGGACTAAGCCAGTTGGCGGCGACCAACACTGGCTGGCGCCAGGGCTAATGGTTGCCCCCGGCCGCCAGCAGTTGCCGGGCTTGGCCTTGCGCGTCGGCATCATCCGCATCCACGGGTCTGAGTCGGTCGCAGATGTGCCACTCCGCCAGGGCGAGCTGGCGTTCGCCGGTGGCGGCATAAACTTTGGCCAGTTCAGCATGATGAATGATGCGCTGGGGAGCCAGGGCAATGGCCTTTTTAAAATTTTGGATGGCCTCCGCATTGCTGGCGGCGGGCAGCCCGCCGTAAACCAGTTTCACCAGCCCCTTGACCAAAAAATTCATGTTGGCCACCCCAACCTCCCAGCGGCCGAGCAGGTAATAACCCACGTCCTGCCGGGGGTCCAGGGCGATGGCCGTTTCACATTCGGTTTTGATGGCCCGGGACCAAATTACTTTCTGGGCGTTGGCCGCATAAGGAAAGTTTTTCACATAAGCAACGGCCACGCACAGATGGGCGGTGGGATTGGTGGGAGCTGCCTGGACGGCCAGTTGAGCGGTGGCCAGGGCCTGCAGCGCCAGTTTTTTTTGGAGTTCACCCGAACTGGTTTGGTGCATCAGGTCGCAATAAGCCTTGGTCAATTGGCATAGTACCACCCCGTTGGTGCCGGCCAGTTGCTTCGCTTCGGTCAGGTATTTAAAGGCCCCCGGCCAGTCGGCGTGTTGGGCAGAATGGTTGCTTTGCACCAGCAAATTGGTAAACGCCCCGTCCTCCGCACGGGCCGTGATGGCGAGCAGCCCAACCAGCCCTAACCAGACCGCGACCCACCAGCGGATTGGGACCTTGCACCGGTGAACTGCGCGGAGGTGAATCGCGTTCATAGCATGAACAGGTGACCGGTGAATCCTGGGGATTTATGAGTTTTTCCGCTGGAACAAGTAGTGCGAGACAAACCATTCCTCGCCTCCCCGATAACCCCAGAGCTCGGCACAGGCCATGTAAAACACCCGCCAGTAAACCCACCAGCGGGTGGTGTTTTCCGCCCCATAGGTCTGGACGAATAGCGGGAGTATTTCCGCCTGATGCGCGTCCATGTTTTGCAGCCAGGCCTCGGCGGTCTTTTGGTAATGCGTGCCATTGACGCGCCAGTGATTTTCAATCGCGAGGTCCTTTTGAAAATACAATAAAAGATCGTCACTCGGCATGATGCCACCGGTGAAAAAGTAGCGGGCCATCCAGTCCAACTCATCCCTCGCCGCAAAGTGATACGCATACTCGCGATGCGTGAAGATATGTACAAACAGGCGGCCTCCGGGTTTCAGCCACCCTGCAATATTGCCGAGGAGCCGCTCGTAGTTTTTCATGTGCTCGAACATTTCCACGGAGACCACCCGGTCGAAGGTTTCCCCGATGTCGAAGCGGTTCATGTCGCAGGTGATGATGCGCAGATTGGCAAGGCCACGCCGCCGCGCCTCGGCGTCAATGAATTCCTTTTGGCTGGCGGAGTTCGACACGCCAGTGATGCGGGCTTGGGGATAATGTTCCGCGAGCCACAGGGACAATGAACCCCAGCCGCAGCCCAATTCAAGAATCCGCTGGCCATCCGCAATCTGCGCGCGCTCGCACGTCAGGCGCAGCATCGCCTCTTCCGCGGCATCGAGGGTGGTCACCCCGGCTGGCCACAGGCCGCTGCTATATTTTAAGCGCCGGCCCAGGCAGAGTTGGTAAAAGCGCGTGGGCACTTCGTAATGCTGCTCATTGGCCGCACGGGTTTCGATGGCAATCGGGCAGTGTTTGAGCTCCGCCACCATTTTTAACAGGTGGGCCTGCTGGAGTTCTGCCCCACCGCGGTTTTCCTCCCGCAAGCGTTCACGCAACAAGCGCCGAATCCCGAGGCGAATCAAGGCGTCGGGCAGCAGGTTGCGTTCGAGCCAGCGATCAAGCGCCAGGGTGGGCTTGGGCAGGGCCAGATGGTTGGTGGCGGGCACCGGACTCGTGGTGAGAGTTTGCTCTGGATTCATAACAGGGTGATTTTAACGGGCTGATTTCTTAAACCACGGCACGAAGGCACTGGTGGTGCGCTGGTACTTTCGGTAGGCATCGCCCTTGCTTTTCACCGAGAGCGCTTCCGTCATGGGAATGCCGGTGACGCGCAGCAGAAAAAACAACATCAGTCCCGGGCAAACCACGGTAAAACAACCGCCCGGCGAGTCCCAGGCGAAGATGAAAAAGCCGACCCACACCAGCCATTCGAAAAAATAATTGGGATGCCGCGAGTAATACCACAAGCCGCGCTGGCAAATCTTCCCGCGATTTTCTGGCCGGGCCTTGAATGCTTTCAATTGCGCATCGGCCAGACTCTCGCCGGCCAGCGCCACCATCCATACGGCCACTCCCGCCCATTCGAGTGCAGTGATGCCTCGGCGGCCATTCAGGCAGGGAATCAGGAAAACCGTGGCGAGCGCGGCCAGCAGACCGGCTTGAAATTGGAAAAACCAAAACGTTTTCGACATTAAACGGGTCCCCCACTCCTTGCGCAATTGTGCATAGCGCACGTCCTCCTGGGGATGATGCGCCCGCACGCGCACAGCAATATGGACACCCAGGCGCAGGCTCCAAAGCCCGGCCATGCATGCCACCAGCAAGCGGCGCACAGGGTCGCCGTGCGCCAGAAGGGCAAAGCCGAGCGTAATGGGCAGGAAACCAAAGGACCAGGCCACATCCACGATGCCTAAATTGTTAACGCGCAACGCCAGCACCCAAATGGCGATCATCAAACTCACCGCAAACCCCGTGGCCAGCAGCAGCAGAAATAGATATTGAGCCGTAAAGTAATTCACAAAATAAAGTGTTTTGGTTCAAGGGTTCGGCCCGGGGGCGGGCGCGTTTTTGCGGGCCAATCGCTTGGTCATGGGCAGCAGCACTCGATATAGCAGCAAGCCCGCCACCGGCGCGGCCACCAGCCAGCCGATGATCCCATGGACACCTGTGAGCCCGAAATCACGTAGAAATTTCACCGGTGAGGCTTGAAAGGCGGCGAATAATTGCGGAATGGAAAAGCTGACCGGTTGGGCCCGTACCAGCCATTCACCGAAGCGGACAAAGACCGGAATCAGCAGCAATTGGAGCGGCGAGGCCAGCCAGTTTACCAACTGAATGACCGGCTGGTTGAGTTTGAGCCAGACCGCGCAACCAAAACAGAGCAGCGTGGTGCTGCCCAGAATCGGAAACGCCGCCAGGCACAATCCCAAAGTGCCGGTCAGGGCGATTTTTTGCGGTGAGATGCCCTGTTTGAGCTGCGCAATGAGCAGGGCCAGCACGCGCTCGCGCCAGAAGGTCTGGCAGCGCATGATGAGAGAATGTCGGGGCATGACAGTGGCTGGATTCATGGTTTCCGACGCAGCAATACCTCTTCCAGACTGGCGCTGGCCGGCAGGCGGAACAGGGTCAGCAGCATGTACGAGGACATGGCAATATTACCCAGCAGCAAAATGGCCACCAGCCAGGCACACCGGGCCAGCCAGGCCGTTTCCTTGTAGCACAGCCAGGCGTAAAAAGTCAGGAAACCGAAATAGCAATCAAACAAGGTGGCGATAAACCACGGATGCGTGACGAGGGCCTCTGGCGTCTTCCACAAGGCACACTGATAGCTCGCCCAACTCGTGGCCAGCAACATGGTGACCAGCACGCCGCCAAAAAAAATTCGCAGGGGCCAGATCATGATTCCGCCAGGGTGGGGTTGTTAGGCCGGGTGTAAATGGCTTGCACCACAGTGATGTTGCGCCGGGCAAACGCCGCCTCGCAATAGGCGAGATAATAGTTCCATTTCCGAATAAAACGCGTGTCAAAGTTCAGCGCCCGGACGGCGGCTTCATTTTGGTTGAAGGTCGTACGCCAGCGCCGCAGCGTCTCGGCATAGTTCAAACCGAGATCTTTCAAGTCGTGCAGGAACAACTCACCGGTCTGCCGGAGGGCTTCATTGACCCGCTGCACCGAGAGGAGCAGCGACCCCGGGAAGATGTGCTTTTGAATCCAG
The DNA here is from genome assembly GCA_903875465.1 of uncultured Verrucomicrobia subdivision 3 bacterium. Lineage (GTDB taxonomy): Bacteria > Verrucomicrobiota > Verrucomicrobiia > Limisphaerales > UBA11358 > UBA11358. The sequence continues at coordinate 37,734 of CAIQWB010000099.1, forward strand.
TCCACATTCCGGCGGAGCGAGTCGTAACGCGTATCCGGGCAGGTGATCATTTGCAGGGCCAGCAAACCGGCCGGTTTTAAAAGTTCATGGCACTTGGCAAAATAAGTTTCCAAATAGGCATCCCCCACGGCCTCAAGCATCTCAATCGAGACGATTTTATCAAATTGTCCGGTGAGCCGGCGGTAGTCCATCAATTGAATGTCGATCTGGTCCGCGAGTTTTTCTTTTTGAAAGAGGGCGCGGGCATACTTGAATTGTTCCGCAGAAATCGTGACGGTCGTGATTTTTACGCCGTAATGTCTGGCGGCGTGGAGGCTGAACCCACCCCAGCCGCTGCCGATTTCCAGCAAATGTTCGCCGGCTTGCAATCGCAACTGCCGGCACAACCGGTCGTACTTGGCCGTTTGGGCGGCGGCCAATGACTGTTCCGGAGCAGTGAAAAGCGCGGCGGAGTAGGTCATCGTGGGATCGAGAAACAGTTGGTAGAACTCATTGCCCAGATCGTAATGTTCCGCGATATTGCGGCGGCTGGTGTCCAGGCTGTTGGGGCGCAACCAATGGCCAATCCGGTTTTGCCAGCCGAGCAAGTTTAGCAGCCATTTTTTGGCGGTGGAACCGGACATGGCCGGGGCATTTTCCACATTCAATATGAACCAGGAAATGACCTTCGTAATATCCTCGGTTTCCCAGTCGCCATCCACATAGGCTTCGCCAAAACCAATGTCGCCGAACAGCACGCAGCGTTTGAAAAAAACCGGGCGAACGATGCGGACCGTCGCGGCTTGCGGGGCATCCGGCTGGCCGTAAATGATTTTGGTGCCATCCGGTAATTCCAAATTTAGACAGCCCCGGGTCATGGAGGCGAGCGATTGCAGTACAATGCGCTGGTAAAAAGACGCCCGGGCGGCCTCGCGGACCAGCGGGAGATTCAGGGTGCCAGTGGGGTTGGTATTCATGGGGTTCGGGGAGTGATGCTGGCGTGCGGGCGCAGCACGTCGCGTTGTAATTCGGGGTTGGCTGCCTTGCGGAAAAAGGGCACGCGCTTGGCCCAGAGCCGGAAGGCATGCCAATGGATTAGGAACATGACCTTGAGGGTTAGCAGGGGATATTTCAGGGTGAACCAAGCCAGGTTGCGATTGGTCAAATCTCTGCGCTGTCCGGTCAGGGTGCTGATGAACACTTTTTTCGCCCCCTCGCGGTCGTCAATTTTTACATCCAGTTTTTCCCCGGGCACGATGAGGCGAAAATCAAAGTTTAATTCCAGGCTGGAGAACGGCGAGACGTAAAAATGCTTGGGCACGACTTTTTCAAACGCGCCTCCCGGGGCGCGGTCACCCGGACCCAGTAGAAAGAGCTTCATTTCCCGGAAAGTATTACCGACTTCGGCCACGCTGGCCAGCGGTCCGCCCGCCGCATCAAAACAATAATAAATGGAGATGGGATTAAAAATATAACCCAGCACGCGCGGCAGGGTAAGTATCATTACCCGGTCTCCCGGGGCCGTGGCAATCCCGTGCTGCCCCAGAAAATCATGGATACGGGCTTTGAGGGCTTGCGGCCCGGCCGGTTCATGGTCCGCTTCCCAGAAACTGTAAAGGTTGCGCCGGTTTTTGCTAAAAAGCCATAGCCGCCCCGCCACCTCCGCCACTTCATCCAAATCCAGATAAAACATGAATAAGTCGTGCTGGAAATGGTGCGTTTTCGGCGAGAACCGGTGGTGCATCAGCGAGCACTCATACAGGCAGGAGTTCATGGCAGCAGCCTTTCCCCCGTCAGCATCCGGCACAAATCCAGCGCGGAAGTGAAGGCGTCCTCGTGGAATCCATACCGAAAATAACTGCCGCAAAAAAAGATAGTATTCATTCGCTGATTCAACCCGGGCAGGCTGGCCTGCGCCCGGATGGCCCCCAGGTTGAACAATGGGTGCTCATATTGAATACGTTTCAAAATGGTGTTTGGATTCACCGAATTCTCACCATTGATGGAGACAAAATAGTTTTGCCGGTCCGACACTCCTTGCAGACGGTTCATCCAATAGACGGTCGAGGGGGCAACCTTGCCATCCGGTCCCGCATCCATCCGGTAATTCCAGGCCGACCAGCACAGCTTGGTTCGGGGCATCACGGAGGCATCGGTGTGCAGCAAGGCGGTGTTTGGCTGGTATTTGAATTCGCCCAGCACGGCGCGCTCGTCCGCATTCGCGTCGGCGAGCATCCGCAGTGTTTCATCGGCATGACTGGCAAAAATCACCTGGTCAAACGTCTCCGTCACCCCGGTCGTGTCCGTCACCTCCACCCGCCCGCCCGCCCGGCGCACCGTGGTCGCTCCCCGTTGCAAACGGATATTGTCCCGGAAGGGCGCGGTGATTTTTTCCACATAAGCCTGCGCCCCATTCGCCACCGTCAGCCAGGGATGCTGGGTATGCAGCCCCAGAAAACCGTGATTGTGAAAAAAGCGCAACAAGGTTACGGCCGGAAATTCCAGCATTAAGGAGGGCGGGGTGGACCACACCGCGGAACTCATGGGGACCAGGTAGAAATTGAGAAAATCCTGTCCATATTCCCGTTCCCGCACGTAATCGCCGAGGGTGTGCCGGGCATAACGTTCGTCGCCCAGCGCCGCCATGGCCTCCGTGTTGAAGCGGTTGATTTGCCAGATCATCCTCCAGAAGCGCGGACGCAGCAGGTTGATACGCTGGCCGAACAGGTGGTTCAGGCTGCTCCCGCAATATTCCAGTCCGGAGGGCCGGTGCATCACGCTGAAGGACATGTCCGTGGGTTTGATGGACACCCCCAGGGTTTCAAACAGCCGGGTCAGGTTGGGATAGGTGACGCGGTTAAAGACCATGAAGCCCGTGTCAATCGGCACGGAGCGCTGGTTCTCCAGCACGGAGACGGTGTTCGAATGCCCGCCGGGATAATCGTTCTTTTCGTATAGCGAGAGCGCGTATCGGCGGTGCAAAAAGTGGGCGCACCCCAGCCCGGCGATGCCCGTTCCGATGATGGCCAGACGTTTCACGGGCGGCGCGGATGGAAGGGTGCCAGGTTTCGGTTTCCAGAAATACGATGGGTATTTTCATAGGCAGCGCGGGGGACAGGTTTTAAATTCCAAATCAGGCCGGTCCAGGAAAGGGCCTTGAGCCCGTAATACGAGATGTCAATTTCCCACCAGTAAAACCCCTGGCGGACGGTGTTCATATGGCGGTGGTGGTTGTTGTGCCAGCCTTCACCCAGCGTGATCAGCGCCAGCAAAAGGCTGTTGCGACTATTGTCCTCGGTGGCATACCGGCGATTGCCCAGCAAGTGGGCCAGCGAATTAATCGAGGAGGTGGCGTGGAACAGCAGGGTGGTGCTGATGAAAAATCCCCAAACCAGGAATTGCCAGGAGGAAACGCCCAGGGACGGATACCATTGTCCCAAGAAATGGCCCAGGGTAAACAAGCCGGTCGCGAACAGGATGGGAACCACCGTGTCAAAACGGTTCAGAAAAACCAGTTCGGGGTATTTGGCCAGATCCCGCACTTGGGAGTAATCGGTGGGGAAATTCCGGGCGCTGGTGATCCAGCCAATGTGCGACCACCAGAAGCCGCGGACAATTGGGGAGTGGGCATCCTCCGGGTCGTCCGAGTGCTTGTGATGGTGCCGGTGCTGGTAACTCCACCACAACGGACCGCGTTGCACGGCGCAGGCCCCAAGCAAGGCGAAACAAAATTGCGCCCCGCGCGAAGTGTTGAAGGTGCGATGTGAAAAATAACGGTGGTAAAAACCCGTGATGGCAAACATGCGCACCACATACATGGCCACCGCCAGGCCGACCGCCGTCCAGCTCCACCCGCACAGGAAGACTCCCAGACAGCCCAGGTGCAGAATCACAAACGGCAATATCCGCAGGAATTCCACCCGGTCGGGCCGGGCCCGGATGGCCGCCAGGTCTCCATTGCCATAATCTGCGTCAAACCACTGCCTGACCGTGCTGGTCAGGCGATTTAGCGTGCGCGTCTTTTGGTTCGTGGCAGTCATGTCTGTTTTGCTTGTCATAATTTAATCGTCTGAGCACAGGAATTGGATGCATGAAAAAGAAATGCATCCAACTTAGTTTAGCACGCGTTCTTTAAATGAAGAAGCCAATTGTCTTTCCCTGGCTGATTTGTTATGAGCTTGTGTGCGCAATCTGCCGTCCTGTCCTTGTTCCCGTCAGTTGACGGGCCTGCGGCCGGCGTTTTGCCAAATTATAGCATCCACGTGAACGAGCGGGAAGATCAGCCAGTCGCCGGTCAGGCGGCCGAGTCGGACCGGGACTGGGAATTATTCCAGTTAATCGGGGCGCAAGACCGCGTGGCCTTTGCCGAGTTCTACGACCGGCATTGTGCCCGCCTCTATTCCATTGCCCAGCGGATCTTGAATGATGCCACCGAGGCCCAGGATGTGGTGCAGGATGCGTTCATGCAGATTTGGGAGAAAGCCGGCCAATTTGATCCCAAGTTGGGCCGGCCGGCCTATTGGGTGGTTACTCTGGTGCGCAACAAGGCCATTGACCGTGTCCGGGCCTCCCAGCGGCGCGCCCGCTTGGCGGAATCCGCCGGGGCCGAGGCGGCCCTGGTCCCGGCCGTGGCCGAATCCGCCAACGCGCGGTTGCACGGACATGAAAAAGCCACTCTCATCCGTTCCGCCATGGTGGAACTTCCCGCCGACCAGCGGCAGGCCATCGAACTCGCGTTTTTTTCCGGCCTGACCCAAGACCAGATTTCCACCCAATTAAGCCAGCCGCTGGGTACCATCAAGGCGCGCATCCGCCGAGGACTTCTCAAATTGCGTGATCAACTGGAGGGCGTGCTATGATCATCGACGAACGCATGGAGGAGCTGGCCAGTTTGTACGTGATCGGGGCACTCACCGGCCCGGAATTGGCAGAGTTTCAGGCCGCCTTGCAGGCCAGCCCCAAAATGCAGCAGTTTTTGGCTGGCTTGCAGCCGGCTGTCGAGGCCGTGGCGGGCTCCATCCCAGTCGTTGCGCCCCCGCCGGAGTTGCGCGCGAAAATATTGGCCCGGGTGGCACCGCAGAAAGTCGTAACCCTGCCGGAACGCTCCTTCCCCGCAGCCCTCTGGTGGTTGCGCGCCATCGCTACCGGATTGGCCGCGCTCTGCATTGTGCTGCTGCTGGACGACCGTCAGTTGCATCAGACCATTAGTGCCCAAAACCGGCAGATCAGCGAATTGCAGCAACTGGCCCAAACCTTGCAATCCGCCACCAACTCCTTGAACCAGACGGTGCTGTCCCTGCGCGAATCCAACCGCCTGGCCAATGTGCGCATCACCATGCTTAATTCTCTGCTGGCCGATGCGCCCAAGATGGAGGCCGTGACCCTCTGGGATTACCAGTCGGCGGGTGGGGTGCTCGTCGTGCAGAATTTCCGGAACCTGCCGCCCGATAAAGATTATGAGTTGTGGGTCATGGATGAGCAGAAAACGCCCGTGCCCGCCGGGGTGTTTCATCCCGATGCCAGTGGCACCCTGCGTTTGGATTACAAAGCTGGACGGTTTATCAAAACGCCCGGGCAGTTTTGCGTCACAGAGGAAGTCAAAGGCGGCGTCGCCGCGCCCACCATCAAGAATTTGGTGCTCGCGAGTAATTAATGTTGCGACCGGTCGGGTTTCACCCCATTGAAACTCGGCGGCTTGGAGGTGACCTTGGGGTCATGAAAAACCAAGCATTATTTGTGGCTGTGCTCGCCGCGGCGACTTTGGCGGTGGGCTGCAAACCTTCGGATGAAACCTCAACGTCGCAGCAATTGGACAAGGTGCAGGCCGAAACCAAGCAGGCCGCTCGGGACCTCAAGGAATATACCTATGCGGAAAAGGCTGAATTCGTTAAATCCATGCAAACTCAACTGGCGGCCATGGATCAGGAAATGGACGAACTGACAGTCAAAATTGACAAGGCCAGCGACGCCCTGAAAGCCGAGGCCAAACCGAAATTACAAGCCCTGCGCGACCAATCCACGGTCCTGAAGCAACAGCTCGCCGACGCCCAAAACGCCACGGAATCCACTTGGGATAGCATTAAGGCCGGGGCCAGTAGTGCTTATGCCTCCGCCGCCAAGGGGGTCTTGGAAGCCCGCCAATGGGTGAGTGACAAAATTGCCCCCTGATGCACCATTCCACTGTTTTGGTATCCCCTCCCACTCTTGCCTTGATCAAAATATGAATAAATTAATAAAACCCCTGCTGCTAACCATTCTTTTCGCCGGGCTGGTGGCGCTGGCCGGCCTGGGCTGCCATACCGCCAACGGTTTTGGCAAGGACATGTCCGACGCCGGCCAGGGCATTCAAAACGGCACGAAATAAACTCTTCCCGTTTTAACCGGGAAACCACTTGGGCGGTCGTTGGGGCCGCCACACCAAACACCAATAAAATTATGACCACACTGGAACTCAAAGGCGACTGGAACATTGCCAAAGGCAAACTCAAACAGAAATGGGCTCATCTCACCGATTCGGATCTGCACTACACCGAGGGCAAAGCGGATGAACTGGTTGGCCGCATTCAAAAGCGGACCGGCGAAACCCGCGCTGCCGTGGAAAAGGCGCTTAAGGAATCACACGCCTGACCCATCCATAACTTCATCCCGTCTGTTCCGGCCGCTCAATGATGGTGAGCGGCCGGTTTCAATTTTACCCCGCACAAACTCGCATTAGGGTAAGACCCCATGGCTGGCCCAGCCCGGGCGGGGTAGGGTGGTGGAGTTAATAACAAACCAACCATAAATTCAATATATCTAATGAAAACGCTCCTTCCTTTGACCCTCGCCTTTGTGGTGAGCAGCACCTTGTATATCAGCACTCCAGTGCGCGCCGCCGACACGGACAGCCGGATCGAATCCTCCGCCGCCAAGTCCTATGTGTTTAAAACCTATCTCAAGAATGACTCCATCAAGACCGAGTCCGAGGACGGCGTGGTGACCCTCACCGGCACGGTGGCTGAGGAATCCCACAAATCTCTGGCCGAAAATACGGTGGCCAGCCTGCCCGGCGTGAAGAGCGTGAATGACCAGCTGACGGTGAAAGGCGAGCAGCCGCCTGAACATTCCGACAACTGGATTAGCATGAAAGTGAAAACCGCCCTGCTGTTCCACCGCAACGTGAGCGCCATCGCCACCACGGTTTATGTGAAGGACGGCGTCGTCACCCTCCAAGGCGAGGCCACCAGCATGGCCCAAAAGGAATTGACCACCGAATATGCCAAAGATGTGGACAATGTGAAGGAAGTCAAAAACGACATGACAATTGCCTCCGCAGTGGTGCCGGCCACGTCCGATGTGCCGGTGGGCGACAAGATTGATGACGCCTCCATCACTGCCCAGGTTAAATCGGCATTGTTCGCCCATCACTCCACCAGTGTCTTGCACACGACGGTCTCGACCACGGATGGCGTTGTCACCGTGGGCGGCATTGCCCGAAATGATGCGGAAAAAAGCCTCGTTACCAAACTGGCCAGTGATATCAATGGCGTGACCAGCGTGGTCAATAACATGACCATCGCCGTGCCCGTGGCCGCCAGCTAACTTTGCCAACCCTGCGGCGGGCCGGTGGACCAGGTGGGCCGCCGGCCTTGTCCAGGGCCAGCCCGTTTGAAATTACAATGAATACCATTAGCAATGCGGTCGTGGCCATCTTCAAATCCCATATTGAGGCCGAGGCCGCCGTCCGGGAACTCCAGCAAGCGGGATTCGACATGCGAAAACTTTCCATTGTGGGCCGTGACTATCACACCGATGAACACGTGGTGGGCTACTACAATGCCGGGGATCGCATGAAATACTGGGGCCAACTGGGGGCCTTCTGGGGTGGGTTTTGGGGCCTGCTCTTTGGCTCCGCCTTCTTCCTGATTCCCGGCGTGGGGCCGCTCCTCATGGCCGGACCGATTGTCGGCTGGATCGTGGGGGCGCTGGAAGGCGCGGTGGTGGTGGGCGGTTTGAGCGCGCTTGGGGCCGGCCTCTACAGCCTGGGCATTCCCAAGGACAGCATTTTGCAATACGAGACGGCGGTGAAAAGCGGCAAGTATGTGGTCATCGCCCACGGCACCAGCGAGGAAGCGGCGCAGGCTCATGCCATCATTGCCCGCACCAAACCCGAAGCGCTCGTGGCGCATGAGCCGGCCGGCCCCGGGAAAACCGAATCCTTCGTGAATTGATTTGCCAACCGCCAACTTGTCCAATCTTATGTTATACACCATTGCCTTTATTCTGTTGATTCTCTGGCTGCTCGGTCTGGTGACCGGTGCCACCCTGGGCGGCTTTATTCATATCCTGCTGGTCATTGCCATTGTCATGGTACTGCTGCGGATTATTTCCGGGCGCAGCCCCGTGTGATGCGCCACTGCGCCACCCGCCTCTCAACGCCAACCATCCTTATGAACCTGAAAACCATCCTTTCCATTTGCCTGATCACCCTCGGCATTGTCGTCTTGGCCTACTCCGGGCTCAGTTTCTCGACTCCGGGCAAACCCGTCCAATTTCTCGGCATGCATATCGCCACAACGGATAATCATTTTATTTCGCCTGCGGTGGGTGCGCTGATGCTGGTCGGCGGCGTTGTGCTGCTTGTGGTGAAACCCAAGGGGGTTTGACCGTAGGTTGCCCAGTTGGATCGCACACTTTGCATCGCCGGACGAAAACCAATGTTTGTTCGGGGTGGCATCGCCCGGCGAACTCTCTCCTCCTGGGTTCGCCGGGTTTAATTTGGCCCGGTTCTGAGGCGGGGCCCGGTCGGGTTTTACCCCATATCCGAAGTGCGTGTACTCACGCATCTTGTGCGGGATTATCGCTTTACCGCCAACTGCGCCACCATGGGCGGTGGGACGCCTGTTACCATGAAAGAAAAATCAATTCCAGCGGGGCCACCAGGCACGACGCGCCCGTCGCGCGACCTTGCTGGCCGGGCGGTTGCCCGGGACCGGCCCCCCCTTGCAAGGCTCCGGGTGCCACTTCGGCCCCCAACCCGCCGGGCGTACGCTAAAGTTGCCTTCCCGGTGGTTGCCATGGCCGCGTCCGCCGGGGGGTTGCAAGCCCTTTCTGTGGTGCTCGGCGGTCTGCCCGCGGATTTTCCGGCCGCCATCGCCATCGTGATGCATTTGGCCCCCGACCATAAGAGTATTCTGGCGGAGCTTTTAGATTCCCGCACCCTCTTGCCGGTCCGGCAGGCGCGCACCGGCGACCATCTGGCTCCCTCCCAGGTCTTTATCGCCCCACCCAACCATCATTTGCTGGTCGGAAAAGGCGGTCGCTTGGCGCTCTCCTCCTCGGTGTCTGAAAAAGTTCACCATGCCCGGCCTTCCGCCGAACCGTTGTTTGCCTCGGTGGCGCATTGGTACCAAAATCTCGCGATTGCCGTGGTGCTCACCGGTGGCGACGGGGACGGTTCCTTGGGCGTGCAACTCATCAAACAGCAGGGCGGCATGGTGATCGCGCAAGACCGCCCCACCTCCCAGGATTTTAGCATGCCAGAAAGTTCCATCCAAACTGGCGATGTGGATTATGTCCTGCCCTTGGCTGCCATCGCCTCGAAATTAATCACACTCGTGGGGGTGGCGGGTGCCGCCCATCAAGCCAGGCCGGCGGTCAGTTCTGCAAACCATAAACGGCATCGAAAGGAAACTTTGTGTTGAGACCCTCCACTCAAAGCCCCATGATGACGAAGCTGGCCATGGATATTCTGCTCCATTTGACCCGTCCATGCCAGACGCCTGAGTCTTACTGGCGTCTTTTGGGAATCCTGAGCCCATCACCCCGTCGCGCGTTGGCAGGCCGGGAAACTCCAGCCGCCAGCCTATACTTGGTCTAAAACCATGGCCAAGCCGCCCGCCATTTTACGTCCCCTCCCAAAAGGCTCCCAGCCGACCACTGGGGAACCCCGTTTGGCTCCCGCCCGGGTTGGCTTCCCGATCGTCGGTATTGGCGCTTCCGCCGGCGGCTTGGAGGCCTTGGAACATTTTCTGGGCCACGTGCCGAACCATTGCGGCATGGCCTTTGTCATTGTCCAGCATTTGGACCCTGCTCGCAAAGGCATCATGGTGGAACTCTTGCAGCGTGCCACGGCCATGAAAGTCGTTCAGGTCAAGGATCGCACCCGCGTCCAGCCGGATTGGGTTTACTTGATCCCGCCGAACCAAGACCTGTCGCTGCTCCACGGAACCCTGCATTTGCTCGCCCCGGCCTCGCCTCGCGGCCTGCGCCTGCCGATTGATTTTTTCTTCCGCTCGCTGGCGCTCGACCAGCAGGCGCACAGTATCGGGGTCATTCTGTCCGGCATGGGTTCGGACGGCACGCTGGGTTTGCAGGCCATCAAGGAAAAAGGCGGGCTCGCCCTTGTGCAGGATCTGACCACCGCTCGTTTCCACGGCATGCCCCTCAGTGTGATCGATGCTGGCCTGGCCGATGTCATCGCCCCGGTGGACCAGCTCCCTGCGCGGATCATGGCCTGCCTGCATCATCCTGCTATGATTCATTCCGAACGGCCGCCGGAAACGAAGGCGCAGCCTGCGCTCGCCAAGGTGATTGTTTTGCTCCGCACCCATACCGGCCATGATTTTTCCCTCTATAAGCCAAACACCTTCTACCGCCGCATCGAGCGCCGCATGGGCATCCACCGGCTTGGCAAACTGGCGGATTATGTGCGCTACTTGCAGGAAAACTCCCAAGAACTGGATCTGCTCTTCAAGGAGCTGTTAATCGGCGTGACCCGGTTCTTCCGCGATCCCGCCGTTTGGGCGGAATTGGTAAAAAAAATCCTGCCGGGGCTCATTGCCAGCCGCCCACCGGGCCAAACGATGCGGGCCTGGGTGCCGGGCTGCTCCACCGGCCAGGAAGCGTATTCCCTGGCCATGGCCTTTCAGGAGGCGATGGCTAAAATCAAGCCCGCCCGGAAACTCAAATTAAAGGTGTTTGCCACCGATCTCGACAAGGACGCGATCGACGGGGCCCGCCCGGGAATTTATCCGGAAAATATTTGCGCCGATGTTCCTGCCCGGTTGCTCCACCGGTTTTTCACCAAGGTCGACCGTGGTTACCGGGTATCCACGGAAATTCGGGAGATGGTGGTGTTTGCCCCACAAAGCCTCATCTTGGATCCGCCCTTTACCAAGCTGGATTTTATAAGTTGTCGCAACCTGCTGATTTATTTGACGGCAGAAATGCAGGCCAAGCTCATGCCCCTGTTTCATTACAGTCTGACGCCCGGCGGCATCCTCCTGCTGGGCAGTGCGGAAACCGTGGGGAATTTCACTGATTTGTTCGCGCCCCTGAACCAAAAACTGCGGGTGTTTCGGCGGAAAGAATCCCCTTTGCGGGCCGAGCTCATCCAGTTTCCCGCCTCTTTTGCTCCGCCCCTGCCCGATGGCACCGCGCCCCGCCCGCTCCCCAAGGCGCTGCCCAGCCTCCAGCTACTGGCCGACCAATTGGTCCTGGAGCGCTACGCCCCGCCCGCCGTGCTGGTCAATGAGCAGGGCAACATCCTCTATATTAGTGGCCGCACCGGGGCTTATCTGGAGCCGGCGGCGGGCAAGGCCAATTGGAATATTTTTGCCATGGCCCGGGAGGGTTTGCGTTACGAACTAACCAATGGTTTTCAAAAAGCCTTGGGCGGCGACGGCTCCGTTTTGGTGCGCGGGCTCAAACCAGCCAGCCAGGCCGGGCAGCAGCAGGTGGATATCGCCATCCAGCGGCTGCAGCAACCGGAATTACTGCGGGGGTTGTTCATGATCGTGTTTACCGACATAGCCGGGCCAATGGAAATCCCCGCCCCGGGCCGGGTCGCCCGGGCCGGCACCCCGCGGCTGGCGGAGTTGCGGCGCCAGTATGAGCAGGCCCGCCGGGAGGCCCAGCGCACCCGCGAGGAAATGCAGACCTCGCAGGAGGAACTCCGCTCCACTAATGAAGAGCAGCAATCCACCAATGAAGAATTGCAATCCACCAATGAGGAACTCACCACCTCCAAGGAAGAAATGCAGTCGTTGAACGAGGAACTCCAGACCGTCAATGCGGAGTTACAGGTCAAGGTGGATGAGTTGTCCCGGGCCAACAACGACATGAAGAACCTGCTCAATAGCACCGATATCGCCACCCTGTTCTTGGACAATCATTTGAAGGTGCGCCGGTTCACCACCCAGGCCACCAAAATCATCAAGCTGATTCCCGGCGATGTTGGCCGGCCCATCACCGACCTCGCCTCCGACCTGCTTTATCCGGAACTGCCGGCGGATGCCCGGCAGGTGTTGTTGAAATTGGGCTTTTCCGAAAAGCCAGTCAACGCCCGCGATGGTCGCTGGTTTACCGTGCGCATCATGCCCTACCGCACCTTGGATGACCGCATTGATGGCGTGGTGATCACGTTTGCGGACATTACCACTGCCAAAAAACTGGAAACCAGCCTGCGCGAGCAGCACGCCTTGTTGGCCAAACATGTGGCGGCGCAAACCAGACCGCGCTCCCCCAGGCCGCTTTTAAAGGAAAAAAGGTCCCGCCAGCCATGAAACACTCTGCCCGCAAGCATCCCCCCCGCCCGGCACCAAAAACCGCCCCGCTCAGCGAGTTTGGCCGGGAGCAGGATCAGCGCCCCATGATGGCCGAACTGTACCGCGAGGCCAAAGCCCGGTTGCAGCAGTCGCCTCAGGAAAGTCCACCCGGACCCGGGGTAGGGAAGTCTGCTGGCGACACCCGCCTGCTCCATGAATTGCAAGTCCACCAAGTGGAGTTGGAACTCCAAAACGCCGAACTTCAGGAAGGCCGCGAACGGATGGAGACCTTGCTGGAAAAAGTCACAGACCTTTATGATTTCGCGCCCGTGGGCTATCTCTCCTTGAATGACGACGGTGTAATCATCGAGGCGAATCTGACGAGTGCCGCCATGCTGGGCGTGGGCCGTTCCCGGCTGTTGAACCAGCGCTTGCCGGTTTTTTTAACCCCGGCCAGCCGTCCGGGAGTGGCGGCCTTCCTGAATCACGTTCTGAGTGGGCTCACCAATCTAACCTGTGAGACCCTGCTGGCCCGGGAAGATGGCACCACCCTGGCGGTCAGCCTCCGCGCCACCTCCGCCGTCAGCGTACTCTCCGGCCGGCAATGGTGCCGGCTGGCTTTGGTGGATATCTCCGAACGGCTGGCGGTGGAATCCGCCCTGCGGGAAAGTGAGAAGCGCTATCGCACTTTGTTCGACCTCGTGCCCATCGGTGTTTATAGCTGCGATGCGGCTGGCCTGGTGCAAAATTTCAACCGCCGGGCGGTCGAATTATGGGGCCGCACCCCGGTGACGGGAGCGGCCAGTGAGCGCTACTGTGGCGCCTTTAAAATGTTGCGTCCGGATGGCAGCGTGCTGCCCAGGGAACTGTGTCCCATGGCCGACGTGTTACTTGGCAAAATCCCCTCCGTGCTGGATGCTGAGGTCGTACTTCAACAGCCCGGCGGGGATAAACTCGCGGTCACGGTAAACATCCGCCCGCTCAAAACGGAACATGGCGAAATCATCGGGGCAATTAATTGTTTCTACGACATCACCGAACGCAAACGGGCCGAGGCGGCTTTGCACCAGGTCGCGGTGCTCGCGGCTTCCCACCAAAAGTTGGAAATGGAAATTGCCCAGCGCCGCGCCGTGGAGGCGTCCCTCCGCCAGGGCGAGCAGCACCAGCGCCAGGTGCTGGCCCAGTCGAATTTGATGCAGGCGCAATTGCGGCATTTTTCGCGCCAGGTGATTCAGGCCCAGGAGGACGAGCGCAAACAGATCAGCCGCGAATTGCATGACGTCATTGCCCAGACGCTCACCGGCATCAACCTCCGCCTCGCCAGCATCAAATTGCAAGCCGGGCGCAGTACCCGCGGCTTTGAACAAAACCTCGCCCAAACCCAGCGCCTGGTCGAGAAATCGGTGGACATCGTCCACCGGTTCGCCCGGGAATTGCGGCCGGCGGTGCTGGACGACCTGGGCTTGATTCCCGCGCTGCATGCCTATCTTAAGAGCTTCACTGCCCGCACCGGGGTGCATGCCCATCTAAAGGTGTTCGCCGGTTTGGATCAACTGGCCACGGCGCAACGCACCGTCCTCTTTCGCGTCGCCCAGGAAGCGCTCACCAATGTCGGCCGTCACGCCCGCGCCACGCAGGTGGAAGTCAACCTTCGCAAACGCCGGTCGGGGGTGACCATGGAAATCAAGGACGACGGCAAATCCTTCCGCGTGGAATCCACCCTCCCGGCCAACGGCGGCAAGCGGTTGGGACTGCTCGGCATGCGGGAACGCGTCGAAATGATCGGCGGCACCTTTGCGGTGGCTTCCGCCCCCGGCCAGGGCACCAGCATCCGGGTGGAACTGCCTGCCCACCCGGTCCCGAAAAAGACCCCGAAAAAATCCGCCCAATCCGTTTTGCCATAACCATGACCAAAAAACGACCCATCATCCCCCCCGCTCCCCGCTCGGCGCTTCTGCCCAAGTGCCCCACTGGCATTCAGGGACTGGATGAAATCACCGGCGGCGGCTTGCCCCGCAGCCGCCCAACCCTGGTTTGCGGCGGGGCCGGCTGCGGCAAAACCCTGCTGGCGGCTGAATTCCTCGTGCGCGGCGCGGTGCAGTTCCACGAACCGGGTGTGTTGATGGCTTTCGAGGAAACGGCCGGCGAGTTGAACGCCAATGTCGCCTCCCTCGGCTTCGACCTTGCCGGGCTGGTCCGGCGCAAAAAAATTCTGGTGGATTACGTCCACATTGAGCCCGGCGAAATTCAGGAAAGCGGCGACTACGACCTCGAAGGGTTGTTTGTGCGCATCAATCACGCCATCGATTCCATCGGGGCCAAACGCGTGGTGCTGGACACCCTCGAAGCCCTCTTCTCCGGGTTGCGCAATGAGGCCATTCTGCGCGCCGAGTTGCGCCGCCTCTTCCGCTGGCTCAAGGCCAAGGGCGTCACCGCCGTTATTACCGCCGAACGCGGTCGCGAGCAGCTCACCCGCCATGGCCTCGAGGAATATGTGTCCGACTGTGTCATTCTTCTGGACCACCGGGTCAATGACCAGATTGCCACCCGGCACATGCGGGTGGTGAAGTATCGTGGGGCCATGCATGGCACCAATGAGTTTCCCTTTCTCATCGGCGAAAACGGTCTCAGTGTGCTGCCCATCACGTCCCTGGCTTTGAACCACCAGGTCTCGAACGAGCGCATTGCCACCGGCATTCCGCGCCTGGACGCCATGCTCGGCGGCCGGGGCTTTTTCCGCGGCAGCAGCATTTTGCTCACCGGCACCCCGGGCACGGGTAAGACCATTATTTCCGCCAACTTTGCCCACGCCGCCGCCCGGCGCGGGGAGCGCGTGCTCTTCTTTTCCTTTGAGGAATCGCCCAACCAAATCATCCGCAATTTGCATTCCATTGGCCTCCACCTGGAGCCGCTGGTGAAACGCGGCTTGCTCCGCTTTCACTCGGCACGACCCTCGCTGTACGGCCTGGAAATGCATCTGGCCACCATGTTCAAGGAAATCGCCGAGTTTCAGCCTCATGTGGTGATTGTGGACCCCATCACCAGCCTGATGGATGCCGGCACGGATTCCGAATGCAAGGGCATGATCACCCGGCTGATTGATTACCTAAAAGGCGGCCAGGTCACCACCCTCTTCACCAGCCTGACCCAGGGTGGGCACGTGCTGGCGCAGAGCGAGGCCGCCATGTCCTCGCTCATGGATTCCTGGATTCTGTTGCAGGATTTTCAAGGCAATGGCGAGCGCAACCGCGTACTGTATGTGCTCAAAGCCCGGGGCATGGCGCACTCCAACCAAGTCCGCGAATTCCTCATCTCGGACCGGGGCATTGATGTTGTGGACGCTTATATCGGGACCAGCGGCGTGCTGACCGGTTCCGCCCGGGCGGCCCAGGAATCGCTTGAAAAAGCCGCCGTGCTCGCCAGCCAGCAGGAAGCCGCCCAGCTCGAGCGCGAAGTGGAGCGCAAACACGCGGCCTTGGAGCGGCAAATCGCCGCGATGCGCTCTGATTACGAAACCGAGGCCGCCGAACTGCGGCGCATTGCCGACCAGGTGGGCACCCGCACCATTGTGCTGGGCACCGACCGGGCCGCCTCCGGCCGCCTGCGCCAGGCGGATATCAAAGCCCCCACCAGTCCGCAAGTCAGCCCACGCAATAGGAAGCTCCCGGCATGAAAACCCAAACTGCCAAACGTCCCGCCGCCCCGCCTCGCCGTCCACCGGCCAAACTCTGGCAACTCCGCCTTTATGTGGCCGGGCAGTCCTTGCGTTCCCGCACCGCCCTGGCCAACTTGAAAGCCATTTGTGAAAGCCATCTCCCGGGCCAATATTCCATCCTGGTGATTGATTTATTAAAACAGCCACAATTGGCCAAAGGTGACCAAATTCTGGCCGTGCCCACGGTGGTTCGCCAATTGCCCAAACCCGTGCGCATCCTCATTGGCACCCTCTCCAACACCGATTGCGCCCTCGTTGGTTTGGATTTGCGGGCAGCCGGTTAATCTGAAAGTGAACGACCTGTGAAAACGAAAGCCATCCGGAGCCAGCCTCCCCACCAGTCTCCCTTCCCTCCGCCCGTCAAAGCCGGCAACTACATCCTGCGCCTGTTCGTGGCCGGCGCCACCGCCCGGTCGCGCCAGGCTGTGCTCCATGTCCGGCAAACCTGTGCCGCCGAGCTCAAGGCGGGCTGCCAGTTGGAAGTCATCGACATTTATCAGCAGCCACAAATGGCGCAGGACCACCAGATCCTGGCCACCCCCACGCTCATCAAGACTTATCCCCGTCCCGTGCGGCGGTTTATTGGCAACTTGTTAAACCTGGCCGGCTTGTTTGCCGAGGCCAAGCCCGAACTGGCGGCCAAACCCGTGCTGTGAAAATCCCCCGCCCGCTTCCCGCCCGCCGCCCCTTGCCCCCGCCCGCCGTTGCGGACCTTCTGGCCCGGCTGGCGGAGGCTGAGGAAACGCTGCGGGCGATCCGCACTGGAAACGTGGATACTTTGCTGGTGCCCGGGCAGGGCGGGGGGCAAGTGTTCAGCTTGCAAGGGGCCGAGCATGCTTACCGCATGCTGATTGAATCCATGAACGAAGGTGCGCTGACCCTCGCGGCCGACCAGACCATCCTTTACGCCAATGCCTGTTTCGCCCGGATGGTGCATTGCCCACTTGAACAGGTTGTGGGCGGTTCCTTGCGCCGCTTCCTCTCCGCCGCCGACCGCACCATGCTCCGCCCGCAAATGAAAAGGTGCCTGCCCGCCGGTTCAAAAATGCAAGTCCTGCTCCAAGCCTCCAATGGCTCCCGGCTGCCCGTGCAAATCTCCCTTCGCCCCCTCGCCCAGGACGGCTTCAAAGGCGCCACCCTCGGCATGGTGGTCACCGATCTCTCGGCCAGCCGCCACAGCGAGGAAATGCTGCAGGCACTTTCCCGCCGCTTGGTTGAGGCCCAGGAAACCGAGCGTGGCCGGGTCGCCCTGGAGTTGCACGACAATATCACCCAATTGCTCTGTGCCATCCTGGTGCGCTGCCAGACCCTGGCCGACCAGTTGCCGGCCGGTGCCGGAGCCGCCCGGTTGGAGGCGCTCCAGCTGCGCGATCTCATCGGCCAGGCCGCCGCCGACGTGGAGCGCATCACCCGCGATCAGCGGCCCGGGATTCTGGAAAATCTCGGGCTGCTCGCCGTTTTGCGTGACACCGGTCAGGAATTTGCCCGGCGTTCCGGGATCCCTTTGCAAATGGCCGCCAGCAAACTGCCCCTGCGGCTGCCCCCGGAGATTGAACTCACCCTCTACCGCATTCTCCAGGAGGCGTTGCATAACATCGAAAAGCATGCCCGCGCCCGGCTGGTTCGCGTCACCCTGACCCGGCCGCGCGGCTTTGTCCAATTGACCATCACCGATAACGGCATTGGTTTCG
Organism: uncultured Verrucomicrobia subdivision 3 bacterium; assembly: GCA_903875465.1. Taxonomy (GTDB): domain Bacteria; phylum Verrucomicrobiota; class Verrucomicrobiia; order Limisphaerales; family UBA11358; genus UBA11358. The sequence goes on from CAIQWB010000099.1 coordinate 55,646, forward strand.
ACCCCGCGCCGTTGCCTCACTGTCAGGCCCGGCCGGGTGGCCTGGGGCTCCTCGGCATGCGTGAGCGCGCGGCCTATGTCGGCGGCACCCTCCTCGTCAAATCCGGGCGCCGGCTCGGCACTGAAATCAAAATCCGTATTCCCCTGCCGGTCCACCCGGCGGCCACCAATTAATCACCCCATATGAAACCCATCACCATCCTCCTGGCGGAAGACCACACCATCGTCCGCGAGGGCTTCCGTAAAATGCTCGAGCTCGAACCCGATCTGCACGTGGTCGGTGAGGCTCCCAATGGCCGCGAGGCCATCGCCCTGGCCGTAAAATTACGGCCCAACGTTGTGCTCATGGACATTGCCATGCCCCTGCTCAATGGGTTGGAAGCCACCCGCCAGGTGCTCAAGGTCCTCCCCACCACCAAAGTGCTCATGCTCTCCGCCCACAGTGATTTTGCCTATGTGCAAAACGCCACCGAGGCCGGCGCGCGTGGTTTTCTCTTGAAACAAACCTCCGCGCACGAGGTCTGCCGCGCCATCCGCGAGGTCCAGGCCGGGCGGACTTTTTTCAGCCCCACCGTTGCCAAACAAATTGACCATCAGAAAACCCAGGGCCGGGACGGCCTCATTAAAGCCCAGGCCATCCAGCTCACCTCCCGCGAGATGGAAGTGCTCCAATTGATTGCCGAGGGCAAGGCCAACAAGGAAACCGCGTCCGAACTCGGCATTGCCATCAAAACCGTGGAAAAACATCGCGAACACCTCATGCAAAAGTTGAACATCCACGACACCGCCGGCCTGACCCGCTACGCCATCAGCGCCGGCATCATCGAAAGCAGTGTCCAATTAACCATCGTTTAGTCCCTGTGAATGAAAATCAGCTCGATTTCTATATGGCTCTCTTAATATAGCGGCCCTCCGCACCCGTCCTGTGCTTCGCCAGCCGCCGCTGTGGTTGCCCGGATGCTTTCTGCCTGATGCCGCATCACTGGCATCCAAATTAAGCTCGACACGCCAGGCAGCAAAGTTTATTTCAGTTTTCATGAATCGTGGCCAGCCACGCCCGTGTGACTGCGCCTCATGCTGGTCGTCTCGTTCATATGAACACGTTGCATTTAATCGCTTTCGGCGACCTCCAGCTTGGCGTGCTTATTTTTGCCATCAGCTGGCCGCTGATTCTGCGCAAGGTCCCCATGAATCACCTGGTCGGCATTCGTATTCCGGCGGCTTTCGAATCCGAGCAGCGCTGGTATGACCTCAACGCCTACGGCGGCCGGCAGCTTGCCGCTTGGTCCCTGCTCCTGATCACCGCGGGCCTCGCCGGATTTTTTATTTCCCCCGACCACCTGGCTATTTACGCGTGTGGCAGTCTCCTGGCCGCCATCCTGGCCATTGCGCTGCCCCTGTTTTTTATTTTAAGGAGGAGCCGTCGGCCCTGACCACCAAGTGCCCATGTAGCAATATCTCTATCGCCTCCAAGTCACCCGCCTGGCAATGCTAACCGCAGGCCCAACCGCAGCGGAAGCCGCCGCCGTCACCGCGCATTTTGCTTATTTGCAGCAATTGCTGGCCAGCCACGTGGTCTTAATGGCCGGTCGCACCTTGAATGCCGATGAGCGAACCTTTGGGATTGTCATTTTTCAGGCGCCCTCCGAGGCTGCTGCCAGGGCTATAATGCAAAGCGACCCCGCCATCAAACTGGGGGTCATGCAAGCCGAATTGTTTCCCTACCACATTGCGTTATGGTCCCCACAGGGACCTCACCAAGCGGAAAAATCAGCCCGAGAATCATGACGAAGCCAGCCAGGGTTTGCCTCATCGTTTTTGTTCTGCTTTTAGAATTGGCCTGGGCAGTCTGGCCGCAATGTTACCTGCATGGTCCGGTTCTCGATGAACCTTATCGGAATCCGGAACGCCGGACGGCACTTTTCGCCTGGCTTAAGCAACCGACTCCTGCGACCCGGGCCGCTTATGATGCCGAGCTTACGTTGCTGCATAAACACATGATGCAGACGGCCGTGACTATTTTAATCGCCGGGCTTGCGGTCAACGGTGCTGCGATATTTTGGCTTTGGCGATATGAACCTAAAAAGAGGCATCCCAGTCGTGTCTCGGATCCGGCTTGAGTCTGTCCCTCCCTTAAAAGCAATTAATTGAACACCGGTTTCGCCAACCGCAACTCCTGCCATCCCAAGAGGCTTTTCCCTAGCCCCTCAAGGTTGCAGTATCCTGCAGGTTTCCCTTGGGGAATTGAGTGGTTCCAGTCTTCTCCCCGTTACCAGTTTTGCCCCACCTCTGGCAAAAAATGCCCGTTACTTGCCAACCGTGGTTGAGCCGGCGGTGGTTGGGCAGCCTATCTTGAATCATCCAGACGATTCCCTCACGGATTCGCCTGGCATTTAAAAATATGCCAGCCTGCCAACCAGTTGGTGCCGGTCGGGCGACCCTCAATCAGCCCGGGTTCAGGCATGTGGTGCCGTCGGCCCGGGTGGGTCTGGCTTCATTAGCGCACCCTCCACTACCCTTGGAGCGCTTGCGCATTGCCTTGCGCGGCGCGGTTCAGGGCGTGGGGTTTCGCCCCTTCGTCTTTCGGCTCGCCACGGAACTCGACCTGGCGGGCTGGGTCAGTAATTCCTCCCAAGGCGTTTTCATCGAGGTCGAGGGCAGGCGGGCCCAGTTGGAAACCTTTCGCCTGCGCTTGGAGCCGGAAAAACCGCCCCTCAGCTCCATTCATAGTTTGGAATCCGTTTGGCTGGAGTCGGTTGGTTACCTGGGGTTTGTCATCCGCCACAGTGAGCTGGGCGGACCCAAGACTTCCTTGATATTGCCCGACATTGCCACCTGTCCGGATTGCCTGCGTGAGATTCTGGATCCCACCAACCGCCGCTATCATTATCCCTTTACCAATTGCACCAATTGCGGTCCGCGCTTCAGTATTATCGAGTCACTGCCGTATGACCGCGCCGGTACCTCCATGCGGGCGTTTTTGCTCTGTCCGGCCTGCCAGGCGGAGTATGACAATCCACACGATCGCCGGTTTCACGCCCAACCCACTGCCTGCCCCGTTTGCGGACCGCATTTGGAATGGTGGAATCCGGCGGGTGAGGCGGTCTTGGGCGCTGGCCAGGCCCTGCAGGCTGCGGTGCATGCCCTGCGGCGCGGCCGGATTGTGGCCGTCAAAGGCGTGGGCGGTTTTCACCTGCTGGTGGATGCGCGCAATGAAGCCGCCGTGCAGCGACTGCGCGCGCGCAAGTGCCGCGAGGAAAAACCCTTTGCCCTCCTGTTTCCCAACCTCGCCAGCGTGCTGCGGGTCTGTGAAGTCTCGCCGTTGGAAGCCCGTTTATTGCGCTCCGCCGAGGCCCCCATTGTCCTGCTACAGCGCCGGCCTGCCGCCTGTATTCCGGCAGGCTCCGCCCTGGCTCCGTCCGTGGCCCCCGGCAATCCTTGCTTGGGCATCCTTCTGCCTGGCAATCCCCTCCAACATTTGCTCATGGCCGCGCTGCAGTCCCCGCTGGTGGCCACCAGTGGCAATGTGAGTGACGAACCCATTTGCATTGATGAGCGTCAGGCCGTGGAGCGTCTGGGCGGCATCGCCGACTGGTTTTTGGTGCACAACCGGCCCATTGTGCGGCCGGTGGATGATTCCATGGTTCGCGTGCTGCTGGACCGTGAAATGGTGCTGCGCCGGGCCCGTGGCTATGCCCCGCTCCCCATCACCCTCGGAGCGGATAATTTGCATCTCCTGTCCACGCCCATTCTGGCGGTCGGGGCCCACCTGAAAAATTCCGTGGCGCTGGCTGCCCATGGCCAGGTGTTTCTCAGCCAGCACATTGGTGATTTAACCACGGAACCGGCGCGCCGGGCCTTCCGGCAGGTCATCGAAGATCTAACCGGGTTATATGAATCCCGGCCGGGCACCGTGGTCTGCGACCTGCACCCCGATTATTGCTCCACCCAATATGCCCTCGATTATTACGGGGTTCGGCAAATCGGTGTCCAGCACCACGCCGCCCACGTCTTATCCTGTCTGACGGAAAATGAAATTCACCCGCCGGCCCTCGGGATTGCCTGGGACGGCACCGGACTGGGCACCGACGGCACCGTGTGGGGTGGGGAATTTTTTCTGGTCACCGATCACACCTGTGAACGCGTGGCCCACCTCCGCCCTTTCCGTCTGCCAGGGGGCGACCGCGCCGTGCAGGAGCCCCGCCGCGCCGCCCTTGGCTTGTTATACGAATTAGCGGGCGACGCGGTGTTCGCACGCCTGGATCCCGCCCTGGCCCAAGCCTTTTCCCCCGTCGAGCTGGCGGCGCTGCAAACCATGCTACAACGCCGTCTCAACAGCCCGCTAACCTCCAGCGTGGGGCGTTTGTTTGATGCCGTGGCCGCCCTTACCGGTGGCCGCACCCGCCGGCAGTATGAAGGCCAGGCGGCCATGGAACTGGAATTTGCCCTGGCCGGGGTGGGCACCGAGGCGGCCTACTCGTTCCCGCTGCTTCACCGGCCCCCGGCCCTGCAACTCGATTGGGGTCCCATGGTGGAAGAAATTTTGGCCGACGTTCAGGCCGCCGTGCCCCGGGGCCTCATCGCCGCCAAATTTCACAATGCCCTCGCCGAGGGCTTGGTCGCCGTCGCCCGCCATGTCGGGCAGCCCCGGGTTGTTCTCTCCGGTGGCTGTTTTCAAAACCGGTACCTCACCGAGCGCGTCGTCACCGCCCTCCGCCGGGCCCAATTTCAACCCTTCTGGCATCAGCGAGTGCCCACCAATGACGGCGGCCTCGCCCTCGGCCAGGTCGCCGCCGTGTTACGGCAACCCCAGTTAACCATTCGCCATCCCTGATCCCTCTCATGTGCCTTGCCATTCCCGGAAAAATCCTGAACATCCGCGGTGAAGACCCCTTGGAACGCACCGGCAAAATTGACTTTGGCGGCGTGCTCAAAGATGCCAGCCTCGCTTACCTGCCGGAGGCGGTGGTGGGCGATTATGTGATTGTGCATGTCGGTTTTGCCATTAGCCGCGTGGATGAGGCCGAGGCGCGGCAAGTGTTCGCTTATCTCCAGCAGATGGAGGATTTGAGCGAATTGACGGAGGGCGGCGCATGAAATATTTGGATGAATACCGGGACGCCGGCCTGGCGCAACAACTGGCGCGCGAAATTCACCGCGTCACCACCCGCCCTTGGACTCTCATGGAAATCTGCGGCGGTCAGACCCACGCCATCGTAAGGTACGGCCTGGATGAACTCCTGCCCGCGCACCTGAGTCTCATTCACGGTCCCGGTTGCCCAGTCTGTGTCACCCCTTTGGAAATCATTGATCAGGCCCTCGACATTGCCCGTCGTCCCGGGGTGATTTTCACTTCGTTTGGCGACATGCTGCGGGTGCCCGGCAGCCGCACCGATTTGCTGTCCGTGAAAGCGCAGGGTGGCGATGTCCGAATGGTTTACTCCCCCTTGGACGCGGTGAAGATTGCCAGCCAAAACCCGGGGCGCGAGGTCGTGTTTTTCGGTGTGGGGTTTGAAACCACCGCTCCCGCCACCGCCCTGGCCGTCTATCAAGCCGCCCAAAAGGGAGTGACTAATTTTTCCCTCCTGGCCTCCCATGTGCTCGTGCCGCCCGCCATGTCCGCCCTGCTGGCCGATCCCGACTGCCGCATCCAGGGATTCCTCGCCGCCGGGCATGTGTGCGCGGTGATGGGCTACGAGGAGTATTTCGCGGTCGCCCAAAAATATCAGGTTCCCATAGTCGTCACCGGCTTTGAGCCCATGGATATTTTGCAGGGCGTGCTCATGACCGTGCAGCAATTGGAAGCCGGCCGCGCGGAAGTGGAGAATCAATACCGCCGCGCCGTGCGTCGGGAAGGCAACCAGCCGGCCCAGTCCCTCATGGCTCGGGTTTTTACCGTGGTCCCGCGCCAATGGCGGGGCATCGGGGAAATCCCCGCCAGTGGTCTGGGGCTGCGCCCGGAATTTGCCGCATTTGACGCTGGGCAAAAATTTGGGCTCGCGGGGCAGCGGGTCGCCGAATCGCCCGACTGCCGCAGTGGCGAAGTATTGCAGGGCCGGCTGAAACCGCATCAATGTCCGGCGTTTGGCACTCTCTGCCACCCCGAACACCCGTTGGGTGCCACCATGGTCTCCAGCGAAGGTGCCTGTGCCGCCTATTACCGGTATCGCCGGGTGCAACCTGTGAACTAAATGAACCCTCTGAATTTCACCACCGCCTGCCCGGTCCCGCTCACCCAGTACCCGCATGTGCTCATGGCTCATGGCGGGGGCGGACGATTAATGCACCAGCTTATCAGCCGGATGTTTCTGGCCGCCTTCAGTAACCCCCTGCTGGACACCCAACACGACGCTGCCGTGCTCGAACTCCCCGGCCGCCGCCTCGCCTTCACCACCGATTCCTATGTGGTCCGCCCATTATTTTTTCCGGGTGGCGACATTGGCTCCATGGCTGTCCATGGCACGGTGAACGACCTGGCCATGGCCGGCGCCCGGCCGCTCTACCTCAGCAGCGCCTTCATCCTCGAAGAAGGCCTGCCCATGGACACCCTCTGGCGGGTCGTTTGTTCCATGCGCGATGCTGCCCGCGCCTGCGGCGTGGCCATTGTCACTGGCGATACCAAAGTTGTGGACCGCGGCAAAGGCGACGGCGTGTTCATCAACACCGCCGGTGTCGGGGCGGTCGAACACGCTCAAGTCATCGGTCCGCGCCAGGTCCAGGCCGGGGATGTCATCCTCGTGAATGGCGACGTCGGCCGGCACGGCATGGCCATCATGGCCGTGCGTGAGGGGCTGGCCTTTGAAAGCCAGATCACCAGTGATTCCGCCCCGGTCCATGCCAGTGTGCTGGCGCTGCTGGCGGCCGGCATTGAAATTCATTGTCTGCGGGATTTGACGCGTGGCGGTCTCACCAGTGCTCTGCACGAAATTGCCAGCGTGGCCAGCCTCGCCTTGCAAGTGGAGGAAAAACTCATCCCCGTGCGCGAGGACGTGCATGCCGCCTGCGAAATTCTTGGGTTGGATCCTTATCAGTCCGCCTGTGAGGGGCGCTTTGCCGCCTTTGTGGCCCCCCGGCATGCCCGGCGGGCTCTGGAAATTCTGCAGACCCAGGCACCCGGCGCCGCCTTGATCGGGCAGGTGGGCAGCGAATCCATCCCGCAGGTGTACCTCAAAAGTGCCATTGGGGCCCGGCGCATCCTGGACCTGGCCAGTGGCGAACAGTTGCCCCGCATTTGTTAAGTTTCCGCGCCGGGTTCCTTGAACTTTTCTGGCCGGCCCCGGTCAAAAAACGCCTGGAACAAAATTTGGCTTTTTTTTGCCAAGGCTTGTGTAGAGCATTCTTTGCTCCCCCGGTAAGTTCTAGCTTGAAAGTTGTGCAAGCCATAAATGAGAAACCAATCCTGACCCGGGTGCGCGTGGAACCCAAGCGCCGCGCTCCCATCGCCCCGCGTGAAACCGCCTTCGGGCGCCCGCGCGACTTTCTTAATAATCAATTTGTCTACGCTGTCATCTCCTCCCGGGCGCGTGGACTCTCCCTCGGCATCAACGTCAATCCGGACAAGCAATGCAATTTTGACTGCGTTTATTGCGAAGTCGACCGCCGCCAGACTCCGCCCACCACCCGTTTGGATGTGGACGCCATGACCGCCGAATTGCGCCGCACCATCGCCTTTGTGCAAGCGGGGCGCTTGCGCGAACAACCCGCCTTCCGCGCCCTGCCGCCGGAACTCCTCGAATTACGCCATGTGGCCCTCAGCGGCGACGGAGAGCCCACCCTGGCTCCGAATTTTGCCCAGGTCGTCGAAGCCGCCATCGGCGTCCGTGCCCTCGGGGGGTTTCCCTTCTTCAAAATGGTGCTCATCACCAACGGCACCGGCCTCGATCAGCCCCAAGTGCAAGCCGGCTTGGAACATTTCACCAATTCCGACGAAATCTGGATCAAACTCGATGGTGGCACCCAGGAATTTGTCGATCGCATCAACCGGCCGAAAATCACCCTGGCGAAAACTCTGGCCAACATTCTCTCCCTGGCGCGCCAGCGGCCCATCGTGATCCAAAGCCTCTTTGCCACCTGCCATGGGGAGGAACCCTCCTATGGCGAAATCCGCCAGTATGCTGAACGCCTCAAAGAATTAAAACAGGCCGGCGCGCAGATTTCCGTCGTCCAAATCTATTCTGCCACCCGTCCCGTTTCCCAAAACGATTGTAGCCACCTGCCGCTCAAGACCCTCTCCTTCATCGCCCAAACCGTCCGCAACGTCTCCGGGCTCAAAGCCGAAGTGTTTTAACCCGAATTCGGTGGTGCTAATCCGCGGGGGAGCTCTGAATTCACCTCGTCCTCCCGCATATTGGGCACTCGGCTATCGCCAGCCCCATCGGCCCGCCCCATCAGTAATCAACTTCCTTCGCACCGCAAAATAAAATGTGCTAAAAACCCCCCTTGCGCCGGTTTCCCGGGCCGGCGGTCACTAAAACGCTTGAATGTCCTGCGGCGGTGGTTAGTTTGACACCATGTACTGGAAATCAAGTGCAATAATTATTATGGCCACCAGCCTGACCGCCTGCGTCTGCCTCAAACACCCCGCTTCTCCCTCGGACGCTCTGGCGGCCTTTCAAGCTCGTGCCGCCGCTTATCACTCCGTGGTGACGGTCCCCACCTTCGAAACCACGTCCAACGAAGTCCAGGCTACCGTGACGCGCGCCATCGCCGAAGGGAATGCCGCGCTGGACCGCATCGGCAAGTTAACCCCCGCCGAGGCCAATTTTACCAACACCGTCCTGGCTTTGGACGACATGGCCTACCAGATGGGCCAGGCCGCCAACCGGCTCGGATTGATCGAGCAAACCAGCACCAACGCCGCCGTGCGCGACGCCGCCACCGACGCGCAGAAAGCGTTATCTGACTGGGCCGTCGGTATTGATTATCGCGACGACGTTTATCAGGTCCTTAAAACCTGGTCCGCCACCGCCCCCGTCCTGACCGGCGAGGATCAAAAGTTATTCGCTGAAACCATGCGGGATTACCGTCGCGCCGGCCTCGAATTGCCCAAAGACCAGCGTGACCAGGTGGAAAAATTGCGCAAAGAGCTGAGCGCCAAGGAAACCGATTTTGAAAACAACGTCACCAAAGCCCAGCAATCCCTGAAATTCACCAAGGCCGAGTTGGCGGGCGTGCCGGACGATTTCCTCGCGCAAAAAGGCATTCAGACCGGGCCGGATGAATACACGGTCAAGGCGAACATTACCTTCCACTACATCATGATCGAAGATAATGCGAAGCTCGAGGAGACGCGCAAACGCATGGTTGTGGCCCAGTGCAATCTGGCGCGCGAAGACAATATTCCATTGCTTGAAAAAATCTTGGTCCTGCGGGATGAGATCGCCCACCGCCTCGGCTACGCCACCTACGCGGATTACGCCACCGAAACGCGCATGGTCAAAAACGGCGGCACCGCCATCAAATTTCTGGAGGACCTGAAAACCGGACTGCAACCGAAGTATGCCGCCGAGTTGGAGGCGTTCCGCCAGTTGAAAATGAAGGAAACCGGTGATGCCAGCACCACCATCCATGTCTGGGACTGGCGCTATTTTGCAAACGTGCTGCGCAAGACCAAATACAACGTCGATGCCGAGCAATTGCGGGTCTACTTCCCGTATCAACGCGTGCTGGACGGAATGTTTGCGATTTACCAGCGGATTTTTGGTTTGAAGTTTGAACGCCTGGATCCGCCCTATAAATGGGTTGGCGATTTGCAGATGTACGCGGTGAGCGATGCGAAGACTGGCGAGCCGCTCGGGATTTTCTACCTGGATATGTTTCCGCGCGAGGGCAAGTATAATCACTTTGCCCAGTTTGGGATCATTGAGGGCAAGCGCCTGGCCGACGGCACCTACCAGCGGCCCGTGTGCGCATTGATTTGCAATTTCCCCCCTCCGCAACCGGACAAACCGTCCCTGCTGTCGCACGACGAAGTGACCACGATTTTTCATGAGTTCGGCCACGCCATGCACACCATTTTGACCCGCGCGCAATATTCCCGTTTCTCCGGCACCAGTGTGCCGCGTGATTTTGTCGAAGCCCCGTCCCAGATGCTCGAGAATTGGGTGTGGGACAAAAAGGTCCTGGATAGTTTTGCCGCGGATTATCGGGATCCCGGCAAAAAAATTCCCCCGGCCATCCTCGACCAGCTCAAAGCCTCGCGCCTGGCCACCGAAGCCACCTACTACCGCCGGCAACTTTCTTTTGGCCTGATGGACCTCACCCTGCACACGCAAATCCATGCCACCAACGCCGACGAAACGCTGCCGCTTTCCAATCTGGTCTTGAGCGACGTCTCGCTGCCCGTGGCACCGGACACCGCCTTTGTGGCCTACTTCGGCCACATCATCGGCTATGGTGCGGGGTATTACGGCTATGCCTGGGCCGATGCCATCGCCGCGGATATGGCCACCGTGTTTGAGCAATCACCGGATGGCTTTTTTGACCGTACTGCGGGCATGCGCATGCGCCAGGAAATCTACGAAGTGGGCGATTCGCGCGACATCAATGTATCCATCGAAAAATTTCTGGGCCGCCCCCGTTCCATCAACCCCTTCTTGAAAAAGATCGGGATTGATGCGCCGTGAGCGATTGTTCAATGTTCCAATGAACATGTCGCAGTAGCGGTCCCGCTTCAAGGGTTAAGAGTGGGCGCGTCCGTGCGAAATTGCGGTGCGGGCAGGCCGGCGGCGTTGAATAGATTGGCACCCTCGGGATAATTTACCCAGGCGTAACGCACCGCAGTCGGGGCGGTGACCATGTTGCTGTGAACCACCACCGTGTCGCCCTCAATCGTGGCCTCCGCTGGCACAAACTTGCCGTCCGTGCCGGCGATGCCAAACCATTTGAGCGGACCGCCCCGGGCCACCAGGCCACCGCCGAGATGCGAAAATGTCAGCCGGATTTTTTCGCCCTCCACCCGCAAGGATTGATATTGCGGGCCGGAATATTCAATCGATCGTCCATAAACATGAGCCAGCGCGATGCGCGCCAGGCGGTCGCCAACATCCTGTTTGTTTTTCGGATGCACATTTTTCCGCTCCCCAATGTCTGTGGTCACCGCCATGCCGGTGTTCGGCAGGCTTAAAATCGTGGCCTGGGCTTCGCGCACCAATGGGTTGTTGCTCTCCGCTTCCTGGCCGGCGAGTTGAACAATATAGAATGGGAAAGCACCCTCGGCCCAAAGGGCGCGCCAGTCCCGCACCAGCGTCGCCTGCACATGTGGGTACAGCGCCCGCCCGGCCGGCCCGCCCACGATGGATTCTCCCTGATACCAGATGGCCCCCCGGATGGCGTAGGGAATGATGGGCGCGATCATGCCGTTATAAAGTACCGTGGCGTTATGCTGGTCCTGAATGGGATCCCGCACCGCCGGCGCCCGGCGGCGGCGGGCAGTCACCTTGTTCGTGGAACTGCCCACCGAGTTGGTATCGCGCGCCGAAACGTCCTCGGAGCGCGGGGCCGCCACCACCGGCGGCGGATTGGTGCGGAACGCCTCCACCTTGGCGTCGAAACTGTCCAGCATCGGCTTAAGCTGCGGGTCGGCTGCCAGCGCGTCGCGGCGGATCCACGCCTCCGCCGTGCTGGCGCCAAAGGCTTCCGTGATAATGCCCACCGGCACCTGGATGTCCCGTTGCAAATCCCGCGCAAAGAAATAGCCGACGGCGGAAAACCCGGGCACAGTTTCCGGGGAGCAGACGAGCCAGTGCCCGCCCACGCGGTTGGTGGGGGCATAAGTTTTGGCGAAGGCCCCGGTGAACATGCGAATGAGCGGGTAATGCGCGGCCGCGATTTCCACCTCCTCATTGGTAACACCGGCAAAATATTTTACCTTTTTGGAAACGCTAAAATCCATGTTGGACTGGCCCGAAGCCAGCCAGACTTCTCCCACCAGCACGTCCTCAAGCTGGATGGGTTGCGCGGTCAGCGATCCGGTTACGGTCAAATTACGGCTCTCGGCCGAGGCTGTGAGCGGGGTCAGGTCCACGCGCCAATGGCCGTCCGTTCCGGCGGTGGTGGTGGCCTTTTGGCCGGCGAATGCCACCGTGATGAGTTCACCGGGTTCGGCCCAGCCCCATACCGGCACTTTTAGGTCACGCTGCAATACCATGTGACTGGTGAAGGGACTGGCGAGCTCCACCGTGGCCCGGGCGGAGACAGCTGCGAACATCAGGGCCGTCAACCAGACGGTCGCTTGCCATGGGACGGTCCAAAAACGTAGTTTCATTGGGTGTGGTGATATTATATCGGATTACCCGAGGGACTGGCTGCCACCGGGTTCATTTTTAACCCGGTGATTTTTAACGTGTAGGCGTACTTACCCGGGGCCATGGCCGGTAGTTTAACCTTCAATCCCGTCCCGTCCCGGGTGAATTCACAGTTGCCCGTGCTGCCTAGCAACTGGACGGTTTGCACCTCGCCGTCAATGGGTCCCCCTGCGTTCAGGGAGGTGATCGTCACCTCACCCGCCGGCCAGTTGCCAATCATGATGGCAAAAAGCGCATCGCCCTTGACCGTGAACCGTATATTCTCACCTTTGGCCCCACGACCACCACCTTCGCCGAAGGTCACCCAGTTGTGCGTGTCATAAATTGCCTCGCCGTTGACCCGCAGCCATTCGCCAATGGCCAGCAGCGTCGTGTGAATTTCCGGCGCAAACGTGCCGTCGGCTTTGGGCGAGAGATTCAAGAGCAACGTTCCGTTTTTACTAACGGTGTCTGCCAGTTTACTAATGATGGGAGCGGGCCCGCTCACCCGCATATTGCTCGTGTAGCCCCAAGTGCTGCCGATCGGTTCATCCACCTGCCAAACGCCCGTGCGGATGCCCGCCGGGGAACGCGCCCCAATTTTTTCAAAATCAATAATGGAACCAATCGTTTCTGTATTTTTTCCAGTCGGCGCGTAAGCCGCTTTCTTCGTGCTAAGGGACACTTCCTTGCCCCATTCGTGAGCGCGATTGTAATAATAGGCCGCAATCCGCAGCTTCAGCGGATCCAGATAACGGATGTCCACGCCGTTGTCGAACCACAGCATGTCGGGCTGGTACTTGTCGATGAGTTCCACATTGCGGGCGTACCAATCTTCGAGGAATTTTTCGCACGCGGCCTCGCTGCGGTCCGCCACGTGGTAGAAATCGGCCCATTGAGGATCATACAGGTCAGCCTGCTCACTTTTAAGTTGATCGGCCAGTTCCGGGGCCGGATTGATAAATTGAAAATTTTCGATTCCGTGGTTGGACACACCGAATTTCAAGCCCTGTTTTCGCACCGCCACGCCCAGTTCACCGATCAAATCGCGCTTGGGCCCCATTTTCTTCGCATTCACCGGGTTGACGTCGCTGTCCCACAGGGAAAACCCGTCATGATGCTGGGCGGTGGGAATGACAAAGCGCGCGCCGGATTGCTTGAAAAGTTCTGCCCAGGCGTCGGCATCGAATTTCTCACAGGTAAACTGGGGAATGAAATCCTTGTAGCCAAACTTGTCTTGCGGACCAAAATGCTCGGCATGCCACTGCCGGTCGGCGGCATACATGTGCTTTTCATACCATTCATTGTGGTGTGCCGGGACCGAATAAAGGCCCCAGTGCATGAACAGGCCGAATTTCGCCCCCACGAACCATTGCGGTACTTGGTAATTGGCCTGGAGCGATTCCCAAGTGGGCTGGAATGGCCCCGGCGGCAGCGGAGTTTTGATGGCCGCCACCGCGGCCTGAACGACTTCCAACCGCGTCTCCGGGGCCATGTCATAGCCGGTGGCGGCGTTGCCACCCTCGGCCAGGAGATTATTGTTCTGGGCCGGGAGCGGCGATGGCAGCAGGGCGCCTACCAAGCTTAGTGTCAGCGCAGTTCTCGGCCAATCGTTAAATATCACGTCGGGTTTCAATAGATTTCCCCCTTTGAGACGTTGCATAACTGACCAAGGTCACAGTCAAAATGAACCGGCCAATATCCGGGTCGCACCCTTAATTTTCCGTCCTGGCTGGCGCTCGTAAAAGAAATATCTGCCAAGGTGTTTGCCCTTGCGCTCTTCCAATTCCGCTCATGTGCGGGTTGTGGATGAGGGGAAAACACCCCATGGCAACTACCCCGCGATACGTTAATCTGCCAGTATGAATCTATTACTCATCTTGGTCGTCCTCCTCTTGTTGTTCGGTGGCGGCGGTTATTATTATGGCGGGCCCGCGATTGGCGGCGGCGGCGTGGGCCTGCTGCTCTTGGTTTGCCTTGTGATCTTTTTTGCCGGCGGATTCCGCACCAAAAGTTAACTTCCAGCTTTGCCTTTCAGCAATTCCCACACCCGCAGGGATTCAGTAACCCCCCAGGCTTGGGCGTCGCAGCCGCGCTGGGTGTGCGGAGCGTCGCCATCGAGAATTTCCGGGAGTTGGCCAATGCAACCAGTGTCTAGAATGGTTTCTGCGCTGCCGAGATACGCTTTCGCGGCGGCCACGGCGACCGGCGAAAAGTCCCAGGCCACCGCCAGTGCTTCGCAGAAGACCGGGAAGGTCCAGGTCCATGCGGTCCCATTATGATAGGCGGGTTTGCGGCGGGTGTCCTCGTCCCCTTCGTAGCGCGGCCAGTAGGGGTTTTTCGGGTCGTTCAAGGGCCGCCAGTCGTTGGCATAAATGGGCAGGGGCGTCTGCACCGGCAGCGGGGCGAGGGTGCGCAATGCCCCGGGCACCACCAGATATTTTTGCGCGGCGGCCACGCAGCGTTTGGCGCGTTCGCCGGTTACAAGACCAAGACTAACGAGGAATAGACAATTATTGCGCAAGGCATCGCTCACCACGGCATCGCGTGCGATCACGCGGGAACCGCCCATCAAAACATCGGCAAACCAGCCCGGCCCTTCCAGCCAGAATAATTTGTCCAGCGACAGCATCGCCCGGTCGGCCAAATCCCGCCATTTTTTTTGTTCCGCCGCCGGACTGATTTTCGCCACCTGCTGGAGCAGGCGGATCCACAAGGCCTGGATCTCCACCGGGTAACCCTCCCGCGGCGTGCCCGCGGGATAGTTTGTGTCCATCCAGGTAAAGTGGCTGGGACTCCAAACCAAGGCCGAGTCCGGGTCGGCATGGATGCCGTTGGGAGTTCCCGTCAGGTAATATTTGGCAATGCTTTGCAGCACATCGGCCACGGTCCGCTTCGCATCATCCACCGGCGTCTGGTAAAATTTCGGGTCCAGCTCGGCGAGCATTTCGCAGACCATGCCAAACCACAAGGGCGCGTCGGAGGTGTCGCGATTGGACACATCGTTGCCGTGGATGGTATTGGGCAGGGTGCCCTTGTCCTCAAAGCGGGCAAAGGTGAGCAGCAGTTGTTTGACTTCGGTCACCAGACCGGCGGCGAGCAGTCCCCGGGCGCAGATCAACGAATCCCTGCCCCAATCCAAAAACCACGGATAACCGGCAATGACCGTTTTGCCACTATCGCGACGCACGACATACGCTCCCGCCGCGCGCTTGAGCCGTTCGCCCCAATCCTCGGCCGTGGCCTTGCCCCGCTTGGCATGGGTTTTCAGCCGGATTTCCGTGGCCGTGGGCTCGCCCAGTTCCGCCGTCACAACCAGCGCCACGTCCGCGCCCTTGACCAGGGGCAGTTCAAACCAGCCGGGACTATAGGCATCCCCGCTGCCAGTCTGGCCGCGTGTTTGCTCCACCGGATGCGGAATATTCTCGCACCATTCCGGCGCCGCATGGTAAGTGCCGCTGCTCGCGGCAATGCGCAATTGCCGGTCCGGTGCGGGCGTGAAGGCGAATCCCGGTTTGTTATCCAGGGCATGCGTGCGGCTGGCAAAATGATAATCAGCCCCGGCATTGCGCTTGGTTTCGCTATGGAAGTTCCGGTCCTCAATATCAAACCGCACGGTCAACCGTACATCCTTGTCCGCTGGCAGCTGCTTGCCCACGGCTTTAAATTCGCTGGGCCGGTGGAAATGAAAAACGGTCGTATTACGCCCGGGCACCATGTCGGCGAGTAATTCAATTTCCACCGTCCGGCCGTTGCCGGCCTGGGCGACAAAATGCCAGGCGGCGGGTGGGCCCGCTTCAAAACCGGCGAGATTTTTTAAATCCAGCGCGGAGATAAAACCATCGGCGTTGATCCAGACGCGCATGCGTTTGACCAGCACATGCCGGTCCACCGGTACGGTGGGGTTCAGGTTGGCCCCCAGCACACAATCATATTTGGATTGGACGCGGCCCAAATCGATCCCGAGACGGGCCATGCCGCCGATGCCGTTGGTTAAGAGCACCAGATCGTTGGCATGGGCGGCGGGCTCGATGGTGGCGGGCCAGGGTTCCGGGGCCAGGAAGCGAATCGCCGCCCGCACGGGTTGGGCAATCACATCCTGGCGCTGCACCACCAGCGTGGTCTCCGCCGGCGTTTGGCGGGGGGCAAAAAATGCCAGATGGCGGCCCCCGGCTGCAATGGACTGCACATGTTCCCGCAGCGGACCGGATTCCAAACGCGCCCGGAAGGGGCTGGTATCGGCAATCAACAGCCAGTGACCGGGGGGCACCGGGGTGATGCGCCGCGCGTCCACCAACGACCAGGTGATGACCGGGCAAAAGATTCGATTTTCCAGCGCGGCGGTCAGGGCTTCTGCCAGGGAACCCGGGTTTGTCGAATTGGCGAGGTGACTGGCGGCGGCCAGCAAATCCTCCGCGCTGCGCTCCACCTGGCCGGCCAGCCAGCGCCAGTCGGGTTCTTGGATCGCTTCGATGGGCAGGACGCATTGTAGCGCGGTCAGCGCCCAGGCGGCCTGGGCACGGGTGCGCCGGTACGTTTCGCCATTCAGCCCGGCCGGAATGGGTCCGGCAGCCAGACAGTGGCACGCGCCCGGCAGGAGATTAAACGTGATTTGCTGATCGTCACGCGTGCCTGCTGGCAGTGGTTGGCCGAGCAGATCCACATTGAAAGCCGCCATTTTTTCTGGCAGCTGCGCCAGCGGCAGGGCCAGCGAGTGCGCCTGGGTGGTGTCGGTATTCACCAGCACCAGCACCTGGTCCAATCCCTCGGCGGAGGTGCGCAGCAATGTGTAAACCGGGGAGTTCGCCGGGCTCAGCCGGGTCAGTGTGGCCCCGTCAAAAAAAGCGGGATGGTCGGTCAGGAGCTGGTTGAGCTGGGCCAGCTCCAGCACGATGTTATCCGCACTGCCCCAATTCAGGCCGGTGTTGCCGTGCACCCGGATTTTTTCCGCCGCCAGCCATTCCACACCGCACGTGAACCCAAAACCGCCGCTCGGGCTCGTCAGTCCACACAAACGGTTGCGCATTAGCGACCAGAGTCGGCCGCGCTCTGCCAGCCGGCTGTTATCATGCGTTTCACTGTAATGCACGTACGCCCCAATGTGCGCGCTCTGCTGATTGGCATAATCCAGGTAGCCGGCCACTTCGGCCCCGGAGTAATTTTGGAACAACTCGGAGTAGGCCCATTGCATCCCGCCCTCGGTGAGCAATGCTTCCGTCGCGGACCAGGCCCCACCGAGACCTTCCAGCAAGAAAATCGCCTCCGGAAATTCATTGCGCACCCGGGCAATAATGTATTGCCAGGCCGGCACCGGAATTTTGTAGCCGGCATCGCAACGGAACCCGTCCACCCCGCGCCGGCAGCACACCAGGAGCGCGTCGGCGATGATGTCCCACAACGCCACGCTATGCTGCTCCAATTCCACCAAATCCTCCCAAACGGTGCCCCACGCACCGGGGCTGGCAAATTCGCCGTTCGGTTGCTTGAGGAAAAATTCGGGGTGGGTTTCCTGCAAAACGGAACCCCAGCCGGTATGGTTGATGACAATGTCAATGAACACCCGGGCCCCCAGCGCGTGGGCGGCATGGGTCAATTCCACAAACTGGTCCACCCCCGTCGTGCGCTTGTCAAATTCCACCAGGGCGGGGTCAATCGCCGTGAGGTCCAAAGCCGCGTACGGACTGCCCAACCGCCCGAAGCGCGCATACGTGGTGGGCGTGGGATGAATGGGCAGCAGATGAATGATGCGGCACCCGAGGCGCTGAATGATATGCGGCAACTGGCGCGGGAGGTCGCGTAATGTGCCCGAGGGCGGCAGGGTGGCATAACCTTTGGCCTCCAGCGCGGTGAGCTCGGCCTCCAGCCGGTCATCCTTGGTCGAGGCCAGGGATTTGGTCTCGCCAAAGAGCCGCGTGAAGGCGCAATAGATGGTGTTGGCCGTGCGGCAAAAATCCGGGTGGACACTCAGGCCCAGGTCCGGGCCGGCGGGCCAGTACTGCCAGCCCTGCGGGTCGAGCAAATAGGCTTTGGCTTTGAAATAACCGGTTTCCGTCACGGGCAGCACCAGTTCCCAGCCGTCGGCGGTGGGAATCATGGGCAAATCCTGCCAGGAAGCACCGGCCCCTTGCGCGCCTCCGGCATGGGCGGCGATGATTTCCTGGCGGACCACGGCAGCTCGGCCAAGGTTGGTCCGCAAGCGGGCTTGCCAGCCCGCCTGGCGGCCTGGTTTTTTACCGTCGATTAATTGAAAACGGACCGAGTCCCCCACGAAACGCACAAGGCGTTCGCCCGGGGCCGGAGTCATTACTGGTATGGGTTGCTCCACGAACAAACCTTGTACCATGAACCCGTCCGGAGACAAAGCAAAAGCGGAATTTTTACTTTGTCTGGCTGAATAACATGAACAAGCGCGGACCGCGCGGGGTGCTCAGTGCCCAGGCCTTTTCCTGCTCCGTGGTGGGAATGGCCAGGCCATCGGCGTGCGCGTCTTTGGCCGGCTGGCCATCCACCAGCAGCATATAATGATGTGTGCAATTGCCCGGCAGGTTGTTGAGGGTCAGTTGCCAGACCTTGCCGCTCGCGTCCAGTTCCAGGGGCACGGCCTGCCAGTCGCTGAAGGTGCCAATGACCGCCACTGACTGCGGCGGCGGCGTGTTGGGGTCCGCCGGTTCCCAGCGGAACACTTTGCTGAAGGTCAGGGATTTTTTCGGCACCGGAGCAGCGCCGTTATAAGCATTCAGGGGAGGCATTTTATTGAAACTTAAAACCACTTACAGTTCAAAGGTGGCATCCAAAGTGACTGTGGCATTCAGCAGCCGGGAGATCGGGCAGCCCGCCTTGGCGGCCGCCGCGATGTCACGCACTTTGCCCTCATCGGCACCGGGGATTTTCGCAGTCATCGTGAGATGCGATTCGGTGACGGTAAACCCGGCGTCCGTTTTTTCCAGGGTGATGGCGGCCCTGGTATGAATGGCGGCCGGCGTAATCCCCGCTTTGCCCAGCTCGGCGGCAAAGGCCATGGAGAAACAGCCGGCGTGCGCGGCCGCGATGAGTTCCTCGGGATTGGTGCCCACGCCATTTTCAAAGCGCGTGTCAAAGGAGTACTGCGTTTCCTTGAGCACCCCGCTCTCCGTGGAAATGCTGCCCTTGCCGTCTTTCAAACCACCCTGCCAGATTGCCGATGCCGTGCGTTTCATAAATCGTTCAATTCGTTCGTTTTGTCCCGGCGGGAATTCACCCGGACCCGAGCCACAGTAACGCGGCCGCGCGAATTTCTCAAGGGGCCACACAAAAATAGCCGGGCACTCCCTTCCCGCCCACCCTTTCAATTTGAAAGCGCTTCCCTCACTCGTTACCTTGTCCCGCATGTCTGTTCGCCCCACCAATTTGCTGGCCCTGGAAAAATCACCCTACCTGTTGCAGCACGCCCACAATCCCGTGGACTGGCATGCGTGGAATGCCCCCTCCTTCGCCCGCGCCCGCGCCGAGAACAAACCCATTTTTTTGAGCATCGGTTATTCCACCTGCCACTGGTGCCATGTCATGGAGCGCGAAACCTTCGAGAGCGTGGCGGTGGGCAACTACCTCAAGGACCATTTTATCAGCATCAAGGTGGACCGCGAGGAACGGCCGGATGTGGATAAAATTTACATGACCTTCGTTCAGTCCACCACCGGCTCCGGCGGCTGGCCTTTGACGGTATTTTTGACACCTGAACTCAAGCCGTTTTACGGCGGCACCTACTTTCCGCCGGAAAATCGCCACGGCCGGCCCGGATTTTTACAAATTTTAACGCAAATTAATGAAGTCTGGCAATCCCGCCAGGGTGAGGTGATCGCCTCGGCCGAAGAAATGCATGCCCGCTTGGAACTGGCCACCCAGACGGTCTCGGGTTCCGGCCTGCTTACCGCCGGTCTGCTGCAGCAGGCCGGCCGGGGTTTTAAAGGCCTGTATGACCCCGAATTCGGCGGCTTTGGGGATGCCCCTAAATTTCCCCAGCCCAGTATTCCCTCCGCGATGCTGCGGTATGGCCGGCGCTTTCAAGACCCGGAGGCCACCCGGATGGTTTTAAACACCTGCCGGCACATGGCCGCCGGCGGAATTAATGACCAGCTCGGCGGTGGCTTTGCCCGCTACTCCGTGGATGCCCAATGGCTCGTGCCGCATTTCGAGAAGATGCTCTATGACAATGCCCAACTGGTGCAGCTGTATTTGGATGCCCACTTGCTCAATCCGGTCGCCCAAGACCAGCCCGGCCCCCCGCACGCCGACGTGGCGCGCGCCATCCTCGATTACGTGTTGCGCGACATGACCCATCCCGCGGGCGGTTTTTATTCCGCCGAGGATGCCGATAGCGAAGGGCAGGAGGGCAAGTTTTATTGCTGGACCCGCACTGAATTGGCGGGACTGCTGAGCCTGGACGAATTTAAAGTGGTGGCCCGCCACTACAACATTACGGAGCCGGGTAATTTCGTGGATCATAGTCATCCCTCGCCTTTGCCAAATTTGAATGTGCTGAGTGTCGTGGACGCCGTTTTATCCCCGGCGGAACACGCCACCCTGGCGGCGGCAAAAGCCAAAATGTTCGCCGCCCGCACCAAACGCGTGCGTCCGCATTTGGATGATAAAGTCCTCTCGTCTTGGAACGGCCTGATGCTCGGCGCCTTCGCCCGGGCCTGCGCGGTTTTGGGCGACGAAAAATACCGTCACGCCGCCGAAAGAAATCTGGCCTTTATTCAGGCGAATTTATGGTCCCCACCGGGTGTTACCGGCACTGGCACCTTATTCCACCGCTGGCGCGCCGGCGAGCACGACCAGGTGCAATTATTGGAGGCCTATGCCTTCCAGCTTGCCGGCGTGCTCGAATTGTACGAGGCCACCTTGGTGCCAGCGCACCTGGACTTTGCCATTGCCCTGGCTGAGGCCCTGTTGGAGAAGTTTTTTGACCCGGAGCACGGCGGGTTCTGGCAAAGCGGGGCGGGGGCCAGTGATTTGATTTTGCGGGTGAAGGACGATTACGATGGCGCGGAACCCTCCGGCAATTCCGTGGCCACCTTGGCCCTGCTCAAGCTGGCGGCGATCACCGGGCGCGATAAATTTCGCTTTCCGGCCGTGGCCACCCTCCATTGTTTTGCCGCGCGCCTGACCAAGGTGCCCCAGGCGGTCCCGTTTCTCCTGCATGCCCTTGATTTTTGGCTGGATGAACCCCGCCGCGTGGTGATCGCCGGCGATCCGCAAACGCCCGCCGGTCAGGCGCTCATCCGCGCCGCTCATGCCGTGTACCAACCCAACAAAGTGGTGCTGGGCAACCAGGGGGCCGTGGAACCGTTCGCCTTGACCCTGCCCGCCCCGGCTGGTTCGCTCGCATATGTGTGCACGGGAACTGCCTGCCAGCCGCCCACGAATGAACCAAGGGTGGTGGCCGCTAGCTTGGCGTGAAATGGGCGATCTCCTCAAATGGAGCGTTCGGTTCGGGAAATGTCCCATTCTAGGCAGGTTGGGCAAAAAAGGCGGTTTGCCCGGGCGTTAGGTGCTCGAAAGTGCCGGTTTTGGCTGTTTTAAAACATGGCACGCGGGTTGCGTCCTATTTTCCAAAATCGTTGACCTACCGGCCTGGTTGCAAGGGAACACCCACGGTGGCCCGTGGGCTTTTGACCCTGGCCGGTCAGCGTTTTTGCATTATTCGACATGAAACGGATCGGCATTCTCACGGCGGGCGGGGATACCCCCGCTCTTAACGCCACTATTCACGGGGTGGTCACCCGGGCCAATCAGCTCAAAGTGGAGGTGATTGGGCTTATCAAGGGCTTCAACTGCCTGTTCAATCCCCGCGTGCCGCACGTGCAATTGAATCCCCTTTTTCAAGCCATTCCTGAGCTCGATCCCACCAAAGGCGGCACGCTGATTGGTTCCTCGCGCGATTTTGTGGACCCCGAGAAAACGGAGGATCTGGATATGGTGGTGTCCCGGCTTAAGCAGCTGGGGATTGAGGGACTGATTTGTGTGGGCGGCGACGGCACTTTGAACGGCCTGCAACCGCTCGCCGAGCGTCTGCCGGTGGTTTTGGCACCCAAGACCATTGATAATGATTTGGGTTTGAATTACGCGAGTGAACCCGATGAATGGGTCCGCGCGGCCGATCCCACGTCCCGCGCCGGCTATCGCTACAAACAATCGGAGTCGCGCGCGGTGTTTGATCTGAACCACATCATTAATTACGTGACCCCGGGGTATGCCACCTCAGTGTTTGTCTCTGCGGGCGGTGTGGAGCGCATTCGCACCACTGCCGAAAGCCATCGCCGGATTGCCATCATTGAGGTCATGGGACGCCATTCCGGCTACATCGCCCTGGGGTCGGCTTACGGTCAGCCGGATATTATTCTCGTGCCGGAGATCGCGCCTGACCTGGAGTTGCTCGTGGCCCAGGTGAAACATTTGTATGACTTGCAGAAAAACGTCGTGATTGTTTGCGGCGAGGGCATTGTCGATGAGCAAGGCCGGGAATTAGGCGCGGAATCCAAGTCCACCGACCCGGCGGGTAATTTGATTTTGAGCGGGGCGGCGGAAGCCTTGCGCGCCAAGCTCATCCAGATGATCGGGGACAAATATTTTCAACTCTATCGCCGGGGCGATTCCGCCAAGGAGGCGATCTTCACCCGTAAAGTGGGCCATACCCAGCGCGGCGGCCGGCCAATTCTATTTGACCGCTTTTATGCCGCCATGCAAGGCGCCAAGGCGGTCGATCTGCTGGTGGAGGGGCGCAATAACGCGGTTTCCATCTTGCAGTACCATTCTTCCCGGGGCTTTTATGTGGAGGGTTACGATGCCAACCGGTTCCGCGACCGCTGGGGTTTGATTCACGCCCGGAAAATGCATCCCTCGCTTTACGATCCCAAGCTGATGAAGCCATCCAAACTGGGGATAGAGTATCTCCTGCCCATCTTCACCGACGCCATTGGCTTGGACGATATGGAACATATGCGCCGCACCCTGTTTGCCGCCGGCAACCTGTCGCAACCGTATCATTCCATCAATACGGATGTCCACAAACGCATCCGTTACCTGACTGGGGAATTGGCCAAATAATCCACCCCGTGTTCGAACCGCTCCCCAAGGGTTGAGGCTCATGAATGGGCCGTGAAAGTTTCACCGAACCCTGACTCCACCGGTTGACGCGTTTTCCAACGGGATGGCGGCAATCTGTTTGCTGCCATCCCCTTGGCCGCCCGGTCAATCGATATAAGTGCGGGGTTCCTGCTCGTGGTGCGTCTCGTTTTCCGTATGACCAGTTTCTGAATGCACTGGTTCGTGGGCCGTGGAGTCGCACGGAACCGTTTCAACTGCTTCGTGGGCCACCGGTTCGGGGGGCAGGGGTTCGCGGAAATTTTGATCGCGTTGCCCGGGTTGGCTGGCTTCCCGCGGCGGTTGCTCCCGCTGGATTTGGTCGCGGTGCGACTGCTCCCGTTGCTCCCGCGGTTCTCGTTGGTCGCGCTGTCCGCCCTGTTGGCGGTTGCCCTGGTCACGATTACCTTGAAAACGATTGCCTTGTTCCCGGCCACCTTGCTGGCGGTTGCCTTGGTCCCGATTCCCCTGATCGCGGTTGCCCTGATCACGTGAGTCCCGTTGGTCCCGTTGATTGTATTCGCGGGGACCATTCTCCCGCGGAGCGTTTTCCCGGGGATCATCCCGGCGAGTGCGTGGCGCCAGATTCTGAAACTGCCGCAAAGCCCGGCGGAGCGATTCAATTTCCCGTTCGTCCGTCAACTTCTGGCGTTCCGCTATTTCCACCAGTTCCAAAACCTCATCCATCTGGTCCAGCGCATCGCGCAAGGCATCCACGATTTTGGTGATTTCCTCAATGGCTTGGGTAACCGCCGAGGCCGCGGCCGGGCGGAAAGCCGGCCGGGGCGCCACATAAGGCGCGGGCGCGGGGCGCGCCGGGGCGGGCGGAATAAAAGCGGGCTTGATCGGCGGGGGGCGTGATTCGACCGGTTGCGGAGCGGAAGCTTCGACCGGTTCCTGCGCCACGGCCACCATCGGCGCCTCCGCTTCGGGTGCTCCGGGGGCTTCTACAAAATTGTCTTGCGGCTCCGGGGCGGTCGCTTCCGCCGGGGTGGGGTTTGCTTCCACCGCTGGGCCATTCGCTTCGTGGCCGGTTGGAGATTCTTCCATATCCTGGGGGGTTTCGGTGAACTCAGCCTCCTCGTGCGGTTGTCCGGCATCGGGTTCGGGCTCACCTCCGGCCGCGTGAACGGGCGGGATATTGGTGGTCAAGGGTGTGGCGCGCCGTGGACCGCGGGACCGACCGCGACCACCACGACGACCACGACGGCGATTGGCTCCCAAACTTTTGGGAGCATCGGTCCGTTTGCTTTCAACTGGTTGTTCCTCTGGAGACATTCCGGAGAGAGAATGGCTTGCCCGCGCGCAAAAGCAAAGGCCAATTATTTGGCGGGGGCCGTCACTTTGGGTTTTTGCACGAACAAAGCCAGCGAGGCCGTAAAGCCGTGCAGGTAGTTTTTCTCACCGACCGGGCCAATTTCGCCATTGCAGAAAAAGCCCGCCAATCCCAGCGGCCCGAGGCACCGCTGGATGATTTCCGCGTCATGATTGGCCCGTCCAAACAAATGCTGCCCCCGGCCATTGCAGCAGCACAGGCAGCCACCATAAACGGTGGCCCCGGCTAATTTTTCCTTCGAATGCCCGAGCAATTCGGTCATGTCCTCCGTGGCCGCCGCCGCGTCGCGCCGCTGAAACTGCATGGTCTGGCCGGTCCGGGGCATGGCCCCCACCGCCAGCACCCCGGACTTGGGGTCGCCGCCGATTAAATTACGTACCAAAAAATCCCCGCGATGAAACTCCTCCAAATATTCATTCACCACCAGCCCGATGAACAAATTGCCCTGCGCTTTGCGCTGTTCATCCGGGGGGAGCTTTTGAAACGTTTCCGCCAGCACCGCGTAAGCCGGCCGGTTGCCAATGTTGTGGATCAAGTTTTGTTCCACCCGGGTTAGCGTCCACGTTTCGCCGATCGGCGTACAGCCCTGGGAAATCACGCCGGTGAGCGCAACCTCCCCACCCACCGCAATCGCCACGCCACCTTCTTCAAACACCTCGCCATTCAGGTAAACCTGGGCCAGTGGCTCAGGGAAATTACCGCTGGCCAGCCCGCCAAACACCGGTCGTCCGGCAAACGCCTGGTTCCATGTACGAATCCAGCTTTCCGAATCCATGTGGAACGGATCCACAAAGGCCAGCCAGCCATTAATGTTCGGGGAACTCACGCCCGTTTCGGTGGCCCAATAATCCGCCTTGCCCCCGCTGGCCTCCTCCACTTGCTTTTGAGAAAAATAAATGCCCTTCAACTCCGCACCCGGAAGTGAATAGAGGGCTAACACCAGGCCGGAGGAGTTTTCCAGCTCCTCTTCACCCGAAATCAAACCGTGGCTGGAACAGCCCGCCAATAGCGGGATCCGGGCATGCACCCGCAATACTTCCAAGGCTTCGGCGGCATGCGGGAAAAAATTGGGACACATGAATACCAGCCCCAGCGACACCTCGGGAGCCAGGAGTTGCGCCCGCAGGTTTTCCGCCCATTTGCGCAGACCGTCATCGTCAAACTCCCCGGTCCAGTGCGCCACGACTGAGTATTCAGTTTTCACAATGCTATTTTAACCATGCCACAACTTTCTCGCCGGACCAAATATCTTCCACTTTCTGCCGCTCGCGGGCGGCGGCAAATTGGGTTCCCCGCACCAATATTTCGGGGATGAGCGGCCGCGTGTTATAGTTGGAAGCCATCACAAAGCCATAGGCCCCCGCACTCAAGAGCGCCAGATAATCGCCCTCGCCCACCCGGGGCAGGGGCCGGTCCTTGCAGAAATAATCGCCGGACTCGCAAATGGGACCCACCACATCGGAACTGATCCGCGCCCCGCCTTTTTTCGCCAGCGGCACAATTTCGTGAAACGCGTCGTAAAAGGCCGGCCGGATCAAATCATTCATGGCCGCATCCACAATCACAAAATTTTTCTGCCCCGTGCGCTTCACGTACTCGACCCGGGTTACCAAAACACCCGCATTGCCCACAATAAAGCGACCGGGTTCAATCAGGATGCGCAGGCCCAGCGGTTGCAGCAAGGGCAGCAGCTTGTCCGCATAAAGTGCCGGGGTTAAAATCCCCTTGGCCGCCGGCGAGGACCACCATTGGCGCGGTCCGCTGTCCAGCGCGGTGTTATAGACAATACCCAATCCACCTCCCGGACTGAAAAATTCCAGTTTGTGTTTGGCCGCCAGTTTTTGCACCAGGGGCGTAACCTTGGTCACGGCCTGTTCGTACGGCTCCACATGGGTCAGTTGCGACCCGATGTGCATTTGCACGCCGCGCAACCAGATGTTCGGCAGTTTGCTGGCGCGGGCGTACACCGCCTCCACCTGCTCAAATTGAATGCCGAATTTGTTTTCATAAGTGCCGGTGGTGATCTTGGCGTGGGTGTCCGCCGCAATGTTGGGGTTCACCCGCACCGCGATGGGGGCCCGCTTCTTCAACCGCCCCGCCACCCGGTTAATGCGCACAATTTCCGGCTCGCTCTCCACGTTGAACGAGTAAATGCCTTTGCGCAACGCAAACTCGATTTCGGCCTCGGTCTTGGCCACGCCGGCAAAAACACATTTCCGCGGATCGCCGCCCGCCGCAATCACGCGCTGGAGTTCCCCGCTGCTGACCACATCAAACCCGCTGCCCAAATTGGCCAGCACCCGCATGACCGAGAGGTTGGAATTCGCCTTCATGGCGAAACAAACCAAATGATCCAGCGGCGCCAGGGCCTGATCCAACTTTTGAAAATGATCCGTCAGGGTGTTTTGGGAATAGACATAGAATGGCGTGCCAAATTTTTCGGCGAGTGCCGCCAGTTCCACACCTTCGCAAAACAGTTGTTTGCCGACATATCGAAAATCATGCATTGCTTTGGCAGTGTAAGGATTTCCGGGCGAAATTCAATGGTTTATCCGCAGGAACGAAGGCCGCCTTGGCCATGCGCCAAACTCTTTCCCACCCCTGGCTTGGCCCCTGAAAAGTACTGGAACTTCCCAACTCGCGACCGATGCTTCCCCGACCCCCTTCGGGAGTTGGGCAAAGCGGCCGTTTTGGGACGCACTCAAATTTTTTGGTCGGACCGATTCGGACTTAGTCGCAACGTGGGGTGGGACCAGCGGCTGGGTTCTCGGGTCTGGGCCGGGGAAAGGGTCTGATTTACCTTGGGGAGCTTCATTCATACTTTCTATGGGTGGATATAGTGGGATAGAGGGGGAGAGAGGCGCAAGGTGCGGGGCGCGGGGCGCGGGGCCAAAAGGCTGGCTCCGGGCTCCGCGTCGGAAATGGCGCGGTAACCGGCAGGCGAAGTCGCCTGCCCCACGCTTTGCGACCGGCCGCGCCACCCATGATATCCACCGGATCTTCATCCCGGCCGAATGTAACCGGGGAAGGTGGACATCCGCTGTCCAGGGTTCCAAAAAAGTCAAAATACTTTTAAACAGCCAAGGGGCGCCTGGGGGAGAATTTATGGCCGGATAAGTGGGCAAAACATTGAGAAGAATTACCCGCCAATCGCACAAATTCCACGAATAACCCCACCCGGACCACTTCCCCATTCGTGTCATTCTTGCGATTCGTCGGCAAACTCCGCCTCACCGGGAGCTCAGCCCAACATGCTAAAGTTTGGGGTGAAGCCCCGGGAAGAGCGCCCCCACCTCTTCACTGCCGTGAAAGGGAGGGGCACATCCAAGGCGACATCCCTCCGAATAACCAACGCCGCTCAAGATTTGGCATGAAACGTCCGCCGTCGTTCCAACCCGGCTTGGTATCCCAGGTGCATTTTTGGCATAAACCGCTCCTGCCGGACCCCGTCTGCACTGTCCGCTTCGTTACAGAATTAACCAAAAACAAGCAATTCCTGATGGTTGCGCTTTTTTTAGTGATATTGCGCAGCGCCAATGGGAAAAATCGGCAATGCGGAAAACAAGGCTCCGCACCATGGCGTGCTTTCGACTCAATCGCCTTCCCAATGGCTCTGTTTGACAAAATCCTGCCGCCAACCTATGCTCATCAGAAGAGTGGTTTTGCCTGGGGGCTTTTTCCGATCGCCCCTGCCGGGCCGGCGGGGACGCCTGGGCGCGTTGGGCCGCCGCCGGATCTTTGACATCTCCATTCGCCCCCAGGCGAATCCGGATTAAACCAGGTTAATCCGGGCTATTCCGGGTTTGAAAAAAAATAACAAAGGCCAGCCCGCCAGCAGACTGAGAACACCAACCCGCGCCCCCATCCGCCATAACTGCATGCGAAGCCGCCACCACCCCGGCGGGGTGACGGTTAACTTCAGCCAAATCCAAGTGAATCGCACCTAATCGTGCCTTTGCCAAGGTTTGCCATCGCCCTGGCCGGTGGACTTGGTAGGTCCCCTGCCGTCTAGCGCTGTAAAGCCCCTCCCTAACCAGTAAAACCATAGCCAGTCATTGAAAATTTATCGACTGCATCATATCCCAGAAAAATCCCGTCAAGTCCCGTCAAGCCCCCCCACGGCCTTACGCCCGGTTCGGCTCCCGCTCCCACGAAATATTGCAAAATCCTTCATGTGCAACGTTTTGGTTAAATTGCATTGCGGCTGCAATGGCCTCCTTTTTGGCTGCGAGATTTAGCAGAATTTAATTCTCCCCAAATTAACCAAAATTGGTCAAAATCAACCATGTTTTAGAAAAGTGCCGCAAAATTGGTTGTGGCATGTAACCTGCTTTGGATTTAACGGATTTGAGACAAGCCCTAATGCAATTGAGAGTGGTCCGGATAAAAGCTCTGCGCAAGTGCTGGCGGATCGCTGTGTCTTGGTCGTGTTTGCTCGCTTGTTTGTTTTGCACCACTTCGGCCTTGGCCGCCTCTACCGCTCCCCAAACACCGGGCGACTCACGATTGGCCACTCTGGCGAATCTTGGTTCCACCCTCCAGGTAAATTCCGCAAATGACTTTGGCGTGGCCATAAGTTCCCGCGAAAGTTGGGGGAAATTCGCCGTAAAGGTAATGCCTTCCGGAGATCAAGTTCCTCCGCCGGCCGCTGTGGCGCCAGCCGCCCTTGGCTCCGCATTAAATTTGAACCTGCATTTGGCAGGCATTTCGGCACCGCCCGTCTTGAACTATTCCCAGCCAGTAATCGCCCCGAATGCCCTTGACTTGAGCTTGGCCACCACGCCCGCCTCAACCGGCCAGGAACGGGTTTCCAAGCGGAGTTTGGCTCCTGGCAACCCGCTCAAGTGCCTCAGTCTTGGCCGTTTCTGCAACCAATTGTTCGACCCGGCTCAGTTGGAAACGTCGACTCGCAACCTCCAAAATCAGCAATGGACCCAAGCACTTGATAGCGCTGATGGTGCTTTTGCATTAAACCACATCGCCGCGAGTATCAACTTGGCCAAAGGGCCGGCCGGCATCAATCAATTTTGCAATCAGCCTGGCTCCAGCTCGATTACGTCTGCGGATTTGATGGATTTAGGAAATCTCAGTCCGTCATTGGCCTTGAAGTTCTGGCAGCTCGCCCAGGTCGTCAATGGGAGCAAATTGGTTCCAAATCAAGATGGCTCTGGCGGTGAACGGCTGAGCGCCAGCGTCGTCGTCTGCAAGAATCTGAACAGCCCATACCTGTTCCTGAATATTCTGGATCAATGGGGTGATGGCGGACAGAATTATGAAACCGCCGTGCTGGCGGTCGATATTGGCAAGGCTCTCCAGCAGGCATTAATCACCACCCCGGAGCCCTCCCTTTACTTGACTTTGGGTGGTTTTTTACTTTTAGCCGTAGGCGCCAAACGGCGGATGGATCGCCTTGCATCTGCGATTCTTGAATAACCCGTAATTTACCCGTCAAGGACCTCTTCAATTGGATCCTTTAAGCCAGGTCCCATATGTTTTTGTTCTGGGCGCGTGAATTAGCCCTGGCAAATTTCCCGGGCCGTAATGTGGGTCAAGTCCGGCACCGCCCAGTCAGGTTGTTGCGCCTGTAGCTCGGCCAGCGTTGACCCGCCGGTAGCCACCGCCAGCACTTTGGCGTTGATGAACCGTCCACAGCGAATGTCAAAGGGTGTGTCGCCAATCACCACCACTTCCGCAGGTTTCAGTTGGGGATCCAGCACCCGGCGAGCCCGGTCGAAAGCGGCGGCGGCGATGTGGTTGCGATCCTCACTGTCATCCGCAAACCCACCGAATGCAAAATAATCCCACAGCCCAAAGCGGCGCAGTTTGATTTCCGCACCCAATTGAATGTTACCCGTGAGCAGGCCCAGGCAGGGCGGTTGGGGCAGGGCCATTAGGTCTTGCAACAGTTCGAACACCCCGCGACACGCCTCCCCCGCACTTTTAGCCACGATATGATCCAGCCAGAAGACGTAACGGTCAAAAAACTGCCGGAAATGTTCCGGCGATTCATTGAGGCCGTGCAATTTGAAAAATTCCCGGACCAGGCTGACATCGGTGCGGCCGGCAAACTTCATTTTTTCGGTGCCGTGGTGGAGATTGAACTCCGTGGCAAAAGTACGGTTAAACGCCAGCGTCCCCGCCCCACCGGTGTGGACGAGGGTGCCATCAATATCAAATAATACGAGCCGAACCATGAGCAAATACCTTACTGGCCGGGCGGTACGGAGGCAATCATGTTCCATCTCGCACCCAGGGCGGTGGCCACCCGGTGCCAATTCTATATGCGAACCCGCCTTGGAAAAAAGGGCGGAGACAAACATTAAATCCGCCTCCCCCCAGTTTCGGCACTGACCACTGGCCCCGGTCCTGGCGGACCCGACCCGCAAAAATGCGCGGTGCAGGCTTGCTGCGGCGGGGCAATTTAGGAACATTTCCCCAGGCTTGCATCATGATGAACACTTTTTGGTGGTTTTTGTCTGTTGGTTGAAGCGTTTTGGCATTGACGATGGCGATGAACCCTTAACAATTTTGACGGTTTGGCTATGAAATTAAACATGCCGGGTCTCTGGACCCGTGGACAACCCTGGCGCACGCTTTTGGGGGCGCTGGTGGCCGGCCTTTTTCTTTGGACCAACTTGGTTTCGGCCACGACATTTACCACGTCGTTGGACCGGGATACGATTGACTTGGGGGAAAGGGCCACTTTGGATTTGACGTTTGAGGGTGGCGGCCCGCAAGGTACCCCCGCATTGCCCAATATTCCCGGGTTGAACCTGGCCTATGTGGGACCCTCCAGCCAGTTTAGTTTTGTCAATGGCCAGACCAGTTCGACCATTACACACCATTTTAGTGTTACCCCCCAGCGGCTCGGAGTTTACACGATTCCCACCCTGAGTGTGGAAATTGATGGCACCGTTTATAACAGCCAGCCTTTAAAACTGACGGTTTCCCAACCCAATACCCCCAGCCAGGCGGACATGAATTCGGGTTCGGAGGTGGCCTTTGCCAAAGTGGTGATGCCCACCGCAGATCATCTTTACGTGGGCCAGGCCACCTCTGCCGAATTGCAGATCTGGTTGCGCGATGATGTGCAAAACTTTGGCAACCTGCAAATGACGGGGCTGCCAGCCGATGGATTTAATGTGGGTAAACTAACCGAGCGCCCCCGGCATCGGACCCAAGCAGGCAACCGGGTTTACACAATTATCCCCATTGCCATCCCCCTCACGGCCATTAAAAGTGGCACGCTCACCCTGGGACCGCTGACTGCGCAAATGGTGATTGTTCTCCCGGGCCGGTCCGGTCAGGGTGGCGATCCATTCTTCCGGCAATTTTTCAACACGGGCGAACAAAAGCAAATCACGCTGACCACGGACACCAATAGTATTGAAGCCCTGCGGTTGCCGGCGAACCCCCCCGCCGGTTTCACCGGAGCCATTGGCCGCTTCAAAATGACTGTGACCGAGGGGCCCACGAATGTTGCCGCCGGCGATCCGATCACCTTGCGAGTGCGGCTGGAAGGCCAGGGTGCCTTGGATACCATCAGCCTCCCCGACTTTTCCACTTGGAATGGCTTTAAGAGTTACCCGGCCACCTCGAAAACGGAATATTCCGACCAGCAGGCGCAAGCTGGGGTCAAGACCTTCGAGCAAATCGTCACTCCCCAAAACCCGGAGGTGAAGGAATTGCCCGCCTTTTCCCTGAGCTATTTTGATCCGGAATTAAGGGCCTATCAGACGCTCAACCAGCCAGCCCTGCCGATCAGTGTGCGTTCCGCCGGCGCGGCCCCGGTTCCGAGCATCGTCGCATCCAAGCCCGCCGGCGCGGAAAATACGGCCGCGCAATCGGATGTTTTGCCGATCAAACAGGGATTGGGGGCACTGGTGGCCACGCGCGCCCCGCTCCTGGTTCAACCCGGATTTCTGGCCCTCCAGTGCGTGCCGGTGCTGGCATTTTTAAGCGCCTTGATCTGGCGCCGACGCGTGGAAAATCTGGCCAACAATCCCCGGCTGCGCCGGCAGCGGGCCGTGGCCCAATTGGTGCAGGCTGGCTTGTTGGATTTACGCAAACTGGCGGCGGAAAATAATTCCGAGCAATTTTTTGCCACCCTGTTCCGCTTGTTGCAGGAACAATTGGGTGAACGCCTCGATTGTCCGGCCACTGCCATCACGGAGTCCGTGGTCGATGACCGGTTGAGCGCCCTCAAATTGCCCGCCAGCGTCCTCACCGGCCTGCGTGATTTGTTTCAATTATGCAACCAGGCACGGTACGCGCCTGTGCGGGATCCGCAGGAACTGGCTGCCGTGGCGGCCAAATTCGAAGCCAGCATCCGTGAACTTCAATCGGTGAAAGCATGAAAGCCAGACCTTTTATTTTGCTTCTTTCCCTGACCGTTTGGTCGTGGGTTGCCCCGGTGCTCCAGGCGGCCGGGCCGGAATTGTCGGCGGGTTTTGACGCGGCTAACAAACTTTATGCCCAGGGCAAATTTGCCGAAGCTGCCCGGGCATATGATCAAACCCTGCAACAGGCCGCGTCCAGCGGCACGGCCTCGGCCGCTTTATTCTTCAACGCAGGCAACGCGGAGTTCAAACTTGGCCAGCTCGGTCGCGCCATTGCCAGCTACCGGCACGCAGCACTGCTCAATCCCCGGGACAGCGAGATTCAGGGGAACCTCGATTTTGTACGCAACCAGGTCCAGGGGGCTTCGGTGCGGCCCGCGCGCTGGCAAAACTGGATAAGCATACTCACCCTCAATGAAGGTACCCTGCTCACCGCGGCCGCATTTTGGCTTTGCCTGGGTTTGTGGACCGCCCGTCAGCTCCGGCCGGCACTGGCTCCGCGCTTGCGGGGATTCTCCCTCGCCGCCTTGCTGGCCGCTGTGCTCTGCGGGGGCATCCTGGCCGTGCAAGCCACCGCGCATTTTAATCCCCCAACCGCTGTGGTGATCGCCGCCAACAGCCTCGCGCGCAGTGGGCCGTTTGACGATGCGCAAACCGTCTTTGCCCCGCATGATGGCGCCGAGTTGTCTGTGATCGATTACCACGACGACTGGGTACAAGTCACGGATGGTTCTGGCAAAATCGGCTGGCTGCCCCGCAAGCTGGTGGCCCTGTTGCCGGGGGCCTGACCGGCTGGGCTTGAAAATTTTGAACAACCGCCCCATTCTCCTGTCCATCAGTCTGTAAAATCTGAATCCAAATGAATACCGGAATCTCCGCCATCAATGAAGCGGTCAAGGACGCCAGTGCGTTCACCCAACCGCTGTTTAATGAACTCGGCAAGGTCGTCGTCGGGCAGCAATACCTCGTCGAACGGCTCGTCATTGGTCTCTTGGCTAATGGCCACGTGCTCCTCGAAGGCGTGCCCGGCCTGGCCAAAACCTTGTCCGTCAAATCCCTGGCCGCGACCCTGTCCGTCAAGTTCTCCCGCCTGCAATTCACCCCGGACATGCTGCCGGCCGATGTCGTGGGCACCCAGATCTACAATCCGCAGTCCGGCGGCTTCACCACGCGCAAAGGCCCGGTGTTTGCCAACCTGGTACTGGCCGATGAAATCAACCGCGCACCCGCCAAGGTGCAAAGCGCCCTGCTTGAGGCCATGCAGGAAAAACAAGTCACCATTGGCGACCAGACTTACAAACTGGAGGAGCCATTCCTGGTCCTGGCCACGCAAAACCCCATTGAGCAGGAGGGCACCTATCCACTGCCCGAGGCTCAGGTGGACCGCTTCATGCTCAAACTGAAGATCGGGTATCCCTCCCGAGCGGAAGAACGGCAGATTCTGGACATGATGGCGAGAACCGCCGGCACGCCCACGTGCAAACCCGTGGTGGACACCCAGCAGATCCTGCGGGCCCGCGAGGTGATCAACGACATCTATGTGGATGACAAGGTCAAGGATTACATCGTGGACCTGGTCTGCGCCACCCGCGATCCCGACCATTACAAAATCGCCGTGAAAGAATTTATCCAACTCGGCGCCTCGCCCCGCGCCACCATCGCCCTCACCCTGGCCGCCAAGGCGTACGCCTTCCTGAAAGGCCGTGGTTACGTGACCCCGCAGGATGTGAAGAGCATCGGCATGGATGTGCTCCGCCACCGCGTGGCCATCACCTACGAGGCCGAGGCCGAGGAAAAAACCAGCGAAATCGTCATCCAGAAAATTTTTGATGAACTGCCCGTGCCGTGACGATTAGGTGGCAGCTGGCCGTCAATTGACCGCCATCGCCCGCCTCAACGTGTTATTTGGCGAACGTTTTCAATGGTTTTGCAAGTAATGATAAAAAACATGCATCCGGGCCAGCCCTGCTGGATTTTCCGCGCGGCGGTAGCTCATTCGACGCGGTTGGGCCAAGGCGGGGTGCGACCATTGCCAGGCCCGGCTATGCGCCCCTCCCTTGCCTCATTCCTCATACATAATTCAGCCTTCGTCCTCCCATGATTCCCCGCGAAATCCTGAAAAAAATCCGGCAGATCGAACTGCGCACCAACCGCGTGGTCACCGAGACTCTTGCCGGCGCTTATCACAGCGTTTTCAAGGGGCAGGGCATGAACTTCGACGAGGTGCGCGAATATCAGGCCGGAGACGATGTGCGCGCCATTGACTGGAATGTCACCGCGCGGATGAACCATCCGTTCATTAAAAAATTCGTCGAGGAACGCGAGCTGACCCTCATGCTGGTGGTGGATGTGAGTGGTTCGGGCCTCTTCGGCTCACGCGGGCAGTCCAAGCGCGAGTTGGCGGCGGAAATTGCCTCGGTGCTCGCCTTCTCCGCCATTCGTAACAACGACAAGGTTGGCCTTTTATTGTACACCGATGATGTGGAAAAGTATATTCCTCCGCGCAAGGGCCGCGGCCACGTGCTGCGGGTGATTCGCGAGGTGCTGTTTTACGAGCCCCGCCGGCGCGGTACTGATTTGGTAAAAGCCTTGGAATTCATGGGGCGGGTGCTTCCCCATAAGGCCATCTGTGCGGTGATCTCGGATTTCTTGACCAATGCCGCCCTGGACCCGGACGGCACAGCGCACCGGGATGTCAGCCTGCTCCCGCGTGCCACCCAAACCGCTCTGCGCATGGCTAATCGCCGGCACGATGTGGTGGCGGTCCAGGTCAGTGATTATTACGAACTCCAATTGCCCGCCCTTGGCCGGCTCGTTTTGGAGGATGCCGAAACCGGGGAAGTCCTGGAGATTAATACGGGCAATCCCACCCGCCGCGCGGCCTTCGCCTTGCGGCAGGAACGCAATCAGGAAACGCTGGCCCGCCAGTTGCGCGGTGCCGGGGTGGATACCATTCAATTGCGCACCGACCAGCCTTATGGCGCGGCTCTGGGCCGGTTTTTTCAGAGCCGGGAAAAACGGAGGCTCCGCGGATGATTACCAACACCACTCCCGCCCCGGCCGCTGTCGTCAGCGATATTCACGACATCAAACCGCCCCTGGACATTCCGTCCGGGCTGGCCTGGCTTTGGTGGACGCTGGGTACTCTGGCGGTACTGGTGGCACTCTACGCGCTCTGGCGCTGGTGGCGCCGGCGTGCCGAGCAGGTCCCCGTGGTTCCCCCGGTGCCCGCTCATGTCCGCGCCTGCCAAAAACTTGCGGCGGCCCTCGCCTTGCTAGACCAGCCCAAACCCTTTTGCATTGAAGTCTCCGATGTCACCCGGGTCTATCTCGAGGAACGTTTCAATTTTCACGCCCCCGAACGAACCACCGAGGAATTTCTCCGCGAACTCGCGGGTACCAACCGACTGAGTCGCGAGCAAAAGGACAGCCTCGGCCGCTTTCTGGAAAGTTGCGACCTGGTTAAGTTCGCCAAATACGAGCCGGGCGAGGCCGAATTGCGCGCGCTGCATCAATCCGCCGCCTGCTTGATCGATGAAACTGTGCCCCTGC
The DNA here is from genome assembly GCA_903875465.1 of uncultured Verrucomicrobia subdivision 3 bacterium. Taxonomy (GTDB): domain Bacteria; phylum Verrucomicrobiota; class Verrucomicrobiia; order Limisphaerales; family UBA11358; genus UBA11358. The sequence continues at coordinate 92,277 of CAIQWB010000099.1, forward strand.
CGCAAACCGACGCCGATGCCGCCGGCCCCAGTTTGAAGTAACGTCATGATTTTCGCTCATCCCTATTTTTTGCTTGGCCTGCTGCTGCTGCCGGCCTTTGCCTGGCTGAAGGGCCGGCGCGGTCGCCCGGCCGCATTCGTATACTCCTCGGTGGGGTTGCTGGCCGGCCTGACCCGTTCCCGGCGTTCCCAGGCGGGTGCCTTGCTGTCTGCGCTGCGCTGGCTCGCCCTCGTCCTCTTCATCATCGCCCTGGCCCAGCCGCGCCTGATCAGAAGCGAGACCAAGGTCACCGCCAGCGGCGTGGATATTGCCGTGGCTCTGGATATGTCCGGCAGCATGGTTTCCGAGGACTTCGTGGTCCGCGGCGAGCGCGTCAACCGCTTCAATATGGCCCGCACTTGTTTTCGTAGCTTCATCGACAAGCGGCCCAACGACCGCATAGGCCTCGTGGTTTTTGCCGTGCAGGCTTTCATCGCCACCCCCCTGACCCTGGACCACGAATTCCTGCAAGACACGCTCGCCCGGCTGGAGATTGGTGTGATTGATGACAACCAGACCGCCATTGGCGACGCTCTCAGCACCGCAGTCAACCGGCTGCGCGAGGTCAAATCCAAAAGTAAAATCGTGATCCTGATGACCGATGGCGAAAACAATTCTGGCGCCATTGCCCCGCTCACCGCCGCGCAGGCCGCCCACGCCCTTGGCATCAAAGTCTACACCATCGGCATTGGTAAGCAGGGCACCGCGCCCATGCCCGTGTTCAGTAATGGCCAGAAGGTCGGTTACCAAGAAGTGCCAGTGGATGTGGATGAGCCCACGCTCCAAAAAATCGCCGGTATGACTGGTGGCAAATATTACCGGGCGGATAACGCCGAACACTTTAAGGAACTGTACAACGAAATCGACAAACTCGAAAAAACCGAGATGGAAATCAAAAAATATTCCCAGTTCCGCGAACTCTTTCCCTGGCTGGTCACCGGCGGACTGGTGGTGTTGCTGCTGGAAATTATACTCGGCCAGACCATCCTCCGGAGGTTGCCATGAACTTTGCGAACCCTCAAATCCTCTGGCTGCTCCTCGTTGTGCCCCCCTTGCTGGCGGGCTTCCTCTGGTGGTCGTGGCGCGTGCGCCAGCGCTTGCTCGCCGCCTTCATCGATGCCCGCCTGCTGGCCCAGCTCACCAGCGGCCTGTCTCCCGTGCGCTTGAAAATCCGCTTCGCCCTGCTCGTCTTCGTGGTCATCGCCCTCCTGCTGGCCCTCGCCCGGCCCCAATGGGGGTTTGACTGGGATAAAATCGAACAGCGCGGCCTCGACATCGTTGTGGCCATCGACGCTTCCAAAAGCATGCTCGCCGCCGACATCGCGCCAAACCGCCTCGCCCGCGCCAAACTTGCCGCCCTCGACTTGATGCAGCAAGCCCGCGCCGATCGCCTTGGCCTCGTCGCTTTTGCCGGTGATGCCTTTCTCACCTGCCCGCTCACCATTGATGACACCGCCTTCCGCCAAAGCGTTGACTCCCTGGATGTGAGCACCATCCCCGAGGGCGGCACCGCCCTCGCCACCGCGATCAAGACCGCACTTTCTGCTTTCAAAGAAGGCGATCACTTCAAGGCCATGATCCTGTTCACTGATGGCGAGGATAACGATGACGAGGCCGGCGCGCTGGCCGCCTCGCAAGCCGCCGCCAAGGAGGGCTTGAAAATTTTCACCGTCGGCATTGGCACCGCCGCCGGCGAAATCCTCCGCGCCACTGATGCGAATGGTAATACCGACTATGTTCGCGACCCCGCTGGCAACGTGGTCAAATCGCATCTGAACGAAACGCTCTTGAAGCAGATCGCCGGTGCCACCGGCGGCTTTTACCTGCCCTTGGGACCCCAAACCGTGGACACGTTGTATGAGCGTGGTCTGGCCACTCTGCCAAAATCTGAGGCCCAGGAAAAAATGGTCCGCCGCTACCACGAACAATTTCACTGGCCCCTTGCCCTCGCCATCGCTCTGTTACTCTTGGAAATGCTCCTGCCCGAACGCACCCGGTCCGCGCGGCTCGCCCCGGCGGGAGCGCTGAAGGCCCTCGCCCTTCTGGCGATTTTGAGTCTCAATGCCCGTTCCGCCACCGCGTCCCCGGCCTCGGCCTGGCATGATTACCAAACTGGCCATTACACCAACGCCCTCCAAGAGTACCAACGACTGTCCCTCATCGACACCAACGACCTGCGCCTCGTCTTCAATGCCGGTGCCGCCGCCTATCGCGCCACCAATTTCGATGCCGCCGCGCGCCTGTTCCAAACCGTGACCGTGGCCCCGGATGTTAAATTGCAGCAGCAAGCCTGGTACAACCTCGGCAACACCCAGTATCGCGTCGGGCTCCAGCTCGCCGCCAAGCTCATGGAAAAACCCGCCACCCTCGACGATATTCAAAAATCCTGGGAGGCCGCCACGAATAGTTATGGGCGCGCCGTGGGGTTGGACAAACAGGATCCCGATGCCGCGTACAATCTCGCCTTTGTCGCCCGCAACCTCGCCCTCATCGCCGAGTTTCGCCTCATGGCCAGCCAGGCCAAGGTCGCTGCCGATCAAGCCACCCGCGACCGCAACTACCACCGGGCTGTGGAGATCATGACCACCCTGTTGCAGCACAACCCCCTCGGCAAACAATTTGAAGACTACACCAAAAAATTGCAGGCCATCGATGCGATTGTCACCCCTCCAACTCAAGCCCAGCCCCAGCCTTAGTCATTTCCTGGGCACGCTGTTGTTGCTGCTCGCCGGGCTCAGTGCCCGGGCTCAGTTCCTGACCGCTGAGGATTTCTTCCACAGCGGCGCGCAATTCTTTATCTCCAACAATATTCCCCTCGCGAAGGAACGAGTCAAATCAGGCCTCCAAATCTATCCGAAGGACGACAAATTGCAAAAGCTGCAGCAATTGCTTGATCAGCAGCAAAACCAGAACAGCCAGTCCCAATCGCAAGATCAGCAACAACAGGACCAGCAAAAGAGCCAGTCCGATCAAAAAAATCAGCAGCAGCAACAGCAACAGCAACAACCGTCCAAGGCTGATCAAGAAAAGCAAAAGGAACCGGAGCAGCAGGCACAAAAAGCCGCTGAGCAGAAAAAGGATCAGGACAAGCCAGATAAATCCGAAGCGCAAAAAGCCGCCGAAGCCGCCGAAAAGCAGGGCAGTGAAACCAATGACCTGGCTGATGCCAAAGGGGCCCACCCCATGACCCCCCAGGAGGCCGAGCGACTGCTCAATGCCCGCAAAGGGAGCGAACAATATCTCGCCCAAAAGCCCAATGCCAAGCCTCCGAATACTCGGCATCCCGTCAAAGACTGGTAGGGCCGGCAGTCCTGGCCCTACCATTTCCCTGCCAGCGCATCCGCCCACCGGGTGGGTTTGAATGACTTTGACCCCGTTGCTCCAGCGGGGCCGGTTTCCTTCAACCAGCCTATTTGCCTTTGAGCCGCAGAACCGTCATGGAATGCGGCGGAAACGTCCGGGTAAATGTGCCCATCACGTCGTGGATGGCCGAATCCACCGGCGCAATCGCCGTCGGATGGACCATGGAATTGATCCCGTCCAGGCGGTCGCCAGCCAAGGTGGTGACCTTGCCCTCGGGCCGAATTTCGGTCAGGCCGCTCAGGGTGATTTCCACATTTTGCGGGTCGCCGCCTGGATTCACAGCCTTAAGAATTACTTCCCCCGTCGCATCATCGTGCGTGGCGCTCGCATAAAAATTTTGCCCGCCCTCCGGGGTGGTGGTGATACCGTCCAGTTTCACAGGCAGGACGGTGTCACCCCGGTTGCAACTATACAATTGCTGCACATAATAATTCGGCGTGGCAAAAATATGGAGGCTGTCCACCCAGATCAAATTGGGTTTCCATTGCCAGGCGTCCACATTGCCAAACAAGGGTGCATACGAGGCCATGCGCACCACCGCGGCATTGCGTTCCAAACCTGTCAGATAGGCCGCCTCCGAGAGGGCGCATTCCAAGTTGTTCTGATTTTTAGTGCTGATGATGGCCACGCTCTGCGCGGCGTATTCGCCCATGAACACTTTCGGACCCGTGGGATCGTAACTGTCATAGCGATGCGAATTGTTGAAAAACCAGGAGGGATTGGCATAGCAATGCTCGTCCACGATGTCCGCGTGCAGTTCCCGGAACTGGTTCCAGGCATATTTGAAACGTTCATCCCCGGGATCCGGTCCGGCCGCTGAAACGAGTTGAATGTCCGGATATTTGGACTTTAACGCAATCTGGAACGGGATGAAATGGGCAATGTAATTTGAGCCCCATTGTTCATTGCCCACCCCCAGCATTTTAAGGTGAAACGGTTCGGGATGGCCCAGGGCCGCGCGTTTGGCCCCCCAAACGCTATTCACCGGTCCATTGGCGAATTCGACCAAGTCCAGGGCGTCCTGAATATAATTGGTCAGATCTTCCGGCGCGCACAGTTGACTGGAATTAAACTGGCAGGCCATGCCGCAATTGAGAATGGGCAGCGGCGCGGCCCCAATATCCTCGCAGAGTTGAAAGAATTCAAAGAAACCCAGGCCAAAAGACTGGTAATAGTCCGGTGTGGGCCGGTGCAGAAATTCATAGTTCCAGCGGTTGATTAGCAACTCCCGTTCTTCAATCGGTCCGAGGGTTTTCTTCCACTGATAACGTTTGGCGAGGTCATAGCCTTCCACGATGCACCCGCCCGGGAACCGCAGGAAACCCGGTTTCAGATCCGCCAGCTTTTGCACCATGTCCGCCCGCAGACCGCCCGGTCGGTTTTTCCAAGTGTGCTCCGGGAAAAGCGACACCATGTCCACGTCCAGCGTGCCGTGGCCCTCCACCAGCACGACCAGCCGGGCCTTCGGATCCGTGTCCTTTGGATGCAGCACGGCAGTGTATTTGGCCCAATTGGTGCTCAAGCCCTGAATTAGCACGGAATCCAGCAGGGTGCCATCACTGCCATAAAGCTGCACCCGCAGATTTGGCACCTCCGCCACCCCGCGCACTTGGGCGGAGAAGTTGTAACTCTCCTCCTTGCTCAAACCAATGCCGCGAAAGCCTTCATTTGAAATTCCCAGCGGGGCGGTGCCGTGCGATGCGATGCGCACATAATGCGGGTTGGTTGCATTAAAAGGTGCATCGTCGCGTACCGTCACCTCCCCCTGCGAGTGGCTCGGATTCATTTTGAACCAACCCATCAAGTGATCAGGAAACTCAAAGGAACGGTTTTTGACCAGCTCCGCATACAGGCCGCCGTCGGCCCCAAAATTAATGTCCTCAAAGAAAATCCCCCACATGGCGGAATTGATTTTGGCACCAGGCGAGCCGGCTTGGATTTCCAAGGTGATGGCGGGGGCGGAAACGGCACTGGCCAGCAGGCCGGACAGCACCACCGCTTTTAGGGGATTGATGGTCCTCATGATATGAAATGGTTTATCGGCGCAATCGGTAAAATTGAGCATTGTTCGTGTTTAGGTTGTTCAGCTTCCAGAGATTATTGGTTAGTGTGGCGGTTTGCGTTACGGTCGTCCAGTTTGTTCCCACCAACAGGCTGGACTTGGTTTCCGGTGCGAAACCCACCGCATACGCTGGCCATGTGAGGGTAATGCCCGCGGGCGAGTTGGACGCCCCCAGGGTCACCGGCAGCGCCAGTTGGTCCGGGCCGTACTGGTAATCTACCGCAATTTCCTGCGGCGAGAGGCGTCCGTCGTAAATCCTAAATTCGTCGATGGTACCATTTAGCCCCGGATCCGCGCTGAATAGGGAATGGCCGAGGAAGCACCATGCCGGATTGATGCTGGCCAATGCCGGCAGGGTCCCCGTGCGCGCCTGCGCCAGCACCCCATTGGTGTAAATGGCGCAGTAATTATTCGTTGGGTCCACGATGCACGTTACACACACCGTTCGGTTGTCGAGCGTACCGGGGATATCAAGGTCAACGGTGGTGTTCGTGGAAATTTCCAGTCGTTGCGTGCCCGCCCCGCTGTGGGGCGAGAAAAACAGATATTGATTGCCGCTCCCGCCGGTAAAGTTGCCAAAATCAAACACCCGCGCCCAATTGGCATTCACCCCCAAGGTGGCCCAAAACTCAATGCTCACCGCCGTGCAGCCGGAGATCAGGCCGCCCGGCAGCATCACATAATCGCCGGGCGCACTCCCCAGCACCAGCGCTCCATTCGTGATGGTGGCATTACCCATGAGCAGGCCGTGCGCATAGCCGGCGGAATCCCAGACCGTCGGGCCGTTGGTGCTGAAGCCGTAGCGATGCGCCAGCAAGGGGTGTTCATAGGCCACCGACTGGATTTCGGGGGCCGACAAGGCCCGGCCAAAAATGCGAAACGCATCTAGCTTGCCGTTGAAATAAGGATCCGCCGGGAACTGGCTTTTGCCAAAATAATTACTCCGGGCAAGGGTCTGCCACGGGCGGTACGTCAGACTCGCATTGGTCGCCACCGGCACGCCGTCCAAGTAAAGGCGGCCCGTGAGGCCATCCAGGGTTACCGCCACATGCACCCAGGAGTTGCTGGGCAGGGCGGTGGGGGCGTCAATGGTCTGCTCCCCGCTGCCAGTGTTGATGGCAAACCGCCATTTGCCACTGGCGGCCAGCGGAGTAAGAAAGAAGTAATTGTTCGTGCTGGTGCCAAAATCAAAAATACGCTGCCAGGCTGGCCCGCCGTGCCAATTCACCCAGGCGGCAAAGGTGCTGGCATTGGCCACCGGATCGGGCAGGACGGCGTACTGGTTGGTGCCATTCAAGCTGAGCACCCGGCCACGGCCCGGCTCGGTCACCACGGCGGGGTTGTTGCTGAGCGCCCCATTATACCGGCCGAGTTGTTCCCGCGCGTCCACATTCAAGGAATACTGGGCACTCCAGTCATTGGTCAGCACCGGCCAGCCATCCGCACTCCAGACCAACCGCGTCAGGCCGAGCGTGGCCGTACCCCCGTTGTTGCCATCGTAATAGTGATACGTGAACCAATTAGTGCCGTTATCCGCCATAATCCCCGCCTGCCCTGGTCCGATGAAGCGCGCCGTGCTCTCCAGCAACACCGTGCCACCGCCGTTCACCAAGCTGATGTTTTGGCGGTCCCGAAACGGACCCGTCACACTCGTGGCCCGCCCATAACGGATGTTGTAAGTGCTGTCGATTCCCGCGCAGCAGCCGCCAAAATTAATAAACAAATAATAATACCCGCCATGCTGGTACAGGAACGAGGCCTCCGTCGTGTTGCTGAAAAAATTCGGACTGTTGTCCGCCACCTTGGTCAGGGGCGAATTCGTCGTGATGCGTTTGCCCGTCACCGGGTCCAGTTGCGTCACGAAAATGCCGTCGGAATAAGAGCCAAAGGACATCCACAGCATGCCGTTCGTGTCTTGGAGTATGCTGGGATCAATGCAATTATAACTGATCCCCGGCTGGTATTGGATTACCGGCCCTTGATCGGACCACATCGGCGTTTGCAGCGAGGGACTGGTGACCAGGCCAATGCCCGAGGTGATCGTCCCAAATTGCGAGGCGACATAATACAGGTAATATTTGCCATTCTGGTAAATGAGATCCGGTGCCCAGAAATCGCCCGTGAAACCCGGCACCGCATTCGTAGTCCACGCCGGCGGATTCGCTGGAAACACTTGCCCGCTGTAAGTCCAGTTGCGTAAATCTGTCGAATACTTCCCCATGATCCCCTGGCTGGTGCGGAAAATATAATAGCGATTCCCCTCCTTGATCATCCGGGAAGGATCGTGGGCGTAATAATCCCCCAAAACCGGCATTTGCGCCCGGCCGGGAGTGTCACCGAGCAGGCCTAATACCAGCCCCCGCAACACCGCCGCGGTGGCCCACCGCCACCGCTTGCTTTGAAATTCAATCATCATCTCTCTAATAAAAACGGCGGCATTGTCCGCCGGCTTTTTGATTCTGCATTCAGCCCTCGTCCGGGAGTTGGGTGCTTTAAGTTTTCCCCGGCTCCTCACTTTCATTTTAAAGGTCACCGGCAGGCATTCACACGGGGCATGGCGGCCCATCACCTGTTCAATATGCCCCATCGGCCCCTCGAGTCAGTCTTTTATTACCGGCGGAAGAAGTTCGTCTTCGCCGACGCGGACGCCGGCGGCGTAACTTCATGGTTGATCCCCGCCACCGTAAGGGCATTGGGCACAAAGGTCCACACCGCCCCGGCCCCAACCGCAACCATTGTGGCCGATGGACCCCCTGGTCATTGATGCCAAACCGCTGCGGGCGATTCTCAAAATCGTAAAATAGCGGCAAAGATCATAAAATGGGCCGGTTTCGAATGGTTTTTCGACGAAGCAGGCCGTGGAGGCGCGGCGGGCGGGGGGTGGGAGATTCCCATGGGCAAACCAGGGGGACGGCATCCAAAGGGCCAATCATTTAGGCGCAAATGGGGGGAGTTGACAAGCCGGACCCAATTGGGCTACATTGGGGCCATGAGTGCCGTCGCCAAAAGCCGGATTGATCCCGAGTTGAAACGCCAGGCGGAAGCCGTTTTGGCAGAAATAGGATTGAAACCACGGGCCGCGTTGGAACTGTTTTACAAACAAATCATCAAGCGCCGGGCCATTCCGTTTCCGGTGCAGGCAGACAGCGCGGAAGAGGAAGTGCTGAGCCCCGCCGCCCGCCGCAATCAATTGGCGGATGAGTTTTAAGCATGCGCACGGTCCCCCAACCCGGCGACCTTTGGTTCATTGATTTGGGCGTGGTGGGCAAGCCGCGTTATGCGCTGGTACTGGCAGCGCAAACCGACGCCCGCCTGGCGCTGGCCAGCGTGGTGTTGATCACCACCCAGTTTGCGGCCACGCCTTACGAAGTCACCCTGCCGCGCGTGCCTTGGCTGGCGGAGCAAAGTTACATCAATGTCCAGAGTCTCCAACCCGTAAAATTCACCGAATTCGTCCGGAAAGCTCCGGGCCGATTCGATGCGGGCGTCCTCAGCGAGGTGCAAACCGCGCTCAAGGCCTGGTTGCGGATTTAACTCCGGCAGGGTGAAAGGTGAGCGCCCCAGACCTGGTCTGGTACTGGTCTGCGGAATGGGGAAATCCAGTGCCTTCTCCGGCCGGCGCTCGCGCAGCGAGGGCGGCCGCGTCCCGAGGCCAGCCCCTCGCCACACCTTATGAACCCGCTCGTGGCTCACAGCCTGAACGTGGCCCGATCTGGCTGGGCTCAGGCCCAACAGGCCGAAATTCCCTGGCCCTTAATCATATATGATCAAGGAAGTGTTTATTTGGGCATTTTGCTTAAGAAATGCGACGGGAAGCGCTGCCAGACCGGTAAAGGATGGGCTACGCGCCGCCCGCCACCGACCCAGGGCAGGACGTTTCGCAATTTGTCATGGGCGGCTTCCTTTACGCGGAGCCCAGACGGGGTGTTTTCGACGAAAAGTGTCAATGGTGAGACTTGTTCCGAAAATCTCCGCCGTTTCAAAAAAGCGGAGTTTCCGGCCAGAAACTATTTAGGTTTCTGCGCGAAAGCCTCGGCCACCGCCGCCTCCAGTCCGGTAATTTCCTTGCTGGTGAGCCTGGAGTATTCTGGCATCCGCCGTTTGGCCTCGGAGAGTATGCCGTTATTCTGCAGGCAAAGCCGGACAAACAGGTCCGCGTGCCGATTGGGCAAATCCACCACCTCGCGCATTCGCCGCCGGGCGGTGTCGTATTGCTGAAGGAATAGGATTTCAGCGGGCAGTTCTTTTTCGATGGTTTCCTTCACGAAACTGAACACCGTTTCGGCAATGAAGGTGCAATCTACATAACGATAATAGTCGCGGGTATCGTTGAGCACCGTCATCCGGCCACGGCCATCCAACTCATATTCCACCAGTGGCAGCAGCGGCTTGGAAAATGATTCGAGGCTGGCGTCGTAATCCTGCGGCCGATGCAGCATCGTTGCCGAGATGGGAAACACCACCCCGTCGGGGGCGAAGCGGCGGAATGAAAGGACGTAGTGAATGAGAAAACGGTGCAGGCGTCCGTTGCCATCCGAGAACGGATGAAGTAAGACAAACGGGTAGGCGATCAGCGCGGCGGCAATGACTGGATGCAGATCGGAATTCAGGATGCGCCGCGAGGCCTCCAAATAATCAGGCATCAAGCCGGCCAGATCTTGCGGCCGGGGCGCGATGAAATGAACCTCCTCCTCGTTCATGCCCACGCTGCGGCCGACATAATTCTGTTCTTTGATGGTGTCGCGCCAGCCAGTGTTGGCAAAGCGTGGATCAACAATGGTTTGTTGAAGTGCAACCAATGTTTCCTTCAGCAGATAATCGCGCTGGGAGGCTTCCCGCAGTGCGTCGGCAAATTTTTGGGAACGCTTTTGATCTGGCGTCTCGCGCTCGATGGCGTAGGAGGATTTGGTTTCCTTCGTGTAGAGAAATTGCAGGGCGCGGGCGTAGAGTTCAGGGGGAATGGCGGCAATCACCTTGCGGCAACTTTGTTCGAGCTTGCGCGCTTCGGCGGTTTTTAGCGTCTTCGTTCGGCGCACCAGCGGGCTAAATGCCAGATTGCCGAGCAGGTTGACATTGACCCGTTGACGCGGGCTGCGGATGGCCGGCCCGGTGTAGTAATCGCGTGGATCGAGCAAATCCACATAGTTGCCTTGCGTGACGTCGGGCAGGTTCAGCCGTTGGCCGGAAAATTCCTCGTAGAGATACCAGATGCGGCGGGCGAAAATACTGGTGGGTTTTGATTGGATGTAAGCGCCCAATTGATCCGCCGGCAATTGTGGCAGCAAGGCGCGCAGCAGTTGCAGATGCAGCCCTTCATGTTTGAGGGCAAATTCCAAATGTGCAAATTCATCCTCGCCCGGCCAGTAGGATTTCGGATAGGTTTCCGCCAGCTTCAGCGGCGTGGTGTGCGTATGGCGGGTGCCGGTGGTGACAAAGGATTCGACCGGGTGGGGCAGACAGTTGAGCGCATACCGCTCGCGCAACCAGAGGTATCCGGCGGGCCGGCGGGAGTCGCTTGGATCAGGTTGAGTCGCCATTGTCAAAAATTAAATTCGTTACCGGATCACAAAATTCATTATTTTCAGGTGGTTGGCCAGAAAAATCATTACCAGTCGATGTGCGGTTTTAGCCTCGGTTTGCTGTCTGGCCCGGTAATTTGCCCGCGTTTTGATCATTTGTGCTTTGTTTGCCATGCGTGCCACAGGCAACCAGCACCGGCGAACTGCCTGGGTTTGGGCTTTGGGCTCTGGGCGGGTAAGGACGAAGCATGGACAGGCGAAAGGGCGCAACCCCGGTGAGGGTTGGAACGTATTGTGGCGCGGTTACCCAGGGTAGTCCCACTGACGGGACAACCGTTGCCGGGCTGGGTGGCGCAATCCCTTGGGGATGCAAGCAGTTGGAGGGAAAATGCCGGGGCGTATTCAACGGGGCCCGAGCGTGCCAGGCGGTTGGGATTTGGGGCGAACAAGCTCTCGCGCTGATGAGTGGGAGTCACGCGGCGTGGGTATCTGGCACCCCTGCCGGGGTGCGCGGCGGTTTGGGGGTGTTTTCCGGTGGTGTCGTCGCGGTGCTCCGCAACCACCGGCTACTGGCGGGCAACCCTCCGGGTTGACCAAGCGGTGATGTCGCCCCGGCCACGGGCCAAGGCGGGATCGGCCGCACCGCCATCACAAATCGAATAATCCCAAACTCCGCAATTAAAACGGCCGGCCGGCATCAATCTATTGGGCATAAACGGTTTGGAAAATTGGCTTCCCAAGGCGCTGCCAATCAGTTGCCCATTTAAGGGTGTGCGCTGCGCGCCGAGGCAGTCTTACCAGACCGCTGCGGGTAGGCGGCGATTTTTCCAAAGTGTTTCTGCTCCAATATCCTGACGCATCCCAGCCATTTTAATTTCGTAGTTCGGGATAATTTCTTCCATCAAGGTCACATGTTGCCAAGCCATATAGCGCGGTATTGTAACCCATCACTCCGGTTTGTTTGTTACCTATCACTCCGGTTCGCACCGTCCTGTCATCTGCTGCACCTGGATGACCACGAATTCCGCCGGCTTGAGCGGCGCGAACCCGACGATGATGTTCACGATGCCGAGATGGATCTGATCCTGGGGCGTGGTCTCGCTGCCGCACTTCACAAAGTAAGCCTCCTTGGGGGTCTGCCCCTGGAACGCGCCCTTGCGGAACAAATCGTACATGAAGGCGCCTGCATTGAGGCGAATCTGCGCCCACAACGGTTCGTCATTCGGCTCGAACACCGCCCATTGCATGCCGCGATACAGGCTTTCCTCGATGTAAAGGGCCGTGCGGCGGACGGGGACGTACATGTAATCATCCCCGAGTTGATCGGAGCCGCGAAGCGTGCGGGCACCCCAAATCACGCGGCCACGGCGTGGGAAAAATCTCAGGCAATTTATTCCCAAGGGATTGAGCTGTCCGTTTTCTCCGTCATTGAGGTTCACTTCAAGGGCTTGTATCCCGTTCAAGGCGGCATCCAATCCCGCCGGGGCTTTCCAGACGCCCCGCGAGGTGTCGGTGCTGGCATACAAACCGGCTATGATGCCGCAGGGAACAAATGTGTCCAATTGCCCTCCCCTTATGGGGTCGGATGCTATCACCCTGGGAAAATATATTGCGGCATTGCGCGCTGGTTCGCCTGACAGGCCCAAACTCGGAAGTCCGTTCTTTGCCGCAGCTGCAGCGGTGTTTTTGTTCAAGCTCCATGCGGCAGGTGAATCCACAAGGAGCATGGCCCGGCGCAGTTGGCAATACGCCAGCGCTTTTTGATAGACGGGTGAGCTCGTATCACCACCCCGGGTGTCAGCGGGAATGCAAAGAATGTTGAACAGATCGGCTTTTTCCAGCGCGTAAATTCCCGTTTTGAGAGCTTGATCGCCTTCGTAGGTTTTATCATCAAGAGCTTGGCCGTCGTCACCTTTGAATGCCGCCACGGCAGTGTCCACTGCGGCCCGGGCAGCTTGAATGGCGGAAGGAACCTGCGGATTGGCCTGCTGAGCGGTTGCCAGCACCGCTTTAGCCGTGGAAGCGGGGTCGGCAAGTTTTGCGACGGCCGTGTCATAGGCCGTTTGGGCGTTGGCCAGGTTTGCCTGCGCGGTGGCGATATCCGCGGTCACTTGCGGGTTTGCGGCGTTCGCAGCAGCCAAAGCGGCGGTTTTCGCTGCCAAATCAAAAGAAGCGCTCTGCACTGCTGTTGCGAGAGGCATCGCCGGCAGGCTTGACGGATAAGTTGACTTCCATTGGATCAGATTCGATTGACTGGCAAGCACCCGGTCAATCCTCCGAGCGCTGTCAACAAGAGTCAGGTTCAGAAAACTCTCAGTAGTGATTCCGTCGCTGGCATAAAGATTGAAAAGCAGGTCGGCGGGCTTCAGATTCAGCTGCGCCCGTACCTCGTCAGATACCTTAAGATCCATTGAAACCCTGAGATTTTGCCCCCATGTGCCGGGACTGGCCGCTTGAAGACTCAAACCATCGACCGCAAACAAAGCGGATGCGTCCGTAGCTGTGGCGGAATCCTTGTATAGTCGGACAATGATCGCGGTGCTGCCTCCGTTCAGATAAAAATCACGGACGGCGTAGCTCATGGGATAATTCACCCCGAGGCCGCAGAATTGCCGGTCAAAATCGGCGTAGCTGTTGATGGTGACCGGTTCGTTGACATCACCTTTGATCGCCCGCCCCAGAAACGCCGTGATGGACGTGGCCACACCCGGGATGGTGCGCACCCCGCTGGGGATTTCCGCGATATAGACACCCGGATCAGTCAATGGACTGGGCATAATCAAATGTTTCAGTTTGTTAAACTTCCGTCACCGACCGGCGCCGGTCTCCGCAGAAACGTGTGCAACTGTCAGGCCTCAATATTGACACATTTCGTTGAAACACCATTGGCGGGGATCCGCTGGCTGCCCTTGGTATCCCGGCTAATCGGTTGGTTCCAGTGCTCACACCTCACACATAAAGCCAAAGATCCCGCCAAAGCAACTCCGGACTTGGCCGGGATGGGTTCGGCTGGGTGGCGCAATCCCTTGGGGATGGAAGCAGTTGGCGGGGAAATGCCGGGGCGTATTCAACGGGGGCAGAGCATGCGCGGCGGTTGGGATTTGGGGCGCACAAGCTCTCGCGCTGATGAGTGGGAGTCAGGCGGCGTGGGTATGTGGCACCCCTGCCGGGGTGCGAGGCGGTTTTGGGGGGTGTTTTCCGGTGGTGTCGTCGCGGTGCTCCGCAACCACCGGTTACTGGCTGGCAACCCTCCGGGTTGACCAAGCGGTGATGTCGCCCCGGTCACGGGCCAAGGCGGGATCGGCCGCATCGCCATCACAAATCGAATAATCCCGAACTCCGAAATTAAAACGGCCGGTCGGCATCCATCGCTTGGGCATCAACGGTTTGGAACATTGGCTTCCCAAGCCGCTGCCCATCCGTTGCCCATTTAAGGGTGTGCGCTGCGCGCAGAGGCAGTCTTACCAGACCGCGGCGGGTAGGCCGGCGATTTTTCCAAAGTGTTTCTGCTGACGCATCCCGGCCATTTTAATTTCGGAGTTCGGGATAATTTCTTCCATCGAGGTCACATGTTGCCACGCCATATAGCGCGGTAGTGTTACCGATCACGCCGGTTCGCACCCAGGTGCATGGGGAATTGGCCAGGGGTGATGGATGGCGCGGTGTCTGGTGATTTCAGGCGTCGCTCCGCGACGCGGGTGCGGTTGGGGCGCTCATGCGTGGGTTGAAACCCACGCCTACCATCGCAATGTCGCTACGCGACCAGGCAGCGGGCCGGTGGCGGCGGGTGGGTGCCCACGAAGCTTGCGAATGAGGCGTGTGGGTAAGTGGCCAGGGTGGGCGATGGCTGGCGCGGTGTCTGATGATTTCAGGCGTCGCTCCGCGACGTGGGTGCGGTTGGGGCGCTCATGCGTGGGTTGAAACCCACGCCGACCATCGCAATGTCGCTACGCGACCAGGCAGCGGGCCGGTGGCGGGCCGCGAAGCGGCGTTGAGGCGGCACGGTGGAGCGGAACCGTGCGGGGCCGGGGGCAAGCTGGGGTGGGGCGCAAATCAGGCGTGGAAAATCACTATCCGTCTGGCAAAAATTGATTATAATCTCATGAAACGATGAGTAAATTGCTGTTAATTGACGATGAAGAGGATGTGCGCTATTCCTTTCAGCGCATTTTTGATTCGCCGGAGATCGAATTCGCCACGGCTGCCAGTGGCGAGGAGGGCCTGAAACTCATTCCGAAATTCAAGCCGGACCTGGTGCTGATGGACGTGCGCATGGGGGGGATGAACGGGTTGGAGACGCTCCGGCGCATCCGTACTTCGAATCCCAAGTTGCTGGTCATTTTGATGACGGCGTATGGCACGACCCAGACCACGATCGAGGCGATGAAGCTGGGGGCTTATGATTATTTGCTCAAGCCCTTCGATGCGGTGAAGATCAAGGAGATCATCGCCAACGCGCTCAAGGCGGCGCGCGACATGAAGCAGGTGGTCTCTTACCAGCCCTTGCTGGAATCGGAGGATTACGAGTTGGGGATTGTGGGCCGCAGCCAGATCATGCAGCAGGTATTCAAACTGATCGGCCAGGTGGCGGCCACCGATGCCACGGCCCTGGTCACGGGCGAGAGCGGCACGGGCAAGGAACTGGTCGCCCGGGCGATTTATCACCACAGCGACCGCAATCAGCAGCCGTTTCTGGCGGTGAATTGCGCGGCCATTCCCGAGCAATTGCTGGAGAGCGAACTGTTTGGGCATGAACGCGGCGCTTTCACCGGGGCCACGAACCAGCGGATTGGCAAATTTGAGCAGTGCAATCACGGGACGATTTTTCTGGATGAAATCGGGGACATGACTCCGGCGACCCAGACGAAGATTTTGCGGGTGCTGCAATCCGGCACGTTTGAGCGGGTGGGCGGCAACCAGCCCCTGCAAGCGGATGTGCGGGTGATTGCGGCGACGAACAAGCCGCTGGAGGCGGCGGTGGCGGCCAAGCAGTTTCGCGAAGATTTGTTTTACCGGCTGAACGTGGTGCGGATTCCGGTGCCCCCCTTGCGCGAGCGGGCGGACGATATTCCGCTCTTGGTGAATTATTTCCTGGAGAAAAACGGCCGGGAACTGCAAAAACCCCCGAAATCGGTGGCCGCGAATGCGCTGCGAGCCCTGGAACGCTATCACTGGCCCGGCAATGTGCGGGAACTGGAGAATGCGGTTCGCCGTGCGCATGTGATGGCCAAGAGCGACGCGATTTTGCTGAGCGATTTGCCGCCGGAAATCAACGGTCAACCCGGCTTGGGCATGGGGTCCACGGCCACCCCCCTGCCGGTCACCGGACCGGCGGGTGAACCCGTCGCCACGGATGCCGGCTCGCTGGCCCGGCAGCTTTATCAATGGGCGCGGCGGGATCCCAAACTGAAGGTCATTCCGGCCGTGGAACGTGAACTGGTGATCCAGGCGCTGAAGGAGACCAACAACAACCAGGTGCATGCGGCCAAGTTATTGGGCATCACCCGGGCGACCCTGCGCAAACGGATCGACAAGTTTGGAATTCAACGCGAGTTGAATGTGAAGTGACCTTTCAGCCCGAACTCCGAAATTAAAACGGCCGGTCGGCATCAATCTCTTGGGCATAAGCGCTTTGGAAAAATGGCTTCCCAAGCCGCTGCCAAGCAGTTGCCCATTTAAGGATGCGCGCTGCGCGCAGAGGCAGTCTCACCAGACGACTGCGGGTATGCCGGCGATTTTTCCAACGTGTTTCTGCTCCAACATCTTGACGCATCCCAGCCATTTTACTTTCGGAGTTCGGGTTCAGAAAAACTGCAAATTCCAACATCCAAACACCAGGGAATATTCAATTTCCAAACTTCCATTAGCGGTTCGGCGGTGGGTGGGGGATGAATGTGGGCTCAGGGTGGGGTGAGGAAGCGGGCCAGCCGGCGGACGAGGCGGGCGGTATTTTTCCGGGTCAGTTCATGTTCCCAGATGCGGAGGACGCGCCAGCCGCGCTGGCGCAGGGTGCGGGTGACCAGGCGGTCCCGGGCCTGATTGCGGGCGAGTTTCTGCTGCCAAAAGCGGCGGTTGCCGGTCGGCATTCGGCAATGCCGGGGGCACCCATGCCAGAAACAGCCATCGACAAACACGGCGACTTTGCGGGGGCGGAACACGAAGTCGGGTTTGCCAAACAGGGCCTGTCGCCGCCGCCAGCCGGTAAATCGATTGGCGCGGAACATTTTGATCAGGGCCAGTTCCGTGTCCCGGTTGCCCGAGGAGCGGATGCGGGCCATGACGGCGGAGCGTCTACTTTTGGTAAACACATCAGCCATACCTCAGTCCTTGGGCCATCGGTTTTGAATGCGGACACGCACAGCCGGGAAAATGGCGGCCCCGCTGGCCGGGCCGCCAAGGGGCAGGCGGTTATTTAGACAGCGCTTTCGCCGGTTTCGCCGGTGCGGATGCGGTAGGCATTTTCAACATTCCAGACGAACACCTTGCCGTCGCCAATTTTGCCGGTTTTGGCGGCGTTGATAATGGCGGTGATGGCGGCTTCCACCTGGTTGTCGGGCAGGACGGTTTCGATTTTCATCTTGGGAAGGAAATCGACGGTGTATTCGCTGCCGCGATAGATTTCGGTGTGGCCTTTCTGGCGGCCGAAGCCTTTGACTTCGGTGACGGTCATGCCGTGGATGCCGATTTCGCTGAGGGCTTCTTTGACGGCTTCGAGTTTGAACGGTTTGATGATGGCTTCAATTTTTTTCATATAAAGAGGGGTTGGGTTATTCGCTGTAGGCGCGTTCGCCGTGCTGGGTGAGGTCCAGGCCGAGGCTTTCTTCCTCGCCATCCACGCGCAGGCCTACGAGGGTGTCCACGGTTTTGAACAGAATCAAGGTGGCCACCCCGGCGAAGGCGGCGGTAAACACCACGGCGACGGCCTGGTGTCCGAATTGGGTCCAGCCGCCGGAGAGCGGCACGACGGTGCCATGGGCGGAGAAGGTGGTGGCAAGGGCGGGGTTGACCGTGGCGCTGGCGAGGAGGCCGAGCAACAACATGCCAATCACACTCCCGATGCCATGGACGCCGAACACATCCAAGGAATCGTCGTAGGCAAAGCGGGCTTTCAGTTTGGTGACGGCAAAATAGCAGGCACTGCCGCCCGCCAGGCCAATGAGAAAGGCGGCGGGCACGGTGACAAACCCTGAGGCGGGGGTGATGGTGGCCAGGCCGGCGACCATGCCCGAGGCGGCCCCCAGGACGCTGGGTTTGCCTTTGTGGAACCATTCGACCAGGGTCCAGCTCAGAGCCCCGGCGGCGGCGGAAAAATGGGTGGCGGCAAAGGTGCTGGTGGCCAGGCTGCCGGCGGTGAGGGCACTGCCGGCATTAAAGCCAAACCAGCCCACCCAGAGCAGACCGGTGCCGATGAGGGAGAGCACCACATTGTGGGGCATCATGGGTTCATGACCATAGCCCAGCCGCCGCCCCAGCAGAATGGCACAAACGAGGGCGGAGACGCCGGAGCTGATATGCACCACCGTGCCGCCGGCAAAGTCGAGCACCGGAATTTGACCGCCCAGGGCCCAATTGAAATAGCCGCCTTTGCCCCAGACCATGTGGCACAGGGGGAAATAAACCACGGTGACCCAGAGCAGCACAAACAGCACATAACCCTTGAACTTGATCCGTTCCGCCACCGCGCCACTAATGAGGGCCGGGGTGATGATGGCGAACATCATTTGAAAGAGCATGAAGGTTTGCTGCGGGACCGTGGCCGCGTAATCGGGGTTGGGGGCCGCGCCGACGTGGTTCAGCATGAAATAGGTGAGCGGGTTGCCCCAAAAGGCGTTGCCCGGCGCGAAGGCCACGCTATAGCCAAAAATCATCCAGAGCATGGACACCAGACCCATCAGGACGAGGCTGTGCATCATGGTGGCCAGCACGTTTTTGCCCCGCACGAGGCCGCCGTAGAAGAGGATCAAGCCGGGCGCGGTCATCATGAGGACCAACGCGGAGCAGACGAGCATCCAGGCATTGTCGCCGGAATTGATGCCCAGGCTGGCGGTTTGCGCGCTTTCGGCGAGTTGTTCCAGCCGGGTAAGTCGTTGCTCGCAGGAGGTGCCGCCGGAGGCGTGCAGGGCGGGAGCGCCGGCACCGAGGAGGAGGAACGCCAGCAGCATGACCCAGAGGGAAGCCGGCAGGCGGGGTGATAATTTCATGCGTCTGCATAAGGGAACAAACCGGGGCGCTGGCGTCAATATTACATTTTCTATTTCCAAAATGGGCGTGCCCGGGTTGTCACCCGATTGTAACCGGGGGAGGCGGGGATTGTAACAATCGCCGGCTATTCCTATGGCTTGGAATTTGATCCTTTCAACTTGGGTGGCAGTGGCTGGCGGCGGTGGGTGGCCGGACTGGGGTTGCTGGGCTGGCTTTTTGCCGGGAGCACCGGGCGGGCGGCCCGGCCGGATTCAGCCGAAGGGACCGGGCTCAAGGCGGCGGTGGTGGCGCATTATGCGGACTTAATGCAGGCCGAATATGACGATGCCCTCGCACTTGCCGGCCAGTTGCAGACGAACATTGAAATAATGCTGGCCCGGCCCAGTGCGGAACATCTGGCCGCGGCCCGCACGGCCTGGATTCGCTGCCGGACACCCTATTCCCAGAGCGAGGTGGGGCGTTTCTATGGCGGGCCGATGGATGGCATTGAGGGCTATATCAATGCCTGGCCGATTGACGAGAATTACCTGGATTACACCGTGGGGATGCCGGACGTGGGCATTATCAATGAGGTGCGGGCATTTCCGGTGATTTCCAGTGAAGTGCTGCTGGGGGCCAATGAACGGGAAGGCGCGAAGACGGTGAGCACGGGATTTCATGCCATCGAATTTCTCTTGTGGGGGCAGGATTTGTATGCGGATGGTCCGGGCCGGCGGGAATACACAGATTACGTGGACGGTCCCACCGGGCCCGGCCGGACGGCGGCCCGCCGCCGCCAGTATTTGCATTTGCTGGCTGAGTTGCTGGTGAATCAACTGCGCACGGTGGCCTTGGAGTGGGCCCCCAATAATCCGCATAATTACCGCGCCCGGCTGCTGGCCCAGGACCCGGACGCGGCCTTGACGGCCATCATCACCGGCCTGGGCAATCTGGGCAGTGCGGAACTGTACGGGGAACGTTTGCTGGTGCCCTACACGACCCGCAGCCAGGAGAATGAGGAATCGTGTTTTAGCGACACCACGCATCTGGATTTGTTGAATAATGAGCTGGGCTTCCAAAATATTTGCGAGGGTGGCTATCAACGGGCCGACGGCACAACGCTGAGCGGGCCGGGTTTGCTGGCGTTGCTGGAACCGGGGGAGCCGCGGCTGGCAAAGGCGTTGCGGGCGCGGGTGGCGGCGGCGGTGGTGGCGGTGCGGGCCATTCCGGCACCGTTTGACCAGGCGATGCTGGGCCGCGACCAGGATCGCGGGCGGGTGGCCATCAAACGCGCGTTGGGCGCGTTGCAGGCGCAAACTGCGGCGCTGGTCCAAGCAGGGGACAAGCTGGGGTGGCACGTTAATCTGAAATGAAGGCCGTTGGTTTGACCAGTTTACTGGCAGTGCTGGGCGCGCTCGCGGGCGGGGCCGCGCTGGCCCCGGCCCCCGAGGAGTTAGCGGGTGGGGAGACGACGGTATTTGACACTTCCCCCAATGCCTTTTCCCTCTCGGCCCGCAACCTGGGGGAGTCGCACCGGGCGGCATTTTATGTGGGGCATTCGTTTTTCAACGAGAACTGGCTGGCGGCCACGGCCACGGTGAGTTCACGGGATGGTTTGGGGCCGCTGTTTGTGGCGCGCTCGTGCTCGGCCTGCCATGTCCGGGACGGGCGGGGGGCGCCGCCGGATGACAACCTGCCGCCGGAGATGATGGCCATTCGGATTAGCATACCCGGCCGGGGCCCGGATGGCGGGCCCAAGCCGGATCCGGTTTACGGCGGGCAGATCCAGACGCACGCGCTGCCGGAGGTCAAGCCGGAGGCGGTGGTGTTGCCGACCTACGAGGAAATCAGCGGGGCTTTCGGTGACGGTTCCAGGTATACGTTGCGGCAGCCGCGTTATTTGATCACGGAGCCGGGCTATGGTCCCATGGCCAGCAACGTGGTGGTTTCCCCGCTGGTGGCCCCGGCGGTGATTGGCCTGGGGTTGCTGGAGGCGGTTCCCGAAAAAACCTTGCGGGCGCTGGCCCGGCAACCGGCCAAGCCCGATGGCATTGGCGGCAAAGTCAATCTGGTTGCGGAAGCCGGCGCGCGGCGGAAAGTCGTGGGCCGTTTCGGCTGGAAAGCGGAGCAACCCAGTGTGCGGCAGCAATCGGCGATGGCCTTTAACGGCGACATGGGGCTGACCACCGCGCTGCTCCCCCAGGAAAATTACACGGCGGCCGAAAGCCTTGGCCGGACCCTGCCCAGCGGCGGCCACCCGGAAGTGAGTGACGAGATTTTTGAGGCCGTGGTGGTGTACGCCAGCACCCTGGCGGTGCCGGCCCGGCGGAATGTCACGAATGAAATGGTGGTGCGCGGGGAGCGGTTGTTCGCCCAATTGAATTGCGCCGCCTGTCATTTGCCCCGGCTGGAGACGGGCAAAGTCCGGGAATTTCCCGAGTTGTCCCATCAGGTGATACGTCCGTATACGGATTTGCTGCTGCATGACCTGGGGGAGGGGTTGTCGGATCATCGCCAGGTCTTTGAGGCGACGGGACGCGAATGGCGGACGGCCCCGCTGTGGGGGATTGGGCTGGTCGCGACGGTGAATGAGCATACCTTTTTCCTGCATGACGGCCGGGCGCGGGATTTAGCCGAGGCAATTTTATGGCATGGCGGCGAGGCCGAGGCGGCGAAAGAGCGGTTTCGGAATTTGCCGGTGTTAGACCGCGGGGCTTTGCTCGCTTTTTTAAATTCCCTCTAACCCCCCGACCGCCCCGCCGCAACCGGCGACCGCTTCAAGCCCGGCGGCGGAAGCGGCTCAGGAACAGATGGCTGGGGAGCATGATGACCAGCGGCAAGGCCACCAACAACAGGGCGAACCACAGCTAACCGGGCATCCAGGTCTGGGCAACGGTGTCACTGAGGCCATACACATAATTCACATTCACGGGAGCCAGGGGGTTGGCCAGTCTGGCGCCCGGGGCGGGGAGGCAGCAGAAACTGATCGTCATGGCGGTCCAGGCAGTCAGGACCCAGGCGGGGAAGGCGCGGCGGTCGTAACCCAGACGGGCCACCAGAAACAGCAGTAGGAACGGGAGCCAGCCATGGAAGAAGGACAGGCCGCGCAAGAAAAGCGGGCGATGGGCATCGAACATGTAATCCGTCATGCCGGTAAGTTTCAGGCCGGCGAGGTGCGCCACAAAATCAGCGCACCAGAGCAGTTGAGGCAGAATGATGCCCACGGCGGCCATGCTGGCCAGCAGGGCATTTTCCAGCCACACGGCGGCCAGGGTGACCAAGAGTGCCAGATCACAGAAATAAAGGAAATTGGTGGGCCCGTATTTTGCCCAGTAGACGGGGATCAGCACGGCCAGGAAGGCGGTGTAGGCGAGCTTGATCGCGCGGGGGATGCGAGGTGACGGTTTCGTGAGCGTTGGATTTGCCGGTGTCTTCATCTGTTTGCTTTCGTTACCGGTGATATTGGCAGCAAACGCGCCGAGGGCGTGAATCGATAAAACCGTTTGGGAGGTTGAATAAACCCGAACTCGGAAATTAAAATGGCCGGTCTGCATCAATCTCTTGGGCATAAACGCTTTGGAAAAATCTCACCAGACCGCTGCGGGTATGCCTGCGATTTTTCCAAAGTGTTTCTGCTCCAACATCTTGACACATCCCAGCCATTTTAATTTCGGAGTTCGGGATAAATCAATGGGGTGGCGCGACCCGGTCTGGCAATAAAAAACCCCGCCCGCCAGAAATCTGGCGGGCGGGGTGCGGGTGGAAACGAGGCGCTTAGTTCGCGACTTTGGCGAGGCGGTAGAAGACCGCGGGCTGGCTATTGTCAATGCTGATGCTGGCGGCGTTGTTGCTCACGCCGGTCACATTCACCCAGTTGTTGCTCAGGCCGACTTCCGGGGCGTTGGTCTGCACTTGCAGCACATAGCTGGTGTAGGCGGCCGGCCAGGACAGGGTCAGTGCACTGGCGGTTTTGCCAAACGTGATTTGCGGCGGGGTGGTGGGTTCGGGTTCGGCCGCCGCGGCGGTGAAGGAGTTGGCCAGGGTGGGGGAGGCCGCGTCCAAGGCGTTCAAGGGTGACACCCCAAAGCGCTTCTCAATGGTCGTCAGGATGGCGGTGGTGTCGTACTGGGTGTGGTCGACATAGTTGGTTTTCGCCAGGGGCGAAATCACGATGGCGGGCACGCGAGCGCCCGGACCCCAGATGTCGCGGGCAGGGGGCGCCACATGGTCCCAACGACCGCCGTGTTCGTCATAGGTGATGATGATGGCGGTGTGCGCCCACAGGGCGGGGTTGGCCTTTACGGCGGCCACGATGGCGGCGACATGCTGCTGGCCTTGCAGCAGGGAAGCATATCCGGGATGTTCGTTGTCCGGGCCGAAGGGCTTGATGAAGCTCACCGAGGGCAGGGTGCTGTTGCTCACGTCGGCGAAGAAGTTGTTTTCATCCTGGAGGTGCGCGGCCGAGCGGGCATTGCGCACGCCGTTGGTCCAGGGCGCGTAGTTGTCATAGAAGGCCAGCGCCTGGTGATGCCATTGGAACAGGCTGATCGCCGGGGTGTTGGTGTCCACGCCGGTGACGCCGTAATGCGCCGGATTGATGGAGGTGTAGTTCAGCGCGCGATCCCAGCCACCGGAGTACCACTTCCAGCTTACACCCGAGTTGTCCAAGGCATCCCCAATGGTAGGAGTATAGGGCCGGTTGGTGTCACCGGGGTTGCTGTCATTGAGCGACGGCAGGTAAGTGGCCGCCAGCGGGCTGCCGCTGGAGGGCAGGTTTTGCGATTGGATGGTGTTGACGGCGTAGTTCTTATCGAAC
Organism: uncultured Verrucomicrobia subdivision 3 bacterium; assembly: GCA_903875465.1. Lineage (GTDB taxonomy): Bacteria > Verrucomicrobiota > Verrucomicrobiia > Limisphaerales > UBA11358 > UBA11358. The sequence continues at coordinate 116,257 of CAIQWB010000099.1, forward strand.
TTCTGACCGGGGAAGGAATAAACCGTGCCACCGATGGGGGTGATGTTGCCGTCGCGGACCAACCGGTAGGTGGACGGATTCAGGGAGAGCAGGCCGCTGGCATCAAGCGCAGCGACGTTGTTGGGAATGAGGCTGGCGGCGTTGGGATACACCGGCGCGGCAGCGGCCACGAGGAACTGGTGGTTCAAGAAGGAACCGCCGAAGGCCGAGTGGAAGAAATCGTCGCACATGGTGTATTGCTGGGCGAGCAAGCCTTCGGGCAGGGAGGAGGCATCGAAATGGCTCATGACCAGGCCGGGATTGTCGCTCCAGGTGACGAACTTGTCCATGTTCCCGCCGTCAATCTGGAACTGTTCCTGCCAGTAACGGTGAACGATGTCGCCGGTCAAGTTGGTGGCACTGATGTAGGCAGACAGGTCATACGGGGCCAGGGTATTGACGATGGCGGTGATGTTGCCATTCACCGAATTCGTCGCGAGGAAGTGAGGGTCCAGGGTGCCATTGAGCGGCACGGGCGGATTGTTGGTGGGAATGACATTGGAGGCAGGATCATAAACCGGGAGGGAGGCGATCGAATTGCCGGAAACGCGGTCCAACTGATTGAGGGAGGTCGCGGAGGCATTGGCAATGCCATTGGCCCCGGGGAAGCTGCCGTAGAGGGAGTCGAAGCTCCAGTTTTCCTGATAAACCACGATGAAGTGATTGATGCCGGCAAAGTCGTTCACCGCATCCACTTGGAAGCCGAACACCTGGCGCGCGGGATTGTAAGTCGGATCATATTCGGTGAAGGCATTGACCGCCGTGGAATTGACACCGATGCTCTTCACGGTCAGCGTTTTGCCATCCGCGCTCACATCGAGGGTGTTGTAGTTGTAGGTGTCGGGGCTGTAGAAATCCGCCGGCTGGCGGAGGGTGTTCGCCAGGGGGTCGCTTTCCCGGACCACGTCGTGCAAGCCAGGGAAGTTGGGGCTCAGGCCGACGGGATCAATGCCATTGGCACTTTGGGCCGAGGCGAGGCTGTCGACGATGGATTTAATGTCCACAAAGGTGTGGTTGGTGACCAGGTTCGGGCCGGTGGCACCGAGCGGACCGTCCACAATTTCAAAGCAATGGGGAACCGGAGCATAGGTGCCCTGAGCCTCGGTCTGGGAATTGGTGGAGTACAACAATTCATTGACACGGTTCTGGTGATCGTCGGTGGTGAGGAAGACCACGTTATTGATGTGGTTGTCGGCGATGAACTTGAGGAACTTATTGCGTTCAGCGCGATAGCCGCCCATCCAGGATTTGCCACCATCGGAAGCCACGGCAGCGTAGCCATTGTTGCCACCGTTGGTGACGTTCAAGGCACCGCCAATGGGACCGAGCTGGTCAATCGGGTCGGAGATGACCACAAATTTCCAGGGCGTGCCCGCTTGTTGAGCGGCCAGCAGGGTTTGTTCCACCCAGGCGAGCTGAGTGGCCCCGAAGAGCGTGCGGTTGGGATTGGCGGCGCGCGCACCGGTGTCATCATTGCCGGACACTTTCAAGCGAATGTCCCGGTAGGTGCGGGTATCCGTATTGACGAGGATCACGTTCTTGCCCCATTGGGTGGCGGAGTACAGTTGCGGGGTGCCATCGGTATTAAGATCCGTCGGGGCGCTGATCAGACCGCGGTCGCGGATGGGCTGGTAGTTCAGAAACACGCGTTCCAAGGTCTGGAAGCCCAGGGACTTGTTCATGAAGGTGCCGGTGGCATTCACGTCGTATTGCGTGGCGGTGCCATCATAACCGGCGCCAGAGGGCATCCCGCCCACCGCCGGACCCGCCGGTGCGCCGCCGTTAATATACTGCTTGTTGCCCAGCTCGTGATTGTCATACAAGGTGTAGTTGACCTGCGAGGCGAAGAAGGGCTGGAGGCCGGGCTGGCCACCCGCGTTGACGGGGATGAACTGTTCGCGATATTTGCGGGAGAAGTCATTGAACAACTGGGTTTGGGTGGCCGAGGCGGTGCTGGTCACGGCCGGCGAGTTGTTGTGGCCCACGGAACCGCTGGCGGTTTCATAAATGGTATCGCCCACGAAGGCGAAGAAATCGAAGTTTTGGCGGGGGAAATCCTGCGCCAGCACATAGGGGCGCATCAGGCCGTCCACGTCGCCACTGAAGCCAAAATGGACCGCTACGGGTGCCGTCGGGGAGGGCACGGTTTTGAAAGTGCCGACATTGCTATAATTGGTGCCATCGGTGAAACGATAATAGTAACGGGTGTTGGCGGTCAGGCCGGTGGCATCCACTTTGGCGGTATAATCATTGGTCACCACGGTGGAAACCGGGAAGGAGCCAGCCAGGCTGGCGAAGCCATTGTCGAGGGCCACTTGGGCCGTCAGGGCGGTGGCGGCGGGATTATTGGTGTCTTGAGCGCGGGTCCACAGAATGACGTCCGTGCTGGTGGCATCCCCGGCGGCCACGCCGGAAAAGACCACATTGTCATCCGCCTGGGCAGACCAGGCAGCCAAGGACAGGCCGGCCGCGCCGAAGACGAGGCGGGCGAGCCCGGCAAAGCGGGATCGAGGGTTGGGATTCATGGCAATTTGTTTCAAGGATTCGGTTGTTGGTTGGTTTTTAATCGATGCATGCAATGCTCAATGCTCCCACCAGACGACGATACCGACTCCCCAGTGGAGACGGTCCTCACCCGGCGCGGGCAACAAGCAATTAACCTGCTAATTAAATCACCGGCGTTTGACAATTTGATGGCAATTTTATGAATTCTGGGCGAAATGAATATGCCGGCTTGTCCGTTTTGTGCCACGGCTTTGGCCGGGAAACCAGGTCTGGCGCGAAGCATTGTATGGGTATATCGTTCCATCATTGATCGCCGGGACGCAAAATGTCACCATCACTATTTGGACATCATGAATGAGATCATCACGGCCGAAATGGCCAGCCGGCATGCGGCGGTCCTGGCGCGCAGTTACCAACACTGGACCGGCCGACCATTGATGCCGGAGAACCTGGCCCGTTGCGAGCTGGCGGCCGGGCTGTTTAACGCGCCGTTTGTGCTGGTATCCCATGGCACGGAGGCGGATCCGGTTTTGAATTACGGCAACCAAGCCGCGTTGACCTTGTGGGAAATGACCTGGGATGAACTGACCAGCACCCCTTCGCGCCTGACTGCGGAGGCGCCCAACCGGGAGGAGCGCGCGCGTTTGCTCGACCAGGTAACGCGCCAGGGATTTATCGACAACTATTCGGGGGTGCGTATTTCAAAAAGTGGCCGGCGGTTTCGCATTGAACGCGCCATCGTCTGGAATCTGCTGGCGGACACCGGCCAGGTGTGCGGGCAGGCGGCCACGTTTGCGCAGTGGGAATTTCTCTGAGCCCCAAGCTTGTGCATTATTGGGGGTGCATTAATTTAATGGTTTGATGATTTCACGACGCATCGTGGTGGTGGGTGGGGGCGCGGCGGGGTTTTTCGCGGCGATCGCCGTGGCGGAAAGCGCGCCCGGAGCAGAGGTGCTCCTGTTGGAACGCACGGCGAATTTTCTGGCCAAGGTCAAAATCTCGGGCGGCGGGCGCTGCAATGTCACACACGCCTGTTTTAATGGGCGTGAATTCACCACCCGTTACCCGCGCGGGGAGCGCGCGCTGATCGCGCCGTTTCAACAATTTCAGGCGAGCGATACGGTGGCCTGGTTTGCGGCGCGGGGCGTGGAACTGAAAACCGAGCCGGATGGCCGGATGTTTCCGATCACGGATGACTCGCAGACGATCATTGATTGTCTGGTGACGGCGGCGTTGAAAGCGGGGGTTAAGTTGCACGCGCAGTGCGGTGTGGAAGGGATCACGCGAACGGCGGCGGGCGGGTTTGCGCTGACGCTGTCCACGGGCAAGATTTTGGAGTGTGACGGGGTGTTGCTGGCCACGGGGGGGTGCCGCACGCCGGCGTTGGGGCAACTGGCGGTTTCGCTGGGGCACACGCTGGAAGCGCCGGTGCCTTCGTTGTTCACCTTCCAAATTGCGATTCCGTGGTTGCGCGCCCTAGCGGGGGTTTCCGTGGAGACGGTCGAGCTGACGGTCCCGGGGGCCAAGTTGCGGGAGCGCGGGCCGTTGCTGGTGACGCACTGGGGGCTGAGCGGTCCGGCGGTGCTGCGGCTTTCGGCGTGGGGGGCGCGGAGTTTGCAGGCGTGTAATTACCAGTTTCCGCTACTGGTCAACTGGCTGCCGGCTTGGAACGAGGAAACGCTGGCAGCAGAATTGCAGCGGCGGCGGCTGGCGCATCCGGCCAAGATGGTGACCAATGCCCCGGTGGCTCCGCTTTCGGCGCGGTTGTGGGAGCAACTGGTGGCCGCCTCGGGTCTGGCACCGGACACGCGCTGGACCGCGCTCGGCCGGGCGGGGCAGCATCAATTGATTCAGCAATTGCTGCGCACCGCGTTTCTGGTGACGGGCAAGAGTTTGAACAAGGATGAGTTTGTCACCTGCGGCGGGGTGCGCTTGAGCGAGGTGAGTTTCAAGACCATGGAGAGCAAGGTGTGTCCCGGACTCTATTTCGCCGGCGAGGTGCTGGACGTGGACGGCATTACGGGCGGCTTCAATTTTCAAGCGGCCTGGACGACTGGCTGGCTGGCGGGGCGGGCGATGGCGGGGGCTTGAACCGGCTGGAAATTAGCTGTCCACCTGGGATGGTAAATCACGGCTTTTTGTGGCTAATTATTTCGTTCATCCGTTTGGCTGCGCCCGCTGACGCGCCAGCCAGCCAGTCTTGCGAGCGAGCCAGGTCACTTGATTCCGGGAGGTGAAACAGCACGTTGAAAGATGCCAAACCACTGCGATATTCATCACAATATGCCTCAAGGTATGCAATCTTTGATTCGGGCTGGGAATCAAATGGGGTCAAGGAGGGAACTGTTATTTCCCCATGCCGAGCGGCTTCAAGCGGCTGCATCCAGCGTAATTGCTGACCCGGGTTTTCGACTGGCAGGCTGAAAAAGCCCGGGCCATTGCCGGGAATATGATAAATGGAATAACACGCATTGAAAATATACGTAAAATTTGGCGGATGAGTTCCCGCCGTTTCACACCCGAAGCGTTGCCGCTTCGCAGTCCTATTGGGCGGCGGTCAAGGCTGCTTCGCGGTTAAATTCCAAAGCCTCTTTGAGGGCAGAACGCAAGTGCTTCAACAGTTCCACCCGGGTTTTTCCCTGGGAATTGACACCAGGAATTTCCTGCACTCAGCCAATCCACCAGCCGTCGTCCTGCTTAATGATGGCATTGAAGGTTCTTTTCATGCGCATAATCTAATCACACTTTTCTGAATTAGCAAACCGGCCTTGGTCAAGGTTCCGGCAATGACCTGCAGGCCAAGGCGCCCCATTGACTTGCGGTGGCAGTTGGCCGCAGCCAAGTTGCCTCACATCCGCAAAAACACCCAACCGGAGAAGGAGACGGCGATCAAGCCGGCGGCGGCGGCGAGGGACCAGAGCAGACTCTTTTGCCGGGCAGCCAGGGCGAAGGTGGAAATGACCACGCCCATTTGCGCCGCGAGCATGCCGTAGAAAAACCGGGCGCTGCGTTTGTGATGGCGTTCGGCGGAGGCGTTGGACTTGCGCACTTGTAATTCGAAAACGTTGCCCACGACCTGGTTTAGCCGGGCCTCATTATCATAGCGGGCGGTGCCGAAGCGCAGTCGGGCGGCGGTGAAGCCTTGCAAGGTGGCGCGATCGGCGCCCGGTTTGGTGAGGAGTTTTTCCACGTGGTCCAGGTTGGCGGTGACGGGTTTGATTACGCCATCAAAGGCCAGGGCCTGAGCTTTGGCCGCGCTCATGGCGGCACTCAAATCGTCCTCGGTGACCTTGGTGAGCAGGTCGGCGACATCGGTTTCCGGCCGGGCGGCGGCGAGGGCATCCAGCGCGGTTTGCACGTTGGGGGCGATGACCGGTCCGGGAGGGGCCGTCGGCAGTTCGGTCTTTTCCAAGGCGGCCAGGGTGGCAGCGATCGCCGGGGCTTTGAGGGTGGTCAGGGCGGCGGTGACCTCCGCGCTGTTTAACGGCGGCACGGGCAGGGTGGCTTGCAGCAATTCAAGGGTGTTTTGCTGGAGGGCACCCCGCAATTTTTTGGCTTGGAAATAGCTCCATTGATCGCCGGCTTTGGACTGGAGCTGGGCGGCCAGCGAGCGGTCGTACTGGGCGTGGGTCATTTCGCTGGAGGCAATCCCCGCGAGCAGGGTGGCAATGACGGTCATGATGATGGGCGTGGTACCCAGCACCTTGCCCCAAGTGTTCTGGGGCAGCTCGGCTTTTAAATTATCGGGGATTTTGGTCTTCATCGCGCGGCGGGCAACCCATTACTTCAGGGCAGCGTACACGCGGTGCACATCGTCATGGTCATCCAGCTCGTGGAGGAAGGCGGTAACGTCTTTGCGGTCGGCATCGGACAGCTCGGTGAAGCTTTTGGCGACGTAACGGATTTCGGAGGCAATAATATTCCAGCCGGCGGCTTTCAAGGCTTTGGAGACATGGTCGAGATCCTTGATTTCAGTAAGAAACCGGGCGCCTTTCTGGCCTTCGGGGGTTTCATCGGCTTCCAAGGCTTCGTATTCCTGGGCACCGGCCTCGATGGCGTCGCCCTCGGCGTCGCGATTGATATCGGTGTGGGTGGCTTCGACCACGCCGAGGTGGTTGAAGAAAAAGCCGACGCTGCCGGGCTGGCCGAGGGAGCCGGCCTTGAAAATGTTCCGGATATCCGGGGCGGTGCGGTTGCGGTTGTCGGTGAGGCATTCCACGACCACGGGGACTTTGTGGGGGGCGAAGCCTTCGTACACGACAGTCTCGAACTCGACTTTGTCCTCGCCGATGCCGGCGCCTTTTTTGATGGCGCGCTCGATGGTGTCCTTGTAGACGGACGCTTTTTTGGCTTTTTCAATGGCGGCAGCGAGGCGCGCGTTGAGGTCCGGGTCAGGGCCGCCGAGTTTGGCTGCGACCATGATTTCGCGGACCAGTTTGACGACCATCTGGCCTTTTTTCTGCGCGTTGATTTCGCGCCCGGCTTGTTTCCATTGTGCACCCAAGCGATTAGTCTCCCGATAACGTTGTTATTGTTTTAGCTATGGGCGATTGTGCATTTTTCCCGGGCGGGCGTCAAGGGAAGCTGGGGCAAGTGGAGGCTTTGGGCGCCAGGCTCTGGGCTGTGGGCGGGCTTGAGGTGTGGGGCGCGAGTTGGGGAATCCCCGGTGGGAGGAGGGGGCAAACTGGGAACAGGGCAAAGCGGTTTTGGTCCCAAAAGGGCGCCAAGAGCGCAGCGATTGGGCAGGCCGGCATGGGTGTCCGATAGCCGATGGTCAAGGCGATGAAGGAACTGGGGTGGGGCGGGGGAGCCAGATTTGGAATTGGAGGCCGGTGGGGGTGCGGTTGGTGGCTTCGACGCCGCCGCCGATAAATTTGAGGATTTGGCCGGCCAGGGCGGGGGCGAGGCCGAGGTCGCCGCCCGGGAAGGGCTGGCTGGCGGAGAGCACTTCAAAAAAGCGGGGCAAATCGCCGGAGGGAATGGTGTGGTGGTTGCTGGTGAGGGTGAGCACGACGGAATCCGGCCAGGCGTCGGCGGACCAGCGAACAGATTCACCGCCGGTGGCAGGTGTTTCCGGGCGCTGACATTTGAAGCAGATTTCCACGAGGCAAAGGAGGGCTTTGGCCAGCAGGGCGGCCTGGCCGCGGACGGTGCCAAGTCCGGCCGGGAGGGGCGGGAGTTGCAGGTGCCAAGGCTCGCCCAAGTTAATGGTGGCCCATTGCACGGTGGCGAGGACTTCATCCAAAGCCACGGAGGAAGTATCGCCGGCTGGCTGATTGAGCCGGAGGCGGGCGAGGAGCAGGGTATCGTCCAGTAGTTCCAGCAAACGCGTGCGGGAGATTTCAAACATTTGCTGCAACTCAGTGGCGAGCGCGCCGGAAGGCACTTCGCGAAAGGCGAGGTCGGCGGCGCCGAGCAAACCATTGAGGGGGGTGCGCACCTGATGGGCCACGAGGGTTAGGAATTCGTTTTTGGTTTGGTTGAGGAGGGCGAGTTCATCGTTGGCCTCGACCAGTTGCTGGCTGCGGAAGCGGATGGCTTCCTCCAGCAGGCGGCTGCGCAAGGCCCGGGTCTGTTCCTGCCGGTGATGGGCCAAATGGGTTTTGACCCGGGCCAGCACCTCGACTGCTTGAAAGGGCTTGGTAATGTAATCCAGGCCCCCGGCGGTGAAGGCCTTGAGTTTGGCATCCGTCTCATGCTGGCCGCTAATGAAAATGACGGGAATGTCCCGCGTATGGGCACCGGCCTTGAGCGTTTCGCACACTTGATAACCATCCATTTCGGGCATTTGGACATCCAGTAAAACCAGATCGGGCAGGGCCCGGTCGATTTCCAGCAAGGCGCCCCGGCCGCTGCTGGCGGTGCGCACGGGATAGGCGTGATGGTGCAGGATATCCGACAGCACGCGCAGGTTGCCGGGAGTGTCATCCACCACCAGGATATCCTGGCAGGAAACGGGAAATTGGTCGGTCATAAAAATCAAGGTTTAAGGTTGGCGGCCAGCAGCCGCTGGCTCATGCAGAGACAGTGCGTCCGGGGGGCAGACAACGCCAAAAATAATCAGCAAGCGTGGCTAAAATAGCAACAAGCGCAGGTTGGTGGAGGGCTGGGCCTGGAGGCGCGCCAACGTTAGCCGGCTGTCTGCCAGGCAGTGGGTGCAACTTGTCAATTGTTTGTAACGGAATCGTCACGGTGCTGTCGTTGAATGCAACGCAAGGGGGGGGCAAACTCAACCGCTGGTCAAAAGCGCTGAACTGTGGAAGTCAATCGCACAAATCAAAACCCCGGGAAACTGGCGGTGGGAAACCCCGCCGATGGCGTGCCCACGCTGGCGGAGCTCTGGCAGCGGCCGCTGCCGGGGTTTGCGGGTCAGCCGGTGCGGCGGGGCTGTTGTCGCGCGCTGGCCGCGCTGGGGCAGGGATGGTTGCGGGAGGCCACGGGCTGGGAACATATTCTAACGGGCAACGATCCGTTTATTCTCGCCCCCAATCACAGCAGCCGCGCCGAAGCCCTGCTCTTGCCGGCGTTGCTGGCGGTGCAACGCGGGGGGCGGCAGGTGCATTTTTTGGCCGACTGGAATTTTTTATTGTGGCCGCTGGTGGGCTGGCTGATCCAGATGAATGATCCGATCATTGTGACGCGCAAACCGGCGCGGCCGAAGTTTTTGAATGCCTTGAAGCCGTGGTTCAAGCCGGTGGCATCGCCCTTCAAGGAAGCCCGGCGCCGTCTGCTGGCGGGCCAGTCGCTCGGGATTTTTCCTGAGGGCACGGTGAACACGCAGGCCGACCGCCTGCTGCGCGGACAGAGTGGCGTGGCGCGGCTTTCGCTGGAGACCGGCGCCCCGGTGATTCCCCTGGGGCTCCAATTCGCCGGGCCAGCCAAACGCTGGCTGGGAGCGGAAGTGATGACTTTGCACATTGGCCGGCCCATGCGGCCGATGAAGAATTATATTGGCACCACTGCCCCGGCGGCCGCGGTGCGCGAGTGGCACGAGCAAACCATGCAGGCCATCGCTGAACTTTCCGGTAAAACGTGGCACCCACACAACCCCAAAACCAAATATGCCCCCGCTGATTCAAGTATTGCGAATTGAAAACGAAAACGGCCGTCAACTGGCGCTCGAAGTCATGCGCGCCATTTACCGGGACGAAAAAAACTGGGTGCAGGCGGATGAAAAGCTCGTCGCCCGCGAAGAAATCACGGACCCGGCGATTTCGTGGTTTGTGGTGCTCAGCGACGGCCGCCCGGCCGGGGTGCTGCGCGTGCTGTACGAACCGCCGCTGGATCTCTACCAGACGTACGGTCTGAAGTTTGTCAACCAGGGGCTGGATATTGAGGCGTTACTGCGCCGCAGTCGCATTGCAGAAATTGGCCGGTTTGCGGTGCTGCCGGAGCACCGGCGCAGCGTGCTGGTGGCGGTGGCGCTCATGCGGGCGGCCGCACGGGAAACGGTGGAGCGCAATTTCAGCCATTACATCACGGATGTGTTTGAAGGCGAGAAGCACAGCCCTTATGAATTTCACACGCGCGTGATGGGCTTTCAATTGATTGCCACGCACGACACCGGGGAGCTGAACTGCCCGAACCGGCGCCTGACGATGTTGCTGGACATCCGGTCGGCGTACCAGCGGTTGCGGCAGGAAAAGAGCTGGGCCTTCCGTTATTTGACCGAAGGCTGGGAACCGCAGTTGCATGAGCGGATGGGGGAATCCTTCCGGCCGGTCGGGCAGCCAGTGGTGGTTTGAATTTTTGAGACGCGAGCGGCGCGGCCCGGAACTCTGCCGGGGTGTAATGTCTATTTCAAAGTTGGACTTTGCATTGGACCGGCGGTGGCATGGGTAATCGTTAGGGTAAATCGGGATGCTGCACCCCGGCTTAACTTAACTTAACATGCTGGTCAGGCAGTTCCGGGCCATGGTCATAAGATTGCGGGGGCAAAACATTAATCACTTTCGGTATTGTGCTGGATTGGACCGTAATGGAAGAAAGACTCGAAGGCGACCTGGCCCGCTGCCAAAGTCCGTTGGCTAATGACACAATAGCGAGTGGTAAATAAAGGGTTGGCGATAGGGATTTCGTTGCGAATGGAACCTGCAAAATTCAGGTAAAATCCAAGTCTCCAGCACCAAGAATTGGTGCTGGGATGCTGGCGATAAATGAGGTGTTTATTCCGTCCGTTCCGGAGGTTATAATAGGGAGACTTACGGAAAAACCTCCACGGTGGCCCAAGTGCCATCCCGCCCTCTTTGCTAAGTGCTGGATCATGGGCTTTACGGCAGCGCCCGTCCAGCTATTGCGGGGTCACTCCGCGACTGACCGCTCAGTGTTTCTTGGCAAAGGCGGCGTCGAAGGCGGCGGCGTTGGGGGTGAAATCGATTTGGCGCACGAAGGCGCAGGATTCGGTGGCGCCGTGCACGCGGTCCATGCGGCCGTCCTCCCATTCCACGGACAGGGGGCCGCGGTAGCCGATGTCGTTCAGGGCGACGATGATTTCTTCGAAGTTAATGTCGCCGTGGCCGAGGGAGCGGAAGTCCCAGTAGCGGCGGGCGTCGGTGAAATCGGTGTGGCCGCCAAACACGCCCACGGAACCATCGCCGTGGCCCCACCATACATCCTTCATGTGGGCATGGAAAATGCGGTCCGGGAAGTCGCGCAGGAATTTGACATAGTCCACGCCTTGATAGCCCAGGTGGGAGGGATCGTAATTAAACCCGAAGCGCGGGTGATTGCCCACGGCGGCCAAAGCGCGTCGGGCGGAGGCGATGTCGAAGGCGATTTCGGTGGGGTGGACTTCCAGGGCGAAATTCACGTTCTCAGCGGCGAAGACATCCAGAATGGGCAGCCAGCGCTGGGCGAAGTCCACATAACCACGTTCCAAAAAAGCCTGGCTGGTGGGCGGAAAGGCATACAGCGCGTGCCAGATGGAGGAGCCGGTGAAGCCATTAATCACGGCGGGCGTGGTGTCGCCGGCGGCGCGGCCAGGCCGGGCGTTGAAAAATATGCGGGCGGCGCGGGCGGTGGCCTTCACTTTCTCGGCGGCGCGCTGGCGGACGCCTTCGGGGGAGCCGTCGCCCCAGACATCGGCGGGCAGGATGGCCTGGTGGCGTTCATCAATCAAATCGCAGACAGCCTGGCCTACGAGGTGGGTGGAAAGGGCGTGGCAGGTCAAACCGTGCTGGGCAAGCAAGGCCCAGATTTTTTCCACGTAGCCGGGTTCGGCAAGGGCGCGGTCGACTTCGAAATGATCGCCCCAGCAGGCGAGTTCCACGCCGTCGTAGCCCATGGCTTTGACTTTGGGAGCGAGTTGGGCGAGGGGGAGATCGGCCCATTGGCCGGTGAAAAGGGTGACGGTTCTGGCCATATTTTTAATGGTTAATGGATAATGGACAATGGATAAATGACGGAGGAATATTTGCAGTTGGTGCCTCATTGTCAATTATCAATTGACCGTTGGTTATGAGCAATGTGATCTAGGAGAAGTCGTTTGCCCGGGCGGTGAGGATGGTCAATTGACACCGGTTTTTAATTGGGAAGAAATCGGAATTTGTGCAACCCCAACAATGGTTGCGGTCGGGGACGGTTATCGGAGCGTTGGTGCGGGAGGCGGAGCAGGCGGAACGCCCGACGGATTTCGCTCATAAAACGGCCATTAGGCTAAACGAGGCATATAAAATGGAATAGTGGACGCTGCTGCTGGGGAAACCAAATACCTCACTGGCAAGGAATCCGCTTCCATGCTGGTCGACAGCTCCGAGTTGCCAAGGCTACTGACGAGTATCATCAAAACCACCCGGCGGAATGATGTTTCGGCATGATTTTATTTTTGGCGCGGCTTTTGATTGCGTTATCCGGCCGGCCTGAGCCATTATCCCAATTCGCATGAAAATCCCACCGTTACTTTTGGCGGCCGCGCTTGGTTTCGCGAGCCTGAACCTGCTGGCCACTCCCATCCCCGAAAGCTGCCTGACGGGCGGCATCGCGATTGGGTGTCAGGCGTGGACCTTTAATCAATTCTCAGTGATGGAGGCGATCGACAAGACGGCGGCGGCAGGTGGCAAGGTGATTGAATTTTATCCGGGCCAGAAATTCAGTCCGGACCAGCCGGACTTAAAATTTGATCATAACGCCACGCCGGAGATGATCGCCACGGTGAAGGCGCGGCTGGCCAAGGACGGCATTCGCGCGGTCAATTACGGGGTGGTGGGAATTTCCAAGGACGAGGCGGAGGCCCGGAAAGTATTTGAATTTGCCAAGACCTTTGAGCTTTATGGGATCACGACGGAATCGGTGGATGCGATTGACACGATTGAAAAGCTGGTCAAGGAATACGACATTTGCGTGGGGTTCCATGATCATCCGCGCCAGCCGGGGAATCCGGGATACAAGATGTGGGATCCCACTTATGTGTTGAGCGTGGTCAAGGACCGGGATGCGCGCATTGGGTCCACCGCGGATGTGGGGCATTGGGTGCGGTCGGGATTGGAACCGGTGGCGTGCCTGAAAATTCTGGAAGGCCATGTGATCAGCGTGCATCTAAAGGATCTGAATGAGAAATCGCCCAATGCGCATGATGTGCCCTATGGCACGGGGATTTCCAATATTGGCGGCATTTTGGACGAGCTCAAGCGCCAGCAATTCAAGGGGAACGCCTCGATTGAATTTGAGTATAACTGGCAGAACAACGTCACGGACGCGGCCCAGTGCATTGGGTTTGTGCGCGGGCGGGGCGCGATGGTGCCGTGATGGCTCGTAACCTTTTGGGACGAGGCGGCCACTAGAGATGGAAACCGGATGTGGTCCCGACCCCGGATGGGCGGCCGACTTTGAAAAAAATGTTGGGGACTTTGAAAAAGTTGGCGTGACAATGCCGCGAGTTTCGGGCAAGCATGGGGCTGGCCCAAAAAATTAACAACTGACTGAACTGCCATAAACAGCGATGAAACCGACCATTAAGCCTGCCCGGACGGGCCAATCCCGCCGCCAGTTTCTCCAAACCACTGCCCTGGCCGCCGGGGCCGTTACTTTGGGTTTTCCGGCCCTCGTGCGCGGTCAAAACCTGAACAGCAAGTTGAACATTGCGGTGATTGGCGCCGGGGGCAAGGGGGCCAGCGACACGGATTGCTGCAACACCGAAACTATTTTTGCCTTGTGCGACGTGAACCGGAACAACTGCGCCGGGCAGCTGGAGAAGTACCCGGAAGCAAAGTATTACCAGAATTTCCGGCACATGCTGGACGAGGTGGGCAAGTCGATTGACGCAGTGGACGTGGCGACGCCGGATCATTTTCATGCGATTGCCGCAGCGGCAGCCATGGACATGGGCAAGCACGTGTACTGTCAAAAGCCGTTGTGCCAGACGGTTTGGGAAGCCCGGCAATTGCGGACGATGGCGGTGGAAAGGGGCCTGGTCACGCAGATGGGCAATCAAGGCAGTTCGCAGGATGGGCTGCGCCGGGGGGTGGAGGCCATTCAGGCGGGAATCATTGGCCAGGTCAAGGAAGCGCACATCTGGACCAACCGGCCCATCTGGCCGCAGGGCATTGACCGGCCCGAGGGTGAGGATCCCATCCCGGAAGGTTTGGACTGGAATTTGTGGCTGGGACCGGCCCCGGTGCGGCCTTACAAACGGGACGTGTATGATCCCTTCAAATGGCGTGGCTGGCTGGACTTTGGCACGGGCGCGCTGGGCGACATGGCCTGCCACACCGTGAATCTCACGTTCCGCGGCTTGCACTTGGGTTATCCCTCGGAAATTGAAGCGACCTGTTCGGGCGTGAAGGCGGAGACGTATCCGTTGAGCTCGAAAATCCGGTTTGAATTTCCCAAGCGGAAATTTTCCCAGGCGGCGGCGCATCCGTCGTGGTTTCACCGGCATGACACCCGGACCTTTGATGCGTGCACGCTGTGGTGGTACGACGGCGGCCAGCCCAAGGAAGGCACGCGCGGCGGGCATGATGGTTCAAACAAGCCGCCGGTGGCGCTCACCGCGGATTTGGCGGCATTTCGTGGCGAGGTGCCGGGGAGCGGCTGCCTGCTGATCGGCGACGGGGGCACGCTCTTTTCCCCGGATGACTACGGCACGGAATTTTATGTGAAGCTGAATGGCGACAGCAAATTCAGCCATTACAAGAAGCATCCGGCGGTGCAGGCGATTGCGCAGACGATTCCGCGCAACCTTCACAAAGGCGATGCGGACCGGATGCACCATCAGGAATGGATCGCGGCGATCAAGGCGGGCAAGCCGGAAGATTGTTATTCGCGGTTTGATATTGGCGGGAGGCTGGCGGAAATCATGTTGCTGGGCTGTGTGGCGTTGCGCACCGGCAAAACCCTCGAATGGGATGGACCCAACATGAAGGTCACCAATGTGCCGGAGGCGGCACAGTACATCCGCCGCACCAACCGGACGGGCTGGATTTAAGCCGGGAAGTCAGGCATTAACCGTGGTTGGCACCCAGGCGCCAACCGCTTGGTTAAAAAGCGGGGGGAGGGGAGTTCCTTTTCCTCCCGCGGCGCAGCTTTACCTTGGGGAACTGCGGCCGGAACGACCGGCGCGAGAGTCACGGCGTCTGGCCGGGTAGTCAATTTACATTACTTCCCGGCGGATCGGGATAGCGCTAGGATTCACCGGGTTCCCCGAATGCGTTAGTTGAATTTAATTATGAGTAACAATCCGAATAAAATCCTGTTTTGGGGCTGCTTTATCGCGCTCATTACCACCTCCTATGCGTTTATCAGCCGGATGATTCTGTGCGGCGGGCAGTTCGCCACGGACTTTGGGTTGGACAAGGTTTCGGTGGGGGAATTGCAAGGCGCGGGCATCTGGCCGTTCGGGGTGAGCATCATTCTCTTCAGTTTGTTTATTGACCGGATTGGTTACAAGGTGGCCATGGTCTTTTCCTTTGTCAGCTATCTGATTTACACGGCGATGGCATTTGCCGCCTATGCCTCCATCCATGGGCTGACGGGCGACGCCCTGGTGGCCGGCCAGAAACATGGGTATCAACTGCTTTACTGGGGCAGCATTATTTTGGGGCTGGGCAATGGCAGTGTGGAGTCGTATGCAAATCCGATTGTGACCACCATGTTCAACACGGACAAGGTCAAGTGGCTGAACCGGTTGCATGCCGGCTGGCCGGGCGGGTTGGTGCTGGGCGGGTTGTGCACGATTGCACTGGCGGATAACAAAGACTGGCGGATCACGCTGGGGTTGATTTTGCTTCCGGCGATTATTTTCTTCCTGATTTTGATTAGTCAGACATTTCCCCGCAGCGAACGGGAACAGGCCGGGGTTAGCTATGTTTCGATGCTCAAGGAACTGGGGGCGTTTGGCGCGCTGGTTGGTTTTGGCCTGGTGTTTGCGCAACTCGGCCAGCCGGATGTATTCGGCTGGGGCACGAATGTTTCCTGGGTGCTGACGGGGGTGGTGGTGCTGGCTTTTGTGGTCATCACCAAGTCGGTGGGGCGGCTAATTCTGGCCTTTCTCATCCTCATCATGATGCCGCAGGCCACCACGGAACTGGGCACCAACGGCTGGATCACCTCGCTGATGGAAGACCCGATGAAAGCGGCGGGCTATAATCCGGCCTGGGTGCTGGTCTACACCTCCTCAATCATGCTGATCCTGCGTTTTTGTGCGGGGCCGCTGGCGCATAAATTTTCCCCGGTCGGGCTGCTGGCGGCGTGTTCGGGGCTGGCGGCGCTGGGTATTCTGGCGTTGTCGCAGACGGCCCATGCGGGTACCGGCGTGATCTTTGCCGCCGCCACGTTGTTTGGCGTGGGCATTACCTTCTTCTGGCCGACGATTTTGGGGCTGACTTCGGAACAATGTCCGCGCGGCGGGGCGTTGACCTTGAATGCGATGGGGGGGATTGGGATGCTGGCCGTGGGGATTTTGGGGGCGCCGTTTCTGGGTTATATGCAGGAGACCTCGGCGACGCAGCAACTGGCCACGGCCAGCCCGGCCCTTTATCAGTCCGTTACGGTGGAAAAACAATATTTACTGGGCGGTTACCGGGCGATTGATCCGGTCAAGAGTGCGGCGGTGACCGATGCCGCGGGGGCGGCTGCCCTGCACACGGCCACCACGACCGGGCAGTTCACCGCGCTGGGCAAAATGGCCATGTTTCCCGCCTTCACCTTTGCCTGCTATCTGGCCCTCCTGCTGTACTTCAAAGGCCGGGGCGGCTATAAAGCAGTGGAACTGACGCAAACCGCGAGAAAACGCGGAAAATAAGTTTACTAAATCCTTGAATCATTCTTAAAATAAACAGTCTAAGAACTATGGATGCATCGAATGGAAAATCGGGAAAGGACGGCGGTTGTCACGGTGAATACTCGCTGGCCTTTTTAGTGCTGCGGCTGTGGCTGGGCCCGCGGGCTTTGCTGGCGGGCGTGGAAAAATATTCGGCCTATCGCACCGAGCAAAAACCGCTGCTGGATCCGGTGACGGGCATGGTGGATCCCAGCGGGGCCATGGTGGATGTCAAAATCAAGTATTACTCGCTGACCAATTATTCCGGCGTGCCGGCGCCCCTGAAGGACAAATTCGCCAATGAACCCCTGCTGCCGCATTTCGCCCTGCACCAGTTCGATACTTTGCTGGGGCCGGCGCTCGTGATTTCGGGCGTGATGCTCCTGCTCGGTATGGGCACGCGCATCTCGCTCTTTATTCAGGGAATCATTTACTCCGCCCTGATGGTGGGGTTGCTGTTGATCCGCCAGGATGACGGCATCTCCTGGCTGGGCATTCATGTGGGCTTGGTGGCCCTGGCCCTGACGCTCGTGAAGAACAACCGCCTTTGCCTCTTGAAAAAATGGTAACCGACTCCATCTCCCGCCGGGATTTTATGCGGACGACGGCAGCGGCCAGCGCGGGGTTGCTGCTGGCCAGCGGCACACCCTTGCTGGGACAGGCGGCGGCCGGGCCCAAATTAAAAATTGCCCTGGTCGGCTTTGGTGCCCAGGGGCGCGTATTGCTGGAATCGCTGCTGGTCATCGAGGGCATCCAACTCGTGGCGGTGGTCGATATTTGGGATTATGCCCGCACCTACGCGGAAAAATATCTTAAAAAGCTGAACGTCGAGGTTCGCACGTATGAAAATTACGAGGCCCTGCTGGCGGGCGAAAAAGATTTGCAGGCGGTGGTGGTGGCGTGCCCGGATTTCTGGCATGCGCCGGTGACCAATGCCTGCCTCAAGGCCGGCCTGCACGTATACTGCGAGAAGATGATGTCCAACACCATCGAGGGCGCGCGTTCGATGGTGCAGACGATGCGGACCACGGGCAAATTATTGCAAATCGGGCATCAGCGGCGGAGCAACCCGCGTTATCTGTTTGCCTTGACCCGGCTGTTGCGCGAAGCGAAGCTCTGCGGCCGGCTCACGGCGGCCCAGGCGCAATGGAACCGGGCGGTTTCCGCGGATTTTGGCTGGCCCAGGAAGGAGGCCATTCCGGCTGAGACGCTGGCGAAATATGGCTTCACGGACATGCACCAGTTCCGCAACTGGCGCTGGTTCAAGGGTTTGGGTGGCGGGCCGCTCTCGGATTTGGGCGCGCATCAAATTGATATTTTCAACTGGTGGCTGGGCGGCTATCCGCGCTCGGTCGTGGCGAGCGGCGGCGTGGACTATTACAAGACCCACGAGTGGTATGATAATGCGATGGTGATTTATGAATATCCCTTCGCGGAAGGGGTAACCCGCGCCTTTTACCAGGTGCAGACCACGACCAGCGCGGGCGGGGGGTACTTTGAGTATTTCATGGGCGATGAGGCTTCAATCAAAATGTCGGAAGATCCCAAGCTTAGCGCGGTTTATCGTGAGGCGCGCGCCCCATCATGGGACGCCTTGATCTCAAGGAATTATCTGGCGGCCCAGCCCGCCCCAGCGGTGGCGGCTCCGGATGACGGGGCCAAGGTGGACGTGCGGGAAACCGCGCAACTGGCGGCTTACAACATTCCGGTGTCCTTTAACAAAAAGCCCCACCAGCCGCATTTGGAGAACTTTTTCAACGCGGTGCGGGGCAAGGGCACATTAAATTGTCCAGCCGACGAGGCCTTCCGCAGTGAATATGTGATTCACAAGGCCAATGAGTCCATTGCCTCCGGTAAACGCATTGACATTGCCCCCGGCGAAAACGAAGCCTGAAATTGACCAACCCATTACTGATATGAAGCGCAATTATTCCTTTCCCGCCATGGCCGCCGTCTGTGCCTGCGTCCTGCAAGCCGTGCATGCCGACAACTTGGTGCCGTTGAAAACGGAACTGCCGCCGCCGTTGTTTGTGGGCACCCCGGTGCCGATCAAGCTGCCCAATCTGGAACCGGCTCACGAAGGCAAGCGGCCGGATTTTCTGGTGCCGGCGGGCACGGTGAACCTGGCCAAGGGCAAGAAGGTGACCTCCAGCGACAGTGATCCGGTTACCGGCACGCTGGATTTGGTGACCGACGGGGACAAGGCTGGTGACGAGGGTTCCTGGGTGGAACTGGGACCCGCCAAGCAATGGGTGCAAATTGATCTGGCGGCCGAGGGCACGCTGTCGGCGATTATTGTCTGGCATTTCCATCAGCAGGCGCGGGTTTATCTGGGTGTGGTGGTGCAAGTTTCTGATGACCCGACCTTCAAGACCGGGGTCACGACGCTGTTTAACAACGACGCCAACAACGATCTGGGTTTTGGCGCGGGCAAGGATTACGCGTACATCGAAACCAACGAGGGCAAATTGATTGATGCCAAGGGTGTGAAGGGCCGTTACGTCCGCCTTTACAGCAACGGCAACACCACCAATAAACTCAATCATTACATCGAGGTCGAAGTATTTGGCAAACCTGCCGCCTAAATTAGTCTGGCTGCTGTTTCTTGGCCTCACCGGTTTGGCGCTGGTGATCCGGTTGCCCGGCGCGGCTGGGCGGCCCATGCACACGGATGAGGCGATTAATGCCTATATCACCGGCCATCTGCTGGCGGGCGGAACCTACCAATATGATCCCCGGGACCGCCATGGTCCCATCCTCTATGCGGTGGCGGTGCCCATCGCCCGGCTGGCGGGGGCGAAAAATCTGGCGGGCCTGACCGAGACCACGCTGCGCCTGGGGCCCATTCTTGCCGGTTCGCTGACCATCCTGCTGTTTGGCTTGCTGGTGCCGGAACTGGGCTGGGCGGTGGCTTTGCTGGCGGCTTTTCTTTGGGCGGTGTGTCCTTTGCCAATTTATTACAGCCGCTATTTCATCCATGAAACGCTGTTTGTGGCGGCGAACCTGGGGTTGCTGGCGGCGGGGTGGCAATGGCTAAAAACCGGTTCTTTGAGGGCTGGGATCTTGACTGGTTTTTGGGCGGCACTCATGATTGCAGGGAAGGAGACCGCGGTGCTCAATTTAGCCGCGGCTGGTGCGGCCGGGGGTTGGTGGGTCTTGCGTCAGCGTTTTGGGCGGAACATTTTGCGACCGCGGTTGTTTGCGGTTTCGGGAGGTTTTATCGGCCAGCCGGC
Source organism: uncultured Verrucomicrobia subdivision 3 bacterium (assembly GCA_903875465.1). GTDB lineage: Bacteria > Verrucomicrobiota > Verrucomicrobiia > Limisphaerales > UBA11358 > UBA11358. Next base: position 136,288 of record CAIQWB010000099.1, read on the forward strand.
GCGCCGTCCCCGGCTGGAAATCAACGAAGCCTCCCACTTCATTCGCTGGCTGGGGGCGGGCCTCGGTTTGGTGGTCCTCGTTAGCTTCATCGTTCTCTTTTATACCTGGGGTGGCCACAACCGGGATGGTTTGACCGACCTCTTCCGTTCTTTGCCCCGTTTCGTAGCCCGGGCGGGTGGCGAGGGGCATGCCAAACCCTGGTGGTATTACCTGCAATTGCTGGGCGGGGGCTGGTCGGGCTGGGCGCTGGGGTTATTGTCGGTCGCCGGGGTGTTGGCGGCCATCAAAGGGGGGAGTGCCGGCGGCTTGTCGGCCTGGGTGGTTTATGGACTGGTCATCGCCCTTATTTACAGCGTCATTCCCTATAAAACCCCCTGGCTGGCCCTCAATTTATTTCTGCCGATGGTCGTGCTGGCGGCGGCGGGAGCGCTGGCATTATGGGAACTGGCCTCGGAACTCACCCAAACCCAGGGCGCACGACCTGCCTTGCTGGCGGGCGGGGTGCTGTTGCTGTTCCTTGTGGGACACGATGTGCGGCGGCGCGTCTTTCTGCTGCCTGCCGATGAGCGGAATCCCTATGCCTATGCGCACACCGGCGAGGATCTGTCGCGACTGCCGGAACGGCTCCACAAAATCGCCGGCCCGCAAAGCACGCTGGCCGTGATTTCTGCCGATCCCTGGCCGCTGCCCTGGTATTTGCGTCGCTTTCCGCGGGTGGGTTACTGGCAGCCGGGGCAAAATCCCGGCCGGGCGAATTTGTACCTGACGTCACCCGAGGCGGCGGAACGTTTGAACGGCCTGACGGGGCACTGGCGGCCGGAATATTTTGGCGTGCGGCCGGGGGTGCTGCTGATTTTATGGACCCCGTTGCCCGCCCGTTAGGTGGCTATGATTCACATTCATAATCATCATGCGATGGCGACGATTTTCCAGGTCCGGCTGGCCGGGGAAGAGGCCACCTATGCGGCGCAGGCCGCCCGGGCTTTGTTTGATGAGGCCGACCGCCTGGAAGGATGGCTGAGCCGCTTCAAGGCGAGCAGTGACATTAGCGCCATTGCCCGGCTGCAGCCCGGTGAAACCCTGCGCCTGAATGAGGCCACCTGCGAATGTCTGGCCCTGGCCCGGGAAATGGAGCTGGCCACCGAGGGGACCTTCTCGATCACGGCCGCCGCCCGGCAAACGCAACCGGAGCCGCCGCAATGGACATTGGATCCCGGGCAGCGCCTGATTCGTTGTGAGGCCGGCCGGCTGGAGTTTGATCTGGGGGCCATCGGCAAGGGTTTTGCGCTGGACCGGATGGCCCTGGAGCTGGCGGATTGGGAGTGTCCGGCGTTTTTATTGGTTGCGGGTGGGAGCAGCATCCTGGCCGGCGAGCCGCCGGCGGGTATCCCGGGCTGGTCGGTGGGACTGGGGGAGGACAATAGCGAGCCCCGGCAGTGGTTGAAAAAGGGTTCGCTCAGCGGCTCGGGAGTGGCGGTGAAAGGGCATCATATCCTGGATCCACGCACGGGCGAGCCCGCCAAACTGCGTGACCGCGCGTGGGCAATGAGTCCCAGCGCCGCGGTTTCGGATGCTTTGTCCACGGCTTTCATGGTGCTGACGGAGCCGGAAATTAACCGGATCATGCGCGGGCGGAACGAGTGGCAGGCCTTTCTAAATGACGACGGCAAGTGGCGTCAGCTCGACCCGGGCGGGCAACTGGCATTTGGGGGGCTGGCCCCCGAGACGATGTCCGGGGAACGTGCGTCTGGCAATTTGCCGTGACTGCCGTGACCCGGCAGTTTCGCCCCGGCACCGGCAGGTGCCGCCAACCAGTAAACTAGTTTGATTCTTTCAGGGTTCTTTAGCATTCTGCTCGCTAGTGAACATCTCCGAACATCGTCAGGCCATTGATCAACTGGACACCCAGATCGTCCGGTTGCTCAATGAACGGACGCAACATGTGCTGGCCATTGGCGACATCAAGCTCAAGGCGGGCGAGGAAATTTATGCGCCGCACCGGGAGCGCGCGGTGTTTGAGCGCATTTGCCAGCGGAATGAGGGGCCGATTAAGAATGACCAGTTGCGGTCGATTTACCGGGAGATCATGTCCAGCGCCCTGGCGCTGGAAAAAACCATGACCATCGCCTATCTGGGGCCGGAGGCGACCTTCACCCACCAGGCGGCCATCCGGCGCTTTGGGTCGAGCCTGAATTACGCCGCGCAAAAAACGATTGGGGATGTGTTCACCGAGGTGAGCAAACACCGCGCGGATTACGGCGTGGTGCCGGTGGAGAATTCGACCGAGGGGGTGGTGACCCACACGCTGGACATGTTTGTGGACAGCGAGCTTAAAATCGTGTCGCAAATTGTCCTGCGCGTGCAACAGTGTTTGATGAGCAACACGCCGCGCGAGAAGATCAAAAAGCTGTTCGTGCATCCGCAATCCCTGGCCCAGTGCCGGGCTTGGATTCAGGCGCAGCTGCCGAAAGTGGAAATTGTGGAGACCTCCTCCAATGCCCGTTCGGCGGAACTTGCCGCCGCGGAAAAAGGCGCCGCCGCCCTGGGCGGCGCGCTGGCCGCGGATAAATATCAATTGCAAATCCTGGAGCAGGACATTCAGGACAACGCGGCCAATGCCACCCGCTTTTTGGTGCTGGGCCGCGCGTGCAGTCCGCCCACCGGCGATGACCGGACGAGCTTGATGATCAGCGTGGCGGACAAGGCCGGCGCGTTGCACCAGGCGATCGCGGCCTTTCGCCGGCACAAAATTAATTTAACGAAAATCGAGTCGCGGCCGAGCAAGCGCAAAGCCTGGGAATATTTCTTTTTCATTGACTGCGCCGGGCATTGCCAGGATGAAAAGGTGGCCAAAGCCATCGAATTGCTGGGGCGCCAGTGTAATTTCGTAAAAATCCTCGGATCGTATCCCAACACCGAATAACCCCCAACCCCCTGCCATCATGGAAACCAACCCGCCACCCACCGACTATTTTATTTGGGGCATTGATTACGCGACCTATGGTCCGGTGCCGTTGCCCACACTGATCGAATGGATCAAAGACGAGCGGGTGTTTGCGGAAACCTGGGTTTATGCCCGGGCCGAGAATGTCTGGCGGCAGGCGAAGGACACTACCGAACTGCGCGCTGAATTTAAAACGGCGGGCGCGGCGGCAACGACGGAACCCGCCACCACGGGCAACGGCATCAAGCCTGGTTCACTCCGCCGCATCAAGATTTTGGCGGGGATGAATGACTTGCAACTGGCCCATTTGGTCCAGTATTTGGAACCGCTCAAAGTCTTGCAATGGGCGTGTGTGTGCAAGCAAGGGGACATTGGCGATGGCATGTATCTGGTGCTGGGCGGGGAATTGCGGGCCCGCTTGATGACCAATGGGCAGGAAACCATTCTGGCGACTTTTGAGGCGGGCGAGTTTTTTGGGGACATGGCGCTGTTTGACCGCGGGCCGCGGTCGGCCGATGTGATGGCCAACCAGGACAGCTTACTCTTTAAAATGTCCGTGAACAATTTTGAGCGGCTGATCAAGGATGCGCCGGCCCTGGCCACGCCGTTTTTGCAAGCGGCTGCCCGAACCCTCTCCGCCCGCATTCGGGCAGACAACAAGCGTCTTGGCCGGCTGACCCAGCAATTTTCCTCCAGCAGCGACCACCCCTGAGCGTGCCAGCCGCCCAAACCCCGTCAACCCACCGCCGACTGTTGAAATCCGAGACTCCCCCGCCGCCCAGCGTGAATCACCTCGCCAAAGCCCGCGAGGTCTTTGACATTGAACTCGCCGCGCTTAAGGCGGTGCGCGGGCAACTGGACGAGGTTTTCAACGCGGTCGTTGAGGCGGTGGTGGCCACCCTCCAGCGCCGCGGCAAGATCATCATCGTGGGCATCGGCAAATCCGGCAACGTCGGCCGGAAAATCGCCGCCACCCTTACCAGCACGGGATCGACCAGCGTGGTGTTGGACAGCGTGGATGCCCTGCACGGCGATTTGGGCGTGGTCAGTGACGGCGATTTGATCCTGGCCCTCAGTTATTCGGGTGAATCCGAAGAGTTGTTGAATTTACTGCCGGCGCTCAAACGTTTCTCCGTCCAGTTCGTGGCCTTCACGGGCAACGCCAAATCCACCTTGGCACGGCACAGCGACTGGGTGCTCAATCTCAAGGTGCCGCAGGAGGCGTGTCCCTTCAATTTGGCCCCCACCTCCAGCACCACGGCGATGCTGGTGATGGGGGATGCCCTGGCCATGGCGGTGTTGCAGGCGCGCGGTTTCAAACAAAGTGATTTTGCCAAGTACCATCCCTCCGGGTCCATTGGCCGGGCGTTGTTGCTCAAAGTGGGGGACATCATGCGGACCGGTCCGCGCAATGCCGTGGCGCGCGAGGATGTAACGGTCAAGGAAGCCCTGCTGGTGATGACCAGCGCCCGTTCCGGGTGCCTGAGCGTGGTGAACCAGAGCGGCAAGCTCACGGGTATATTTACCGATGGCGATTTCCGCCGGCACCTGGTGGTCAATGAACAACTGCTGGCCGAGCCCTTGCGGAGCGTGATGACCCCCCGGCCTTTGAGTGTGCGGGATGACGCTCTGGCCGTGGAGGCGCTGAAAGTATTTAACGAGCATAACATCGACGATTTGATTGTGGTCAATGCCCGCCGTGAACCGGTCGGCCTGGTGGACTTGCAGGATCTGCCCAAGTTGAAAATTGTTTAAGCGCGGCCATGAGTGTTAAGCTGGAATTTCAACCGGAGCTGGTCTGCACCGGCTGTGGCCAGGCCGGGGCCTTTGCCCTGGGGGACGGAGGCTGGTGTGCGGAGTGCTATGCGGAAGTGAGTTCCAGTTGTGCCGGTGGCGGCCAGGAGGCCGGGGACAACTCGGGAGCAGCATCGACATCACCCCCGGGAATCCGCTAAGCTGGGGCGTGTTGTTTGAAGATTCCATTCGCGCACGAACCGCCCCCGGCTGGTCCGTTTTCTTGGGGCCATGAACTGGGTGGCCGCCAGTCTGCTTTCCGCCCTGTTTCTGGGCGTCTATGAACTTTGCACCAAACATGCGGTGCGGGCCAACTCGGTGGTGCCGGTCTTGTTTTTCAGCACCCTCACGGCCGCCCTGGTCTGGCTGGGGTTGTTATCCGTGCAAGGCTGGGTGCCCGGCCTGCTGCCGCCGGCCCTGGTGCCGGACTCCCTGACGTGGACCCAGCATGGACAATTATTATTCAAGTCGATGCTGGTCGCTTCCTCCTGGGTTTTCACCTATCTGGCGGTCAAGCATCTGCCTTTGTCCCTGGGTTCGCCCATCCGGGCAACCAGCCCGTTATGGACGCTCGCGGGAGCCCTTCTGATATTAGGCGAACGACCGACCAAACTCGAAATGCTGGGGGTGGTCACCACCCTGTTGTCCTTTCTCGGTTTATCGGTGGCCGGCCAGCGGGAGGGGGTGCATTTTCATCGGAACAAATGGGTCGGGTACATTCTCATTGGCACTCTGCTGGGAGCGGCGAGCGGTCTCTACGACAAGTACTTACTGGCCCGGCAGCATTTTAGCGTGCCCACGGTGCAGGCCTGGTTCTCCCTTTATCTTTGCCTGTGCTTTCTGCCCGTGATGATTGGCTGGCGGGAACGCTGGTGGTCGCGCGGACCCTTTCAATGGCGCTGGAGCATTCCCTTGATTGCCCTGGCCCTGCTGGTCTCCGATTACATTTATTTTAGCGCGTTGCATGACCCTGCCTCGCTGGTGTCCCTGGTGATGAGTCTGCGCCGGGGCAGTACCCTGGTGGCCTTTGCTGGAGGGGTATTCTTGTTTGGCGAGCGCAACCCGTGGCAAAAACTGCCGGCGGTCCTGGGGATTCTGGCGGGCATGGCCCTGACCATGCTTGGCTAATTGCCGATCAGATCAATAATGCTGCGCCCCAGGAAGCTGTGCGCAAAGCCCGCGTTGCCCTCCAGATACATCGCCGTGATCACCCGCACCAGGCAGGTGGCCAAAAGCAGCATGAAGGCACTGGACAGAAACAGGCCAAAGGCATGGGTCGGATCCGGCAGCAAAAAACGCGGCAGGCCGTCATAAAGCACCCAGATGGAGAGAACGATGCCAATGGCCCAGGGAATATACGGACTCATGGCCGGAAACACATCCAGCAGGCGGAGCAAAAACAGCGGGCTTAAACTGCAGACCACCACAGTGAGGGAACGGAGGTAGGTATACGTTTCCCGGCAATGATGGGTGCGGCCCATCACTTGCAGGAGTTTGGCGCTGATCAGGATCATCACCAGGTTTAAGACGGACTGGATGATCTCATACGCGATGGCATGATTGAGGGAAAAAGCGCGGTTGTCGTGAAACGCCGGCTGCCACTTGCCCCAGTGGACCAGTCCCCAGCCTTCCAGGCCGGCGGTAATGACCATCATCGGCACCAAGCGCAGGAAAAAAACCCGGGCCAGCCCGGGGTTTTGCAGGGCCAGCCGGTCCCAGGCGGGCGCTCCCTCAAACATGAAAATGAAAGCCTGGAACATAAGTCAAACATGCTAAACCATTTGTCGAGCCTGCGCAAGTTGCAATCCGGGCCGGTTAGCGGTGCATCGGTGCGGCGAGATTCAACGCAGCAATTTCTGCCAGGTGCCGGGAAAGGGATAAAATACCACGGATCGCAGCAGCATGCCCCGCACCTCGCGCCGCGACATTTTCACCCGCTGCCGGAGTTCCGCGCCCCGGGCCGCCCGTAATTTTGCAATGGTTGGCATGCCGATCAAAATCGGCCAGGCACAGCCTAACCGGACCCGCACACAACGGCGGGGCAGGGTGTTGGTGTAATGCCAGCCGGCCCGCAAATGGGCCTCGGCCTGGTCCAGGTAATGATGGAATAGCGGCAGGAAACGGCCTTCATTTTCCGGCAACCAGAGGGTCTCCGGGCTTAAGCCGGCGGCCGTCAGGGTGGTCCGGGGCAGGTAGCAGCGCCCCTGGCCAAGGTCGCCGGGCAAATCCCGGAGGATGTTCACCAGTTGGAGTCCTTTGCCAAAGCGAATGCCCTCTGCCAGCAGTTGCGCCGCATCCAGCGGCGCTTGGGGAAAGAGATGGGCGCGGCAGATGCGGGTCCAGAATTCCCCCACACAGCCTGCCACCCGGTAGGTGTAATCATCCAGTTCCGCATCCGTGGCCAGGGTGATGATGTGCTGCCCGCCCGCGCCGGCAAACCGCCGTAAATCCAGTTCCTGCCCGCTCGTGATCACCTCCAGCACACTGCGTACCAAGGCCAAATCCGCCGGGTCTAGTTCGCCCAGCAAGGCCAGACTGGCTTCCACCTTCTCCAGCAGCACCCGCTCCGCCGGCAACCCCTGCTGCCGGGCTAATTCTTGGAAATTTAGGACAGTGTCCGTCCGACCCGCAATCCGCTCCGCCAAAGATTGGAGCGCCGCCAGGCGTTGGTCCACCGGCAAAATGTCGGTGTCCGCAAGGGTGTCCGTGGTGCGGGCCAGCAAATAGGCGAGTCCGATTTGCGGGCGCACCTGCTTCGGGAGCACTTGCAGCGTCAGGTAAAATGAGCGCGAAGTGGCCTTGAGCAGGTCGCCCAGTAATTCCCGCCGCGATGCGGACATCGCCGGAGTGATAAATGTTATCCCCATGCCCGTCCAAATTAAAGTGTTCCACCCCGGCCACGCCATTAAAATAGTGGAGGCAATTTTGGTTGCGGCCACGAGGCGGCGGTGGCGGGCCACCGGCTTGCGCCTTGACAAATCCGTGCCAGCATTCTTCATTCTTAGCATCGTGAAACGCCCGATGTGGCACCCTTTCCCTCGCTTGGTTTGGTTGAACTGCCTCTGGATGGTTCTGGCGGCCCCGGCCGCCACCTTGTATGTGGACCAGAACAGCGCCAATCCCACGCCCCCTTATGGCGATTGGTCCACGGCCGCGCTCACGATTCAGGCCGCCGTCGATGGCGCCACCCAGGGGGATTTGATTTTGGTGAATGACGGCTTTTATCAGGATGGTTGGCGGACGACCACGACCTCGGGTTTGCCCGCCCGGGTGGAAACCAACCGCTTGGTGCTGGCCAAACCCGTGACGGTGCAAAGCCTGAACGGTCCCAGCCGCGCCTTTATCAGCGGCAACTCCATGTATCGTTGTGCGTGGTTAACCAATGGGGCGGTCCTTAGCGGGTTCACTTTGATTTATGGGGCGGCCGGTTGGAGCCAGCCCGGCTACGGCAGGCTGTTTACCACGGTCTCGGGTGATGGCGGTGGGGCTACGGGCCCGTTAGTCGGTGGTGGCATTTTAAATAATTGTTTGCTGGAGGCCTGCACGGCGACGGGTAGCGGCGGCGGGGCCTATGGGCTCACGCTCCAAGCCTGCGCCATCAGCGACAATCAGGCGACCAACGGTGGCGGCGCGGCGGCTTCCACGTTGATTAACTGCCTGGTTACCGGCAATCAGGTCCAGGCTGTTCCCCATACACCAAGTGTCCCAGGCACGGTTTACGGTGGCGGTGGTGGTCTCTTGGTCTGTTCGGCAATGAATTGTTTGATCACCGGCAATCAGGCTTTTGAGGGTGGCGGTGCTTTTAATTGCCCGCTGCTGGTCAACTGCACGATTGTTAATAACTCCGCCTCGTTCTATGGCGGCATCTGTCCAAACCTTGATTCCTCCCGGGTCGTGGACGGAGTCACCAATTGCCTCATTTATTTTAATGCTGCCGGTACCAATGCCAATTATGGTCCTGGCCCCTACAACAACCTGTCCTTTGGTTACACCTGCACCTTGCCGCTGCCGGCCGGTTTCGGCAATCTTACGAATGCACCCACGTTCGTCGATTTTTACGGCGGCGATTTGCATCCGGATGCCGGTTCCCCCGTGATCAATGCCGGGCTCAATACCATGGTGACCAACCTCGTGGATCTGGACGGAAATCCGCGCGTGGTGGGCGGCACGGTGGATATGGGGGCTTTTGAATACCCAACCCCGACCTCGCTGATTTCCTATGCCTGGCTGGAAAATTACGGACTACCCACCGACGGGTCGGCGGACTCCCTTGACCCCGATGGCGACGGCATGAACAACTGGCAGGAGTGGGTGGCGGGCACCAATCCCACCAACGCCGCTTCGGTGCTGAAACTATCAGCACCAGTGCCCAATCAACTGCCCCGAGGCTGGAACGTGCGGTGGCAAAGTGTCGCGGGCAAAACCTACTTTTTGCAACGCAGCCCCAATCTGGCCGACCCGGCTGGCTTCACCAACATTTGCAGCAATCTCACCGGACTGCCGGGAACCACCGCCTGGTTCGATGCCACCGTCACGAATGGGGCCAGGTTTTTCTACCGAGTGGGGGTGCAGTAAGCCATCGACCTAACCTGAAATCAAAATCATATTGGCATACTGTACCGTGTCGCCCGTGCGAATCAAGCCGATGGCATGGGGCACGCGTAATTTGAAATCCACATGGGGTTCAAATGTGAGCGGAATGCCCGCCAGTCCGGCGGCGAACGCCTGGCGGGTGGCGGCGGTGTTGTTTTTCTCAAATTCGGCCGCCATGAATGCTTGTGTCGCTTGAAAATTGCCCCGAATCGCCGCCAGCACTTGCAAGACGCTGGGAAGATTGTCCACCAGGGAAATATCCACCGTCTCAATCTGCGGCCAGAAGGGAAAGCCGCGGTCGGAAATGACCAGGGCATTGGTGTGCCGGACCCGGGCCAGGAGCGACAGAATTTGCGGATTCAAGATGCCAGTGTTTATCATGCGGGAAAGCTTTGGAAATCAGACGCGTTTTGTCAACGCCACACCGAGGCGCAGCAACCGGGCCAGGCCGGCCGGGGAGGAAGCCTCGGCGTAGATGCGCAAAACCGGTTCCGTGCCCGAGCCGCGCAGCATCAGCCAGGAAGTGTCTGCCGCCACGAATTTCACGCCATCGCGGTCGTCCACCCGGGCCAGCCGGGAATTTAATAATTTCGCCGGCGGATTTTCCCGCAACCAGGCCATCAAGGCCGCCCGCTTTTCCAGCGGAAAATGGGCGTCGTGCCGGCCGTAGTGGTGGGGTCCAAATTCTTTTTCCAAACCCGCCCAAATGCGGTTCAGCGGGCGTTTTTCCAGGGCCAGCATTTCCAGCAGGAACAAGCCGGCCGCCAGGCCATCGCGTTCCGGGATGTGTCCCGCAAATCCCACCGAGCCGCTTTCCTCCGCGCCAAACAAGGCGCCCGGGCGCATCAGTTCCGGCGCGATAAACCGAAACCCAATCCCCACCTCGGTGAGCGGCAGTCCCCAAGCGGCGCACATTTTATCCACCATGGCGGTGGTGTTATACGTTTTGGTCACCGGGCCGCGCCCGCCCCGGTTGCGCACCAGGTGATGCAGCAGCAGGGCGATGACTTGCTGGTTGGTCAGGGGATTACCCCGGCCATCCATGCCCCCGATGCGGTCGGAATCCCCGTCGGTGACCAGGCAGATGTCATGCGAATGCTTCCTTAATTGCGCGGCCCCCAGGGAATAATTTTTGGGCAATGGCTCTGGACAAATGCCGCCGAACAACACGTCGTGACGGCCATTCAGCGTCGTAACCTGGCAGGTGGATCCGGCCAGCAGGGTGGCAAAACAACCCGCCCCCACGCCGAACAGCGCGTCATGCGCCACCCGCAGTTGCGACTGCGCGATCAGCGGGAAATTCACGAGCTTTTTGATGGCCCGGAAATGGGCCGGCCGCACATCGCGCAGAGTAATCCGCCCGGTGCGCTGGCCTTCCGCCAGGGGCAGGGTGCGCACGGGGTTGCGGTCCAGCAGGGCTTCCACCGCCTGGCAGGTGGCGGCATCACTCGAGCCGCCGAAATGGGATTTTAATTTAAATCCGTTAAAGGCCGGCGGATTGTGGCTGGCCGTGATCATCACCCCGCCCACGGCCTTAAGCTGTTTCACCGCGAACGATATACAGGGGGTGGGCACGGCCACCGGCGAGAGGACCACTTGAAATTCATTACCCGCAAACACCTCCGCCGTGATGGCCGCGAAGCGGTCGGATAAAAAACGGCGGTCATAGCCAATGATTACTGTGTGGTTGGTGTCCGGAACCGGGTGGGTGCGCCAGTAATCCGCCGTGGCTTGCGCCACCCGGGCGACATTGGCGAAGGTGAAGCCCTCGGCCATTACCGCCCGCCAGCCATCGGTGCCGAATTTAACGGAGGTTGCCATGAGACCGCTTTATAAAGCCAGTTGGGGATTCTTTTCGATGGCCAGGTCCGCCAGGGCGGGATCATATTGGTTGACCACCTTCTGCATTTTGCGCACGGCCGCGCGCAAATTGGGGGCCTTGAACAGCGTGGTGCCACTGACAAAGGTGTCCGCCCCGGCGGCGGCGCATTCCCCGGCGGTTTGATGATTGATGCCCCCATCCACTTCCACGCGGTATCGTAAATTTAATTCCCGCCGCCAGATATTCGCCTGCTGCACCTTGGGCAGGGTCTCATAAATAAAGGACTGTCCGCCAAACCCGGGATTAACGGTCATCACCAGCAAACAGTCGATCAAAGGCAAATACGGTTGAACCTGCGCAATGGGCGTGGGGGGATTCACCGCCAACCCCACTTTTTTGCCGAGCGACTTGATTTTCCAGATTAACGGGATCACCGCCTCGCCCAGTTCCACGTGGATGGTGATTTGATCTGAACCGGCCTTGGCAAAGGGTTCCAGCAAAATGTCCGGCTTGGAGCACATCAGGTGCACGTCGAAAAAGAGCTTGGTCAATGGGCGCAGGGAACGCACCACCTCGGGACCGAACGAGATGTTGGGCACGAAATGACCGTCCATAATATCCAGATGCAGCCATTCGGCCCCGGAACGACCCGCCCGTTCGGCCTCGCGGCCAAAGCGGGTGTGATCGGAGGCCAGCAATGAAGGCGCAATAATCATTGCGGGATTCTAAGCCGAGTGGACCGGCAATGAAAAGTTGAAGCTGTGGGAATTTTTAACCGCGGAAAAGCGTTGGTGGGTGGCTGTTATTTGCTTAACCTGCTTAAATAGAATGGGTAACGAATATTGGTGGAGCCGGTGCCGGTGGAGACGGGATGGGCCAGGATGGGGGTGGGCCAGTCGGTTGGTGAGACGGGGCGGTGGAAGTCGGCGCTGCATTTTTAATGTGAGTTGAGGGAATCCCCTAAAGTGTCGTCCGGAATACTTGGAGCAATATCCCTGACCAACGAGACGGCCCCCGTTGAGCGCCCTGGTTTCTCCTCCCAACAGAAAAATTTGAAAAATAGTTTGTCCACTTTTGCGCTGGGCGGAGATAAATAGGGGATGACCGATGTGGCAGACATGGATTTGGTGCGGGAATTTGCCCGCCTCCATTCGGAGGCGGCGTTCACCGAACTGGTGCGGCGGCACCTCAACTTGGTGTATGCCATCGCCCGTCGCTGCACCGCGAGCGACAGCGACGCGCAAGATGTGGCCCAGGCTGTGTTTGTCATTCTCGCCCGCAAAGCTGCCGGACTGCGTCCCCGCACGGTGCTTACGGGCTGGCTGTATGAAACTACCCGCCACACCGCCGCATGTTGGCAACGTACCAATCTCCGCCGCCAGTGGCGCGAACAGGAGGCCTATCGGCAATCCACTTTGACCGAAACGGGCAATGCCGCAACGGACTGGCACCGCCTATGCCCGCATCTGGAGGCTGCCATGGCGGAACTGGGCGAAGGTGACCGCACCCTGCTGGCCCTGCGCTATTACGAAAATAAAAGCGCACGCGAATCTGCGGCGCTGTTGGGAATTCAGGAAGCCGCCGTCTACAAGCGCACCACCCGGGCGGTGGAAAAGCTGCGGAACCTATTCAACCGCCGGGGGGTGGCTCTTTCCGCAGTCGCCATCGCCGGGGCCATGTCCGCGCATGCCCGGCAGGCGGCGCCCGTGGGGTTGGCCCCCCAAATTTGCGGACTGGCGGCCCCCGGCGCGGTGCTCACGGGGGTGACCACCAGTTTGGCCCAGGGAACGCTCAAGGCGCTGGCGTGGGCAAAATTCAAAACTTTGCTCAGCCTGTGGGCGGTTGCGACGCTGGCGGGAAGTGTGGTGGTAATGGCCGTATTAAACCTTCGGCCGCATAAAGCCATCCCTGCGGTCAGCAAGCCGATGGAAGTTCCGCGCGAGGTGATGACCGATACGGCTTTGATCTCCCTGGATTCACCGCCGGGCGGATTAGCCCTCCAGCCGGACGGGAAAATTGTCGTTGCCGCCAGTTTGTTCGGAAACTTCATTGATCCAGGGTCGGGCCGGCTCGGTTATTTTGAGCGCGGCGCCATCCGGCTGAATACCAATGGTTCGTTGGATCGCAGCTTTTACTGTAGTGGTGGATTTTCCGCGAATGATTCCAGCCGTGCGCATGTCACTGCGCTGCCGGATGGAAAGCTCCTGCTGTCCGGTCTCTTCGATTCGGCGGAAGGCCGGCCGCGGCCTGGTTACGCGCGCTTCCTGGCCGATGGCAGTGTGGATGAATCGTTTGTGCCCACTGGATCCACCAATGCAGCGGGGCCGGTCTTGCAGCGGACATATCTGCCGGGTGGCACTTACCCGGCGGCCGCTTTGAACGATGGCCTGGTGGCGGTAATGGCCAATCAGCCGCTGTCAGCATTTCGGCTGGATGCCGGTGGCCGCTTAATGCCGTCCGCCACCACTAATTCCGCCGGGACATTTCCGCCGCATGCGGGTTTGATCTGGACGCTTCAAGGCGCGGGTTTTTGGGGGAACTGGTGGGGGCATCAACCCGTGGACTGGAAACGCACGGCCCCCGCCCGCCGCCGGCCGCTCGTCAAGCCCTCCGGGCAATTACCATTTGAAGATTGTGCGGAGGCCCCTTCGGCCACTGATGCCGCCCGGGTTTTCCAAGCACTTTTTGCCGAAGTGCCCTTCGCACTGTGCCGGGTGGCGGTGCCGTTGCCCGATGGCGGGGCGGTGCTGGGGATTCAAGACGAATTCATCAACGGCAGTATCGTGGCGCCCGGCCGGTTGATGCGCTTTGACCAAAACTGGCGGCCGGATTTCAGTTTCACCAACCGCTATGCAGCGGACCTGCGGGGCAGCCTGACCATCAAGCGATTAAGGGACGGGAAGTTGCTGGTGGCGGGTGGCTTTACCACCATGAACGGAGCCGTTTTCCCCGGTTTGGTGCGCTTGTGGGCAAACGGCCAGATTGACCCCGGTTTTCATTGCCAGGTGGGCGAGGTGCAATTTGGGCGGCTGATCATGGACATGGCGGTGCAGGATGACGGGCGGATTGTCATCTGCGGGCCATTTACCGTGGTCAACGGGGTCCACCGCCAGCATATCGCGCGGCTTAATCCGGATGGCTCGCTCGACGATACCTTTCAGAGTCCATTCCTGAGCCCGGTGGAGTTGCAAGCCAAGCGGCGCTTCCCCGTCTATCATCTAGCCAACAAAGCAACGTCCACGGCAACCAATCTGCCCGCCCCGCCAGCGGACCCGTTGCCCGCCGAAACGATTTGGATTACCTCGCTCAATTATCAAGGCGGCACCGCCGTGATTCAATTCACGGGCCATCCGAATACGACCTATATTCTGCAAGCCCGAGATGGGCTGGCGGAGTCCAGCTGGAGCAACCTCAGCACCAACCGGGCCGATGCGGCCGGGAAGGGCGGCTTCCGTGATGGCACCGTGAAAAACCATCCAGCCCGTTTTTATCGGCTGGCCACGCCTTGAGGGCCAGGACCGGCGAGGCAGGTCATTATTCCCTGTCATTGCGGCACCGTTCGGGACAGCCCTGACAAAATCGTTAAAGATGCTTTGCCTCCGCGCGGTTGTCGGGTAAAAGATTTCCCGGTCAACACATGAAAAAAATCTTATTCCAGGCTGGCTGGTTGCTCATCGCCCTGCTGGGCGCGTGGGGGTATTTCACCCTGGCGGTGCGGCGCGGGGAGCCGGTCAATTCGGCCAGCTTGCTGATTGCGGCGGTGTGCACCTATGCGATTGGCTATCGCTTTTATTCCCGCTGGCTGGCGGTTCGGGTGCTCATGCTCAATGATCGCCGTGCCACGCCTTGCGAAACCCATGAGGACGGCAAGGATTACTGCAAGACGAACAAATGGATCGTGTTCGGCCATCACTTCGCGGCCATTGCCGGACCGGGGCCGCTGGTGGGGCCTGTGCTGGCCGCCCAATTCGGGTTCCTGCCGGGGGCACTCTGGATTCTGGTGGGCGTGGTGCTGGGCGGGGCGGTGCAGGACATGGTGATCCTGTTCTGCTCCATCCGCCGGGACGGCAAATCCCTGGGCCAAATGGTGAAAGAGGAGCTCAATACACCCGCCGGTTTGATTGCCACCCTGGCGATCCTTGCGATTCTGACCATTCTCCTCGGCGTGCTGGCCTTGGTGGTGGTCCGGGTGCTGGCCGAAAGTCCCTGGGGCATCTTCACGGTGGGGGCCACGGTGCCGATTGCCTTGCTCATGGGCAATTACCTGCGCTTTATCCGCATCGGCAAGGTGTTGGAAGCCTCGGCGCTCGGGGTCACGTTATTGTTGCTGGCGGTCTGGGGCGGGAAACTGGTTTACCAAAGCCCCTACTGGTCGGGGGTGTTTGGCCTGCACGATATTAATGTGGCCTGGACCATCATCGGGTACGGGATCATTTCCAGCAGTCTGCCGGTCTGGCTCCTGCTGGCCCCGCGTGATTACCTGAGCACTTTCATGAAGCTCGGCACTATTTTCGCTCTGGCCGCGGGCATTTTATGCACCCTGCCGCAACTCCAAATGCCGGCGCTCACGCAGTTCGTGGACGGTTCCGGATTGGTGGTGGCGGGCAAGATTTTCCCGTTCTGTTTCATCACCATCGCCTGTGGCTCCATTTCTGGTTTTCACTCGCTTATTGCCAGTGGTACGACGCCCAAGATCATCAGTCGCGAGGGCTATGCGCGGTCGATTGGCTATGGGGCCATGTGCCTGGAGTCCTTCGTGGCCATCATGGCCTTGATCGCCGCGTGTACTTTGGAACCGGGTGTTTACTTCAGCATGAACATCAAGGGTGAGCCGGCGGCGACGGTGGCTAAAATCACTGCGCTCGGTTATCCCGTGACCAGCGACCAGATGAATGACCTGGCCAACCAATTGGGTGAGAAAACCTTGTTCGGCCGCACGGGCGGGGCGGCGACGCTGGCGGTGGGGATGGCGCATATTTTCTCCAAAGCGGTCGCCGGTCGCTGGCTCGATCTTTGGTACCACTTCGCCATTATGTTTGAGGCGCTCTTCATTTTGACGACCTTGGACGCGGGCACGCGGGTGGGGCGTTACCTCATCCAAAGCCTGCTCGGCCAGGTGTGGCAACCGCTCGGTGATGTGAAAAATATTCGGGTCGCGCCCTTTGCAAGCGCCTTGATGGTCGGGGCTTGGGGCTATTTCTTGATTCAAGGCGTGCGCGATCCGCTCGGCGGCATTAACTCCCTCTGGCCGCTGTTCGGCATCGCCAATCAATTGCTCGCCACCATCGCCCTCTGTCTCGGCACCACGATTATTCTGAAGATGCAATTGCAACCCGCTGCCGCCGCGGGCACCAGTCCGCGCCGCCTGGGAAATCCGGCCCTCATGCTCGTGACGCTCATTCCTTTATTGTGGCTGGTCAGTGTCACGTGGACGGCCGGTTTGGAGAAGATTTTTCACCCTGACCCACGCATTGGCTTCCTTTCCCAAGCCCAGGTGTTGCAAGCGAAGATCAATGAAGATCTCGCCTTGGTCGCCCTGCCTGCTCCCGCTGTGGCCACCCCTGATGTAACCCAGAAACTTGCCACCGCCCAGGCCGACTTGTCCAAGAGCCGCACCCTGCGTTTTAACAACCTGCTGGATGCGGGCGTGGCGGCTACCTTCCTCGCGTTGGTGCTGGCCATTCTGGTGATCAGCTTGCGCGAGTGGTATCTGCTCTGGTCGCGGAGCAAACCCACCGTCCTGCACGAGACCCCGCCAGTGTGGCTGCCAGATTATGCGGTGGCCGAGGGCAAACCGCTGCATTTGGCCGGGGCGGCGGCGCTGGCAATCACGCTGGCGCGGGAATTATCCGGCGAATCCCAGCTCGACCGCGCCCGGGAACAGGTCTGCGCCTGCACGGCGGCCAGCGATGCGAAGCTCTACGCGCAGGTCACAGAAGAACGCTTCAACGGCGTGAAACGCTGCTGTTAACCTCATGAAACTGGGACTTTATGGCGGTTCTTTCAATCCGGTGCACCTCGGTCACCTGTTGGTGGCGCAGGCCGCCTTGGAAGAGCTGGGCCTGGACCGCATCATCTTCATTCCCGCCGCCCAATCACCCTTCAAGCTGGACAGCCAGCATGCGCCGGCGGCCGCCCGCTTGCGATGGCTTCGGCTCGCCCTGGCTGGCCAGCCTGGCTACGAGGTGGACGACCAGGAGATCCAGCGCGGCGGCGTTTCCTACTCCATCGACACCCTGCGCGAGTATTCCCGGCGCTTTCCCGGCGCTGAACTCTTTTACCTTATCGGCGCGGACAATGTGGCCAAGCTCAACGAATGGCGCGAACCGGCAGAACTCGCCCGCCGGGCGGAATTTGTGGTGGTTCCGCGCCCGGGCGGGGAACCAGCGCAATTTCCCGCACCTTTCCGGGGCCGGACGCTGACCGGATTCCCGCTGGGGCTGTCCTCCTCGCAAATCCGCGCCCGGGTTCAGGCCGGCCGTTCGATTGAGCTCCTGGTACCGGCGGCGGTCGCGGAAGCCATTAAGAATTCCGGCATTTACCGTTAGCCCCGGCGCATTTTTAGGGAAATTACGCCTGAAACCAGCCCGGTGCCCCCCCGGCTGACTGCCCGCGCCATTAAAAAAACCGCTAAATCCCTGTAAATTTGCCGGGTTTATGCTAAAATGCGTCCTGAAAATTATGGATTCAAAAAAGCTGGCCCAGTTCTGCCGCGATTATGCAGACAATAAAAAGGCCGAAAAACTCGCGGTCCTGGACGTTCGCAAAATCTCGTCCGTGGCGGATTATTATGTGATTGCCTCGGGCAGCAGTGAGCCGCACGTGCGGGCGATTGTGGAGGAAATCACGAATAAATTGCGGGAAGACCATGATATTCGCCCTCGTGCGGTGGATGGCACCCGGCAGGGATCCTGGATCGTGCTCGACTTTTTTGACGTCATTGTTCACGTGATGCGCCAGGATACTCGGGAGCATTACGACTTGGAAGGCCTGTGGAGCGATGCCGCGCGGGTGAAAGTGGTCAAGGCCAAGGCCGTGCGGGCTTCCAACGCCAAGCCGCGGGTCAAGAAGGTCAAAGCCGTCGCTGAATGAGGCGACCGGGCCGGTCGTCAGGTGGCGGCCCGCTCAACTCGATTTTTCGGGGATATCGTGGGAGGCCTGCACCATGGCATCCAGAAGTTGCTTGAACTCCTCCAGTCCGGTGGAGGGGATGATAATCGTATCCCGCCGGCCGCCCACATCTTCAGTGATGCGTAAAAAGCGGCCCCGGGGGTTTTCCTTCAGGGTGAAAATAAACGTTTTGCGCTCAATCTGAATTTCGCCGGAATGCAGGGTGTCCTCGGCCACCGGCGGTTTGGACGGGCTGTGCGGATTTCTGCCGTAAGGGGACGGGCGTTCGTTTGAAATCATAACATTTCCAATAAAACCCAGTTATCTCCCGTAAAAATCGTCCCAAACGCCATTTTGTCAAATGATTTTTGACATGATTTAGGTGGTGAAACGCCCCCCGCTCCGCCAGAGTTGCTGACGGGGCGAGGGGCGTGACAGTGGCCAGTACCGCTGGGGTTTTACAAAATGTTCGCGGCCAGTTCGGCCAGTTCGGAACGCTCGCCTTTTTGCAATTCAATGTGCGCGGCAATCGCCTGGTCCCGGAAGCGGCTGACCACGTAGTTGAAGCCGTTTGAGGCGGAATCCACATACGGATTGTCAATCTGGTACGGGTCGCCGGTGAATATTATTTTAGTGCCACTGCCCACCCGGGTGACAATGGTTTTGGCTTCGAGCGGAGTGAGGTTTTGGGCCTCGTCCACAATCATGAACTGGTTGGCAATGCTCCGGCCCCGGATATAGCTCAGCGCCTCCACCACAATGCTGCCGGAGCGCATCAAATCGGTGCTGCGCCGATGATCGTGGCCCATGTTTAAATCGCTCAGCAGTTCCAGGGCGTCGTGGATGGGCTGCATCCAGGGGGCTAGTTTTTCATCGAGGGACCCGGGTAAAAAGCCGAGCTCCTTGCCCATGGAAATTGTGGGACGCGCCACCACCAACCGGCGGAATTCCCGGTCGTTCACCACCTGCTTGAGACCGGCGGCCATGGCGATGAGCGTCTTGCCGGTGCCCGCCTTGCCCATCAAGGTCACGAGCTTGATGCGGTCGTCCAGCAGCGCGTCCAGCGCGAAATGTTGTTCCCGGTTGCGGGGTTTGATGCCCCACACGCCCTCGCGGCAATCCAGGATGGGGACCAAATATTCGGCCGTGGCATCCACCTTCGTCAGCGCGGTGCGCTTGGGGTTCACCTCATCCACGAGGGTGCAATATTCACTGGGGAAAAACCGTTTGTCCGCCGGCACCTTTAATCTGCCCTCGGTGCGGAACTGGGCCATTTTTTCCGGCGAGACGGTCCAGTCCAGCATGCCGGTGTACAAATCAGTGATAAAGACGCGGTCGGTCTCGTAATCCTCGGCCTGCAACCCAAGGGCATCGGCCTTGATGCGCAGGTTGATGTCCTTGCTCACGAGAATGGCCGGGTTTTTGGGTTGGGCTTTCTGGATGCTCGCGGCCATGGCGAGAATGCGGTTGTCCACCGAATGGTGATGAAAACCATTGGCACCGTCACCATTGGCCGCCTTGCCATTGGCGGGTTTTTTGGGAATGGCAATGCGCAGTTTGCCGCCGTTGGGCAGCGCGACCCCGGCGCTCAGGCTGCCGTCCCCGCGAAACCCGTCCAGCAACCGCGACACTGTCCGGGCATTGCGGCCCAATTCGGTGGACTCGCGTTTGAAACGGTCGATCTCCTCAATGACCTCGATGGGCAGCAGGACCGAGTTTTCCTTAAAGTTCAGCAGCGAGTTGGGATCGTGGAGTAGAACGTTGGTATCAAGGATGTAATTTTTCACTTGGTCAGTTCGGCGAGTTTAAGCACCGCCAGCCGGCGGTGCCAGTTTTGGAGGTTAACCTGGGTCTGAGGGAGTTGGTAATGTTTGGAAAACAACAGGTTCTCCAGCATTCCAAACAACTCAAAATCAACAAAGCGCGGTTGCGCGCCAAGCAGGTAAGGGCCGGTTTGCAGCATTTGCTCAAACGGCACCAGACTGGCGGCGAGCCGGGCCAGCAACTCATCCGCCGTTTGCCGCCAGTGATCCAGGCAGCCGCGACCAAACTTGCGCTCCTTGTGGCGCACGTAAAACACCTGGTCCGCCTTGACCACAAATTCCCGGTAATGGGCGTCATTCAAGCGGAACGTCAGATTCTCCACCTCATTCTCGATATAGCGCCAGAGGATGGCTTGCAGGCCCTCCAATTCCGGGGGGAACAGCCCGAGTCGCAATTTTTGATCAAGATATTTGGCAAGGTCCTGGGTTTCCTCGCCCGATTCAAACACCACCCGCCGGCCATCCTTGAGGAGGGGCACGCCGTAAGATTGTTCCTTGGTGAGGCGCCAGACCAGGGTGCGATCGCCGGTGCGGGGCAGGTTGATGATTTTATAACGGACGCCGGAATATTCCAGAATTTGTCGCTGTACGAGGCCGTACGGACTCCATGGAAATTGGATCAATTCAATCATGTAAAAAGACACGGATCATTGACGCCGTCACATTAGGTGGGACCATTCCGCCTGACAAGGGGAATTCTGCGAAACCGCGAATAAAATTTCCGCATATAAATTCCGCTTGCATGAAATTCTGCTGGTGGTTGAATAGTCTCATGAAGACACCCCTCCTGGCCAAGGTTGTTGCGCTGGCCGCCGGACTGTGCGTCGTTTGGTTGCCGGGCGTGGCGCCGGCCAAAACCCCCGCGCTGCAATATCACTTCACCGTGGACGAGACGAATGTTTATGCGGTGGAGATTACCGTGCAAGGGGAAAATGGCCAGCAGGTCACGAGTGGCAACATTTTCATCGCGACCACGGAACTCAGTTCCAATGCGGCCACCCTAACCTGGCACAGCAACTTGCACACGGAAAACCGCCAGCCCTTTCAGCCGGGCATGGGGTATTATGGTGGTCCCTACATGGGTCCCATGAATGGCTTTCCCCGGGCCGCACAAATCATGCTGGATACACATGGTCACGTGTTGCGTTCCAGCGGGGACTACAGCCTGACGGTGCCACTGGGCGAATTGGTGACCACCCTTTATCCGCCGTTGCCCCTCCAAACCGGCAAGGCGGAGGAGCTCAAGGATGAGGCGCTGGTCATGGACTCCCCCCAACTGTTGGGTCCCATTCAAGCCCCCCCGAGCCCATCCCCTTATGGCGGGGGTTTCTATATGGGCAATGAGTTCCGGAACCGGCCGGCCACTCTGGCGGTGGCCCGCGGGACCCGCTGGCAGATGGTGTCCAACACCCCGGCGGCGCTCACGCTGGAAAAGCACACCACGCTGACAAGTTTGCTGGGCCATGGCACCCAGCCACGCCTCAGCGCCCAGGCGGAAGCACGGCTGGAATTTAATCTAACTAGCGGCCGCTTCGAGAACCTGGCCGGCACCGCCGCGCTGGTTTCCGTCACCGAAACCACGTCGCGCCAGTCGCAAATCCACTTTAAATTTCGCCGGCTCAGCGGCGATGAACTGGCCGCCGCCCTGGTTCCCCCGCCACCGCCCGTGGTCAAACCTCTGACGGAGGCCGAAATACAGAAGCTGGTCGCGGACTTGAAAGCCGACGACGATGCCACCCGGCGGGACGCGATGAGCCGGCTAAACGGGGCGACCGTGACCAACACGCCCGCGGAATTACTCAATCTGCTGGCCGGCGCCACGTCCGAAACAGACTCGTTTCCGCGCATGTGCGCCATGAATTTCCTGGCCGATCATGCGACCACCGAACAGGTGCCCACGCTGATTAAATTGCTCCGGGACTCGGATGTGAGCATCCGTCAAAATGCCATCAAAGCCCTGACCCGGCTGCACGACGAGCGCGCCATCGAACCGCTGGCGGATCTAGTGGCGCGGGGCGGTTCATTTAACCAGGAGGCAGTCACCGCCCTGGGCAGTCAGGGGCCGGCGGCGGAAAAGGCCGTGCTCGCCCTCCTTAATGAACGGGCCACGGACACGCGGGAGCATGCCTGCGAAATTCTCCG
Organism: uncultured Verrucomicrobia subdivision 3 bacterium; assembly: GCA_903875465.1. Taxonomy (GTDB): domain Bacteria; phylum Verrucomicrobiota; class Verrucomicrobiia; order Limisphaerales; family UBA11358; genus UBA11358. The sequence continues at coordinate 158,517 of CAIQWB010000099.1, forward strand.
TAAAATCGGGACCCGCGCCAGCCTGGATGCCCTGCAAAAGCTCATGGCCGATCCGGACCAATCCCTGAGCCAGGCGGCCGTGGAGGCGGTGCGGGCGATTAACGCCCGGCCGTAAGGCGTTTTTTATCGGCCGCCACCCCTTCGCGGCGCATGACTTCAAGGCGGCCGCTGATGCCCATGATGATCATCCACATCATCAAATTACGCGGCTGGACCAGCACCCGTTCGAGCGTGCTTTGCTCATAGTTAAGCGCGCACCCAAACATGATGCCCAGGGCCAGGCATCTTCGAAAGCCATGGCCGAAATACCAGACGGCCCGGAAATTGCGATACAGGCCCACAAAGATTAGCAGCAGCCAGCTATTGAGACCCACATAACCGGTTTCCGCGAGCATCAGGTAATAATGGCTTTCCACCACGGAATTGAGGGCGGATTCATCCGGCTTCTGGCCCATGCCCCGGATCCAGTCATAGTAAATTTCGGCGTATCGAAAAGGCGGGTTCACCACCAAGGCATAGTTATTCCAGCCAATGCCCAGTGGATTGTCACTGACCATCGCCCGGCAGGCATTCTTCATGACTTCGCGCAATTCGCCGCTGGCCTGGTTGCCCTTGTCATTAAAGCGGGCAATGAGACTGTCCAGCGCGAGCGTGAGTCCGATGCCGCCCAAAATCGCCAGCGCGGAGGTGGTCAGTACCCGGCGCTTGGTGATTTTGTCCAGCAGGCTGGCACCCACCACCGCCACGGTGCCTGCGCCGAACATCACCAGGGCGCCCCGGGAGAGCGTGCATTCCACAATCACCCCGCAGAACATGAAGGCGAACATGATGAAATTCGACCATCTGAACACCGGCCCCAGACCGGTGGCCAGAAAGATCATGCCTAATAGCACGGAATACATCGCCAGCGGGTTTTGATGCTCAAAGGTGCCGTGCACCTGGTACGCCCCCTCCAGGTATTTCATTTTGAGACAGACAAACAGTTGCCAGGCCATGGTCACCGCCATCACCCGTACGAAGTGTTGGAAATCCTCATCCGTGCGCAGGGTGTTGAACGTGGCGATCATCAGCAACGAGGCGAAGATGCTTTTGTGGGCGGCCATCAAGCCGTAATTGAGATTGGGCGCATGAATCAGCGAGAGCATGGACATGGCGCAGTAAAACAGGTAAAAGCCCATCCCCGGGGGGATCAGGCGGAACGATCGGGGATCCTCCCGCCACTTGGCCACAATCAGGGCGATGGCGAGGGCGTGGTTGAAATAAAAGTGATAACCCTTGGTGTGGCCCCGGTAGGTCTCAATGGAGGCCAGGGTGAGACCCCAATTGCCCGGCGCCAGCAAGCCGTTGATGGTCATGAAGCACATGATCCCAAAAACGGCGCGTTGCGCGCCCGGTTTGCCCTGGATCATAAAACCAATCAACGGGCCGAGAATAAAAAATATCGGTCCGATTCCCGCCAGTTTGATGTAGTCCAGGCTGGTCAACCCCCGCAGCCTAAACCACACCGGGCGGGCAATAAAGCGGCAAGTGCGATTTTAGGGGCCGGAAAGTACCCCCCCCTCCCGGGCCATCGATCCGAACAATATTTTGCCACGGACTGGTGGTTTCCAGACTTGGTTTTTTCCGGATGATGTGGTATTCCCTCCGGGTGGTGACGCCTGTTTCGCAAAAATTAGCAGTGAATCGCCGTGATCCGATTGCCATCCTGGGGGTGCCATTCGACAATGTGACGACCCCGGAAACACTCGAGATCATTGCCGAAATGATTGCCTCGGGGCAGCCGCATTGCGCGGCGACCGCCAACGTCGATTTTATTGTCCAGGCCCTCGAGGACGTGGAGTTGCGCCGCATCCTGTTCGACATGCACCTCATCCTGGCCGATGGCATGCCGATTGTTTGGGCTTCCAAGTTCCTCGGCAATCCCTTGCCGGAACGGGTGACCGGCTCTGGTTTGATTCCTTTGCTCCTGGCGGAGGCGGAAGCGCGCGGCTGGCGCGTGTTTTTTCTGGGCGGCACCAACGAAAGTGTGGCCGAGGCGGCGGCCAAAACACGCGCCAAACATCCGAATTTGCAACTGGTCGGGGCCTATTCGCCGCCCTTCAAACCGCTGCTGGAGATGGACCATGAGGACATTCTCCGGCGCATCCGCGAAGCCAGCCCGGATATTTTACTCGTGGCGTTTGGTTGTCCCAAGCAGGAGAAATGGATCAACATGCATTACCGGCAGTCCGGCGTGCCCTTCAGCGTGGGTGTGGGCGCCACCATTGACTTTCTGGCCGGCACCTTCAAGCGCGCCCCTCTCTGGATGCAGAAGACGGGCACGGAATGGATATTCCGGATGTTGCAGGAGCCCAAGCGGCTGATCAAACGCTACGGCAAGGATTTGTGGGTGTTCGGCCGGGTGATCTGGCAGCAATGGTGGCACTTGCGCCAGCGCAAGCAATCCGGCACCCCCGCCCCCCGGCCGGCGGTCAGCCCGGATTTGCCCGGCGTGGTGGTTATCAAATTGCCGCCCTCCCTGAGCGCCGCGGAGGTGCAGGCCCACCGCGCGGAATGGCTCCAGGCGGTGGAGCAGCACGATGTGATCTTTGATCTGGCCGGCACCAAAATGACGGACAGCACCGGCGTGGGCCTGCTGATCCGTTTGCGCAAGCGCTCGCGGGAACTGGGCCGGACGATGGTGCTCGTCGCCGTCGGTCCGCAACTCCAGGGCGCGCTGGCCCTCATGAAACTGACCGATTTCTTTGCCCTCGAACCAGACCTCACCTCGGCGCGGGTGCGGGTGCAAAAAGAGATGGGTGGCGCCCAGTTGTCCGTCCGCAGTCTCAGCGACAACATGATCATCCGCTGGCAGGGTGAAATCACCTCGGAAACCACCTTGGAGCTGGCCCGGCGGACCGACGCGCAAATCAAGAAACTGAAGCCCGAGCAACGGGTGGTGATCGACCTGGCGGGCGTGGGTTTTGTGGACAGCACCGGGGTGGGCCTCATGGTCCGGCTGCGGAAAAGCTCCCTGCGGAGCGGGTTCAAACTCACCTTTGAGGCCCCGAATGAGAATGTGTTAAATGTACTGCGCCTGCTCAAAATTGAGGCGTTCCTGCTGCAACCTCCCTCCCCATGAAAATTGGCTTTTCCACCTCGGTGATTCAGCGCGGCAAAACCGGGGTGGCCCAGTATGTCTTTGCGTTGTTGCGCGCCCTGCTGCCCCATGCCCGGCAGCATCAGTTTTATTTGTTTGTGCTGGAGGAGGACCGCCCCCTGTTTGAATTCGCCCGGGCCGCCATGCAGATCGTGGGGGTGCCGGAACAATTCCGGCCGGCCGGTCGGAATGTGCTCTGGCACCAGACCCACCTGCCGGGCCTGGTCCGTTCCCTGGGGCTGGACGTTCTCCATGTGCCGAGTTACCGCCGGCTGCTCTGGCGCAAGCCGTGCGCGCTCGTCGCCACCATCCACGATCTCGCGCCGTTTCACATCACCGGCAAGTATGACTGGAAGCGCATGATATACGGCCGGGTGATCGTCAAGCGCCTGGCCGCGCGCCAGGATGAAATCATCGCGGTGAGCGAAAACACCGCCCGGGACCTCGGCACCTATTTTGGCCGGGGCCGGGACTACGTCTCGGTCGTGTGGAATGGCATCGATCACCAGCGCTTTCAGCCCGGGGATGCCGTCGCCGCCAAGGCGGAGGCCGCCCGGCGCTGGCAACTGGACCGGCCCTTTTTTCTGTACGTCTCGCGGCTGGAACATCCGGGCAAAAACCATGTGCGGCTGATCGAGGCGTTTAACCGTTTCAAGGCGGCCACCGGGTTGGACTGGCTGCTGGCCTTTGGCGGCAGTGACTGGCACGGGGCGGAGGCCATTCATGCGGCGGCCCAGGCCTCGCCCTATGCGGCGGACATCCGGGCGCTGGGCTTCGTGGATGACCCCAGTTTGCCTTTGCTGTACCGGGCCACGGATGTCTTTGTATATCCCTCGCTGTTTGAGGGGTTTGGCTTTCCGCCGATTGAGGCGATGGCCTGCGGTTGTCCCGTCATCAGCAGCACGCGGGGCTCGCTGCGGGAAGTGGTGGCCGACGCCGCGCTCACCATTGATCCGGAAAATATTGCCGAACTGGCCGCCGCCCTCACCCGTTTGGCCACCGACGGCACCGCGCGTGACACCTGGCGCGCCGCCGGCTTTCGCAACGCCCGGCGGTTTGACTGGGCGCAAAATGCCGGGCAGACACTGGCGCTCTATGAACGCGCGGTAAAACGCAGAAAAAGCTGACCGGCCGGCCGGCGCGTGGTAATTTGACGTGATGGACTCCTCAAAAACGAATGCAACCTCACCGGGCGGCGCCGCGGACGCGGTTCCGGCGGCGGCGGCGGCCCCGGCTGCCGAGGCGGGGGTGAGCCTGCCCTTTGACCCGGTGCGCCTCATCGCCGCGCTGATTCGCGGTTGGTATTGGCTGTTGATCAGTGGGGTGCTGATGGGGGGGGGCCTGTTCGCGTTGGGATATTACAAGCTGGAAACCAGCTACTCCGTCCAGGTGGAACTCATCCGCCGCGAGGCCAACACCATCATACGTGCCTCCGTGCTCGGCGACGCCTTCAAGCCCCATCAGGTCACCGTGCAAACCATTGTCAATGTCATGCAGTCGCCCAAATTGCTGGACCGGGTCGGCAGCATGGCCACGCCGCCCATCAGCGGGATGGCGCTCGGCAAGCTCCTGACCATCAAACCCGAAAAGGAAACCGACCTGATTTCCGTCACCTTAAAATCCAAGCTCGGGGTCCAGGGCACGGCCAATTTGGTGAATCTCTATGCCCGCGAAGTGGTGGCGCTCACCGCCCAGATGCAGTCCGACGAGGCAGCGGAACTGGACAAGTTTTTACGCGAGCAAATCTCCAAGATTGACGGCACCCTGGATGACATTAACAAGGAGTTGCTGGAGTTCAGCAAGGAAAGCGAGTTTTATGGGAATGACCGCGAACTGGAGGCCTATCTGCGCGAATCTGGCGAAACCGAAATGCAGATTGAAACCGCCAAGACCCAGTTGGAAACCGTGGAGTTTCGCATCGGCAGTGTGGAGCGCGAACTCGCCTCCCAGGATCCGCAAGCCATTCAACTCAACCTGGCCCGCGCCCAGTTGAAGACCTTGAAAGCGGCCTATGCGGAGACCAGCCCCCTGGTCAAGAGCGCGGCCGACCATGTGGCGGCCGTGGAACAGCAGATCGCCGCCAGTGGCGGTTTGAAAACCAATTTTGACAGCAATTTTCAGTACAGCGAAAACACCATGGCCAACGATTTGTACATGCAACTCGTTTCGCTGCGCGGCCAGCAGGAGGGGTTGATCAAGCAAATGGCGCAGTTAAAGACGTTCTTTACCAACACTCAGGAAAAACTCCGGGGCGTGCCTGCCAAAACGCAGCATCAAGCGGCCATTGTGGCCCGGCAGCAATCCTTGCAGGCCACCCGCGACCTGTTCAGCGGCCGCCAGCATGAGGCCCAGATGTACGAGGAAAACTCCCCGGGTCTGTACCGCCTGTTTGCGCCCGCCTCGGAAGATAGCGTGGAGGTGAGCAACCGCACGGTGAAGATGATCCTGGCCGCCGTGGTCGGGGTGGTGCTGGGCTTGGTGCTGGCCACCGGAGTGGTGCTGGGCCGTGAATTACTCGATTTGCGGGTGATTTCCGCCGGAGATTTGCGCCGGTCCACCGGCGTGCCCATCCTCGCCCGCCTGCCGGTGCTCAGCACCCTGTCCGAGGTGCAACTCGCCCAGTGGCGCTTTCGCACCTGGGCGCAACTCGTGCGGAAACTCAAGCTGCAAAATGCCACCCGCCTCACCCTGGCGTTTACTTCCACCCAGCCGGGCGAGGGCAAATCCACCTTTATTAAGGAGTTGCACATCGCCGCCCTGGACCGGCGCTTCCCGGTGGTGCTGGTGACCAACGCCCCTCCTGGGGTGGGCAAAGTTCGCTGCGTGCCCCTTGTTGAAGCCCTGAACCGGCCCGAGCTCATCCTGGAGCATGTGAACAGCAGCCCGGACGTGGTAGTGCAATTAAATTTTGAAAGTGACTGGAAATGGACCCTCGAAAACCGCAATCGCTGGTCCCGGGCCAATCTGGTCTGGCAGCAATTGCCCTCCCTCGCGCTGTTTGTGGAACTGCCGCCCATGGTGGATCTGGACGCGGTGCTCACCGCCGAACTCATGCCCATGACCCTGTGGGTGACCACCAGCGGCCGGTTGGAACAACGGGAACTGGCCGAGGCCCTGGAATTGGTCGAGGCCGGTGAGGTTCACTTGGTGGGCGCGGCGCTGGACTACGAATCGCCCGCCCTGGCGCGACTGTCCTTTTTGGGCAAGCTGGGCCTCCCGGTTTAAGCTGGCGGTCCGTCCGTTGCAAGCCGGCATTGGCGAGGCTTGGCGCAAAGAAAGTTTGAAAGTGTTTATTCGCTTCATATTTTAATGAGTGTTCAATTTCCTCTGAACTTTTTTAAGTCAAAGGCCATCGATCAATTTGGCCAGTACGAGTGGAAAGTGGACGGTAATCGTAACCGTAACGCCACAATAGTTATGAAAAGTCTATCTCTATTGTTCAGCATAGCACTGTTGTTGACTGGATGTGCGGCGATGGCTCATCCGTCCCGCTCCGACGTCGTGTCAAAACGATATGGGCGTGCAGACTTGGCTGAGTTGTTTGTCTCTTATGCCAGGAAGACTGACCTGCGCGAGATGAAGGCTTGGAAGGAACTGCTGCTGGATAAAACCCCCATCAAAACGGAGGGAGACTTGACCACGCCCATCGAGTTGAGGGATCTAGCCTACTGCGTCCTCGAAGTCCATAGCGGCTGTTCCTTTGCGCCGTGGGAGGACAGGAGGGTGACGGCAATAAAAGAAATCGTTGCTTGCCAGACTTCGGATGGAGTGGCCCGGTATCATATACCGCGTTTGTCGGACGATGAGTTTCTAAACGTATACAACTGCGTTGATTTTTATATCGAAGGCTACGAACAGGGAAAGAAAGACTCCCAGCACTTTCATGCTCAAAAAGGGGACAGGCATTAAGCTGTTGTCAACGGCAAGCTGGCTGTGGAGGGGAGGAAGGTTGCCAGAAAGTGGGGAGGGACAAAGCTTGACCAGACAAGGCTCTGAAATAAAGAAGGCGAAAAAACGTGCCAACCTTAAAAGGGTCAGTTAATGGGATTGTCATATTCTGCACAGCGTTTTTGCCACGACACCGGGTAATTGTCAGTCACTATAGACCCTTTCTAAAGGGGGAGCGGACAATCTCCTCCAAATCGGCCTGCGCCGAGGGCGAAATGATTACTTTCCAGCCCATTGGGCGATTTTGGCTTTAATCGTTTCAATTGGCACACCTTCGCCGCGATCCAGTTCATCCAACCCCTGCTGCACGGCCTGACGGAACTCCAATTCGTGGATGGCGTCGTCAATGGTGGCGTTCGGCGGTAACTTTTCCGCCACCTCCCATAGAATTTCCTTGGCACTCATGCTTTTAATGAATGACCGACAATTTGGAAAAAAGCCAGTCCCACCCATTTGTTCGTGCTCAGCAGACTCGCCCTCCATCCCCCCTCCGTTCCCTCCGTTTTCTCCCGATCAAAATGCCCGTCTTTTTTCGCAGGCTTTGCGTATTTCGCGGTTAAAAGCACGCCCTCAGGCCCCCATTTTATTTATAAACGGCTTTCCAAAAGCGGCTTATAAACATTTTAAATTTTTGGATCCTGGACAGATGATGTCCACCTTCCCCTGCTAAATTCGTGCGTGATGAATGTCGTAGTGACAAGGTTAGCGGCCCGCCCGGTTAAAGCCCGGCGGCGCACCTCATGGCACCCGACTCCCGAATTCTGTCTTCTGGCTCCTAACGCCTCGCGCCTTTCAAACGATATCACACTAAATCAAACCCTAGAAATTATCAATTCCGCTCCCAAAGGTAAAATCGGACGCCGGCCCGGGGCCTTCCAAGACCCGGTCAACCGTTGCTGGCGCAAAGAAAGTTGCCCGGAGGGCGTTTCTCCGGCATACTGGGTGACTGTGTCCGAGGCGGGCCCAAACATTCATTCATTGCGCCAGGGCCGTTCGGAAAACCGGCGGTTGGAGTGGGCGCTTGTCCTGTCGCTGGCCATTCATCTGGCCGGTTGGGGGGGGTACGAACTCGGCAAGCGACTCGGTTGGTGGGATCACTGGCCCGTCATCGCTTGGTTGCATAAAACACTCCATTTAACCCCGCCCCCCGTGCCCGCCCCGCCACCCCCGGCGGTGCCCACCGAGCCCCAGCTCATGTTTGTGGAAGTGCCCCAACCCGATCCGGATCCGCCCAAACAGGCAAAATATTATGCCAACAACAATTCCCATGCCGCTAATCCGGACCCCGTCCACAATTTCGACACGCCAAAGCTGAACGGTCAGCAAAAGGACGTGCCCAAAACCGAAACCGCCCGGCGCACCCAAGTGGCCAAAACCGTGCCCCAACCGCAGCCGCAGCCGCCGCCCAAACCGGAACCCAGCCAGCTCACCCCGCCGCCGCCGGCTTTGAAACCGGGTGATTTGACCCAGGGCAAACCCCAGGAAGCCCAGCCTCACCCCCAAACTCCCCAACCCGCTCATCCGCTGCGCCCCCGCACCCTCAAGCAGGCGCGAGAACAGGATCCCAACCACATCGCCGGGGTGGCCATGCAGCAGGATGGCGGGGCGCACCGAGCGGCCATTCAGGCATTTGACGCCAAGGCCACCCCGTTTGGGGATTACGACGCCCAATTTGTGGAGGCTGTCACCCAGAAATGGTATGATTTGCTCGATAGCCAGGGCTTTGCCCGGGATCGCACCGGGCATGTGACCCTGCATTTCAACCTTAATTATGACGGCAGCATCTCCGATCTGACCACCACGGACCAAAACGTGGGCCCGTTGTATGAATTGCTGTGCCAGCGGGCCTTGACCGAACCGGCCCCGTTCGCCAAATGGCCGGAGGAAATGCGCCGGATGATTGGCGGCACCAAGCGGGAAATGACGTTTACTTTTTTCTATTATTGAACCACGGTTGGCAAAGTTATTTATGGATATATTAATCTACGTGTTACTTGGACTCACCTCGGTGATCGGCCTGGCGATCATCGGCGAACGCGCCCTGGCCTTGCGGTGGCCCAAGGTGATTCCCCCGGAAATTGCCGCTGCCCTGGCTTCCTGCCGGACGCGGGCGGACGTAAAGATGCTGGCGCGGGTCTGCGAGAGCCAGCCCTCACCCCTGGGCCGGTTGCTGAAGCAGGCGGCGGAGCACCTGGACTGGAGCAAGGAGGAAAATGTGGAATCCCTGCAAACCGCCGCGCGTCATGAAATTGTCCGGCTGGAGCGGCGTTTGGTGATCCTGGAAATCATCGTGGGCATTGCCCCGCTCCTCGGGCTGGTGGGGACCATCATGGGCATGATGACCCTGTTTGACAATGTGGGCCAGACTGGCCTGAATGACGTGGCCCGGCTGGCCGCGGGGATTGGGTTGATCCTCAAATCCACGCTGATCGGCCTGCTGATCGCCATCCCCGCGCTGATCGCCTGGAGTTATTTTAGCAAAAAGGTCGAGGTCTTCGCCGTGGAATTGGAAGCCTTGTGCGAGGACTTCATCCGCCGGCAGTACCTCGACAAACGGCCCTGATCATGAATTTTCGCGTGCATAAACGGCGGTCCGCCCCCACGGTGATCATCGTGGCGCTGATTGACGTGTTGATTGTGCTGGTGATTTTTTTGATGGTCACCACCACCTTTAAACAACAGCAGTCGTTGCGGTTAAGCCTGCCACAATCGTCCCAGGCCCAGAAATCCGGGGCCAATGACAATCCCCCCTTGGTGGTTAGCATTGGGCCGGACGGGGAGTTTTTTGAGAATAAAACCCCCCGGACCTTTGACCAAATTGAAGCGGACTTGCGCGCCGGGGTGGCGAAAAACCCCCAACTGGTCCTGGCCATCAATGCGGATGAAAAGGCACCCTGGGGTAAAATGGTGAAATTGCGGGATGCTGCCGCCGCTGCCAAAATCAAAACCTTGGTGGCGTTTACCAAAGACGCGGGCAAACCGTGAACCTTAGCCGTCCCACCCGCCACCGGGATGGGCCCGCAGGCGTCAAATTGGGGTCAAATCGGGCTCGAATCGCGCAAACAACTGCAAAAGCAGTTGCGTCCCGTTAAAAATTGGCGTAAAAAATCCCCATGCAAATTTCCAAGTTGAGTGTGACCGTGTGCGCCGCAGTGCTCTGTGGCACCTTGGCTGGGCTGCACGCCGCGGATGAAACACCGGCCCAAGCGGCGGCCATGGCGGCCATCCGGCAAAAAATCGCCCAAGCCGACAGCTCCGCCAGCCCCTCGGCCAAGCCAGCCAAGGGTGCGGCCGCCACCCCTGCGCCGGCCGCTGAAACTCCCGCCCAAGCGGCGGCCATTGCAGGTTTGCGCCAGAAAATTCAGCAAGCCGATGGCACGGCCACCCCAACCACGCCCGCCCCCATCGTGGTGGATGGCAAGGGTTTGGTCTCCCCGCGGGATGCCGCTGCGGATGCCGCCCAAGCCAAGGCCATTGCCGAGGTCCAGGAAAAGGCGAAACAGCAAGCCTTTGCCCTCGAACAAAAGCAGGCTGAGCTCACCGAGAAGCAAGCCAAAGCCGCTGCTGAAGCGGCTGCCAAGGCCGAAGCCGCCCGGGCCAAAGCACTTGCTGCCGAGCAGGCCCGCCAAGCCGCCGAAGCCAAGGCCGCTGCACAAGCGGAAGCCGCCCGGGTGGCCGCCGCGCAGAAGCAAGCCGCCCGTGAAGCCGCCCAAGCCAAACTTGCGGCCGATGCAGCAGCCAAAAAAATCGCCCTGGCCAATGCGGCCGCCCAAAAAGCGGCCGCTGAAAAAGTTGCCGCCGAAAAGCTGGCTGCTGAGAAAGCCGCCCAGGCGCAGGCCCAAGCCGCCGCCGACAAGGCCAAGGCCGCCCAAGCCGCTGCGGATGCCGTTTACTTCCCGGGCAAAGAACTGGGCTTTAAACCCATCCAAACGCCGGCCCTGCCCATCTCCGCCGACAAGCAGGCCAAGCTGGATGCCCTGCTGGCCAAATATCAGGCCGACAAGGTTTCCCCCGAAGAATATCACAAACAGCGCGCGGACATCCTGGCCCAGCCCTGAGCGCCCTTTTGAAAACAAAAAAGCCCGCTGGTTTTCGCCAGCGGGCTTTTTGCTTTGATAACGATCAGATGAATTCGTTGATCAGGTTTTCCAAGTACTCCTGACGGCCGCTGGTGTTGGGCGCCACTTCACCCTGCTTGAGGATGTACGCTTCGATTTCTTTCATGGTGGCCTTGCCGGACTCGATTTTTTTGCCGATGCCAGTGTCCCAGGAGGCATAGCGTTGTTTCACAAACTCGGCCAGGCGGCCGTCTTTGTGAATGGCCGCCGCGATCTTCAAACCGCGCGCAAACGCATCCATGCCCCCAATGTGGGCATAAAACAAATCCAACGGCTCAAAACTTTCGCGCCGCACCTTGGCGTCAAAGTTTACCCCGCCGGTGGTAAAGCCGCCGTATTTGAGCACGGAGAGCATGGTGTAAGTGGTCAGATAAATGTTGGTGGGGAACTGGTCGGTGTCCCAGCCGAGGAGTTCATCGCCCGTGTTGGCGTCGATGGAGCCGAGCGCCTTGGCCGCCCCGGCCACTTCGAGTTCGTGCTGCATGCTGTGGCCCGCCAGGGTGGCATGGTTGGTTTCAATGTTGAGTTTGAAATGCGGCAGCAGGTCGTATTCCCGCAGGAAATTCAGGCAGGCGGCGGCATCGGAATCGTACTGGTGCTTGGTCGGCTCCTTGGGCTTGGGTTCAATATAGAACTGCCCCTTGAAGCCGATTTGCTTTTTGTAAGCCACCGCTAGATGAAGCAGGCGGGCCAAGTGGGCCTGCTCGCGTTTCATGTCGGTGTTGAGCAGGGTCTGATAGCCTTCGCGGCCACCCCAGAAGGTGTAACCTTCGCCTCCCAGTTCATGGGTTACTTCCATCGCCTTTTTGACCTGGGCCGCGGCAAACGCGAACACATCGGCATTGCAACTGGTGCTGGCACCGTGCACGAAGCGCGGGTTGGAAAACAAATTGGCCGTGCCCCAGAGCAGTTTCACGCCGGTGCGCTGCTGTTCTTCTTTCAAAACACCGGCCACCGCATCAAAGTTCTTGTTGGATTCACCCAGGGTGGCCCCTTCCGGCGCCACGTCCCGGTCATGCCAGCAATAATAAGGCGCGCCGAGCTTTTCGATGAATTCAAAGGCTACCCGGGCGCGGTTTTGCGCATTCGCCACCGTGTTGCTGCCATCATCCCACGGGCGCTGCATGGTGCCGGCGCCGAAGGGGTCCGAACCAGTCCCGCGAAAGGTATGCCAGTAAACCACGGCGAAGCGCAAATGGTCATGCATGGTTTTGCCAGCCACCACTTCCTTGGCATTGTAGTGTTTGAACGCCAGTGGATTGCGGGATTTCGGCCCTTCGAATTTAATTTTGGAAATAGTGGGAAATGCTGCAGGCATATGCGATATAGTGTCGTTGTTTGACTGTTGTATGAACTCTCAACGTGCTTAAAAAGCCCCGCCAAGTCCATACGACATTTGTCTGATATTCACCGCGCCCTGGCAAGCCGGAAAACTTCACTTTGACAAAAGGTCGGCGAAACCAAACACTTTCGCTGATTTATAAAGCCGCTGGGTATTCCGCCGTTGTTCCGCGCGCCACCCCGCCGCCGGCTCGCGGCTGGCCGACCGCTCGTAGAAACTGAAACATGAAACGAATCCGAAAAATGATGCTCATTGGTTGCGCTGTGCTGGTCTTTATCCTGGTGACATTTGGCGCCTTGCTGGTCTATGTGCTGCATGAGCAGCATGCTTACAATAACCTGGTCGACACCCATGACTTATCCCAGCGCACGGCCCAGCTGGGCGTGAACTACCTGGCCCAACGGCCGCATGCGGGCTTGGTGATTGGCGTCTACCAGCAAGGGCGGGGCAATATCTGCGGTTTTGGCGAGGTCAGTGCCAGCCAGACCAATCCGCCGGATGGCCAGACCCTCTTTGAGCTGGGCTCCATTACCAAGGTGCTCACTGGCGTGACACTGGCCCAACTGGCGAATGCGGGCGTGGTCAAACTCAGCGATCCGATCAGTATGTATCTGCCCCCGGGCGTGGTCGCACCACAGAAAAATGGCGTGGCAATCACGCTGGAGCAACTGGCCACCCACACGGCGGGCCTGCCCCGGCTGCCTCCCAATTTGGCATACACGGGAACCAATGCCGCCAATCCCTATGCCCGCTACTCCGCCAGCGACTTGTATCAAAGCCTCGCCACGGTCACCCTCAGTGCGGTGCCCGGCAAAAAATCAGACTACTCCAATTACGGTTTTGGCCTCCTGGGCCATTTGCTCGCGCTCAACACCGGACTGCCCTTTGAAACCCTCGTCAAACAAAGTGTCTGCGATCCGCTGGGCATGACCGACACCGTGATTCAGCTCTCCACGGAACAACGCAACCGCCTGTCGCCCGGCCACAATCCAGCGGGGCAGGTGGTCCCCAATTGGGACATGGATGCGCTGGCGGGGTGCGGGGCGTTCCGCGCCAATGCACGCGATCTCCTGGCGTTCATCGCGGCCAATGTGGCGACCAATCATGCGCCCATTTACCAAGCGCTGGCGGAAGCCCGGAAAAATCATTTCAAACAACTGGCAGGTGGTATCGGGCTCGGCTGGCAAATTTCCCAGACCGTGGATAAACGGGTGATTCACTGGCACAATGGGGGCACGGGCGGCTACTATAGTTTCCTGGCCTTTGACCGCGAGCATCAGGTCGGAGTGGTGCTGCTCTCCAATTACGGCGATGCCTTTGCTGGCGATAACACCTTGGACAAGGCGGGGCTGGAAATTTTGAAGCTGGCCGGAAAAGTGTCCTGGCAGTGAATTGACTGCCTCCTGGTCTTTGTTCCTGCGCCGCCGGGCCGCACCAGCTGCCTGTCCACCCGGTAGGTCATGCCTTGACGGGAACGGCCGGCCACCCCATTTTATTGGAAGTATTCGTGCTTAAAAACGGGTGCATGGTTGCGTTGCCAATGCCCCGGCTTATGAAACCGCAGCGCTGATCGTTGATTCCGAACTATGGCAGATTTATTTGGTTCCACCCGCACCGTGGTCAAAGGCCGTTATGCCCTGATTGCACCCGATGGTTTTGTCCCCAGCCATGTGCCGGGCTGGCAGCATGTCCGCGCCGTGATTAACATTTCCCCGGCCCTGGGCGCACGTTTTGTGCAATTGCAGGTAAACCTCGGGCGCGTGGGGGTGGGCGAGGGAAATACCGGCACTCATGAATTTTTTATTTATGTCCTGGAGGGCGGGGGCAGCATCTTGGTGGATCAAAAACGCCATCGCCTTGAGGCCGGCAGTTATGTGTTCGTGCCACCGGGGCTGGACCTGCAAATCAAAAGTAATGGCCTCGGCCTGGCCATCTTGATTTTTCAGAAAATTCACGAGCGCGTCAAAGGCCTGCATCTGCCCCGCACCGTGGTTGGCCACGAGCGCGACTGCAAGGGGCAGCCCGTGGCCGGCCATGAGGACATCCGGCGGCAAGTCCTGTTGCCGGATGAACCGGAATTTGACCTGGCGGTGAATATTTGCACGTACCAGCCCGGTGCGGCCCAGCCCTGCGTGGCCTCCCAGGTCATGGAAAATGGCGTGCTCATGCTCAAAGGGCAGGGCGTGTACCGCTTGGATACGGATTATCATCCCGTGCAGGCCGGGGATGTGATTTGGCTGGCCCCGTACTGCCCACAATGGTTTGTGGCCATGGGTAAAACCCCGGCCAGTTATATTTATTACCAGGACATCAACCGCGACCCCATGCCGGTTTAAGGTCCGCAACCGGACGGATCTGGTCCCTGGCCAACGGCGCATTCGCCGGGCTTCCCAGCCGTGCGCGCCGCTTTATCGCGGCTGCTGCTGCGTGAGGCAGTGCAGCGAGCCGAAGCCCCAAACCAAATCCAGCGCGTGGATGCCCACCACCGGACGGTCCTTGAACAGCTCGCCCAAAAGGCCCAGGGCCACGCGGTCGTTTGGATCATTGAAGGTCGGCACGATCACCGCAGCGTTGCAGATGTAAA
The DNA here is from genome assembly GCA_903875465.1 of uncultured Verrucomicrobia subdivision 3 bacterium. Classification (GTDB taxonomy): domain Bacteria; phylum Verrucomicrobiota; class Verrucomicrobiia; order Limisphaerales; family UBA11358; genus UBA11358. The sequence goes on from CAIQWB010000099.1 coordinate 173,648, forward strand.
AATTCGCGTAGCTGGCCGGGAGGCGCACCCCCTCAAAAAACAGTGGCGCCGGCATGGGCAGGGCGACCACTTCCGGCTTGGTCCCATCCTCCAGGCGCAAATCCTGGATGCGGTCCCAGTTTTCCGCGAGCGGCCGGTAATTCTCGTCCTTCCGGTTATTTTCCTTCACCAGCACGAGTGTATTCGCATTCACAAACCGGCAGATATCGTCGATATGTCCGTGCGTGTCATCCCCTTTGGGGCCCTTGGCCAGCCAGAAGATGTTTGTGACACCCAAATACTGCTTCAGGGTGGATTCAATTTCCGCACGACCCAAACCCGGGTTGCGCACCTGGATTTTTGGGTCCAGGTAGCATTCCTCGGTGGAGAGCAGCGTGCCGCGACCGTTGATTTCAATCCCACCCCCCTCGATCACAAACGGTTTGCCGTGGTATTCCGCCGAAAACAATTGTTTGCGCAACAATTTGGCCGCCGTTTCCGGCACCTTCGTGTCCTTGCGCCAGTTGTCATATTTGGCCCAGCCATTGAAATGAAAATGCACGATCGCCGTTTCCGCCTCTGCCTTGGAACCGCCCTTTACAAAAATCGGCCCCGTGTCCCGGGTCCAGCCGCGGTTCGTCGGATGCAGGACAAACTGGATTTTGCGCAAATCCACCCCCACCAGCTTGAGCACCCGCCGGGCGGCCGTCTTGTCGGCCTCGTGCCGGATGATCAGCCGCACGTTTTCGCCAGCGGAAATTTTGCGGATCATCTCCCCGTAAATCCACGGAATGACCTCAAATTTACCCGGCCAGTCGGACTGGTTATGGGGCCAGCCCAGCCAGGTGGCCGCGTGCGGCTCCCATTCGGCGGGCATGGCATACCCCAGTTCAGTGGGCGTGGCGGCGGGCAGTTGTTTGGGTGACGGCATAACGTTGGCCGGGAGCTTAAAAAGTTTGTCCGCTGCTGGCAAATGATTCCGGCTGCGCCGGCTGCGCTGCTTTGCACGGCTTTGCCTTGATTCCCGGCCCGGGGAAGGCTACGTTTGCGGAATCTAATATGGCCAAAAAATCAAAGCAGCCCGAAATTTCCGGCGGACCCGTGTCGCAATTCATTCAGCACCATTACCGGCACTTCAATGCCGCCGCGCTGGTCGATGCCGCCAAAGGTTACGTCGCCCACTTGGACAAAGGGGGGCGCATGATGATCACCCTCGGCGGCGCCATGAGCACCGCGGAACTCGGCCTCTCGCTCGCCGAAATGATCCGCCAGGACAAGGTGCATCTCATCACCTGCACCGGCGCCAACCTCGAGGAGGACGTGTTCAACCTCGTCGCCCATGATTTCTACGAACGCGTGCCGCACTACCGCATGCTCACCGCCGAGGACGAACAAAAGTTGCTCGAGCGCCACATGAACCGCGTCACCGACACCTGCATCCCCGAGGGCGAGGCCATGCGCCGCATGGAAAAAGCCATGCTCGAGGTCTGGACCAAGGCCGATAAAAAGGGCGAGCGCTTTTTCCCCCACGAATTCTTCTATCAAGTGCTGCTCAGCGGCAAGTACGAGAAATATTACCAGATCGACCCGAAAAACTCCTGGATGCTTGCCGCCGCCGAGAAAAACCTGCCCATCGTGGTGCCCGGCTGGGAAGACGCCACCCTTGGCAACATGTACGCCGCCGCCGTGATCCGGGGCGATGTCAAGAATGTCCACACCGTCCGCACCGGCATTGAATACATGACCTGGCTCGCGGAATTCTACACCCGCACCGCCACCAAAAAGAGCACCATCGGCATGTTCCAGATCGGCGGGGGCATCTCCGGCGACTTCCCCATTTGCGTCGTGCCCATGCTGCACCAGGATCTGCTCCGCACCAACGTCCCGCTCTGGGGTTACTTCTGCCAGATCAGCGATTCCACCACCAGCTACGGCAGCTATTCCGGTGCCGTCCCCAATGAGAAAATCACCTGGGGCAAGCTCGGGGTGAAAACCCCCAAGTTCATCATCGAATCCGATGCCACCATCGTGGCTCCGCTGATTTTCGCCCACGTTCTGGGCTGGTAAGTCATGATGACCCCCGATGATTTTTCCCCGGCCCGCGTCCTCGTCACCGGGGGCGCGGGTTTCATCGGGAGCGCCCTCGTCTGGGCGCTGAACCGGCGCGGTTGCGATAATATTGTCGTGTGCGACCTCCTCGGCACCACCGAGAAATGGCGCAACCTTGTCCCGCTGCGCTTTGCCGATTATGTGGAGGCCGAGACCCTGCCCGCCCGGCTCCAAAACGGCTCGCTCGGCCGGTTCGACCTCGTCCTGCATCTCGGCGCCTGCTCCGCCACCACGGAAAAAGATGCCAGCTATCTCATTCGTAACAATTACGAATTTACCAAGGAACTCGCGGTCTGGAGCCTGGCGAACAGCGCGCGTTTCGTTTACGCCTCCTCCGCCGCCACCTACGGTGATGGCTCGGCCGGCATGGCCGATGACGAGTCGAAGTTGTCCACGCTCCGTCCGCTGAACATGTACGGCTACTCGAAGCACCTCTTCGATGTCCACGCCCGGCACGCCGGCTATCTCCCTCAGATTGTCGGTTTGAAATACTTCAACGTCTTCGGTCCCAACGAGGATCACAAGGCCGACATGCGGTCGCTCGTGCATAAATCCACCGCGCAAGTCCAGGCCGAGGGGCTTATCCGCCTCTTCAAAAGCCACCGGCCCGATTACCGCGATGGCGAGCAAAAGCGCGATTTCCTGTACGTCAAGGACGCCGTGGCCATGACCTTGCACCTCGCTGCCACCCCCGCCGCCGGCGGCCTTTTCAACATCGGCAGCGGCGGCGCCCGCACCTGGATCGACCTCGCCCGCGCCGTGTTCGCCGCTTTGGAGAAAACGCCCGACATCCGGTTCATCGACATGCCTGAGGTCATTCGCGACAAATACCAATATTTCACCGAGGCCAACCTCACCCGCCTCCGCGCCACCGGCTACACCGCCCCCGTGACCACCCTGGAAAACGCGGTGGCCGATTACGTCCGCAACTACCTCGTCCCCGACCGCCGCCTCGATCCGGCAGTGGCGTAATAGCGTTTGAATTCCAGCGGGATTTCGTCTCCGGCTAAGGCCCAACCGGCCGTAATTCCTGAGGCCCGGCAAAGTCGCCCCGCCACGCAGCCCTGATCCACCTCGCATAAACCGCTTGAGCACTTTAGGGGCAACTAAAACCCTTCCGAATTTGACCGTCAATCGGTGATGTGGCACGGGTATTTGAAATTTGGAGTTTGAATATTCCCTGGAGCTTGGTGCTTGGACGTTGGCGCCTTCCCTCTCATCTAAACTGTCTAAAATTGAACGAAACGCGCTTTTTTCAATCAATATCGCATTGTGAGCCTGAAATTATCCGACCCGCAACGAAACCGGCCGCCGCTCCGGAAGGATGGCGGCGCTCCGGTCGGCGAGGGTTTGGCCAAATCAGCCCGCCCGGTCCCCGGGGACCGGGTTTTTGCCGGCCTCGGGGAATTAACCGTTTGATTTTGGGCTCAAACCCGGTAATCTCCGGAGTTCAAACATTTGACATGCGACAATTTTTGACCATCGCGGGCAACGCGTTTATGGAACTGGTCCGACAGCCGGTCTTCCTGCTGTTGATGACCGGGTCGCTATTGTTTGAAATTTTTCTCGCCGTTCCCTATTACTTTGCCTTTGGCGATGAACCCAAGCTCGTTGAAAACAGCGCCCTCGCCGTCATGCTGCTCACCGGCCTGTTTGGCGCTGTGTCTTGTGCCTCGTCCTCCCTTGCCCGGGAAATTCGCACCGGCACCGCTCTGGCGGTTCTCTCCAAGCCGGTCGGCCGCACCCGCTTCCTCGTGGCCAAATACGTTGGTCTGGCCGGGGCGCTCACCTTGCTGGCCTATGTCAATTTGATCGGCGTGCTGCTGGCCAGTTGGATGGCCTTTGACGCTTATGGCAAGACGGACATCACGGCGCTTTGTATCATTGGCGGGGCCGTGGCGGTGGCCTATCTGGCCGGCGGTTTTAGCAATTTTTTTCTCCGGCGTAATTTTGTGAGTGACGCCGTGCTCGCCCAGGTCTTCTGCGTCACCCTTGCAGCCATCTGGATCCTGCAATTCACCAAACAGATGGCCAGTTTGGGCACCGCTTCCCACGTGGACTGGCGCCTGCTGCCCGCCGGGGTTTTGATCCTCTTTGCCCTCTGGATTCTGGCGGCGCTCGCCATTGCCTGCTCGACCCGGCTGGACATTATCCCCACCCTGGCCATTTGCACGGCTTTTTTTCTGCTTGGTCTAATGTCGGATTATTTCTTTGGCCGGAGCGCGGAAATGGGCAGTTGGTGGGCTTCCACGCTTTACACCCTCGTGCCAAACTGGCAGCTTTTTTGGCTCGCCGATGCCCTGGAAACGAGCAAAGATAACTTTCACTGGGATTACGTGGGCAAAGCCTTTGGTTATGTCATCGGCTATGCCGGGGCGGCCCTGGCGGTGGGCACGGCTTTGTTTGAAGAACGGGAATTAAGTTAAAATGGAACGCAACGTCCAAAAAAATGGTCTGGTAAATCTGCTGGCGGCGGGAATCGTGTTTGTCGCGGTTTTCTTCGTGGCGGTCTACGTCAACTCCCTGGCCGGGCGGGCGGCCGCCGTGTTCCTGGGCCTGAGCATGCTCGTGGCCCTGATCAGTTGGTTCCAAATGCGCCTGGGCGAAAATGAGCGCCTGGAAAAACTTGAAGTCGATGAACTGGCCCGGGCCAAGGGCGATTCCACTTTGTTTGAGGCGCGTGACTCCGAAGTCTTTCCCGCCCGGCGTTCCCGGGAGCAATTCGAAAAGTTTCTCGTCCCCGCGTTCTGCGTACTACTGTGCCTCCTTGAAGCCGGCGGGGCCTGGCTGTTCTGGAATATCTCCGCCAAGCCGCTCCTGCCCCTGTACGGGGATCGCGCCCTCCCCACCCTGGCGATTTTCGCAGTTTTTGCCCTGGTGCTGTTCATCCTCGGCCGGTTTTCCGTGACGATTGCCCGGCTGGAAAACGAGCGTTTGCTCCGTCCCAGTGCCAGCTTTCTGCTGGCGGCGGCCTACATTTGCTTTCTCGCCGCCCTGGCCATCGCCGGGGTCAAGGCCGACATGCCCCGCGCCGACTTCTTTGTAACCCGTGGTTTGTGCGTGTTGCTGGGCTTGATGGCCGCCGAACTGCTTGTCACCCTGTTGTTGGAAATTTACCGGCCGCGCTTGAAAGGGCGCGTCGCCCGGCCCCTCTACGACAGCCGCCTGGTGGGTTTACTGGGCCAGCCGGAGGGCTTGTTCACCACCGCCGCCCAGGCGCTGGATTACCAATTTGGCTTTAAAGTTTCGGACACCTGGCTGTTCCAGATTCTCAAGCAGGGCCTCCCCCTGCTGCTGCTGGCGCAATTGGTGGTGCTGCTGTTGTCCTCCTGCCTGGTGTTCATTGATGCGGGCGAACAGGGGATTCTGGAATATTATGGCCGGCCGGTCGCCGGTGGCGTGCTGCTGCCCGGCGCGCATTTCAAACTGCCCTGGCCTGTGGAAAAGGTTTACCGCTTTCGCACCGACCAAATCCAGTCTTTCTCCATTGGTTTCACGCCGGATGCCCAGAGCGAAAATGAGCGGGTGATTTTGTGGACCGTGGCCCATAACAAGGAGGAAAACTTCCTGGTCGCCAATCGCGAAACCCCCACGGTTAAGGCCAGTCTGGCCGACACCAATGACGTGCTCAAAGCCCCGCCCGTCAGCCTCATCACGGTCAGCATTCCCGTGCAGTATCAAATTACCAGTGTGCTGGACTGGGCCTACCGCAACAGCGAGCCCACCAACCTTCTGGCCGATCTGGCCACGCGCGAGGTCGTCCGTTACCTTGCCTCGGTCGACCTGAACGACATCATGTCCCACACCCGTTTGGAAGCGGCTGATATTTTGCGCAAACGGATTCAAGCTTCCGCCGACCAGCTGTCGCTCGGGGTCAAAATCTTGTTCGTCGGTTTGCAGGATATTCATCCCCCCACCAAGGTGGCGGCGGATTATGAGAAGGTGGTCAGCACGGAGCAAACTCGACTGGCGGCGATTTTGAATGCCCAGGCCCAGGCGATTCGCACCAATTCCCTGGCCGGTGCCCATGCGTTTGCCACCACCAACATCGCCGCCTCCACCCGGCAGCGCCTGGAAGTCGAGGCCTATGCCCGCGCCGCCTTGTTCACCAACCAGATTCCGGCCTTTGAAGCCGCCCCCTCCGTTTACCGTCAGCGCGCTTATTTCCAAGCCTTCGCCAGCGCGACCGCCAACGCGCGGAAATACATCCTGCTGGTGACCAACACCGACGATGTGATCATCTTTAACCTCGAGGATAAAATCTCCGAGGACATGTTGAATTTGAACGTAGAAAAATAATTACAAGCCATGAATCGTAATGTCCTGACCCTGGTAATCGGCGCCGTCCTGGTGGTGATCTTTGCGCTGTTGCTGTTTGTGTTCCAAGTCCGCAAGTCCGAGGTGGCGGTGGTTACCACCTTTGGCCGCCCGGTCAACAATATCACCGAGCCCGGCCCCTATTTCAAATGGCCCTGGCCCGTTCAAAATGTCTACAAGTTCGACCAGCGCGTGCAGAATTTTGAGGACAAGTTCAGCCAGACCTTCACCGCCGATAATAACACCCTGCTCTTGAGCGTCTATGTGGGCTGGAAAATCAGCGATGCCTCCGCGTTCTTCCGGAAAATCCCCGGTGCCTCCGTCCCGGCCGCCCAACAGTTGCTGGAAGGCATCCTCCGCAATTCCAAAAACCAGGTGATCGGCAAACATCCCCTGTCCGAGCTGGTGAATGCCAATCCGGCCGACTTGAAATTCGAGGAAATCGAAACCAATATTCTGCAGGCCGTGGTCAGCGAGCTGAGCACCAATAATTACGGCATTGAAATTCAGTTTTTGGGCATCAAAAAATTGGGCCTGCCGGACAGTGTGGTGCAAACGGTGTTTCAGCGCATGACCTCTGAGCGCCAGGTCTTGATCAGCAAATTACAGTATGACGGCGAGGCGCAGGCCACCATCATCAAATCCGCCGCCGACCGGCAGGCCTCGGAAACCGTCAACAATGCCGTGGCCACCGCGACCCGCATCCGCGCCGAGGGCGAAGCCGAAGCCGCCCAAACCCTGCCCACCTTTGAGCGCAACCCGCAATTGGCCAACTTTTTGCTCCGGGTGGATGCCCTCAAGCAGTCCTTGGACCAGCGCTCCACTCTGATCTTCGACGAGCGCACCGCGCCGTTCGATTTGTTCCGCAGCCTGCCGGCCAATCCGCCCAGCCAGTAACATGAAGCACGATCACGATCACCCGCATCCTCACGACCATGATCATGATCATGGCCACGGCCACGGCCATGGGGAGCCCACCCTTGCCGCCGCCGCCGCGCCCACCCCGGTGCTGGCGGAAGACGCCAGTTCCCAGGCCTTGGAAGAGGCTCTGCGCAGTAGTTTCTTCATCGTCAAACTGGCGATGGTCATCATGGTATTGGTCTTTTTGGGCTCCGGCTTTTTCACCGTGGGGCCCCAGGAGAAGGCCGTCATTCTGCGCTTTGGCCGCCCGGTGGGTGAAGGGCAAAAAGCCCTGTTGACCGCTGGCTTGCACTGGGCTTTTCCCTATCCCATTGATGAAGTGGTCAAGATTCCCATCACTGAGAGCCAGGTCATTTCCTCCACGGTGGGCTGGTATTTCACCACTCCCGAGCAAGAATTAAGCGGTGAGGAACTCCCGCCCGGCCAGGGGCTCAACCCCGCCATTGATGGCTACCTGATCACCGCCGACCGGAATATTGTTCATTCCCGGGCCACCATTCACTATCACATCGTCGATCCGCTGCATTATGTGTTCGATTTCACAAATGCCTCCGTGGCCGTGCAAAACGCCTTGAACACGGCCCTCGTGGCCACGGCGGCCCGCTTTAAGGTGGATGATATTTATCCGGACAACATTGCCTTTCAGGATGCCGTGCTGCAGCGCGTCACCGAACTGGCGGATGAGGAAAATCTGGGGATTTCCGTTGAACTCGGCGATGTTCACAGCATTCCCCCGCGGCAATTGACCGCGGCCTTCACCCAGGTCACCACTGCCCGGGAAAATCGCAACAAGCTTCTAAACGACGCCCAAAGTTATAAGAATCAAATGGTGAGTTCATCCAGTGCCCAGGCAGTGACCATCACCAACCGGGCTGCGACCGACCGCGATAATTATGTGAAATCCCTCACCGCCGAGGCCAAGCGGTTTACGGATTTGCTCCCCCAGTACGAGAAATATCCCAACTTGTTTGCGCAACAGCAGTTGGTTCTGGCCATGGCCCAGGTGCTCACCAATGTGCAGGGCAAAATGTTTCTGCCGGAACGGCAGGACGGCAAACCGCGCGAACTTCGCTTACAGTTGAATCGTGAGCCGCCCCAGAAAAAGACTGGCGCGGCCGGCCAGTAATCCTGCCCTCGCCCAATACCATGCAAGTCACCTCGCTTTTAAGTCGGCATGACCACGATCACAACCATGATCATGGCCACCATCATCATCATGAGCACGGCCCCGACTGCGGTTGCGGGCATGACCACGAGCACTCCACGGTGCATCTGTGGCAGGCCATTCTGGGCGCGGTTTTCGTGCTGAATGCCTTTGTGGTGGACTGGTTTTTTGAACAGGGCCACACCGTGGCCAGTGTCAGCGGATGTCTCGGGGCCGTGATTCTGGGCTATCCCATCGTTGTGACCGCCGTCAAGGATTTGCGCAAAGGCCGCCTGACCATCAATGAACTGGTCGCCATCGCCGTGCTCGCCGCGTTCGCTTCCGCCGCCTTTGGCGTGGGTGACTACAAAACCGCCGGCATCATCGCTTTCTTCATGCTCATCGGCGAGCTCATCGAAACCCGCACCGCCGAGGGGGCGCGCAATTCCATCGAATCCCTGATCAAGCTCACGCCCACCAAGGCCCGGCGCATCAAGGCCGACCGCACCGAGGAGGAAGTCCCTGCCAGCCAGCTCGTCGTCGGCGATGTCATTCGCATCCGTCCGGGTGATAATGTGGCGGCGGACGGCGTCATTGTCTCCGGCCAGGGCTCCTTCAATCAAGCCACCATTACGGGGGAATCTCTCCCGGCCGATAAAAAGGCGGGCGACGAAGTGTTCGCCGGCACGCAAAATCTCACGGGCGTTTTGGAAATCAAAGTCAGCCGCGCCGGCACCGACACCACCTTGGGCCGGGTCCGCGAACTGATTCTCGCGGCCGAAAAAACCAAGCTGCCCATCATGAAGATTGTGGACCAATACATGGGCTTTTATACTCCTCTGGTCCTGGTGATCGGCGCGCTGGTCTGGGCTTTCACCCACGACTTGAACCGCGTCATTGCCGTGTTCGTTGTTTCCTGTCCCTGCGCTTTCATTCTGGCCACCCCCACCGCCATGGTCGCGGCGCTCTCCGCTGCCGCTCGTTTGGGCATCTTGATTAAAAACGTGGCGGACATCGAACTGGCCGCCAAGATCAACGCCTTTGTTTTCGACAAAACGGGCACCCTCACCACGGGGATTCTGGCGGTCAGCCGGTTGATGCCCCTGGGCGACGCCAAGCCCGCTGAATTATTGTTGCTCGCCGCCTCCGCGGAAAAATACAGCAACCATCCCACTGCCAAAGCCCTATCCCAGCTCGCGAGCGAGGCGGGCGTGCCCCTGGCCGAACCCAAAGATTTTGCCGAGACCGCCGGTCGCGGTGTCAAGGCTCAGATCAATGGTGATGCCGTGCTGGTGGGCCGCGCCCAATGGCTCAAGGATAACGGCGTCCCGGATGACTTTCTCAAGTCCGTGGACCTCAACGAGACCGAAGGCTGGAGTTTGGTGTTTGTGGCCCGCAACGGCCATTGCATCGGCTGGGTCGGCATGCAGGACCAAACCCGCCCCGAGGCCAGGGAAGCCCTGGCGGAATTGAAACTCGCCGGCGTCCGGCGGGTGGCCATGGTGTCCGGCGACCGCCAGGCGGTGGCCAGTCGCGTGGCGGGTGAGATTGCCTGTGAAGAAGCCAAGGGCGATTGCCTGCCGCAGAACAAGGTTGAGTTTGTCCGCGCCATGAAAGCCAAGGGCTACAAAGTGGCTGTGATCGGTGATGGTGTGAATGACGCTCCGGCTTTGGCGGCCGGGGACATCGGTATTGCCATGGGTGCCGCTGGCAGCGAAGTGGCCATCCACAGCGCCACCATTGCCCTCATGAATAACGACCTGCGCCGGTTGCCGTTCCTCGTCAAGCTGTCCCGCAGCACCCGCCTGGTCATCAACCAAAATTTTCTCTTCGGCCTGCTGTTCATCGTCGTCGGCCTCTCCGCCGCCTCGTTCGGTTACATCGACGGCATTACGGCGGCGATTCTGCACAACGTGGGTTCACTCATCGTGATTTTCAACAGCGCCCGCCTTGTGCGCAAAGGCGAGGAACTGGAGCACTTCCAACCGGAACCCGCGCCCGCCAAAGCGGCCCCGGCCAATACTGGCCGGATGGAACCCAAGCTGGCGTAATCTCTCCCCGCCACCTCAGGTCGCGTATTCGCGAATTGAGGTCGGCGGGTTTTTAGTCTCCAGTGTTCCGCCGCCCCGTGCCAGCCAAGGTGATTCGGGGAATCAACTGGCCGGTGGCCTGCCAAAATGCGCTGCGTGGGTGGCATAGGCCGCCGCATCCTGCAGCATCGCGTCAATCGTTGCGCTGATGGGGGTGGCCTTGGCCAGTCCGGAGAAAACCGCGCGGTCGCCAATGTTGCTTTCCAGGACAAACGCCGGTCGTTGCGTCACCTGCAAGGCATGAAACGCTGCGGTGGAAGCGCGCACCCGTTGCTCAATGGCCGGAGTTTGGGCCTTGGCAAGCAGGTCTGCCGCCGCCAAACCGCCCGCCTGGGCCCCCACGGCGGCGGCGATTTCCCATTGATTGATTTTTTGACCCGCCCGCAAACCTGCTTCCGCCAGGGCCAGCCGCACCCGGTCCCCAGGCACTCCCAATTCTCTGGCCGCCACCGCCACGCAATTGGGCACGAGATATTCGGGACACCCCGGCTCAAACCAGCCGGAGTTTAGCATGAAGGGCGATCGAACAATGGTGCCGCTCCGCCGGTAAAACCAGTCCAATTGGGCGCGCGATACCGCCAGGCCGGCCTGATCCAGCAGGGCAATCTCCCACTTAAACTCCACCGGCTCCTGCGCGTGGCGTTGCTGCAACGTGGCCCACGCCGGTTCCGCCCAATAACACCAGGAGGAGGTGACTTCCACGTAATAGGTGACTGTGATTTTCATAGCCGTGATTGGATCGGTTTTCGTTGCCTGGGCCAATTATGGCAACCCCGGAAACCGTTGGCCACTTTTTAACCCGAACTCCGAAATAAAAATGGCTGGGATGTGTCAAGATATTGGAGCAGAAACACTTTGGAAAAATTGCCGGCATACCCGCATTGGTCTGGTGAGACTACCGCTGCGCGCAGCGCACACCCTTAAATGGGCAACTGCTTGGCAGCGGCTTGGGAAGCCAATGTTCCCAAGCGTTTATGCCCCAGCGATGGATGCCGACCGGCTGTTTTAATTTCGGAGTTCGGGTTTAATGAATCCTTCGTGAAAAATCCACCCGCCCGGTCTCCCATCATCTCGCTTGGCTGCTTGAATTTTGCCGTTTCGCACCTCTCCACGTGCCGTTATCGCATCGTGCGAAACTGCCGCAGGGCAATATACGGATCAATCCGCGCCAGCAAAAAATGTGCCCACCGATTCCGGGTGCGCTGCCAGAAGGTGAGAGATTTCCGCCAGCCGGCCAGTTCGATTTTGCGCGCATTCGTCAAGGCCGCCGCAAACAGCGCGCGAGCCGCGCTCCCGGTCCCGGAATCCTCGATCCGCACCATCAGTTCGTAATTCAAATTAAGACTTCGGATGTCCAAATTCGAGGAGCCGGCATATGTCACGCCATCCGCCAGGATCAGTTTACCGTGTAAAATTTGCGGCTGATATTCATAAATCTCCACCCCGGCCTTTAACAATTTCAGGTACAAACTGCGGGCCGCCATTTGCGAAACGGGCACATCCGACCGCCCGGCGAGCAAGAGTTGCACCCGCCCGCCGCGCCGGACCACCCGCACCAAATCCCGCCGCACCCGGCGGGTGGGTAGAAAATAGGCGCTGATAATCCGCACCTCCCGGGCCGCCGCCAGATCATGGCTCAGGGCCTTTTGAAACGGGCTGGCCCCCCGCCCTGGGTGTGTGGATAAAAACTGGCCGGTCGCTGTCAGCTGGCGCGCCTGCTTGCCCCGGAACGGACGCAGGCGGCGCAGTGGCTGCCGCTGAAAATCCGCCAGGGCAAATAATTCTTCAAACGATGCCGCCAGTTCACCCGCCAGCCCGGGGTTTTCCAGCCGCAAGCCCAGATCGTACCACCCGTGGGTAATGCCATCCCCGTCATATTCATCCGCGACATTAAACCCGCCCACGAACACCACCGTGCCATCGCAAACCAGTAGTTTGCGATGATCCCGCACCCCGAAGCGCCAGAGGTGCAGGGGATTGAACCGGCGCACCTCCCCGCCGGCCGCCACCAGCGGGTCAAAAAAATTGCCTGGCAAAAACCACGAACCTACCGCATCCACCAGCACCCGCACCTTCACCCCCCGTTCCGCCGCCGCCACCAGGGCGGTCCGCACCGCCCGGCCCAGTGTGCCATTCGCGTAAATGTACGTTTCCAATTGGATGGAAGTGCGCGCTGCCCCCAGCGCCGCGAGCACGGCGGGAAAAATTTCCCGGCCCGCACATAACCATTGGGGGGCCGGTGGTGGGGTGTCGGTCATGGTTTGCGCGGGATCGGGGGCCGGTTCGAGCGCCGGAAAGCCTCGCGTTGCGCGCGGTTGTAATTTTCCAAATCCTCCTGCAAATCATCCCGCGCCCCCCCGATGCGGCGGATAAAATTTTCGCAACTCGAGAATGAGCTGCCAAACCCGCTCACCAAGTCCCGCTCGGTCAGATCGTTGGTGACCACCAGCACCTCCCCAAAATCCTGGAACCGGTGCGCCGCCCGTTCGATCAAATCATCCGCCGTCTGGCCCGGACCGGAGAACAACACTTCCATCCCCCGGCTGGACTGGGCTTTCGGCGTGCCCGGCGGCGCGCCCGCCCCGTCAAAGAAAATCGTGATCGGCTCGCCCGTGGCATCGTGAAATTGCGTGAGAATCTGGACCAGTTCCTCCCGCGCCCGCGCCGAATGCCGCGCCGCCCCCGGCGCCAGCTCGGGCCAGGCATGCAGCAAACTGTACCCATCCACCAAAATTCGCACCAAAGCCATGCCCTGAGCATACCCTCTCCCCAACCCCTTGCGCAAGGGATGCCCGGCCACCCTTCCCGGCCGAATTGTCATCGCTCCGGATAGTGGACCCATGGAAAGGGCAATTTCATTTCATCGGCCCTTTTTTTCCCGCTCCAAACCCGTGTTGACAATCCCATCCGCCTGAAATACAAACGACTTGTGCAGCCAAAGCATTGTTCCCCGCCATGAATTTCATTCGCTACTTTCTATACATCCTTGCTGGCGCGCTCACCTCGTCCGTGATTGGCGGCCTTTTTGCCGGCGTGATCGCGTTGGTTTCGCCCGATTTCGTCAAAGGCCTGTTTTCCCCTTCCGCCGGGGCGGATTTGCCGCGCTATGCCGCCGCCGTTGGGATGATTTGGGGCATTTTTCTCGGCACCGCCGTCATGGCGTTTTCCTTGTTATTAGTGACCGCCCTTCAGGTGGCCAAACTCATCAAGAAGAAATCCGATGAAAAACCGGATGCCTGACCCATTCCCCGCATCTCTCCGTCCAGCATCCTTGCCCCGATGAATGACCTATGAACCCACCCACCGCCAATGCCCACTTCCAAGGCCTTCGCACCGTTCTTTACCATGCGCCTAATCTTGATCAGGCCAAAACCTGGTATTCCGCCGTGCTGGGCATGCCACCCTACTTCGACCAGCCCTTTTACGTCGGCTTCAATGTCGGTGGGTATGAGCTTGGCTTGGATCCCGATGCCGCCAGTACGCCCGGTGGCAATGCCGGCACCATCGCCTATTGGGGCGTCGCCGATGCCCCGGCGGCATATGCCCGCCTCCTGTCCTTGGGGGCCACGGAGCGTTCCGCGGTTCAAGAGGTGGGTGCAGGTATTCGCGTCGCCACCGTATTCGACCCCTTCGGCAACATCCTCGGCCTCATCCAAAACCCCCACTTTAGCCTGCCGCTGCCTTGATCGCACCGGCTCAATAGCCCGAGCTGATACGGTAAAACCGCTGCGGAAAATTCGTGGCGGATAAATCAAAAAGTTGAAACACCCCGGTGGGATCCGCCACGGCATTGGTCACGAACAGCCAGGCCACGGGCGCGCTTAGATCGGTTGCGGCATTCAAGGTGTACGTCACCCCCGCCGCCCCCGTGCCACTGAATTGAAAATTCCCATCGGCGCTTTGGGCCAGCGACACAAACTGCGGTCCCACCGTGGCCACCACGGCCACCACGCCATTGGTCAACCCATTCGTATTCCACACCAGTCCCGTGCCGAGCGTGGGCAAGTTCACCTTCGCGAAACCGCCCTTGTAACTCGCTGCGGAAAACAGCGGGAAACTATCCCCCGCCGTCAGAGGTGCGCCGAGATTGTTGACCGTCAAAGTGCCGCCGTACGTCAGCGCGCCTGAGGTCAGCCGGATTTGATCGTTCAACGGCGTGCCGTTATTGCGGTCCACTTTCATCAGGAGCGTGCCATTCAACACCGGTGGGTTGTTGAACGTCAGTGTGCCCGTGGCCCCGGAGGGCCCCGGCGAGATCGTGCCCTGGTTGGTGATCAGTCCATTGACCGTGCCGCTGCCCGTCAAAGTTTTTGCCGCCGCCACCGTATAACCGCTGCTGACGGCCGAAACGTCGAACACCGCGCCCCCGGCGATGGTCACGGTCCGGGAAGTCGTAATCGCGCCCGCGCTGGCCAGCGCAAGGGTGCCCGCATTGATGGTGGTGGCCCCGGTGTAGCTGTTGCTGCTGGTCAGGGTCAGGCTGCCCGCCCCACTTTTGGTCAAACCGCCATCCGTGGCACTGTCCCCGGTGAGGGCGGAGTGCAGCAATGCCTGGCCCATGGTCACGTTGAACCCGCCGGTGTCAATTTTTGCCCCGCTGTTGCGCACGTTGGCACGCGTCAGGCCCTGCATAAAGGTTTCGCTATTCGCCGCGGCTTTCAGCGTCCCGCCGCTGAAATTGAACAGGCTGGTGCCCGTGCTCACGGAAGCGACGATCTGCGGCACGGTCAGCGTGCCGCCATTCAAATTGTAAGTGTTGGTGCTGGCCGTCCCCCCATTGTCCAAATCCAGATTCCCGGCCCCTCCGGGCGTTACCCCGGCGTCGCTGTAAAACGTCACCACGCCACCGAGTTGATTGACCACATTGGAACCCGTGTTGTTCCCGCTGCGGGACATTTTGAGGGATGTGCTGTTTTCGAGCCATACATTGCCACTGGTGATGTCCAGTTCGCCCGCGCCACTATCCCAATAGCCCACCGTCAGCCATTTGCTGGCCGTGGGGCCGAGAATGAACGTGCCGCCGTTAATCGCCAGTTTGCCCAGTCCTTTTCCGGCGAATTCCAGCGTGGCATCGTTCGTGCAGATGAGGGTGCTGCCGCCGCTCAAAGTCACTGTGCCCGCAATCGAATTATCGAGATAATTTCCGCGCGCCACCATGAGGGCGCTGGTGGACAAAGTAGCGTTCACCACGGCCACCGTGCCGGTGGCCATGTATTGCGCGCCGTTTTGATCCGATCCGCCCACCCGCAGTTCGCCGCCGATGGCCAGACTGCCACCCGTCACCGTCATGCTGCCAGTGCCGGTGAGATAACCAATGGTCGAGGTGCCCGCGCCCACCGCGGTCGCTCCGCCGGCCACGCTCACCGAGCCCGCATTGACGGTCAAGCCGCCGCCCACGTTATTCGTGCTATTCAATATTAAAGTCCCATTGCCTTTTTTAACGAAGCCATTGGTGCCGGCGAGCGCGGTGGAAATCGTGGCCGTGCTTTGGTTCACGGCAATGCTCGGCACGTTCGCCCCACCACCGCCGAGGGTCAGCGTGTTGCTGCCGGTCAAGGTCCAGGTTTGCGCGCCGGTCGTGTCGCCGAATCTTAATCCGCCGATGGTCCGGGCGCTGTCGAGCGTCACCGTTTGATTTGCCGTGATGTTCAGGGTGCTAAAATCCGCCAGGCGGCTGATGCCATTGGCCAGGATGCCGCCATTCCAGTTGTTGGTCGTGCTCCAGTTGCCGCTGGCGTTGTTCGTCCAGCTGCCACTGCTGTAGTTGGGATTTTGTGAACTGCTGTAAAGCACCGCGATTTGCCCGCCCGTCAGGGCGTAATCCGCAATTTCCACTGCATCCAATTTTCCATTGAACAAAGGGTCGGCGGCGAACTGGCTTTTCCCCAGATAATTCCGGGTGGGGCTGAAAGCCCCGGGCGTGATGGTCACACTGCCGGAACCAGCCACCGCGCCGTTCACATAGAGCGTGGCCGTGCTGCCATTGAGGGTTACTGCCACGTGCTGCCAGGTGCCCGCCGCCAGCGCCCCCGCGCGCTCTACGATCTGTTCACCACTGCCATTGTTGATGGCGAAACGTATGGCGCTTCCGGAGCTGGGCGAGAGAAACAGGTACTGGCTTGGAGTGCCTCCCTGGGCGGTGCTCACGCTGCCAAAATCAAAAATCCGCTGCCAATTGGCCCCGCCATTCCAATAGACCCACGCTGCGAACGTGAACGCACTTCCCCGGGCGATGTTGGCGGGCAGTTGCACGTAACTATTCGCGCCATCCAGCACCAGGGCTTGGGCCTGGCTGTTATGGCCGGTGGCGTAGCCCGGTGCGCCCATGGCCATGCCGTTGTTGTAATAGCCGGACGTGTCCCAGAGATTGGTCGCGAATAAATATTCCGCGATGCCCCGCGTGCCGTTGTCCGGCAGGGCCTGCGTATAGGCCAGATTGGAAACGAGGTTGGAATACGTCGTTCCCGCCAGCGTCACGGCCCCGCTGCTGTTTACGAGCGAGCGGCCATCCTCCACCCAGTTGTACAATGCATAACGCTCCACAAACGGCGTGCTTTCGAGCATTTGTGTCATGGCGGCGATGTCCGCCTGCTGCTGCGCATAAGTCGGCGCCGCATAGGGTTTGCCGTCCGTCCAGTTGGCTCCGTTGTTCCATTCAGTGATCCAGATGGGCTTGTGCGTGTTGTTCCAAATGTTCAATAGGAAATTATACATTTGCGAGGCGCACGCCGAGGGATTGGCCGGATCCGCCGCTTGATAATAATGCTGCGTCACAAAATCCACCCGCATGCCGGCCGCATTGACCTCGTTGGCCTGGGGCACCGCCAGTCCGTTCATAAACGGCAGCAGCCAGCTGGACACCCCGCCATCCGTGCAGGCCGGGGAACCGACCCGCTGACCGGTGGCCAATAGGTCCGGCCACGACCAAAAAGCGTCCCCCACGGCGAGGTTGGCCTGGCTCGCGTTATCCGGCTCATTATACCCCAGCACCGTGTTGACCGCCGACGATTGCCAGTTCAGCCCCAGCCCCGGCCACCAGCGCGACTGGCGGATCGCTGTGTATTCCAGATCGGCTGAGGAATTCTGGTCAATGTTCCAGTCATACCACCAGCTCACATTGAGCGAGGCATACGGCGGATTTCCCGCGATCCCTTTCTTGCTCGTCCAGCGCCAGGGCGTGACATAAATGAATTGCACTTGCTGGCTCAACGTCACCGGCAGCGCGCCAACTTCCAAATCTCCGTCCTGCGCCACATAAGATTGACTGTAATTGGCCCCATTTGCCGACTGTGCCAGCACCGCCATGTAACCCCGCTTTAATTTGAAGGAGCTAATGTTGGTGTAGGCCGTGCCCGTGTAATAATTCCACTGGCCATAAGTCGTCGCGGTACCGGTAAATTCCGCGCCGGTAAAAACGGTCAGGGGCTGGAAGCTCGCCGCTTGCGGAATCACCACCGTGCCATTCTGTCCGTATTGCACCACCCGGCAATTGCTGCCGGCCACGGCGCTCGCCCCATTCACCTGCACCTGGCCCAGATACGTGGCGGTGGTCACCGACGGCTTCACCTTCGGCAAAAACAACCAGGCGTCCGCCGAATTTAAACTGATCGTGCATCCGGATAAGGGCGCGGCATTCGTCACCCACAGCTCGCAGCGATTGCTGAGACTCACGCTGGCACCCGTCAGCGTGCCATATTTTTGCACCCCGTTGGTGATGGTCAGCGTTTGCCCGCTGGCCAGCAGCGGCCATCCCATCAGTGCCACTGGCGCCAGCCAGCCGGTAAAAAATCGTTTCATATTATTTCAATTTGGCTGCCCATCCCGGCCGGCTGCCCCACCGTGATGCCCGGCCAAAACTCCCCGTAAGGTACCACGTTCCTCGCCCATGTCAGCTCGGCTGGATGCCTCACGCCTGGTGGAGTATTAAGGACCGGATTTGACTCGTTGAATTTCGTACAAAAGTCCCTGGCTGTCCAGTGCTTAAGGTCTCAGCCTGGAAACCGTGGTAAGCCCTCCCTGCGGAGTCATTATGAGCAAGTCCGGTGGCACCCTGTCCGCCGTAACCGGGCGGCGGCGGAAACGCTGGCAGTGGCCCGCCCCTGCCACCCCGCCCGCGTTTCTTCATTCTTCATTCTAAATTCTTCCTTTTTTCCTACGCAAACGCCGCCATCAACGCCCGCATCTCCTCCTCCGCCTGCGCCGGATCGGATAACGTCTGCACAATCTCCTGCTGCAATAGTTCCCGGTACCGCCGGCGCAGCCGGTGGACCGTCACCCGCACCGCCCCCTCGCTCATTAACAAGGCCGCCCCCGCCTCGGCGTACGGAATGTTCTGCGTGCCCACCATGAGGAAAAATTTCAACTGTTCAAACTGCGATGCGCGCCCCGCCGCCGCATTTTCCGCCCGCAACCGCTCCACCACCCGCTCCAGTAGCGTGAGTGCCCACGCCCGGTCGAAGAGCTTGTCCGGACTCAACTGGTCTTCCGGCTCAATGTGGTAGCGCGTTTCGGCCGCCTGATAATCCAGTGAAAGCACCGTCTGGCCGCCGCCGCGTTTCTGCCGGTTGGCCCGGTCCCATTCATTTGCCAGGAAATGTTTCACCGCCGTCAGTAAAAACGCCCGGAACCGCCCGTGCTCCCGGCTTAAACCCGCCAGATATTCCTTTTCCAGCAACTTGGCGAAAAACGCCTGCACCAGATCCTCCGCATCCGCCTTGGACCGCCCCTGCCGCCGCACATAAGCGTACAGGGGATACCAATACGTGCGGCACAGTTCCTCCAGCGCCATCGCCGCCGCCGGTGAATCCGACCGGCCCGCCGCCCGCACCACCGTCCAATGCGTCGTGGCAAAAATATCCCCGCGTACCCCGGTGGACGGGGTTTTATCCTCAGTGGTTGAGTCCATTTTATTTTATTGGGCCAGCTCCGCCAGTGCCCGGTCGCGCAACTCCACGTCCGCAATGCCTTTGGCCAGCTCCAGCGCCTTTTTCCGCTGGCCCCGGGCCGCCAGTAATTTGGCTGCCACCTGCGTGGTACGGTCCCGGTTTTCCATGTTCATCATCTGGCTCAAAGCGTCCGTGGTCAACTGGGCATCCCCCATCGCCGCGGCCTCCTTGACCAATCCGCTCAGGGCGGTGTCTTTTTTATCCAAGTCAGAAATCGTTGCCGCCGCCTCCAGTCGCTCGACCAGTCTTTCATGGGAGCCATGCGGCATTGCCGCCCCCTGGGCCGCCTCGGCCAGCACCTGCTTTAAATCGAATGGCGCCAGGTCAAAGTGCACTGTGGCCAGTTGGCCCTGCCCAAAAAACGCCCAACCGCCCGCCGCTCCCGGGCTGCCTTGGATCAGGCCAACGATGTTCACCCAGTCATTCGTGCCCCCGCCGGGCTGGCGGGCTTGCAGTTCCGTCAGGGAAATGAATAACTGGGCCGCCCCGGCAGCCGTCACCTGCAATTGGTCAAACCGAATCCCCGCCTTGTCCAATTCCTGCCGCGTGCGTTGCTCCAGCCCATCCAGGGCCGGGGTAAGCGGCGCGGGGGCATTCGCCGGCTCTGCCGGTGCAGCGGGCGGCTCCGGAGCGACTGGCTCTGCTGGTTCGGTCGGCTCGGCCGGCGCGGCTGGCGCGTTGGGCGGGGCCGGGATCGCTGGCAAACCCGGACTGCTCGCATAAACTTGAAAAACCCGGTTGGCGCGATGGAAACGATAATTCACCACTCCAAAAACCATTTCTGCCAGCAACGCCACCATCAAAAGCAGTGCCACCAAAACCAGACTGATTTTTCCGAGCGTGCCCCATGGGCTGCGCGGGGCGGGTTGACTGGGCTCCACCGGCGCGGGCTGCGGCCGCAACCATGTCCAGACCATCACCAGCACCGCGATCAGGAGAAACGGCAGGATCAGCGCGGACAGGGCCAAAATAATTTCCCAACCGCCAAACCCAAAATGGGACCACCGGAAGAGGCCGGCCGAGGTGGCGGCCAGCAAGAGGCCACCCAAAATCACCAGGACCAGCAGGATTTTCCACCACGGCCAGCCCTTGCGGGCCACGGGAGCCGGCCTTGGCGCAGCCGGCTGGGAGGGTGATGGAAACAATACCGTTCCTGCCGGACCAGTCGGTCCGGCCGGCCCGCTGGGCTCTGCCGCCAGTGGCCCCTTCGCGGGGGGGAGCCCGCCGGCGGCGGCCTTCCATCCTGCTGCTTGCGGTGCCGCTGCCTGCGGTGCGACCGCCGGTTGGGGGGCCGCCGCCCGGGCCACCGGCGGTGGTGCCACAGGTGCCCCCGGCGCCAGTCGCAGGCCAAAGATATCCTCATAGGCGTAGAGAAAGGCCGCGATCGCCAGCGGTAGCGTAATGAACACCCCCAAGCCACACGCCATTAATCCCGCCGCCACCACCAGCCCCAGCACCAGCAGGCACCCCAGCAATGACCACCAATGTTTGTTCACCATTTTGCGGCTCAACTCCATGGCCGGCCAGAAATCCAGGCCCTTGTCCATGGCCAGCACCAGCGCGAAACCCCACGCCACCAGGAGATAAATGCCTGGAATCACAAAACAAACAAACCCCAGACCAATCAGGAAACCGGCCACCAGATGCACCAGGAACAAATGTAAAAAGCGCGCTCCAAAACCCGCAAACGCCGTTTCCACCGTCACCTTTTCTCCCCGCATGGTCTTGAGAAAGTAGAGAAACAAACCCGCAAACAGTGGCCCCGTTAGCAGCAGGCCCAGCAGCGAAGTGTTGTCATGGTTCGCCTGGCCATGATCCCCCCGAAACGAACTCACGCGGACCAGGATGCTATCCGCAATCCCAATCAACAGCATTATCAACGCCGTTATCCCCACCAGCGGCCAAAAATGCGCCTTGACCAAGGCCCAGCCCCGGCTCAGGCAATGGCCGATGCTCAACCTGTAATCTCGCGCCAATAAGTCCGCCGGCACTTCGCCGGGATCCGGCGGTGCTCCGGCCGCCATTCCCGGTGCGATCGGCGGCGGCGGCCCGCCCGGTTGCGTGCTCGCGATGGTTTCCACCGCCGTCTTCACCTGGCTGGCATGCTGGTAGCGGCGGTCCGGCTCCTTCTCCAGCGCCCGTAACACCACCTCATCCAGCCGCACATCCACCCGCATCCCGCGCGGACCCGACGAGGGCGGCCCAAACTTGCCCAGCGGCAATTCGCCCGTCAGCATCTCATAAAACACCACCCCCAGCGAAAAAATGTCCGCCCGATGATCCACGGACTGCGGTTTTTCCATCTGCTCCGGCGCCATGTAGTTCGGCGTCCCAATCGCCCCCTGCGTTTCCGGCACCGCCGTGTCCGCCGGCGCCCCGACCAGCTTGGCGATCCCGAAATCCGCGATCTTCACCCGGCCCAATTTATCCAGCAGGATGTTGTCCGGCTTGATATCCCGGTGCACAATCCCCGCGTCATGCGCAAATTGCAGCGCCGCGCAAATCTGCGGCACAATCTGCAACGCTTCCCGCGGCGACAATTTCCCCGCCTGCTCCAATTGCCGTAAATTCAACCCATCCACGTATTCCATGATGAAATACGGCATCCCGTTCACCTGCCCAAACTCATGCACGGTCACAATGTTCGGGTGATTCAGCTTCGCCAGCGCCCGCGCCTCACGATTAAACCGGTCCGCAAAGTCCGTCCCCGTGGCCGCCTGGCCCGGCAGAATTTTCAGCGCCACCAAGCGATCCAGCCCCGGTTGCCGGGCCTGGTACACCGCCCCCATCCCCCCTTTGCCCAGGAGCAACCGGATTTCCAGTTGCGGAAACATCGCCGCCACCTCCGCCACCGAGGGCGCCTGAAATGGCACTGCCTCCGGTTGTGTCGCCGTTTCCACCGACGCCTGCTGCAGCAGACACGCCGGGCACAGCCCCGCCAGCCCGCCCGAGGGCAGGGGATTACCGCATGCTGGACATTTGGCTTCCATGTTTGGACTGGCTGCTGCTTCGTTCATATTACCGCACCCAGAAGCAAATCCACCCGAACGTTACAAAAAATATTACCCCGTGGCAATTCCCCCCCCTCCGCTCCCGCCACCCCCCCATCCCGGGCCGGGCGATCCTGGTCGGCGGCTGTTTCCCCGGCCTTGCGGCCGCTTTACCCACCGGCCCGGACTAGTGAAAGTTTTTTGACTTGGGCGAAAGGTTTGTGTATCAACACTATAACAGCACATTTTACCTGAATCTCATCGAACCATCAGGGCTCATTCCTTTGGCGATCCGGCGCGGCGGTTGTGGGATGGTGGATGTGCGGGGTCGCTACCGTTACCAAGGTGGGCAAGTCGGCCGGTAGGGAGATGAATACCCTGGCCCGTAAAACCGGCAAATACCATGAAATCACAAATGCTCTGGCTCCTGGCGTTGACGCTGACAACCTTGTCGTTGCCCGCCCAACTAACCATATCCCTTTCCCCCACCAACCAAGTGCTGGCAGCGGGCGGCACTCTGACCTTGAGCGCCACCGCCACCGGCACCGGGCCGCTGACCTATCAATGGTTCAAGGACAGCCGCTGGCTCGCGGGAGCCACCAACACCACCTTGGTGGTTTCGAACACCGGGGTCATTAATGCCGGCACCTATTCCGTGCTGGTGACCAATGCGGGCGGTGTGGCCATTAGTCGTCCCGCCCTGGTGGGCGTGGGGAATACGTTCCTGCTGGATTGCGGTTACAATCAAAATGGCCAGTTGGGCAACGGTCAACCCGTCGGTGCCGGTTACGATACCAAGGCCCACCCTGCGTTGGTTCCCGTGCTGACCAATGCCGTGGCCGCTGCGGCCGGCTCGCTTCATTCCCTGTTTGTAACCGCCGATGGCCGGTTGTGGGGCATGGGGTATAATGGCGAGGGCGAACTCGGCACTGGCACCACCCTGAACACCAACCAACCCGCGATCATCGCGAGTAATGTCGTGGCGGTGGCAGCGGGCGGCGCGCATTCGCTCTTCGTGAAGGCGGATGGGACGCTCTGGGGCATGGGTTATAATTACTATGGCCAGTTGGGCATCACCATCAGCAAGGCCAATTACACCAACAAACCCGTCCTGGTGGCCACCAACGTGGTGGCGGTGGCGGCCGGCGACTCCCACTCCTTGTTTATCAAGGCGGATGGGACCCTGTGGTCGATGGGGCTGAACAACTACGGTCAGTTGGCCAATGGCACCACCATTAGCACCAACAAACCCGTCCCGGTGGCCAGCAATGTCGTGGCGGTGACGGCCGGCCAGTTTTTTTCCCTCTATGTGAAAAGCGATCATACGCTCTGGGGGGTGGGAGACAACCGGTTTGGGGAATTGGGCGATGGCACCACCGTTTCCCGCAGCCTGGCCGCCCCGGTGCTGGGGGCCACCAATGTGGTGGCGGTGGCGGCCGGTCTCACGCATGGCGTGTTTCTGAGGGGGGATAACTCCTTGTGGGGAATGGGTGACAACCGTTATGGGCAGTTGGGGGATGGCACCACCGCCACGCAAGTCAGCCCCGTCGCCACGCTGGGGGGAACCAATGTGCTGGCGCTGACGGCCGGCAATGGCTTTTCCCTCTTTTTGCAAAATGACGGTTCCGCCTGGGCCATGGGCTATAATAATTATGGCCAGTTGGGCGATGCCACCACCGCCACGCGCACCACCCCGGTGCCCACGGGCCGAAACCTGGTGGCCTGTGCCAGCATTTTTTCCCAGGAATCGGCTTATCACACGCTGGTGATCGGCCAGCCCCTCCCGCCCCTCACGGCCACCACCCAAATTCCCCAGCCCGTCACGGCCACCAATGCCGTGCTCAACGGCATGGCGGTGCCGAATGGGATTCCCCTCCAGGCGTGGTTCGAGTGGGGTGTGCTGGGCAGTTACACCGCCACGACCCCGCCGGTGACGGTGGCCGCCGGCACGAGTGTGGCGCGGGTGAGCACGTTAATCAACGGCCTGAGTTCGACGAATGTCTACCAATGCCACCTGGTGGTGAGCAATGCCACCGGGGTGCGGACCGGGGCGGTGCAATGGTTCCGTGTGGATCAAGCGACCGTCGTCACCGCCTGGGGTGCGTCCACCAACCCCACTTATGGCTACGGCCAGTCGCCGGCGCCGCCCGGCTTGACCAACGTCATCGCCCTGGCCGGCGGGGCATTCCATTCGCTGGTACTGGCCGCCGATGGCACCGTGAGCGGCTGGGGGCAGGACACCTACCAACAAACGGACATCCCTGCGGCGGCCACCAATGTGGTGACGCTGGGCACGGGTTATGGCTGGAACCCCACGATCAACCTGGCCCTCCGCAATGATGGCACGGTGGTGGGCTGGGGCGCCGGCACCACGGTCCCTGCCGGACTGAGCAACGTCGTGGCCGTGGCCGCCGGCGACACCCACGGACTCGCCTTGAAGGCCGATGGCAGGGTGGTGGCCTGGGGCGTTAACGGCTTTCTGAATGCTGGCCAGACGAATGTCCCTATATCATTAACCAACGCCATCGCCATCGGCGGGGGGGCGCGGCATAGCCTGGCACTCACGGCCAGTGGCAAAGCCGTGGCGTGGGGAGACAATTTGTTCGGCCAGCTCAATCTTCCCGCCGCCGCCACCAATATCGTGGCGATTGCGGCGGGCAGCTTTCATAACCTGGCCTTGCGCGCCGATGGCACTGTGCTGGCCTGGGGACAAAATAATGACTATCAATGCAATGTGCCGGCCGGGTTAACCAATGTGGTGGCGATCGCCGCCGGTGGTTTCCACAGCCTGGCGCTCAAGCGGGATGGCACGGTGGTGGGTTGGGGCGACCATGGTTCCTCGGATTCGGCCGCCTCCGTGCCCGTGGGTTTGACCAACGTGGTGGCTATTGCCTGCGGCGGCTTTCACAGTTTGGCGCTGGGAGCGTATGTGCCGCCGGTGGTCACCCCGGCCAAGCAGAATGGTTATGTGAACCAGGATCTCATCGTTTCCTTGTCCGTGACGGATGCCAGCAATTATCCGCTGACCAACCGAATTTCGGTGCTGCCCACCCTGGGCAGCCTCTACCAATACGACCGCGGCGGCCGTGGTCTCCCCATCACCACGCCGGACACAGTGATTACCGATGTCTCCAACCGGGTCGTGTTTGTGCCGGCCACCAATGATTTTGGTTCCCCCTACACCACCTTCAGTGTGGTGGCCAACGATGGCCAGGTCGACTCGGCACCGGGCCTCATTACCATCACGATCCTCCGCAACAACCCCTCGCTCACGTGGTATCCTCCACCCATCACCTATGGCCAGCCCCTGGACGCAACGATCTTGAATGCCCGCGCCAGCGTGTCCGGCACGTTCCAATATAACCCGCCCCCCGGGACGGTGCTGGGGGCGGGACACAGTTGGCTTTCCGTGACCTTTACCCCCGATGACACCACCAACTACGCGACCGTTTCCACCTTGGCGGAGTTGATCGTTTTTTCCGCGCAATTGACCGTGACCCCCAATAACGCCGCGCGCGCGGTGGGTCAGCCCGATCCCGTTTTCACCGGCAGCCTTGCCGGCGTCCAAAACGGGGACAATATCACGGCCAGTTACAACTCCACGGCCACGGCGGACAGTCCCGCCGGCACATACGCCATTGTGCCCACCCTGGCAGACCCCGGCAACCGGCTGGGCAATTACGCGGTCACCACCAGCAACGGCACCCTGACACTGTTTCTGCCGCCGCAGAATTTCACCGCCAGCGGGGGCAATGGCCAGCCGCTGAATTTGCAACTGACCGGCACGCCGGGTTATCCCTACCTTGTTCAAATGACCACCAACCTCACCCCGCCCATTGGCTGGCAAAGCATTCTGACCAACCCTGCGGACACCAACGGCAACTGGAGTTTTACCATCACCAATGCCACGGATATACCTGCCCAATTTTACCGGGCGGTGGGGCATTAAGCGGACCGATCTTGCCCTCGTCCGGGTGGGGCGGCCGACCATGGCCCACGGTTGCAACCATGGCAAGGCTTCGTCCCCCAGCCCTCCCCCAGGGCTGAAAGCCCGTCCCATACCAGCCTGGGCCAAAGCGAGCCTGCCAGCCCTTCCCTAGGGCTGAAAGCTCGTACCATATCAGCCTGGGCTAAAGCGAGCCCGCCACCCCTCCCCCAGGGCTGAAAGCCCGTACCATACCAGCCTGGGTCAAAGCGAGTCCGCGAGCGACGGCCCAGGTAAGGTTTCATCAATCCATTTTGAGGCCTGTAGGGCCGCCCCAAAACCACCGCTTCTACCGTCGCGGGCAACCGACCAATAAATATCCCCAGGCGGCACGAATCTCCCGCCACCCCTCCCCCAGGGCTGAAAGCCCGTACCATACCAGCCTGGGCCAAAGCGAGTCCGCGAGCGACGGCCTAGGTAAGGGTGCCTCAAACCATACCGAGGCCTGTAGGGCCGCCCCAACACCACCCCTTCTCACCAACCCCAAAATTCCCCCTTCACCGCCATTTTTATTACGGTCCACCCCCCACCGGAGCCCCTCACGTCACCACCCAAAAAATCCCATCTCGTAGGAAACGAGGTAACAAGTTTCAAATATTTCAGCCGGCAGCCATGCCATCCACCCCCCACCAGAGCCCCTCACGTCACCACCCGCAAAAAATCCCATCTCGTAGGAAACGAGGTAACGAGTTTCTAATATTTCAGCCGGCAGCCATGCCATCCGTCCCCCGCCAGAACCCCTCACGTTACCACCCAAAAAATCCCATCTCGTAGGAAACGAGGTAACGAGTTTCTAATATTTCAGCCGGCAGCCACACCATCC
>CAIQWB010000100.1 GCA_903875465.1 uncultured Verrucomicrobia subdivision 3 bacterium
ATGAAAAAAATCTTTCTTTCCATCGGCCTGATGCTCGGCGTTGCAACTGCATTTGCCACCACCCAAACCAAAACCACGCAAGATAAACCGTGGCGAGTATATTTGTTGTCCGACGTGCAAAACAAAACTGGCACCACGCACTATAAAGACGAGGTTTATGAAAACGCCTGGGGAAACTTTGAGGCGGATGATGATGACGGCACTTCCGAAAACCAGACGTGGGTGAACTACAACCATTTTTGGCTTGATGGCATCGGTGGAGTTGGCGGCGAATATAACAACTGGCAGAATGATTATTGGGATTATCAGGGCAACCACTACGGCAGCGCGGGCGGCATGACCGGCAACATTACTTGGGACGAGATTGGTTACGGCGAGGAAATCGGCTTGAACAACGACGGCACGACTATAACCGGCTTCACCAATTCCAGCACGGTTTGGGGCAGGATTGGCAACGAACATTGCAATGTCAGCGATCCGGTAAATCAGACTTGGGACAATGATTATTCGGCTTGGGACGATGACAATGACAGAGGCAGTCAGCATGACACCTACACGCGGACGGCAGACACGGTTTGGCACGTCCAAACCGGCGGCAAATCCATTCCGGGCCGGCAAAGCCTTTGGCAGTTCAGTGGTTCGGCCTCGGAGATACTTGATAAGCGAGCGGTGCCGCAGTTCTATGGCGCAAATATGCGGGAAATCACCAACAAGACGCAGATTGCGCTTGGCAGTCTTGGCAACTTGAAAGCGGACGGCAACTTGTGGCTTACCTTGCCGGACGATGTGGAGAAGGACATAACGCCGACCGTGGCCGGAAAAGATTTTTTCACGTTTAGCGTTGGTGGTCAAAAATACCTATCCCATTATGAGGTATTCGTTCGCCAACCATATCCAAATTATCCGAACGATGTCACATGGTATGGCCCCTATGGACCACCACTTGGTTGGCCTGTGTATAACTTAGGCGCGACCGATGCGGGGCACGCATGGTGGAAAATTAGCACGGAAGCTCCGATGGATATAGTTAATCAATATACCACGACCAACTGCTCCAGATGGATAAATGCGGAAGCTGGCTATGGACCCCGTGATGGGGAAGCCTCGATTGACTGGTGGAGTTTTTTTCTTCTCCAAGGCTTAAACAAACAAGGCCCCGGTAAGGTTTATGGAGGAAGCACCGGCGTTACAGTCCACAAAACTTACGTGATAGGTTTTCAGGGCAAAGGTGCTATTGATGGAGTCAATCACGTTGAAAATTTGTCTAATATTCCTGGGACATGGGATACAGGTTATCATAACTGTGTTCACGAAGTTGTCATCACAGGTAAGACAACTGGTGTTCAACTCCCACTTTCAGACACAACCCCTGAAGGGTTTGGCTTTAATCTACCGCCTGATTCCAATTAGAAAATTATGAAATTAATTATTTTCTGGATGGCCTTTTTGATGTCTTGTGTCACGCCTTTGTTTAGTCAGCCAGCGCACGCGGAACGACTGTTCGTCCCCTTTATGAACAAAGAGAGCCAAAGCAATGTGATAGTCTCTGTCTCCGATTTTGGATCGGGACAAACTTGTCCCGACCAATTTACAAACTCGTTATCAAACACGAATCTGTTTTCATTGGAAACGCAAGAGGAAGTCCGATCTGCATTTTCCAAATATAAATTAGTCACTCCAACCCGTGGCCCATCAGGAACTATATTGGTTGATTCGTTTAAGACAAATTATCAGTTCAAAATCTACAATAAGGTCGTGAATAGCGAAGAGATAATTTCTATTTTTCAATACACTAATCGCGATGGGCGAGAGTTGATCAAATATGGCAGCGGGCTTTGGGCTGAATATAGAAACGCTTCAAATGATGGATATAACGTTTCTTTTAATCGCACTGGGGTCGGAACCCAACTTGGATTTGGAGAAGTCAAAAATAATAAGCCCAGTGGAGTATTTGTGAGGTTTGAAGATATGCACCCACAGGGAATAAGTTGGAGTCCTAAGGATGCAGATTTTATTGATAGCCGACTTTCCGAGTATCGGCAATACACCAACGGCTTTGTTTTAGGGAAATTTCTAATGTGGAACGTGAATAATGGGAATCTTCTGATTAAGGCCGAATACACTGCTCCATACGATTGGAACAAAAATCTTCTTCAGCCGAAATGACATTATGGCTTGCTCTTGCGGTGTAATTGAAAAAGTCGAACCTTTGAAAGAATTAAGCTGATTAAGACGCTCAAACAACATATTGCGAATCCAAATAGTCCTAGCATCGTTACTATGAAGCAAAGAACGGCTGCTAAATCGTAATTGTTGATTTTGTTTGTGTTTAAGTGTGATTCGTGTTCAAAAAACTTGATCCCGACTAAGCCGAGACCGGCTAATATAGCCAAAAATATAATTGGCTTCCGCAACTTTTTTGCGACTGTTTGTTTGGCTTTGTCCATTTTGTCCAATTTCATTTTCGGGCATTAGCATGTCAAGAGTCTGATTCAAATTCTGCTTGCGACTTTCGAAATGATTCGTCATGCCGCCCACCGGAGCTTTAAGCTGTTCGCATCATGGCGACCAAAGAATCATGCACGTCCGGCGATCCGGTGGCGTTTCTCCGGCAAGTGTCAGTCCTCACTATTGACACTTTTGGTGATTGCTGTCAAGGTTGGGCCATGCCACGGGCGTTGCGAATAGAATATGCGGGGGCGATTTATCATGTGATGAATCGCGGGAACCAGCGGCAGGACATCTTTCGGGATGCGGCCGACCGGCAGCGGTTTTTAGCGGCCCTGGGAGAGGTGTGCGGCAAGACAGGGTGGCAGCTTCACGCCTACTGCTTGATGCGCAATCATTTTCACCTGGTGGTGGAAACGCCGTCGGCGAATCTCGTCAGCGGCATGAAATGGCTTCTGGGGGTTTACACCAAGCGCTTCAATATCCGCCACAAAACCTGCGGACACCTGTTTGCCGGCCGGTACCAGGCTTTGGTGGTGGATGGCAGCGGGAACGGGTATTTGCGCACCGTCTGCGATTATGTCCACCTCAATCCCGTGCGGGCGAAGCTCCTCAAACGCGCCGCCCCGTTGGAGGCTTTCGTGTGGAGCAGTTACGGGGACTATCTCAAACCGGCCTCCCAGCGCCCCGGCTGGTTGCGCACGGACCGGTTGCTGGGCGAACAGGGCATTCCCAAGGACAGCCCGGCCGGTCGCCGGGCATTTGGGCGGCAAATGGAGGAGCGCCGCTGGCAGGAGACCGCTGCGGACTATGACCAGTTGCGGCGCGGCTGGTGCCTGGGCGATGCGGAATTCCGCCGGGAGCTGCTGGCGCGCGCCCAACCCGCCGGCGCCAGCCACTACGGCGGCGCACGGCGGGAGCGGGACGAAGAAAAAGCGCGCCGCCTGGTGGCGGACCACTTGCAGCGCCTTGGCTGGAAAGCCGCCGAACTCGCGAAACGGCGCAAGGGCGACCCCGCCAAGGTCGCCTTGGCCCGGCAATTGCGCGCCCAAACCACGATGACCTTGAAATGGATTGCCCAGGAACTGTCCATGGGCAGTTGGACCTATGTTTCCAATCTCCTTGGCCAGCCAGCGTAAAGGGTGGCGAACCCGCCCGGGCAAAGTCCGGAATTAATTTGGCGGGGAACTTTGAGATGAAATGTGGCCTTTTACCACCTCGTCCGCCGCGCTGATTTGCTCCCGAGATTTGTTGTTATTTAATCCACTAATACGATCCATTAGCGGATTAAATAAAAACGCGGCTGTCGCCGCTATGCGACCTGGTATCCCGTGCGCTTTTTTGGCCATAACCGCCCCCCTGGGAGGCTGGTTTGCCCCTGAAACGCTGGCAGCCCTGCCGGCAAATCATTCCAAAGCGGCCCATTTTATGATCTTTGCTGCTATTTAATGATTTTGCGCTTGGCCAGTTGCAAAACCAAGTCGACCACGTTCCGATTCGGTCCGGCCAAAGCTGGGCAGGCGACCCCCAAACGGCCAAACGGCCCGGCTAGCGCAATCCCTCCCAGCCGAACAAAGCCAGCGGTTTACCCAGGCGATGATAGCGTGCCAATGCCGAGGTCAGTAGGCTCACGCTGTCGCAGCGGGTGGCAACGTTTGGCCGGCTTTTGGCCGAATGTCCATGCCAAGGCCATTCGATTTTATCCACTTGGCATCGGCTTTGGGGGGAGGATTGGAGGTTGCGGCCAATTTGGCCCTGCAATTAGCTTGCCAAACCTTCCATCTCCTTTAAATTGGGCGACCACTTTTTAATTATGGACATGAATTGTTTGGCAGAGATTTTGGCGATGGCCCCGGCTCCCGCCGCCAATGGCGGGGCGGCCGCCCCGCCCGCGTACATGCAGTTGCTCCCGATGGTTCTCATCGTGGTCGTTTTCTATTTTATCCTGATCCGTCCCCAGCAGAAAAAGGCCAAACAACAGGCGGAATTGCTCAAAGGTCTTAAATCCGGTGACAAAGTGGGCACGGCCAGTGGCATTATTGGCGTGGTTATTTCCGTCAAGGACAGCACGGTGACCCTGCGTTCTGGCGATTCCAAACTGGAAATCTCCAAGATTTCCGTAACCGACATCATTTCCACGGATAGTTCCTCCGCTTCCTAAGTTTTAGCCATGAACAAAAATAATAATCTGGGCCGTTTCCTCCTCGTCCTTGCCATCGTTTTCTGGGCACTGATCCAAATTTACCCGCCGACCAGCCGGGATTTGGTGCAGCAATTCATCGACCGGGTTGATCCCGCCGCACACGATGCCACGTTTGACGCCATCGTCGCCCGGGCCAAGTCCCTCCAAACTGCCCGGCCCGACCGCGCGTTTGCGAACCTCTCGGAAGCCATTGGTACCAACGACATTGGTAAATACTTTCCCTTCGTTCAATCCAAGGGGCAGCTTTATCCCACCACCTTCATCTTGAACCAATTGCAGCGCGACGCTTCCGGCAAAATCAAACTGGGCTTGGATTTGCAGGGTGGCACATCCTTTCTCGTGGAAATGGACACCAACAAATTGTCCAACCCCAATGAGGCCGGCAGCGCGATTTCCCAAGCCGTCGAAGTGCTGCGCAAACGTGTGGACGCTTTCGGCGTGGCTGAGCCCGTCATTCAACCGGCTGGCGGCAACCAGATTTTGATTCAATTGCCGGGCTTGTCCCAGGCCGTTAAAGAAAGTGCCAAACAACAAATTCAAAAAGCGGCTTACCTGGAATTCCGCTTGGTCAAGGAAGACAGCGATGAAATTTTGCGCAACGGCGAACCCGTGCCGCCCGGCTATGAAAAACTGCGTCGCGTGGACGTGGCCCAGCCGGGTGCCGAACCCCGCATTACCGAGGTAATTGTCAGCAAACGCCCGGAAAACAAACTGGCGGGTGACATTGTCAAAAGCTCAATGGTCGTTCGCGGCAACCTGGGCCAGCCGGAAATCGCTTTCACTCTGAATGACGATGCGGCCAAACGTTTTGCCACCACCACCCGGGAAAATGTCAACCGCCGCCTGGCCATCATTCTGGACAGTGAATTGTACTCCGCGCCCAACATCAACTCCCCCATTGAGACCGGAAGCGGTAGCATCTCCGGTTCTTTCACCATTCAAGAAGCCCAGGAACTGGCCAACGTGCTGCAAAACCCGTTGCGGGCTCCGCTCAAAATCCGCTCCTCTGAAGATGTGGATCCCACGATGGGCAAGGACGCCATTCGCAGCGGTATTTCCGCCGCGATTTATGCGGTGATTTTTGTATCCGTGTTCATGCTCGTCTATTATTGGGTGGCTGGTGTTTCGGCCAACATCGCCCTGGTGACGAACATTATCATCCTGATGGGCGTCATGTGTTCCGTGGGCACCACGCTGACCTTGCCGGGTATTGCCGGTATTGTGCTCACCATCGGTATGGCGGTCGATGCCAACGTCCTGATTTATGAACGCTTGCGTGAGGAATTGGCCAAGGGCAAATCGTTGCGCGGAGCCATCGATGCCGGTTATGCCCGGGCTTTTGGCACCATCTTTGATTCGCACGTTACCACCTTGATCTCCTCTGTGATTCTCATTTTTATGGGAACGGGCGAAATTAAAGGCTTCGGCGTGACCCTTACGATTGGTGTGGCCGCCAGCTTATTTACCGCTTTGGTGGTGACCCGCTTGATCTTTAACTTCATGCTGGACCGCAATATTTTGACATCCCTCCCGATGATGCATTTGATCAAGAGTTCCAAGATTGATTTCATGGCCATCGCCAAGCCGGTTTTCATTCTTTCTTGGACTTTTGGCATCGTGGCCATCCTTTACGGTGGTATTTTCCGTGGGGAAAAACTGTTCGGGGTCGACTTTTTGGGTGGTGACAGCACAACGTTTAGTTACACCCAAAAATTGGACGTTGAGCAAATCCGTGGAGCGGTCACCGCTGCCGGTGAGAAAGATTGCCAAATCCAGTACCAAAAGGACTTGGGTGCCAGCACGGAAAACTTGCGCGTTACCTCCTCGACGGGTTCTTCCGCGCGGGTGGTACAGGCCCTGACCAGCGCCTTTCCCAAGGCTCAATTCAAAGCCATTGGCCAGCTGGAAGTGGGGGCCACTGTCGGCAAGGAAATTCAGCGTTCGGCGCTCATTGCCTGTTTGCTGTCCCTGTTCGGTATTTTGCTCTATGTTTCGCTTCGTTATGAATTCTCCTTCGCTGTGGCGGCGGTGATTGCTGTTATCCACGACGTGCTGCTGGCGATTGGTTGTTATTGTGTAGCCAATGCCATCTCCGGCCGGGAATTCAATGCCACCGTCGTGGCGGCCGTTTTGACCATCATCGGTTTCTCGATCAATGACAAAATCGTGATCTTCGACCGGATTCGCGAGGATTTGAAGCTGGGCGAACGCGGCACCTTCAAGGAAATTATTAACAAAGCCCTGAACCAGACCCTGAGCCGTACGATTATTACCAGCGGCACGGTGTTTCTGGCCACCCTCTCCCTTTACATTTTCGGCGGCGGGGTAATCAATGACTTCGCATTCACCTTTCTGGTGGGGATTGTCACCGGCACTTATTCCTCCATTTACATCGCCAGCGCGATAGTCTTGTGGTGGCACAAGGGCCAGCGTCCCGACCTTGGGGCTTCGCAGGTGGGGGTTCAGGCCAATCCTGGCCGCCCGGTCGTGTAACTTGGCCAAATGATTGAAATCACCCCATGGCATTGGGCCGGTTTCGTCGTCTGCGTCCTATTTTTTATTGCGCTGGATCTCGGGGCTTTTAGTCGTCAACCCGGTCCTCGCAGTTTTGTTCAAGCCCTGGCGTGGAGCACCTTATGGTTGTTGCTGGCTTTCCTTTTCGCCTTGGCCCTGAACCACTGGCGAGGACGGGGGGAGGCCACCCAGTTCGTCACCGGCTATTTGATTGAGTTGTCGCTGTCGATGGACAACATATTGGTCATTGCCCTGATTTTTGCCGCATTCAAAGTACCCCTGGCCTTGCAATCACCGGCGCTCATTTGGGGTATCTTCGGTGCCCTGACCATGCGCGGTATAATGATCGGAGTGGGTGCCGAGTTAATCGAACATTTTAGCTGGGTACTATATATATTTGGGATATTTCTCGTTTTTACCGGGGTTAAGATGGCTTTCTCCCGGGCAGCGGAGGTCAAACCGGAAAAGCATTTCCTCGTCCGTTGGGTGCGCAAATTTTATCCGGTTTCCGACCATTTTGAAGGCACCCGTTTTCTGACGTGGGTAAATCAGCAGCGGGCATTGACCCCCCTGGCGCTGGTGGTGTTGCTGGTGGAAAGCAGTGATCTGATCTTTGCCTTGGATTCGGTGCCCGCTGTTTTCTCTGTTACCAGGGATGCCTTTATCGTCTTTACCTCCAATGTTTTCGCCATTCTGGGTCTGCGCTCCTTGTATTTCATGCTGGCCGGGGCGCTGGACTATTTTCGTTATCTCAAATTCGGCTTGTCGCTGGTGCTGATTTTCGTGGGCGTTAAAATGCTGTTGGAACCGCACGGGCGGGAAGCACAATGGTTTCAGTGCTCGATTTCCAACGCAACTTCACTGCTGGTCATTGCCACGATTTTAGGGCTGGCCATGACCTGCTCGGTGGTCAGCACCCGGCGGGAAAGAATGCGGGCCCGATGAAATTTCGCTGGTCAATCGCCCCGGCACAGCCATTGCTGGCCAGCCAAATGGCGTTGGCGCACCATATCAGTCCCCTGCTGGCGCAGTGCCTCCTCAACCGGGGGTTGAGCGGGGAGGAGACCGTGGATAATTTTCTAAGCCCCAAGTTGAAGCATTTGGCCGACCCGTTTCTCCTGCCCAACATGGCTGCCGCAGTGGAACGTCTGCTGACCGCCCGGGAGGCCAGTGATGCGGTGGTTGTATTTGGTGATTACGACGTGGATGGCGTGACGTCCACGGCCTTGCTGGTGGAAGTATTGCGCGCACTTGGATGGATGGTGGAAGCCTATTTGCCGCATCGATTGGAAGAAGGTTATGGGCTTAGCCGGGATGGGGCGGAGAATTGCCTGGCCAAATATCCCGCCAAATTGCTGCTAGCGGTGGATTGCGGTTCGACTGCCACGGAAACCATTGCCTGGCTGCGCACCCGTAATGTGGACGTGATTGTGCTGGATCATCATCAAGTTTCCTCGCCCGCGCCCGCAGCCGTGGCCTTGGTGAATCCCCAACTGGCCGGCGAAACAGAGGTTTCCTTTCGCGACCTTTGTTCCGTTGGGCTGGCCTTTAAACTGGCGCATGCACTGCTCAAGCGGGGAAGGGATTTGGGACTGCCGGGCATGGCCGATTTTGATCTGCGTCCGTTGCTGGATTTAGTGGCGCTGGGAACCATTGCCGATGTGGTTTCCCTTACCGGGGAAAACCGGATTCTGGTCACCGCCGGATTGGAACGGCTAAGCACCACGACCCGTGCCGGGTTAGTGGCACTGAAGCGGGTCGCCCAATCACCTGACAAACTCAATACCATGGACGTGGGCTACCAATTAGCCCCCCGGCTCAACGCTTCGGGCCGGTTGGAAAACGCGTTGGAATCATTGCAATTGGTACTGGCACGCACGCTTGCCGAGGCAGATCCACTGGCGCGCAATTTGGATTACCATAATCAGGAGCGCCAAAAGATCGAACGTAGCATTACCACCCGCGTCATTGGCGCGGTGAAGGCGCGATTTAATCCGGATACTGATTATGTAATTGTTGAGGGACAGTTGCTCTGGCACATCGGAGTGGTGGGCATTGTGGCTTCGCGGGTACTTCAGCAATTTTACCGCCCCACTTTTATTCTGGGGGGGGAGGGCAATTATTGGCGCGGATCGGGCCGCAGCATTGCTGGTTTCGACCTGGCCGCCGCCTTGCGCGAATGTGATGATTTGTTGGTGCGGCACGGGGGGCATGCAATGGCTGCGGGGGTGACCATCCAGCCGCAGAATGTGGAGACATTCCGGAAGCGGCTCAATGACATTGCCCGGCGAACCTTGAAACCAGCGGATTTACGGCCCCAACTGGTACTGGATGCGGAAGTTGCCTTACGGGATTTGACGCTGGATTTATTGGCCGATTTGGACCGGATCCGGCCGACTGGGCAGGGGAATCCGCCTTTGCAATTCTGGTCCCGGCAACTGGTTAATTCACGGCCTGGTCAACGCATGGGCGCAGAAAAGCAACATGTTAAGTTATGGGTGACGGATGGCCGGGTCAGCCTGGAGGCAGTGTGGTGGGGAGGCGGTGATAAAGCCCAGCCGGAGGGCAAGTTTGACCTCGCCTTCGCTCCGCAGGTCAATGAATTTGGCGGCCGCCGCACCGTGCAATTAAAAGTCCTCGACTGGCGCCCATCCACCGGACCGGATGGGTTACAATAACTTGGCGAGGCGGCTGTATTGCTGCTTGTACTCGTCCAGCATATGGTCGTAATGACGGATGCGGCGCAGGGCACGCACGATCAAATAAACGGCGAGGATCACCAACCCCAGGTTGATCAACAGCACGATAATGATCAACCCCATGACCTCACTGACATGGTAATTTTTGGAAGTGGCAATGAGGACACTCAGCACCGAGAGGGGAAAGGCAAAGATGGCAATGCCGAGCCGCAACGCGGAGAGGGAGGTGCGTTTCTCTGCCAGCAGCAATTGCACTTCGGCCAGAATTTCGGAATCTAAATCCTTGTCCGTAACCGCCGGGGATTCGTCACTCATGGCCGGGTCAATTTCACAAAGTTATTTAATATTTGCAGCCCGACTTTTTGACTCTTCTCCGGGTGAAACTGGGTCGCAAACACATTGTCGCGCCAGACGGAAGAGGCGAAGGTGACGCCGTAATCAGTTTGGGTGGCCACAATGGATGGGTCGGCTGGCTGGGGGTAAAAGCTGTGGACGAAATAGACATAGCTTCCCGGTGCCACACCCTGATAGAGCGGGCAGTCGGGGCGCGTGATGGTGAGTTGATTCCAGCCGATTTGGGGGATTTTCAATCCCGGTGATTCGGTGAAGCGAACCACCCGGCCGCCAAACAGGCCCAGGCCGGAGGCGCAACTGTTGAATTCCTCGCTGCGATCGAACAGGGCTTGGTACCCCACGCAAATGCCGAGAAAGGGCCGGCCGGATTGGGTGAAGGCCCGGGCGGCTTCCAGCAATTCCTGCTTGCGCAGGGCATTAATGCAATCGTCGAAGGCCCCCACTCCGGGCAGGACGAGTCCATGGGCGTCGCCGATTTCCCCGGGATGCTGGACCAGGCGGACGGTGGCACCCACTTTGAGCAGTGCCCGGTGGACACTGCGCAAATTGCCGGAGCCATAATCTAGCAGAGCGATCATGGCCGATACTTTAACCCAAGGAGTTCCGGGAAGAAATGGTAGAATTGTCCAAGGCTGGAGAAATCATTTTGCGGGGAAATCGGCAAAATCATTAAATAGCGATAAATTTCATTAAACAGGCCTGTTTTGATGGTTTTCCGGATTTTAAGGGCCCCAACGCCGGGGTTAGCGGGGGGAAGGACGGCGTTTTTTGGCGGGTTTGCGCGGGGTGGTGGCGGCCACCTGGAGGGCAAGACGGGCCCATTCGGTGAGTTCGGGGGGCGTTTCCAGGACATCGGGTGGCACTTCGTAATAGCCCATGGTCTGGGTTTTGCCCTGGGCTTGGTAGGTGAAGGGGCCCATGCCGCAGGCTTCGTAGGCGGGACGGGTGGCTTCGCTGACTTTGAAAAACAGGCGGCCCTCGTCCAGGATGCCAAAGAAATGGTCACCTTGATAGAGGCCGTGCGCGCCAAACATGGCCCGGGCACGGAGGCCGCGCAGGGCGGAGAGTTGGTCCAGGACGAAGGCTTTGAACGAGTCTTCGGGCATTCAGGATTTCGGCGGCTCTTTGGCCCAATTATCCTTCAGGGTGATGGTGCGGTTGAACACCAGCTTCCCGGGCGCACTGTCCTGGTCCAGGGCAAAGTAGGCGAGGCGTTCGAACTGGTAGCGGCATTCGGGGGTGGCACCGGCCAGGGAGCGTTCGCACTGGGCGGTGATGACTTCCTTGGAATGGGGGTTTAAGTGGGTTTTGAAGTCGCCGTCGGCATCGGGCTCGGGGACGGTGAAGAGGCGGTCATAGAGGCGGACTTCGGCGGGCACGGCGTGGGCGGCGCTCACCCAGTGGATGGTGCCTTTGACCTTGCGGCCGGCGGTGGCCCCACCGGTTTTGCTGTCGAGGTCGGCGGTGCAACGGAGTTCGATGACATTGCCCGCAGCGTCCTTGACGAGTTCCTCGCACTTGATGATGTAGGCGTATTTGAGGCGCACTTCGCCTCCGGGTTTGAGGCGGAAGAATTTGGGCGGGGGCACTTCTTTGAAGTCGTCCTGCTCAATGTACAGTTCGCGGCTGAAGGGCACGGGGCGGGTGCCGGTTTCCGGGGCCTCGGGGTTGTTGGTGGCGTTCAGTTCCTCGACCTGGCCTTCAGGATAATTCGTGATAACGATTTTTAGCGGGCGCAGGACGGCGAGGCGGCGGAAGGCGCGCTTATTCAGGTCTTCGCGGATGGCGTGCTCCAGCACGGCGACATCGGTGATGCCGTTGTATTTGGTGATGCCAATGTTGTAGGCGAAGGCGCGGAGGGCCTCGGGGGTGACGCCCCGGCGGCGGAGGCCGCTGATGGTGGGCATGCGGGGATCATCCCAGCCGGTCACCAGGCCCTCCTGCACGAGTTGCATGAGCTTGCGCTTG
This sequence comes from uncultured Verrucomicrobia subdivision 3 bacterium, assembly GCA_903875465.1. Lineage (GTDB taxonomy): Bacteria > Verrucomicrobiota > Verrucomicrobiia > Limisphaerales > UBA11358 > UBA11358. Next base: position 12,187 of record CAIQWB010000100.1, read on the forward strand.
CTCATGATGGTGTAGCCGAGGCTGAGTCGGGCAAATTCGTATTGATGGGGCAGGGGGCGCGGCAGGTTGAGGCTGGTCAGAATCCAGTCGTACAACGGGCGGTGCACCTCAAATTCCAGGGTGCAAATGCTGTGGGTGATGCCCTCCAGGTAATCACTCAGGCAATGCGCAAAATCGTACATGGGATATATACACCAAGCGCTGCCGGTGTGATGGTGTTCGGCATGGCGGATGCGGTAGATCAGGGGGTCGCGCAGCCAGATATTGGGGGAGGCGACGTCGATCTTGGCGCGCAGGGTGCGGGTGCCGTCGGGGAATTCGCCGGCGCGCATGCGGGCGAAGAGGTCCAGGTTTTCGGCGACGCTCCGGTGGCGGAAGGGGCTTTCCTTGGCGTGGCGGCGGTATTCGTCGGTTTCCTCGGGGGTCAAATCACAGACAAAGGCCCTGCCTAGTTTGATTAATTCCACGGCGTAGCCATAAATCTCGGCGAAATAATCCGAGGCGTAAAAGGGCTCGAGCGTGGCGGGCGGGGAGAGCCGGGGCACGGCGGCGGGGATAAAATGATCCGCCTGGCCATGGCTGGTGAGGGCGGCGGGGACGGTGCCTTTGGCTTTGTAACCGAGCCGGTCATCGGCCCAGTTGCCGATAAGCCAGTTGACATCCGCCTGGATGGATTCGACGTACTCGACGTCCTCCTTGGTGGGGTTGGTGTCATCCATGCGGAGGTTGCAGATGCCGCCAAATTCGCGGGCGATGCCGAAATTGAGGCAGATGCTCTTGGCATGACCGATATGAAGGTAACCGTTGGGTTCGGGGGGGAAACGGGTATGAATCTGCGGATATTTATTTTCCGTCACGTGACCGGCGACGATGTCGCGAATAAAGTCGGAGGGGCGGATTTCCGCCGGGGCGGTCGCTGCTGCTGTAGTTTCCAAACTCATAAATTTGAATCAGCTTAACAAAGGTGGGGGCGAATGTCCAACGGACAGGCGCAGCGTTTATGGCTAGATGGCTGTAGAATTGCCGTTTAAAAACTGGAAAATGCCGGGGATACCGGCTATTGGGGCGCAATTGATGGGTTTAGGGGCTCGGCCGGTTAGCCACCCGCACCCTAGTTTACCCGCTGGTGAGCCAGCCACCAGATGCAGCCGGGTTTAATGGCCACATTTGAAAGTATTTTTAAAAAATCCCGGGCTATCCATTGCATGGTTGAATTAAACTATTGGCATGGATGAACCTGTGCGACTGCCGGTGGATGGGGTGCTGGATCTGCACATCTTCCGGCCGCGGGACATTCCGGACTTGGTGCCGGAATACCTGGCCGAATGCCTGGCCAGGGGCATTGGGGAGGTGCGCCTCATTCACGGCAAGGGCCAGGGCAACTTGCGGCGGACCGTGCACGCGATTTTGGCGAAACATCCGGCGGTGATGGCTTATACCCTGGACCATCCGCAATACGGGGGCTGGGGGGCGACGCTGGTGCGCTTGCGGAAGCCAGCGCCGTAACTGGGGGGGAGAAATGAACGGGAAACTGCAAACTCCAAAATTCAAACTTCAGGGAAATTTCAAATATTAAATATCCAGCCCACGGAACTTTCCGGGTAGCCAACGCTGATGGGCATTCTTTCAGGGTTCGGGGCCGGGGGCAAAGACCGGGAGGTCGAAACTTTCCGCTTTTGCTCCGAGCTTGGGTTAACAGGTCCGCCTTGGCTCGGTGCGGCGGCGGACAGGCACTATGCTTTCATCCCGAATTCCGAAGTGGAGGAGAACGCCCGTCCCGGGGGGCGCGGGAGGCACCCGCGCCGCCAGCCATTTGGTCGCGCGACGGTACGCGCAGGCAGCGGGCGATTTAGTGCGTCTGAGGTTTTCCGCGAGGGCGCGGAAAACGGCGCCCGGGGCGGGCGCGCTCCCGGTTCTGGTGCGGAGTTCGGGCTTAGCCGAGTGGGGAATCATTTCGCCGGCGTGGCGGGGGCAAAAGCGGCCAGGACGCTGCGGGAGGACAGGCTGCGGCCCCGCCAGAAGTGGATGCCGCTGGCATTCCAATTGGCCACTAAAATGCTGCCTTCATGGGTTCCGGAAAAACCGTAAAACGTTTCGCCCGGGGATACTTCCGGCGCGCCGACAAATTCAGCAGACTGGACATGGACGCTAAATAATTCCTCCACGGGCACCACCAGACCGGCGACGTCCACGATTTCGCCCAGGCGGCGGCGGGCGGCTTGATAGGGGGTGAGGGCATCCAGCGGATGCATGGGGGTGAACAACACCCAGTCGGGATCGTGCGGGTGAAAGTTCATGATCAAAACCGCTTCCTGGTTCTGGTCGTCGCGCAGGTAATACTCGTGCTGTTCCAGTTGCCAGTTCACCTCGGACAGTTGCAGCAGGGCATGGCCGGTGAGGCGATAGTTCACCGAGGCCACACGGCCCGTGGCCCCCAAGGACAAGGGGGAGGCCGGGGCGGTGATCCGGGTAATACCAGGGCCGGACCCAGTCCGCATAAAAATGAACTTGCACAGGAACAACCCGGCAATTAAGACCAAGATGGCCAGCAATACTTTGGTCACCATTGCCGACCCCGAAAACCCCTCGTTTTCCCGGGTATCGAAACGGCTCAAGCCGCCCGGGGGCACGCCGGGGAGGTCGGGGGCATCCAGATGAAAGGCGGCACGGACCTCGCGATTGGAAATGGTGCGGCCCCGGTAATATTCCACCTCATCGCCGGTCCAACTGACGACGATCATGTCATCACCGTGCTGGGCGTTAAAATACCGGGCGGTGGCGTCCACATGCTCGCCTTCGGCGGGCTGGCCTTCGATAAAATAAATGCGGGAGGTTTCCACGAGGGAAACCCGGACATCCGTCCCCTCCAGATTCAGTTGGTCGCCGACTTCCTGGGTGGCGGCGTCCTCGGCGGTGAGGGGATATTGTGGTTGAAACTGGGTGAACCAACGCCATTCCGCGCCACGTTCGGTGCGTTCAAAGACGAGCGTGGCGGTGTCGCCGGTGTCGCTTTGCAGGTTGAACTCGTGCCAGTAATAAGTTTCCCCATGCTCGACCACCCCCAGTACCACCCGGCCGAGCACCTGCCAGGTGAGGCCGGCGTAGGTGGCGGACTGGCCAACGTGAATATACGTGGGATTCTTGAAGTTCATGGGGCGGGAAAATAATGGGGGACGAAGCGGCTCAAGTTGCCGGTGATGCGGCGGGTGTCCTCGCGAATGCCCAGGCCGGCGGCCTCATGGTCCACGACCCAGACGCCAAAGACGGGGTGCTGGCCGGCGAACACAGGGCTCCGGCCAATGGCCTGGTAGATAAATCCCTCAGCACCGTACGGCCCGGGGTTTTCCTCGACCACCTGATGATTTTCCACCCAGCGGACGTTGCTGCCCTCGCGGCTTAACCGGGGTTTGCGGATGTAATCACGGCCCAGCGGTTCAGGCGTGTCAAAGGCCGGGAGGAGATTGGGGTGGTCGGGAAAAAGTTCCCATAAAATGGGGAGCAGGCCCTTGCTATTAACTAGCATTTTCCAGGCGGGTTCGATCAAGCGAAGATTCTCCGGCCGCACATGGGCACCGAAGGGTTCTGCCCACAGCCATTCCCAGGGGTACAATTTGAAGGCATGCGTGATGGGCTGGCAGTCCAAATCCACAAACTGCTGGCGGGGCGCATCCCAGCCGATTTCCTGGATCGCCAGTGAATGGGTGAGGGCACCGGCTTGTTCGCAGGTGTCGCGGAGGTATAGCAGGGTCATTTCATCCTCGGCATGTTCGCTGACGGTGGTGAAATAAATGGTCTGGCCCGACCAGCGCTGCCAGGCGGTGATCAGCCGTTCGTGCAGGGAATTGAATTGATCGGCGGTGGGATGGAGGTCTTGCAACCAAAACCATTGCGCCACGGCGGCCTCCACCAGGGCGGTGGGGGTGTCGGCATTGTATTCGAGCAGTTTGGGCGGCGTGAGCGTGTCGTAGCTAAGGTCGAACCGGCCGTAGAGGCTGAAATCATCCCGTTCCCAGGAGGCGAGGATGGTGGGGATGGCGATTTCGGGAATGCCCAGGCGTGACCACCAATGGTTTTTGATGACCGCCTCGGCGGCGTCGATGCAGAGAAAGTGCAGGGTGTTGGCGGCGGATTCAAGATCGGCCACCTCGGCAGCCGTCAATTCATAACAGGCCGACTCATCCCAGTAGGGCCCCTGAGCATGGGAATGGTACGTAAGCCCGATCGCCTCCAAGCGAGCTGGCCAATCGGGGCGGGGCTGGCTGGGGTGACGTTTCATCCGGAGAAGCCGCTCCAGCCATGGTAACCGCCCCCGCCGCCATAGTATCCGCCGCCCCCGCCGTACCCGGAACTCCCAAACCCGCCGCGGGAGACATCGGTGCGCATGGTCTGGGCGAACGAGGCCGCCTCGGCCGTGGGTGCGGAGATGTTGGTGATGCTTTCAAAAGGGCGGACACCCCATTCGCCGCCGTAGAAAAACTTTTGATTGATGGGGTCGAAATGGTTATAGGGCAGGGAATACCAGTTGCGAAACGGGGCATGGTAATAGCCCACACCCGGGACGTAAAAGTTATTGGTATATACGTTATCCGCCGTGATGCCTGGCTTGTGGCCGCAGCCGGCCAGCGCCCCGGCCGACAAGCCACCCATCAGGATCAGGCGGATATGATGGCTGCGTTTCACGGTCAGTGGCGCGGGTGCAGGGGTTGCGAATTTAAGATATTACAGCCACTTTAAGGGCCGCCACCCGCCGGTGACAATTCCAAAAGCCGGGTCTTTTTATACCATTTATACCAGTTTGACCGGTCCACCCACCCGACCCGTTCAAACCGTCAGGTTTTTATTCCGCGCGCGGGATTCCTCCTGCAGCCGGATTTTGAAAGCCGCCAGCGCGGTTTGCAAGGCGGGATCGGCCCCGGCCAGGATTTGCACCGCCAGGAGACCGGCATTGCGGGCGGCATTGATGCCGACAGTGGCGACGGGCACGCCCGGGGGCATTTGGACGATGGAAAGCAGGGAATCGAGGCCATCCAGCGACTTGCCTTGAATGGGCACGCCGATGACGGGCAGGATGGTGAAGGCGGCGGTGACACCCGGCAGATGGGCGGCGCCGCCGGCCCCGGCGATGATAAGGCGCAAGCCGCGGGTGCGCGCGCTGGAAACGTAGGTTTCCAACCCGTGCGGATCGCGATGAGCGGAAATGACCCGGGCCTCGCTGGCCAGGCCGAATTCCTTGAGGGCATCCGCGGCCAGGCGCATCACGGGCCAATCCGAATCGCTACCCATTAAAATTCCCACCACTGGATTGGTCCCATGCGCATCGGTTGTCATGAGAACATTTGAACAAATAAGCACCCTGGTTTACAAGTCGCAATTAAGGCGGAGCTGCAGAGGTGCTTGAGAGCCCCAATAAAGGGGAAATGAATGTGGAAAGCGCATTTAACCCAGATAGAAAGGGCGGCACAACTATTTGTTGCCGGTATATCGACGACTTTTCGCAAATTTGCGTGGACCGGGGCTGGTGCAGGAATTTTTGTAACTTACGGCCGGGCGGAAAGCGTCTCAGCAGATATGTCACACGTGCCCCTGGTTACTCGCCGTCGTTTTTTGAAGGCCGCCCTGCTGGCCGGAACTGGTCCCTTCATTTTGCCGGGTCGTCTCTGGTCGGCGGACACGCCGGCGAACAGCCGGATCAATATCGGGTGCATTGGCATAGGGAAGCAAGGCAATGGCCTGATGCACGCGCTCCTGCCGCGCAAAGAGGTGCGGGTGGTGGCGGTGAGTGACGTGGACAGCCGACGCCGGGGCATGGCGAAAGCGGCGGTGGACAAAGCTTATGCGGGAAATACCGGGGCGGGTGGTCCGGGGTGTGTCGACTATGCGGATTTTCAGGAGTTACTGGCGCGACCGGACATTGACGCAGTGGTGATTGCGACGCCGGATCACTGGCATGCGTTGATCGCCATTGCGGCGGCGAAGGCGGGCAAGGATATCTACTGTGAAAAGCCCATGGCGCATACCATCTTGGAAGGGCGGGCCATGGTGGCGGCCACGCGGGCGAATCACCGGATTTTCCAAGTGGGCAGCATGCAACGTTCGATGGGGGAATTCCGGGCGGCCTGCGAATTGATTCGCAACGGCGTCATTGGCACCGTCACGCGCGTGGATGCAGCGGTCAGCGGCCCGCCGATCCCATGTGACCTGCCGGAAGAAACCCTGGAGCCCGGGTTGGATTGGGACCGCTGGCTGGGACCGGCACCACTGCGGCCCTATAATGCCATTCTCAGTCCGCGCGGCATGCCAGCGGGGTATCCCCAATGGCGTCACTATCGGGAATACGGGGGCGGCGGGGTGTGTGACTGGGGGGCGCATCATTTTGACATTGTTCAATGGGCGTTCGGGTATGACACGAGCGGTCCGGTGGAATTTCTGCCGGGGGAAAATGATGCCGCAGGTCATGGGGTGCACTGGCGTTATCCAAACGGAGCGGTGGTGACGCACCAGGCCGGCAATGGCATCACCTTTTATGGGTCGCTGGGGAAAATTTACGTCAACCGGGGAAAATTTCAGTTCTGGCTGGGAGAGCAACTCAAGGCCGAGCAAATGGATGATTATGGCGCGCTGCTGAAGGAATATTTGCCGGCCAATGCCGTGCGGCTATATCGCAGCACCAATCAAATCAGCAACTGGCTCAGTTGCCTGAAATCCCGGGCGCTGCCGGTCTGCGATGTGGAAACCGGTCATCGGTCGGCCACGGTGTGCAATTTGGTGAATCTGGTTTATTTCCACGGCCGGCCCATCCAATGGAACCCGGGGCAGGAACAGTTTGTGGACCATTCCGGCGAGGACGCCTGGTTGACGCGGGAATACCGGGCGCCTTGGAAACTGGCTTGAGATTTTAACTCAACGGCCAGCGAGATCTTGAATATTTTCCCACTGGCTCATGCCAGCACTCCAATAAAGGGTGCTGGCACTGAGTTCATTTTGGGCCAGGCGATATTGGATCTCGGCGAGCGTGAAGGGGCCGGTTTGGATTCCATCCGAGTGGAGATAAATGGTCGGTATTTCCAGGGCAGTGGGCGCGGGGCGGGCGGCGGTGGCCGCGGCGGCAATCTCGGCGGGTGACAAAATTTCCGCGCCAGGTGTTGCCTCCGGCCGGGGCGGTTTGTTGATACGAAATAACAACACCAGGGCCATGCCGGCGAGCATGCCGCCCACGTGTGCTCCGAAAGCCACGCCACCCCCGGCCAGGCGAGGATACAGCAGGTCGATGATCATGCGGAACAAATCCTCTAAAAACCAAAAGCCAATGGCCATCCACGCGGGGATTTCCCATTCGCCGTAATCGGCGGAGCCCAGGAAAAGGTAAACATATTTAAAAGTAATGTCGGCGTTGGCACGCAGGCATAAATACATGCCCAGGCATGCGCTGATGGCCCCGGACGCTCCGCCCAAAGCTTCGGGGGAGGCAAAATGGCCGGGCAGCGTGGCGATAAAAACCAGTTCGGCCAGGAACCCGCCGACCAGATAAAAGACTAGAAAGCGCCACCGTCCGATGAGGTCTTCCGCACAGCAGCCAAAGAGGAACAAATAAATCAGGTTGCCGAACAAGTGCCAAAAATTCGCATGCACAAACATGGAGGTCACCCAGGCGTACCAAGGGGAGGTGGCTGGGATGAGCCAGAGGTGTTCACGAATCCAGGCATCGCTTTGCCCCTGGGTCGTCATCGCAAAATAAAGCGACAACAAATAGACCAGCGTGTTGAGGCCAAGGAGCGTGAAGGTGACCACCGGCAGCCTTTCGGTGCGGTAATTCATGCCGACTGGAAAAATTAAAAACACAGGCTAAGCGACTGGGCTTATTCAAGCGGAAATTTAACGTCCGTCAAGACTATGCCGGTTCATTTACCAGCCCATTCACCACTTGAAGAAAGTGGTGGTTCGGTTTAGGCTGCCAATGAATCACCCATGCCATGCCATGAACTTATTTTCCATACTGCCCCAAAACCGTCTGAATCCAGGCGGCTGGCTGGTCGTGGCCGGCCTGCTGGCCTCCATGACGGGGGTGGCCCAGCACGTGCGGCCGGTTTACACGCCGTTGAACATCAATCACCCGAACGGTTTGATCCCGCTGCTGCCGGTGGCCCCGGCGATATTGCCAGGCCAAGGTTTGGCCGAACATGATTTCTTTTATGCCGGTGAGGCCAAACAGGAACGAATGTTCCTGGTGCGGGCGGGCAAGATGGTTTGGTCCTACGAGCACCCTGCGGCCGGGGAAATCAGCGACGCAATCCGGTTGGCCGATGGCAAGATTCTCTTCGCGCATCAGCACGGGGTGACGGAGATTAATGCCGACAAACAAGTGCTGTGGAATTTTGAGGCCCCCACCAACACGGAGATTCACACGGTGCAGCCGATCGGTCCAGACCGGGTGCTATTCATCGAAAATGGCAATCCGCCGCGGGTGCTGGTTATTAATAAAGTTACTGGCACCACCGAAAAACAATTCGTTCTACCCGTGGGTAATGCCAGGAGCACGCATGGCCAGTTCCGGCATGCGCGCCTGACAGACAAGGGCACCCTGCTGGTCGCGCACATGGACTTGGGAAAAGTTTGTGAATATGACAGTAATGGCCAGGTGCTTTGGTCGGTGACAGTGCCCGGGCCCTGGTCAGCCACACCGCTTAAAAACGGGAACATCCTGGTCTGCACTAGTAAAAAGTCGGTGCTGGAAATCAATCGCCAGGGCGATACAGTCTGGCAATTTACCACTGCTGACGCGCCGGCTTATGAATTGAACTCCCCGCAAACGGCCTCCCGCCTGGCCAACGGCAACACGATCATTAATAATTGGTTCAATCAATGGTCCAGCCGGCTGGATCTCGGCAATGCCCCGGTGCAGGCCATCGAAGTGACGCCGGCTAAAAAGGTGGTCTGGGCCTTGCGGTCCTGGACGCCGCCGACGAACCTGGGTCCTTCCACAACCATCCAGCTCTTGGACGAGCCGATGAGACCAGAGGACTTTAAATTCGGCGAATTCCACTGAACCGTACGGACATGGGACGCTAGATTTTTACTTCCCGGAGTGACGTTTTTAAAATTTTGCCGGTGGCGTTGCGCGGGAGAGCGGGCAGAAAGACCACGCGCCGGGGGACTTTGTAGTCGGCGATCTTGCCCCGGATAAACTGGATCAATTCGCGCTCCAGCAAGGTCACACCTTCGGCGGGGGACACAAAGGCCAGCGGTTGTTCCCCCCGGCGCGGATCCGCCACGCCAATGACGGCGGCTTCCCTGACGCCGGGATATTGGTAAATCACCTCTTCAATTTCCCGGGGGTAGACGTTATTGCCATTCACCAGGAGCATGTCTTTCTTGCGGTCGGTGATGAAAAAGTAGCCGTCGGCATCGCGGTAGCCCAAGTCGCCGGTTAACAACCAGCCCTGGCGGAACACTTTGGCCGTTTCGGCGGGTTGGTTCCAGTAACCGAGCATGACGTTGCCACCGCGCACGCATAATTCTCCCACCGCACCGGGTGGTAACATCTGGCCGGCATCGTCTTGCACGGTCAATTCCACATGGGCGATGGGGATGCCAATGGAACCGGCCTTGCGCGTGCCGCGCAGGGGGTTCTTGGCCACGACGGGGCTGGCTTCACTCAAGCCGTAGCCTTCAATCAGGGGTAAATGGTATTTCGCCTCAAAATCATTCAGCACCTGCAAGGGCAGGGGGGCGGAACCACTGATACACAGGCGGAAGGGCAGGGTGAGCGGCACGGGGGAACTGGCGAGCGCCCGATAGAGCGGGGGGATAGCCGGCAGGATGGTGGCCTGGCGGAGGCATAGTTCCTGGAGGATCAGCTTCGTCTGGCCGAGGGACTTGACCAAGACAACGGTGCCGCCCACCAGCAAGGGCAGCAGCACCCCCACGGTGAGCATGTAACTGTGAAATAGAGGCAGCAAAACCGCCATGCGGTCCCGGTCCACGGTCTCGAGGACGATCCGACAGCTATCCACATTGTGCAGGAGGTTGCCATGGGAAAGCATGGCACCCTTGGGGCGACCGGTGGTGCCGGAGGTATAAATAATGACGGCCAAATCCGCCTCGTCCCGGGCAGTGGTGGCCAAAGGGAAACCTGGGGGTGGGGAGGCGGCGGTGGTGGCGAAGGTTTCCACCGAGAAACATTTGAGGCCGGGCCGGGCCGCCATCAGGGTGGGGGCTTGGGACAGAAGGTCCGCTTCGGAAATGAGCACGTCAATGCCGGCATCGGCCAGGATATAATTGACCTCGTCTGGCTTGAGAAAATTATTGAAGGGTACCAATACGGCGCCGGCCCCGAGGATGCCAAAGACGGCGGTGATGAATTCTGGACGATTTTTGAGCCAGAGGCCCACGCGATCGCCCGGCTTTACGCCCCAATCGGCCGTCAATTGCCCCGCTACGGTGCTGGCCCGGGCGAGGAGATCCGCATAGGTCCATTCGCTTTCCCCGTAAAACAGGGCGACTTTTTCCGGGCGCTGGGTGGCGGAATGGGCAAAGGCGGCGGCAAGGTTCATGGCAAAACTGTAAATAATCGCCGGGCGGGCTGGCAAAGAATTTTCCAAAAACTTTGTGCCGGAGTCAGTTATTGAGTAGATTCGGCGGGTGATTGACACTGATTCCAAGCTTTCCGCATACCTGCCGGTGCTGACTGCCGCCGACTGGCTGGCGGTGGACACTGAAGCTGACAGCTTGCATGCGTATCCGGAGAAAGTGTGTCTCATCCAGATCAGCACGGCGGCGGGGGATGAATTGATTGACCCGCTGGCCCGGATGGACCTCACGCCCTTGTTTGCCATTTTCCAGTCGCGTGAATTAATTTTGCATGCGGCCGATTATGATTTGCGCCTGCTCCGCAAGCATCATGCTTTCGTGCCTAGTGCCATTTTCGACACCATGCTCGCGGCGCGGTTGCTGGGCGAGCGGCAATTTGGCTTGAGCGCCCTGGTGGAGAAGTTTCTGGGCATCAAGCTGGACAAAGGTTCACAGAAAGCCGACTGGGCGCAGCGGCCGCTGACGGAGCGCATGGAAATTTACGCCCGCAATGACACGCATCATCTCAAGGCCATTGCGGACAAACTGAGGTCCGAACTGGAACTCAAGGGCCGCCTGACCTGGCACCAGGAAGCGTGCGCCCAATTGATTGCTGAGTGCGCGCAGCCGCCGGTCGTTGATGCAGACGCGGTCTGGCGGATCAAGGGCAGCTACGGGCTGGATCGCCGGGGACTGGCGGTGCTACGGGCCTTGTGGCACTGGCGGGAAGCCGAGGCGATGGCCCTTTGCCGGCCGCCATTTTTTATCTTGAACCATGAACGCATGGTGGGCATTGCCGCCGCCGCCGCGGCCGAGCAACCGGTGGATCCGCTGATCCCGCCGCGCATGAATCCGCGCCGTCAGGATGGAATTGTCGCCGCCGTGCGGTCGGGGCTGGCCGTGCCGGCGGCGGAGTTGCCGGTCATTATTCGCCAGCGCTTTAACCGTCCGTCCGAGGCAGAATTCCGGCGGTTCCGGGAACTGGAGAAAATCCGGGACCGGCGGGCTTTGGAATTGGGGCTGGATCCCACACTGATTGCGAGCCGGTCCACCCTGGGCGACCTGGCCCGGGATTGGGACGAGAACGTGGTGCATTTGATGAACTGGCAGCGGGAATTGTTGAAGGACCGGGGCGACGGGCAGTGAACCCTGCCGGATTTTTCCATGCGTCATCGGCATCTTATTCTCCCCCAGCGGTTTAAGGATTGACCAGGGACTTTAGCCCGCTATGCTGGCGCCAGCACAATCCCAACTCTTGCACCGCCCGGGCAGTGGGGCAAGCACTGGGTAATCAATGCATGCATGTGAATTCCAAAGTGTTCTGGTTGTTTGGTCGTTCGGGGGCGGGCAAAACCACCCTGGCCGTGCGGCTGCGGGATGGCTTGCGCGAACGGCAACTCCCGGTGGTGTACCTGGATGGAGATGAGATGCGCGCCACCTTGTGTTCGGACCTGGGTTTCCATTCGGCGGCGCGGCTGGAAAATCACCGGCGGATTGCCGAAATGGCGCGGTTGCTGGCCAGCCAACAGATTAATGTGGTCGTCTCCACCATGGCCCCGGAATATCCCCATCGGGATGTAGTCGCCCAGATTGCGGGTGAGCGGCTGGTATGGTTTTTCATTGATGCGCCGCTGGCGGTCTGCATGGCGCGCGACCCCAAAGGCATTTATAAACGGGCGCAAGCGGGGCAACTCGCCCAGTTGATTGATTATCCTTTCGGCGAACCGCGACCCCAGGAGGGGGGCAACCGCATTAATACCCAGGCGCACAATGTAAACGATTGCTATCAGAAAATTCTTGGGGTGGCCCTGGCGCAACTGGCGGTTTCGGGCAGGTGAAGCGTCCGGGCGAGTGACTGGGCCAGATGATTATTTAATTTAATATTGAAGGATCCCGGTGGGCTGTGCTAATAATAAATGGAGATGCCTTTAACCACAGGCTATGCCAGTCGTTTTCAAGCGCCGGAAGCGGTCGCTGCCTACGAAATGCAGGAATATGGACCTGACTCCTATGCCTCCCGCATGTGGGAGCTGCAGCAACCCCGGCTGGCAGCCCTTCTCCAGCAGCAGCAAACCACGGTGGGCCGGCCCCTGACCCTGCTGGATTTCGCATGCGGCACCGGCCGGGTGCTGGCGGCAGTGGGGCCACTGGTCGCGCGGGCGGAAGGTTTGGACATTTCGCCCGAAATGGTCGCCGTGGCGAAAAGTAAATGCCCCCGGGCCCACTTGCGGGTGGCCGACATTTTGCAAACCGAGACGTTGCCGGCCAATACATACGATGTGATCACCGCCTTTCGTTTTTTGCTGAATGTGGAACCATCGGTCCGGCGCGCGGTCCTCGCGCGGTTGCGGGAGTCCATTCGGCAGCCTGACGGGGTCTTGCTAGTGAACGTGCATGGAAATTCTCATTCGCTCCGGCATCCGGCCCTGGTGTGGCGCCGCTGGCGGGAACGCGCCCAGCCGACGGGGGCGATGCTCAATGAAATGTCCGCAGGAGAGACACGCGCCTTGTTGCGCGACACTGGCTTTGAAGTCCGCCAGGAGTTTGGGTTTGGCCTGTTGCCCCCGACTTTGTACCGAACGCCCCTGCGCGGTCTGACCAGGGCGTTGGATAAAACCCTGGCCGAGCGCGGATTGCTCCGCGAGTGGAGCATCGATTTGCTATTTGTCTGCCGGCCGGCTTAGTCTCCGGCGGGGCAGTTTGCTGGAAATTATGTCAAGCAAGGTAACGCCAGCCATAACGGCCCTGTTCTCAGGGCCGGAGCCCGTCCGTACGCCCGTGATTTTTTCCTGGCGGCTGGTGCGCCGCCGGGGCCGGCCATTTTTATTGCTGCCGGGGAATTCGCGCCGGGCGGCCCACGATCTGGAATTATACCTGGCGCAACGGCCGCTGGCGAAACTCTGTCGCTCACTGATTCCCGTGATCCTCAGCACGCCGGCAGCCAGGATCTTCGAGCCGGTCTCCATCGCTGCTGATGCGGATGCCAACTGGATGCGCTTCCTCACCCGGCAGGCGGGTTTGGAGGATGGCGCCCTCGCCACCCCGGTCATCAAATTTGGGGGCGTGGCCGGCAAAACGTCGCGGCTGATTTTATTGCTCCACGATGCGGGTGGGCACCCCATTCGCGTGGTCAAGGCAGGGCTGGACCCGGCCGGGCGGGCGCTGACCACCCGGGAGGCCGACCTGCTTTCCCGCCTGCCGGCGGGAGTGATTGGTTGCACCGGGATTAGCGGCCGCTTCAGTTCGGAAACAGTAAGCGCGTTTGCCACCACTTATTTTCCCGGGGCCAGTCTCGACAATGATGTGGGGATTGAAAAATTGTTCCGCTGCTGGCTAAATGAACTTCCCCTGGTGTCGTTGGAAAGCCTGGCCAGCTGGCACGAATTGGAATCCATGGCGCATGCAGCCGACATTCCGGAGTGGGCATGGTTGCGGGATGCGCTGGCGGGCCAAAAAGTGCGAACGACCTTGTTTCACGGGGATTTCACCCCTTGGAATGTGCGCATGGAGAATTTGGAAACGATCCAGGCTTTTGATTGGGAGCGGGGGCACCTTCACGGTATTCCCGCCTGGGACTGGTTTCATTTTATTGTCCAGACTTCCATTCTGGTCAAACGCCATTCGCGGGAGCGCATTGCGGCTGAATTGGAGCAGCTATTTCAATCTCCGCGGTTTCAAAACTATGCGGCGGAGGCCGGGATTAGCCACTGTTTTGAACCGCTGCTCCTGGCTTATTTACTACACCAACGGCTGGTAGTGCAACCGGAGGAGGGGCGGGAACGCACGCGCCGGCTGTTTCAATTACTGTGGCAGCAATGGCGGATGAAGCAGGTGGTTGGCGAGCTTCCGGTGCGGCCGGCGGCCCGGGCCCGACGGTCGCCAACGGAGCAATTGAAATCGGCCGGCCGGAAGTTCGCCAATCTCCTCTGGGAACCCAGCTTGTCGCCCGAATGGCATCCGCCGTTACTCCAGCAATGTGGCCGCCACTGGCGGGGCATGCTGGCGGCCTTGCTGTGGATTGGCGGGGTGGCAGCCATCCATTATTTCGTCAAACCCCATATCATGCTGGCCCCGTTTTATCTGGCTCCCTGCATATGGCTGGCCTTGGTGGCGGGTCGTCCGCCCGCCCTGTTGGTGGCCATCGTGGCAGGGCTGGCCGGACCCGAGATGCAATACTTCAAGGAGCCCGGAGTGATGGGCTGGCCAACGCTCATCTGGAACGTGGTCATGCGGATATTGGTTTTCCAATTTGTGGTGGTGCTCTTGCACCATGCCCGGCAAACGCATTTATACCGGCCGCCCCCGTCGCGGGGGGCTCCGCCTGGCGGGCGGTTGTTGGCAGACAACTGGCTGGTCGTGCTGGTGATGCTGGTTTATCTGGGCCTGCTGGCACTGCTTAATATCTGGGTGAGCCCGCATGGCAACTTTATTCTTTTTTATTTGGTGCCCGGGGTTCTCGTTGCCCTAGTCACCGACGTACGCTGGGGCACGGTGGCGGCCGTGCTCGCGGCGGCGGCGGCGGCGCTGGCCCAGCATTTTGGGGATCCCGGCGATTACACCTGGCCCGCAACCGGTTGGAATGGGCTGATGCGGCTGGCGATCTTTGAAACCACCGTGCTGCTGGTCCGGCGGGTGCACCAGGAAAACATTCTGTTCAGTGATCTTAAAGTGGATTGAAGCCACAGGGCGGCTGGTGGGCGGCTCTTGACTGGCCGGCGACCGGCGTATTTAAGTTTTTCAACCCCATTATTTCCGCTATACTTGCGGGAATGCATTGGTTGCAAACAATTGACACCGGTCTGTTCCATTTCATCAACCGCTCGCTGGGCAATCCGGTCTTTGACTGGCTGATGCCGGTTTTGAGCGGCAGCGGGGTGCCGTGGTTCATTCCCCTAGCGGTGGCCGGGGTGGTGGGAACCCTGTTCTATGGGACGACCCGCGCCCGCCTGTGCGCGCTCCTGATTTTTTTGGTGGTGGCCATTGGGGACCCGCTGATCATCAATACGATCAAGCACGCCATTGCCCGGCCACGCCCTTGCCTGGCTTTGTCCGAAGTGGTCAGCCGGCTGGGTTGCACGGAGAGTGGTTCCATGCCTTCGGCGCATGCCGCCAATTGGTTTGCGATCACCACCGTCCTGTTTTTATTTTACCGGCGAAGCTGGCGTTTCATGCTGCCCATGGCGGTGGGCGTGGCCTTCTCCCGGGTGTATTGTGGTGTGCATTATCCCAGTGATGTGCTGGCGGGTGCCCTGATTGGGGCGGCCTATGCGTTGACTCTGGCCTGGGGATTTGAGTGGGTTTGGCAGACGGCGGGGCGCCGTTGGTTTCCGGCCTGGCATTCGGCCATGCCCTCATTACTCCAACCGCCGGCCAAAGCCACGGCATCAGCCGGTCCGCCGGCCGGGGTTGAATGGTTGCGCCTGAGCTATGTGGTGATCCTGGCCTTGCTGGGGCTGCGCTGGGTTTACCTGGCTTCCGGGCTGATTGGATTGAGCGAGGATGAGGCGTACCAATGGCTTTGGTCCAAGCATCTCGCCTTGTCTTATTACTCGAAACCTCCCGGCATCGCGTGGCTGCAATTTTTGGGCACCTCGCTTTGGGGGGACACCGCCTTGGGCGTGCGTTTTTTTGCGCCGTTAATCGCGGCGGTCATGGGGGTGCTGTTGACGCGGTTTATGGCGCGCGAAGTGGGGCCGCAACCGGCGTTTTGGCTGCTGCTGATCGTGACCGCCACCCCGCTGCTGGATGTGGGGGCGGTCTTGCTGACCATCGACCCGCCCCTGGTGTTGTGCTGGACGGTCGCCATGATCGTCGGCTGGCGGGCGGTGCAGCCGGACGGACGGACCGGGCATTGGCTGTTGACGGGGCTGGCCCTGGGCCTGGGCTTTCTCTTCAAATACACGGCCATGCTGCAAATCATTTGCTGGGCCATCTTTTTTGGGTTGTCACCGGCGGCCCGGAAGCACCTGGCCCGTCCCGGTCCCTGGCTGGCGCTGGGAATTTTCCTGCTTTGCACATCGCCGGTGGTGATCTGGAACGCCCAGCATGGGTGGATTACGGTGCACCATGTGGCGGGTGACGCGGGCTTGCATTCGGCCTGGCATCCCACCCTGAATTATTTTTGGGACTTCTCCGGAGCGGAATTGTTGCTCTTGAATCCTTGCTTCTTGATTGGCGCGCTGTGGGTGGCGGTGGTCTTTTGGAAGCGCCAGCCCCGCAAACCGCTTTATGTCTTTTTATTTTGCATGGGCACGCCGGTATTTGTGGGGCACTGGTTGTATTCCTTTCACTCCCGGGTGCTGCCCAACTGGATTGCGGTGAGTGTGCTGCCCATGTTTTGCCTGCTGGTGGCGTATGCCAGCGAGCATCGTCAACGGCTGCGTCCCTTTCTGGCCGTTGGCCTGGTTTTTGGCCTGGTGATCGCCGCTTTTGTGCATGATGGCGACCTGATCGGCAAGCTCAATGGCACCCTGCCGGCCGAAATAGATCCCTCGCACCGGGTGCGTGCCTGGAAGGAAACCGCCCAAGTGGTGGAAAATGCCCGGTTGAAACTGGCGGCCACCGGCGAACCGGCATTTATTATCGCCAGCCATTATGGCCTGACGGGCTTGCTGTCATTTTATTCACCGACCGCCAGGGCAGCGGTGAAAACCCAGCCCTTGGTTTACTGTGCGGATTCGGCAGAGCCGATCAACCAGTTTTATTTCTGGCCGGACTACGATTACCGGACGCAGCGGCGCGGCCAAAATGCCATTTATGCGGCGCTGATTAATGCGAATCCCTATGAATCCGATTGGTTCTGGCATTGGCTGAAGCGGGAACCCGTCAAGCGCCTGCCGCCCAAGCCGGAACCACTGGATCCCCGGATTGCCTCCGAGTTTGTCTCGGTCACCGATTTGGGGGAACAGGATGTCGTGATGGATGACCGGGTCTTTCACCGGGTGCATCTTTGGGCGTGCCACCAATTACGCTAAGCCTGACCTCCGCTGGCCATGAGTGAAATCATCCTGCCCGTCCAGAATTACGATCTCGCCGGGACTTTGGATTCCGGCCAGGCCTTCCGCTGGTCGCGCCCCGGCCCGGGCTGGACGGGGATTATTGGGGGCCGGGTAGTGCGGTTGGCAGCAGTGGCAGCGGGGATTCGGGCGGAGACAGTGGATGGGGTCACCGACTGGTCCTGGCTCACCACCTATTTGCAAACCGACGTGGATTTGGCGGCGATCCTCCAGACCTTTCCGAAGGATGCGCCCATGCAGGCCGCAGTGGCCGCCAGTCCGGGCTTGCGCCTGTTGCGCCAGGACCCATGGGAATGCCTGGCCTCGTTCATGTTGTCGTCCACCAAGCAGATCGTGCAAATCCGCCAGATTATTGCATTGCTGTGCGAGCGGCATGGGGCGCGGATTGATGACCCCGGCGATCCGCCGGCCTTCGCCTTTCCCACCCCCGCGCAAATCGCCGGGCTCAGCGAAGACCAGTTGCGTGCCTGCAAAATGGGGTTTCGCGCGCCGAATGTGCTGGCCGCCGCGCGGCGGATCGACACTGGTGAATTTGATTTGGCCCGCGTTAGCACCCTGCCGCACGCCGAAGCCCGCGCGGAATTAATGAAACTGGCCGGGGTGGGCGGTAAAATCGCAGATTGCGTGCTGCTCTTTGCCTTTGGCTTCAACGCCGCGTTTCCCGTGGATGTGTGGATCAAAAAGGCCCTCCAGGAATTATATTTCCCGCGCCGGCGCGCCTCGGAAAAACGGCTGCAACACTTTGCCGCCACGCATTTTGGAAGCCATGGGGGCTATGCCCAGCAGTATTTGTTTCATTATATGCGGACGAAAAAAACGGCGCGGGGCAGGGGATAACGGCCCGGGATTCAAGCCGGGGGCAGGCCGGCCTTGCGCCAGAGGGCAGCGACCGCTGGTTCCAAACGGTTCACCATCCAGGGACCCACGATAAATCCCCAAACCAGGGAAGCCGTCACATCCGAAAAATGGTGGCACCCCAAGGCCATGCGTGACCAGGCCACGGCCACCCCGGCCAGTAAAAAGCCGGTGCCCCAGGAGCGGCGGCGAAACCAAGCCGCCCCGGCCAGACCGGCCCAAGTGGCCGTGTGGCCCGATGGGAAGGAGCCGAAATCGTATTTGCCAATGATCCACTTTCCCTGGTAGCGCGGACCGTAAAATCCCTGGGGGGCTGGGGCGGTTGGACGCGTCCGGCCGGTGGTGGAACGAATCAGAGTGGAAGCCAGCCCGGTGAGCAAGCCGGCGACTAAAATGAGCAGTAACAAATGGCCGGTGGCGGATTTTCGTCCCACCGAAAGAGCCACCACGACGGCCAGCCCCGCGACTAATATGGGCGGCCAGTCGCCGTATTTGCTGAGGCCGCGCGCGACTTCCCAAGCCGGCCCATGCACGGGCAGGTAAAATGCGCCGGACACGGTGTCGTCCAAGGCAAAGGCGGCGACGATGGCCACCAGTCCGATGGCCAACCAGATCCATTGGCGCCCGGAAGGCGGCCATGCTGCGTTCGCTGACATTGCGGGCAAGTTTAAAAGGAATTGCCCCCAAACCAAATACAATTTGGTTGGGGAGCGGTCGCCCGGGCGACCTGGGGTTGGTCAGAGAACTACTTTTTCTTTCGCTGCAACAATTGCAGCCGGGTGGCTTGCAGGCGTTTGATCACGACCTTGGAAACGCGCTTCATCACCTCAAAACCCAGGCGCGGGTCGGTCTCACATTGCTTGCGCAGGGTGGCGGCAAAGAAAATGATGGCGGTGGTTGGTTTTACCGCGCGCGCGTCGAAATTCCACTTGTACGGCGGGAACAGCCAGGACCAGCCGATGACATCCCCTGCTTTGATCGTTTGAATCAAGCTGGCTGGCGCCCCCTTTTTGCCGGCCGTTGATTCGAGGGCCACTTCGCCTTTTAAGATGACATAAAACCGGTTGGCGGCCAGGCCCTCGGTAAAAATCATTTTGCCCGCCGGAAATTCCACTTCCATGGCATTGTTGGAGAGCATTTCGAGCTGGGGCTTGGACAAGCCTTTGAGAAAGGGTTGCGCCGCCAGCACTGTCGAATCAATTTTCATAATGATAACCTTTCTTTCGTGTCTGAATCATTAATGACGCAGACCACGGCACACTACGGCGGGGGACCGGGGTTGGCTCTACTTAATTTAAGGATTGTTCTCCCTATCTTGGCATTCATCCCCCTGGACTTTATGTCCTCAATTTACGGGACGCGCGCGGGCACTCCGCGACGCATAAAAGTCTTGCCACCTGCAGCCATTAGGAGGAAGGTCATGGCACATCCAAATTCCCATGAGCGACCATGCTAATTCCGCCACCAGCAACGCCTTTTCCCGCCGGCATTTCCTTGCCCTCGCGAGCACCGTACCCGCAGCCCTCCTGGCAACCCCTTCCGTAACCACTGCCTTTGGCCAGACCGCAGCGCCGGGCGGGCCGGCGGGCAAACGAGCGAAATACCCCATCGGCCTGGAATTGTACTCCGTGCGGGATGAACTAGGCCGGGATTTGCCGAAAACCCTGCGCCAGGTGGCCGGCATGGGCTATGAAGTGGTGGAGTTTTACGCCCCTTATTACGATTGGAGCCTGCCACGGGCGAAGGAGATCCGGGCTTTGCTGGATGACCTCGGCCTGCGCTGCTATTCGACGCATAATCATATCGAGGCCTTTACCCCCGGGACGGGCATGGGCAAGGCGATTGAACTCAATCAGATCCTGGGCACCCGCATCATCGTGATGGCCAGTGCTCCGGGAACTGTGGCCGGGCTGGATGGCTGGAAAAGGCTGGCTGAAGAATTGAGCCAGGCCGCCGCATACTTGCAACCCCATGGCCTCGCGGCAGGCTTTCACAATCACAATCCGGAATGGGCGCTGCTGGACGGCAACCTCCGCGTCATGGATGTGCTGGCCGCCAATACCCCGAAGGAATTCGTCCTGCAACTCGACGTGGGCACCTGTGTGGCCGCCGGCGCGGATCCGGTGGCCTGGATCAAGGCCAATCCCGGACGCATCCGGTGCCTCCACCTGAAAGACTGGGCTCCCGGGACTGCGGCCGAGGAAAAAGCGTACCGGGTGATTTTTGGCGAGGGCGTTGCGCCGTGGCGGCAAATCGTGGCCGCAGCGGAAGCGACCGGGGGGGTGGAGTACTATCTGCTGGAACAAGAAGGCAGCCGGTATCCGGAATTCGACACCGCGCGCCGCTGCCTGGAAGCTTGGAAAGCCTTTCGCCAAAACGGCTGAGCCCGGGAGGACAGGGTGTCGGCTAATCATTGCGAAGGATGACTCGTTACCGGTAGCGATTACCGTTGCAAAGGAGCGCCGGGTATAAACTCCAAATTCCAAGCCCCAAGCTCCAGAGGACATCCAAGCACCAAACTTCAAGGAGCACTTGCACTCACCCCCGGCTCGACAACTCCCCCCAAGCCAGGAACTGCTCTGAAATTTGCCCGTTGAAGTTTTTGCCCCGCCTACTCCGCAAACAAGAACCGTAAATCATCCAGCGTCAAACTTTGCGCAAAGCGTTCCTCGCCGAACACATCATCGGCCAGCGCGGCCTTTTGCTTTTGCAACGCCCGGATCTTTTGCTCGATGCTGTCTTTCATCACCAGCCGGTACGCCATGACCTTGCTGGTCTGGCCGATGCGGTGGGTGCGGTCGATCGCCTGGTTCTCCACCGCCGGATTCCACCACGGATCAAACAGGACCACATAGGAGGCCGCCGTGAGGTTCAACCCAAAGCCCCCGGCCTTGAGCGAGATTAAAAATACCGCGCCGCCGGCGGTGGCCTGGAATTCGCGCACCAGATCACCGCGATTTTCCGTGTCGCCGGCGAGAAAAAACTGCTGCCAGCCGCGCCGGGTGACCATTTCGCTGAGGAGATCGAGCATGGTGACAAACTGCGAAAACACCAGCACCTTGTGGCCTTCCTCCATGAGGGGTTCCAGCATTTCCTCGAGGGCGACGAGCTTGGCGCTTTCCTCCGTGCGCAAGTTTTCATCCACGAGGGCCGGGTGACAGCAAATTTGCCGCAAACGGAGCAGGGAAGTAAGAATATTGAACCGTTCGGTGTTGAGTTGTTTGTTGGTCTTGAGGCCCAGAATGAACTGCCGGGCGCGCTTGAGTTCAGCCCGGTACAAGGTCGCCTGCTTGCCTTCCATTTCGCAGAGCAGGTCTTCCTCGGCACGATCGGGCAAATCTTTCGCCACCTGGCTTTTGGTGCGGCGCAGCAAAAAGGGGCGGACCCGGGCGGCGAGCCGGCGGCGGGCCAGGGGATCATCCTGGGCATTGAACCGCTTGAGGAAATGGGCGCGATTGCCGAGTGCGCCGGGCATGGCAAAGGCCATGATGCTCCACAAATCCAAAAGCCGGTTTTCAATGGGCGTGCCGGTCAACGCGAGGCGGTGCTCGGCCGTGAGCGCCCGGGCGGCCGCAGCGGTTTGGGAATCTGGATTTTTGATACACTGCGCCTCGTCCAAAATCACGGTCTGCCATTTTACCCGTCCAATGGCCGGGGAGAGCGACCGGAGCTGGGCATAGTTCAGCACAATGAGTCCGGCTTTTTCGCGCTCGGCGGTCAGGGCTTCGGCGGTTTCCCCGCGCCAGACGTGGACGAGCAAATCCGGATAAAACCGTTCGGCTTCGCTCCGCCAATTGTCGGTGACCGATTTGGGGCAGACCACCAGGCTGGGCGGCAAGGGCAGGGTGGCTCCGGCGGCAACGGCTTCCTGCTGGAGCCAGGCCAGCCACGTGAGGGTCTGCAACGTTTTACCGAGGCCCATGTCATCCGCCAGCACCCCGCCAAAATGATTGGCCGTGAGGTAGGCCAGGTAATGGAACCCCTCGGTCTGATAGGGCCGCAATTCGGCCCGGATGGCGGCCGGCATGGCGGGGGTGACGCGGGTCTTCAATTCCGCCACACGGCGCTGGATCTGCTCCACATGTTCCGCGGGAAGAAATTTTTTGGCACTGGCATCCGCGAGCTGGAGGGCGTGGAAACGTTGGGGTTCGGCGCTGAAATCATGGGCATGCAGGCCGAGCCGGGCCAGTTGTTCGTCATCCTCCTTCGTCAAATTAAAATCCAGCCGCCGCCAGCCTTTTTTGCCCAGACGGACAAAACCACCGCGCGCGTTGAGCAATAATTTTAGCTCCTCGGGCGTCAGCGTGGCATCGCCGACATTCAGCACTACTTTGAGATCGAACCAGTCCATGCCGGACTCGGCGACATCCAGGGACACGGTGCCACTCACCGCGCCATCGCGGAGGGAGGCCAGTTCAGGATCCAATTCCAGCTCGATTTCCGGCGGCAGGGACGCCAGCCAGGGGGCGAAAATCTCCGGCATTTTTTTGGTGAGCCGCAGCCGCCATTCGGGGGGATACCCTTCCCATTTGGGCGAGAGCGCATCCAGCACCCGGGGGAAATGCCGCTGCGTGGAGCGATCCAACGTTTCAATCACGTCGTTAGCGGCCGGGCGGATCTTTTTATCGGACCGGCTGGGTTTCCCCTGCCAGCCGTGCGGGGTAAAATCTTCGGCCACCTGCCCGGGTGCCCGGGCCGTCACTGTGATAGCGATGTCCTCGGTTTGACTGCCGGGGTAAATGGGTTTGAGGATGCAGGACATGATCACTTTTACGGGGACCAAGCGCACGCGGCTGGCCAGTGATTCGGGCAGGGGAATGCCGGAAGCCTGCAAGAAGTTCAGGCCATGCGAAGTTTCCAACGCCGGAGCGGGAATCCGTTTATGCCAGTGGCCATCCAGCGCCTCCGCGGACGGACCGGAATACAGGCCCCGCTCGGTCAGGTACAGGGTGGGGCGGCCGGGAAAGACACTGAGAATCTGCGGCGGCGGGGTGCCATTCGCCGTCACCAGAGAAAGCTCGTAATCCCCGGCGGTTTCGCCGGGTGGAAGCAGTTGCATTCGCAGGGGCTCGGGGATCCGCGCCAGCGGCAGACCATCCGGCGTGACCACGCGATCCGGGGCCAGGGGCATCCGGAACAACCGGTTGAGGGCGGGGCGGGAGGAGGCGTGATCATATTTGAAATGCCACCAGCTTTCGTAACTCCAGGGTTTAAAGAGCGCACTCCACAACGGCAATGAATCCTGGGTCAGCCGCAGGTCGCCGTGATCGAACTGGCTGGCCAGGGTTTTGGCCTGGCTTTGCTTCAATTCCACAAATTTCAAGTCCGGCCCTTGCCGCCATTCCAAGCGCGCCTCGGTGGCGGATATCATGAGCCGTAAATCGAGGGTCATGCCCTCGGAATTTGCTGACGCCGGCCCGTTAAATGAACCAAACCATTCCTGCCAGTGGGCAATCTCCCGTTGCCGGTCCCGCTCGTCCATGGCAGCCTGAATCAGGCTTAAATCCGTAATTCCCTCCAAATAACGCGGGATACCCACCGCGCGCCGCCGAAACTCCCAGGCGAGGTGCAGCCAGAAATAAAAATCATCTTTCGGATAATCCGTCCAGAGATCCAGGGCCGCCCAACTGTAGGCCCAGCCCCGGCCCGGCAGCAGGGTCGCGAGCGCGTTTTCGGTGAGGTTTCGGTCGCCAGCTTGCGCATAGAGCGCCTGGACCTGGCGAATAAACGCCGCTTCTGGGGCCAATAATTCGCGCCCCAGTTTTTCCACCAAGCGGCGGTAAAGTGGTGAGGCGGGTGGTTGTGGCACCCGGCTGACGGGGCGTGGTCCCCGGGCTTTGCCGGCTAATTCCCCCGGGATGAAGGCGGCGCCCGTGCTGACCAGGTGTTGCAGTTGTAACAAGGCGGCCACCGCGTGCTGGCAATCCAATTTTATCGGACAGGAGCATTCGGTGGCCCAATCACCATCGGAATATTCCAGGGAAACATGATAAATGGCCTCGCCTTGAACGACGGCGGTGAAGAGGTGGTCCGGTTCGAGGCTGGCCACTTCCAGCACCTGGCCTTTGGAAAATAAATCGCGACCCCGCCGGCGCGTCTTGGTGTCCGTTTGTGTCAGGAAGTTATGGATGCCATCCAATTGCTCAACGCCCAATTTCATTTCCAGCCAAATATGCGGGAAAATTACTGGCAAAACAAGCTGTGCTTGGGGTTCGATCCGGCTAACTTCGCGGCATGTCATCGCCCAACCTTCTGGAACAGTGCCCGCCGCCGGCTCCTAGTCGCAGGTCAATTCGCTGCCGGAAGGTCATTCGTTCCATCGGCAGTTGGGGTGGGCTGAGTCTGCTGGCCTTGACGGTCGGTTCGGGTTTTTCAGCAAATAACCCAACCCAGGATTTAAATATTGGGCGGTTGGGCGAAAACAGTTTTGGAGACTGGATCGCAACTGGCACGGCGTTTGGTCCCAGCCCGGTGGACCCCGGGCAGGCGGCCAAGTGGGGCATTGAGAATGCGGTGGGGCCGGCGGTGATCACCAGCACAGGGCGGGGGGACGGGCCCACCGGCACACTGACCTCGCCGGAATTTAAAATCAAACGGAAGTACCTTGCCTTTCGCATTGCCGGTGGTGACCAGGAGCATGACCTCGGGGTAAACCTGATCATCAATGGCCAGGTGACGCGGAGTGCCACGGGGTGGCGCAGTGACCGGCTGGCGCCCAGCAGTTGGGACGTCAGTGCGTGGGCGGGCCAAAAGGCCCGGGTGCAGATCGTGGACCAGGCGGGCGGCGACTGGGGGCATATTGACGCGGACCAATTGAGGCAGACGGACCATCCCGAGCGGCTGCCGGAAACGGCTGGGGCGCTGTATCAGGAGTCCTTGCGCCCGCAATTTCATTTCACTGCCCGGCAATGGACCGTGAACCGGCTCAACCCGGGCAGGCAGCAGGAAGGCTGGGTGAATGACCTGAATGGTTTGATATATTACGATGGCGAGTATCATCTCTTTGCCCAGCGCTGGGCCAAATGCTGGATCCATGCGGTCAGCCGGGATTTGATCCATTGGACGGAGCTGGCCCCGGCATTTTGGGAGGAGCAGCCAGGCAGTGGGGTGCAATCCGGCACCTGCGTGGTGGATTATCATAACACTTCAGGCCTGTCGCCCGATCCGGCCACCCCGCCCCTGATCGCCTTTTTCCCGCGCTGGGACAACCGGCAGCAGTGTCTAGCGTACAGTCTGGATCATGGGCGCACGTGGCAGTTTTACGCGAAGAATCCCATTTTGGAGCATCCGGAACGCGATCCCAAGGTGTTTTGGTACGCCCCCGGTCAACAGTGGGTGATGATGTTGTATGGGGACAGCCAATACCACATCCTGACTTCAACTAACCTGCTAAACTGGCAGGACACGCATCATCCGATCAAGGATAGCTATGAATGTCCGGACTTTTTTGAACTGCCGGTGGATGGCGACCGCCAGCAGATGAAATGGGTGCTGATTCAGGGCAATGGCAATTACTCGGCGGGCACCTTTGATGGCCATGAGTTTAAGGAGGAAACCGGCTGCCGTGCCTGCGACGTGGGACCCAATTTCTATGCCACCGAAACTTGGGCCAATACGGAGACGGGTGATGGCCGGCGGATTCAAACTGCCTGGATGCGTGGCTCGGACTTCCCGAACATGCCGTTTAACCAGCAAATTAGTTTTCCCTGCGAACTGACGTTGCACCGCACGTCCGAAGGACTCCGGTTGTTTCGCCAGCCCATCCGCGAGCTGGTCGGCTTGCATAATGGGCAGGACGTGTGGACGAATCGCACATTGCGGGCCAATGCAGTGCTGCCCTTGGAGCCGGCGGGACGATTGTTTCATATCAAACTGGACGCCACGATTCCCGATGGGGCGCGGCTGACTTTCAACCTGCGGGGCGTAAAGGTGGAGTTAACCCGCAAAACGGTGGCTTGCGGCACCCATCCCGTGCCGGTGCAAACGCAAATCCGCCAGGTGGAACTGTTGCTGGATCGTGGTTCCATCGAAGTATTTGCCAATCAGGGGGAGGTTTCGCTGACGCGGTATGTGCTGCCGTTGGAAGATGGGCTTTCCGTCCAAGCGGAGGGCGGGGATATTCATTTGCAAGCCCTGAGGGTATATCCGCTCAACTCAGCGTGGGGGCCGGCCAGGAAAGATTAAGGCTGCGCACGCCAGGTGGACGCTGGCATTAGGGCCGCGGATGGGGTTTGTGGGAAAAGCAAATTGGACTGACTGCCGGGCCGGAGAACGCGTTGGGGATTTGCAAGGGAAAGTTAAGTGGCGGAGAGAGGGGGATTCGAACCCCCGATACGGCTTTTGACCGTATACCGGTTTAGCAAACCAGCGCCTTCAGCCACTCGGCCATCTCTCCAGCCCTGCCATCTTCAAGGAGTTGAATATTTTATTATCCAAAATTTTCCAACAAATATTAAATTTGCCAGAAATGCCTGCCAATGAAAACGACCTGCTTAGATTACCCGAAAGTTTGGCACGACGTCAAGCATCGTAAAATCGATTCTCACTGGAATTTCCAGAGCAAGCAGCAAGGTGGGCAAAAAATTACAGATTTAAAGTTTGGGGTGCACCCCGGTGGATGGTCAAGCGGGGCAGATGGCGCGCTGCTCCCCGGGGCGGTTGGCTTAATATGACATACGTCATATGGACGCGCGTGATTTCCTCTGGCAACGTGCTTATGAATCCAAACACATTTTAACCCAAGGCCTAACATCCTTGGGCTGAATAATTGCGTAAACCAACAACCTTAATGAGCAAATGATCAGAAAACCCAAAACCTACCCCACCACCATGCTGACTTCGCGCTTGAAGCTTTGGAAAGCGTCCGGAAACAAAACCAGCCCGGCCAGCAACCGTTTTAAAGGCAAAGAGGCCATCGCATTGATCGCCGGCTTGTTTGCCACCACGACAGTCTTTGGCCAGACAACCCAAATCTGGACCGGTGGTAATGGCACTGGCACCGCCATTGGGGCCACCACCAACTGGTTGAGCGGCGCTTCGCCCAATTCCGCCAACGGCGACATTTGTCAATGGGACGGCACCGTTCCGGGCAATGTGTTTTTAACCTCGGCCTCCGCCAATGGCAGCTTCAACAACGGCACTCCGGGGGTGAGTTTTTATATTGCGGCGGGGCATACGGGTTCTTGGAACCTTCGGTCGATCGTTGCGGGGGGCTCGGCAAACATCGCCCTAAACGCCACCACGATTGATAGTGGCGCGGGAGCGTATTCGCTGGGGGACAACACGGCTAATATTTTGAATATTATTCTGCGCCCTTCCTCGTCGGGGAACCCCATCCCGGTACACACCAATCTGAACAATTCAGCGAACGCGGCCACGATCAATCCGAATGTGCGGTATCAAGCCGGCGGCGGGAACCCACATTCCTTGCAGTTTGATGGAACCGGCGATTGGATCGTCAACAACGCCCTGAACAATGCCAACGCGGGCAACAATAACAATTTCCTGATAAAACGGGGTTCGGGCAACATGTTTTGGAATGCCAATTCCATTGCTGGTGCGGCAGGGGTCAACGGTATTGGCAGCCCGATTGACATTGAGGGGGGAAGATTGGTGCTTACGGCCAGCACCACGGTGCTGAGCACGCAACGGATCACCAATAACGCAACGCTGGAATATGGGGCCGCAGGCTCGCAAACACTTTCCGGGCCATTCGATGGTACCGGCCAGTTGGTGGTGAGCGCGGGCACGCTGACATTGTCATCCTCCCAAAGTGACTGGACCGGCAACATTCTGCTGACGAACGGCGGCGTGTTGGTGGTCAACGGCACCCAAAACCCCGGTGGCACGGGACCATTGGGGGTGAACAGCACCATTTCGTTTAATGGGGGCACGCTGCAATTCAGTGTGGCGAACACGTTTGATTATTCGCCGAACTTTAGCACGGCGGCTGGACAGGCGTACTCCATTAATTCTGGTGGTCAAAATGTCACCTTAACGAATGCGCTGATGAGCAGTGGCGGCTCGCTCACCAAGCTTGGTTCCGGCACGCTCACCCTTACGGGTGCCAACACATATGGCGGCACGACCACGGTGGGGGCGGGCAAGTTGATATTGCAGGGCACTGCGGGCACCGGGGCCATCATCGTGGCCAACAGCACGGTCCTGGGGGTGAACCAAGGCGGCGCACAAATCACGCCGGCCGCGCTGACGGTGGGAACGAGTTCCAGCGGGACGTTGGAATTCAACAACGTGACCAGCACGACGACGCCGGCGATTGCGGCGGCCGGGGCCGTCACAGCGGGCGGACCGATTACCGTCAACGTCAACGGCGGTTCGTTCACGATTGGCCAAAGTTATCCGTTATTTTCCTGGGGCAGCGGTTCCGCCCCGGCAGTCACCTTGGGAACCCTGACCGGCGCGGGCGGCACCCTGGTCACCAACGGCAACACGATCAAACTGAACATTACTTCGCTGGCCTTTGTCTGGAGCGGGTTGAACAACAGTAATTGGGATCTCACCTCCGCCAATAACTGGAAGGTCAATGGCCTTTCGCAAGTGTTCGCCAATGGCGGCACGGCTTTGTTTGACGACACGCTGGCCACGGCCAACACGAATGTGGTCCTCAACGCCACGGTCCTGCCGGCGAGCACCACGGTCAATAGCAGCGCCAAACCTTATACCATTGCATCAAGTGCGACAGCCTTCATTGGCGGCACCGGCAGCCTGACCAAGAATGGCAGCAGCACGCTGACGCTCTCCGGTGGTGCCAACACCTACACGGGGGCCACCGTCATCAGCGGCGGCACCTTAAGCGTGGGCACGCTCGCCAACGGCGGGACGGCCAGCGACATCGGTTCGGCGGGCAGCAGCGCGGCGAACTTGGTGCTCAATGGCGGCACGTTGCAATTAAA
Source organism: uncultured Verrucomicrobia subdivision 3 bacterium (assembly GCA_903875465.1). Classification (GTDB taxonomy): domain Bacteria; phylum Verrucomicrobiota; class Verrucomicrobiia; order Limisphaerales; family UBA11358; genus UBA11358. Next base: position 41,537 of record CAIQWB010000100.1, read on the forward strand.
CGCCAGCATCGGCACGGCGACCAGCGACCGTCTCTTCACCCTCGGCACCGCCAATGGCGCGATCGATGATGAATCCAGCAGCTCCCTGACGCTGAACAACAAAGGCGCGATCGTCTTGAGTGGCGCCGGGGCGCGCACCCTCACCCTGACAGGTAACGGCAGTGATGAGCTGGATGCGACGATAGGCGACAACGGCGGCGCCACCTCGCTGGCGAAGGGTGGTTCGGGCACCTGGGTTTTGGCCGGCAACAATTCGAACTCCGGCACGGTGACGATTGCCGCGGGTACTTTACAGGTCGGCAATGGCGGCGCGAGCGGATCAATTGGCAGTGGCAACATTGTTGACAACGGCACGCTGGACTTCAACACCACCAGCACCCTGACCAACGGCACCATCATTGGCACCGGTGCGGTAACTGTGGATGGCGGTGGCACGATCATTCTGCCTGGCAACAACAATTATTCGGGCACCACCACCATTAACTGGGGCACCTTGCAGATCGGCAACGGCGGGGCCAGTGGCACCTTGAACAATGGCGCGGCGGTGGTGGACAACGACACGCTGATTTACAACAGCACTTCCACTTCAAGCCTGAATGGCCAGTTCGGGGCTGGGATTACCGGCAGTGGCAATGTGATTGTGCGCAAAGGCACGTTACAGGCCATCGGCAACAACAGCTATGCCGGCTGGACAGAAATCGACCCCGGGGCCACTTTTCAGGCGTGCTCCGGCCCCGTGGGCAAACTCGCCAGTTCGGTGGTAACCAACAACGGCACGCTGCTGCTGATCCGGCAGGACAACAATACCTTCATTTACAACGGCGATATCGTCGGTTCCGGCTCGGTCATGAAGGCCTGCAACAACGGCAATAACGGCGATGTGACGCTGCTGGGAAATAACAAGTACACCGGAGGGACTTATATCATCGGTGGCTCGATCATTTTTGGCGACAACAGCACCCCTGGTGCGGGGGCATTTATCGGCGATGTCTTCCTGACGAACGATTACGCCCACAACCAGTTCGGCGGCGCGCCGAATGATTTTGTGCCCGCCACGCTCGTCTTTAACCGCCCGGATGACTTCACCTTCCCGGGTAACATTGTCGGGGAAGGCTTTGTGACGATCACCGGCGCTGGCACGGTGACGCTCACTGGCAACAACACCTATCACAACCGCGGAACGGGAAATCCAACGACGATCAGTTCGGGAAAACTTCAAATCGGCAACGGCGGCACCAGTGGTTCCATCGGCGATGGGGCGATTACCGACAATAGTGAACTTGATTTCAACCTGTCGAGCAGCGTTACCTATACCAATGTCATCAGCGGTGGTGGCATGATCGTGCAACTGGGTTCCGGCACAACGACCCTGACCGGGGCGAATACTTATCTCGGATCCACCGTGGTCAGTAACGGCACCTTGGTGGTGGGCGGTCCGGTGGCCGAACAAGGCGACCTGGATGTGGAAGGCGGCGTCCTCGTTTCCGGCGGGGTTGGGCTGTTGGCCACCAATACCGTGGCCGGCAGTTTAAATATTGATTCCGGATCCGTGCTCATCACCTTAAATAAATCCGCAGGATCGTCCAATACCACGTTTGTGGTGGGTGGCGCGATTAACGCCACGGGGGGCAGCCTGGTGCTGACCAACTTCGGCCCGGCCTTGGTGGTGGGCGACAAGTTCACGATCTTCAACCAGCCGGTCACAGGAACGGGATTGACGATCAAGGCCAAGGGCTTCACGGTCAGCAATAACCTGGCCGTGGATGGCTCCGTAACCGTGGCCTCAGTAGTGCCGGTCACCAGTCCCAAAATCACGGCCACCGTGGTGGGCGGGGTTTTGAATCTGGCCTGGCCCACGGGATCGGGCTTGCATCTGCAAGCCCAGACCAATTCACTGGCTGGCGGCCTGAGCAACAACTGGGTCAATGTCTCCGGTGTCACCGATGGCAGTTACTTGGTTACGCCGAATCCTGGTCAGCCGGCCGTGTTCTACCGGCTGTCCCAGTAATTGGAACCAGGCAAAACCTGGGCACTGTTCCAATCCATTGAGTTAAAATCAAACCAGGCGGCGGGAAAACCTTCCCGCCGCCTGCTTTCACAATTAGCCACACAGAACATTATGAACAGAATGCAAGTAAACGGACAAAGCGCTCAACTACTTGAGCAGTTTGGGAAATGGGCGGGCAGTACCATGGCCAGTTCGGGCGGGGGCCTGGGCGAAGCCGCGGCGGACCGGCTGCGCCAGGTGATTGCGCGCCATCCGGATATCCGCTGTATGAGCAAGCACTTGGGTGATGACCATGATTTGAATATCTCAGTGCAACTCCTGCGAGCGGTTGAGGGACAGGCGGTTTTTTTATTGACCATCCAGCAGGACAACGCCGGAGAATGGGGCGATAACGCGAATGTTTTGGTGCCTGCCCGGGCGCTGACGAAACGCGAATCGCGGCAGAAAACCGGGGCGGACGCCGGAGCTTTTCCAGGTGCCAGTAAACCGGCCACCCGGGCTTCCGGCAAACCAGCGACGGCGGGGCAATCCGCGCGGACGCAGGCACTTTCAGCCCGGGAATGGGAAGTGCTGGGGCGATTGGCGGATGGCGGCTCCAATGGGGATATTTCCGCGCGGCTGGGCATGGCGGTTGGAACGGTGCGCACGCATTTAATTCGCATCTATAAAAAGCTCCAGGTGCATTCACGGACCCAGGCTGCGGCCATATATCTGACGGCCCAAGCCAACTTTCAGAAACGTGCTGGGGTCGGTCGCAAATCAACATTTTCCCATAAGTGGGCCAGTTTGGCGTTAATCATCGGCGCTCTGGCCATGGGGCAGTTTGCCTGCCTGGCACAAAACAGCCCAACGGCTGCGGCCGAGTCGCTCGGCAGTGAAGCCAGGCCGGCCACTTCCAACGCGGCGGGCCAACAGTACCCAAAAGTGGATGCCCAGCAGCGCGTTGAATTCAGGCTCCAGGCACCCTCGGCACAACGGGTGCAAGTGGATATTGGGGGTCACAAATACGATTTGAGCAAAGACGACCAAGGATTGTGGCGGGGAGTCACCCCGCCTTTGGTGGTGGGGTTTCATTATTACGCCCTGGTAGTGGATGGGGTTGGGATGGCCGATCCCGCCAGCGAAAGTTACTTTGGGGTCAGCAAAATGATGAGTGGCATTGATATTCCCTCGCCGGGCGAGGATTTTTACGACCTTAAAAACGTGCCCCATGGCGAAGTGCGCGAGCATTGGTATTTTTCCAACACCAACCGGGCCTGGCGTCGGTGCTATGTCTACACACCTCCCGATTATGACAGCAACCCCACCGCACGGTATCCCGTGCTGTATTTGCAGCATGGAGCCGGGGAGGATGAGCGTGGCTGGTCCACCCAGGGCCGGGTGAATTTTATTCTGGATAATCTGATTGCCGAAGGCAAAGCCAGGGCCATGATTGTGGTGATGGATAACGGGGGTGGCAGTGCCTTGTTTGCGGGGAATCGCAGCGTGGCCGGTTTAATGGGCGGCGCGATGGGCACCAACCGTCCCGCGCCAGCCACGAACGGGTCCAATCCACCCAGCCGGGGTGGGTTTGGCCGCGGCGGACCAGGCCTCTTGGGGGGGGCCGCAGGGCTGTTTGCTGACACCCTGTTGCACGAAATCATTCCGATGATTGATGAAAAATACCGAACCATGGCGGATCGGGACCATCGTGGCCTGGCCGGGTTGTCGATGGGGGGCATGCAGACCCGGGCGATTGGCCTGGCGCATCTGGAGACCTTTGCGAATATTGGCATTTTCAGCGGCGGAACCTTGGGTGACTTGAAGGCAACCAACAGTCCGCTGGCCAAACCGGCGGAATTCAACCAGTTGGTGAAAGTGGCTTTCGTGAGCTATGGGAGCATGGAGGGCGGAGCCAAGAGCCTGGCGAGTTATCATGATTCCCTGGTGGCGGCTGGTATTACCAACATGAGTTATTACATCTCCCCGGGAACGGCGCATGAATGGCAGAGCTGGCGGCGCAGTTTCTATCAATTTGCGCCACTGTTGTTTCAAAATCCCTGAACCATCTGCCCGGAGATTTGCCGCACTACCGCCGGGCACATTAAAATTATCAAGTTTGATCATGAATAATCCGTTTAAAATGGAGCTTTCGGCATGGGTGCATCCACCCGTCGTGCGGGCCAATAGTGGTGGTAATTTGCGGAGGGGCAGGGCGGGGCAACGGGGCCTGATTCCGGATTATGCCCATCTGCTGGGATTGGTCATCATGACCTTGTGGGGGAGCTGTTTTTTGGGGGCAACCATGGTGAGGGCGGAGGACGAGGTTTGTGCGGCCTGTGACCAGCAGGTGAGTGTGAGTGGTGATTTTAAACATCGCCAGGACCATTCCGGTATCATCATCCAAGGAACCAACGGCAGTGCGCCGGCATTTCGCGAAGAGATCAACGGCAAGAACTTCACCGTGCGGATCGCGCATTTGCCCGCTGGAAAATACCAGGTTACCATTGGCGAAGTAGAAACCCAGGCTGGGTCCATCGGCGAGAGATTATTTGACGTGACCTCCGGGGATGTGGTGCTGGGTAAAAATTACGATATTATTTCGGCAGCCGGCGGCGCGGGTAAAACGGTTTTTCTGAGTGGGGTGGTGGAACATGACGATGATGCCATTAAAGGACCCCTGGCCATTGTCTTCACGGCCAGCAAGGGGCTGGCCAAATTCAACACGATGCAAATCTGCACGGGCAGCGGCCGCCCGATCGTTGATTTCAGTGCGGCCGAACTAGCCGATGCCTTTTCCACCGCCGCGACCCATGTGCCGGAAATCAAGGATGCGTCCATCTGGCAGGAGGCGAACCGGACTCTGCCAGAGCGTGCGAAGGACTTGATCCGCCGTTTATCACTGGCGGAAAAAGTGGCGCAGTTACAAAACGGGGCGCCGGGCATTCCCCGCCTGGGGCTGCCCGCCTATAATTATTGGAATGAGGCCTTGCATGGGGTGGCCAATAGCGGTGTCGCCACCGTTTTTCCCGAGCCGATCGGAGCGGCGGCTTCGTGGAATCCAGCGTTATTTCATCAGGAGGGGAGAATTATCGGCATCGAGGGGCGGGCGAAATTCAATGATTATACCCATAAGCACAATGGTGATGCCAAATGGTGGTATGGGCTGACGTTCTGGACGCCCAATATTAACATTTTTCGCGACCCTCGCTGGGGGCGCGGCCAGGAAACCTACGGGGAGGATCCTTATTTGACGAGTGAGATTGGCATAGAATTTGTGAAGGGTTTGCAGGGCGACGACCCCAACTACCTGCTGGCCATGGCCTGTGCCAAGCATTATACCGTCCACAGCGGTCCGGAACCGGACCGGCACCGCTTTGATGCGCACGTATCCGAGCGTGATTTGTATGAGACCTATCTGCCGCAGTTTGAGCGCGTGGTGCGGGAGGCTAAAGTGGCGGGCGTCATGGGGGCTTACAACGCGGTGAACGGTGTGCCGTGTTGCGCCAGCGACTTCCTGCTGAATGATCTGCTCCGCCAGCAATGGGGATTTGACGGGTATGTGGTTTCCGATTGCGACGCCATTCATGACATTTGGGGGCGCCAGCAGCACCGGTATGTGGACACCCCCGAGGCGGCGGCGGCGGCAGCCGTGAAAGCGGGCTGTGACCTTTGTTGTGGCGGCGATTACAACGCCCTGGTACGGGCCGTCCAGCAAGGTCTGGTCACCGAAAAGGAGATTGACGCCGCCTTGTATCACACCTTGTGGACGCGCTTCCGCCTGGGCCTGTTTGATCCGGCAGACAAGGTTCCTTATGCAAAATATACCCTCGCGGATAACGACACTGCCGAACACCGGCAGGTGGCTCTGGAGCTGGCGCGGCAATCGCTGGTGTTGCTCAAGAACGATGGCATCCTGCCCTTGGATCGCACCAAACTCCAACGCATCGCCGTCATCGGGCCAAATGGCAATTCACGTTCGATGTTACACGGCAATTACCACGGTTCCGCTTCCCGTGCAGTTTCCATATTGGATGGCATCAGGGAAATGGCCGGGGCGAATGTTGAAGTCACGTTCGCCTTGGGATGTCCGATCACCACCAACCCGAGCATTGCCCCCTGGAGCCGCCAGGATAATGGGACGACCCGGCCGCTGGCGGAGCTCCGCGCCGAGGCCTGCCAACAGGCGATGAAGGCAGACTTGATTATTTTTTCGGGCGGTATCACCCCGGCACAGGAGGGGGAGATGTTTGACCGGAATGCGATTGAGCTGCCGTCCGTGCAGGAAGAACTGGTGCGGGCACTTCAGGCCACCGGCAAGCCGGTTATCATGGTTAATTGCAGTGGTTCAGCCATGGCCCTGCCCTGGGAGGCCGCGCACCTGCCGGCCATCCTGCAGGCTTGGTATCCGGGCGAGGAAGGCGGGCGGGCGGTGGGCGAAGTACTCTTTGGTGAAACCAACCCCTCGGGACACCTGCCCGTCACCTTTTACCGGTCGACAAGCGATTTGCCGAGTTTCACGGATTATGGCATGACCAACCGGACTTACCGCTATTATGAGGGCCAGCCATTATACGCCTTCGGTCACGGGCTGAGTTACACGACTTTCAAATTCAAACAGGGCAGGTTGGCGGCTGGGAAAATCTCGTCCAAGGGAACCGTGCAAGTGACCTTTACGGTCCAAAATACCGGCAAGCGCGACGGCGATGAGGTGGCGCAAGTTTATTTTCGACACCGCCATTCTTTAGTGCCCCAGCCAAACCTGGCCCTGTGCGGCTTCACCCGGGTGGGGTTGAAAGCCGGCGAAGCCAAAGCGGTCACGGTGGAAGTACCCTGCCAGCGCTTGCGCTATTGGGATACGTTGCAAAAACAGTATGTCGTGGAGGCGGGCGAGTATGAACTCCTCATTGGCGCGGCTGCTGACGACATCCGGTTGAAATTGCCCCTGGTAGTGGCCACCCCATGATAACAATTGCCGTTGCCTGAAGGATGGCAAAGTCACCACGCCATGATTAAGCGCTTAGTTATAACGGTTGGGGAAGGAACTTATATCAAGTCAGTTTCCAGGGTGAGCGGTAGGCGCGGGAGAGCAATTTGCTGGCGGCGGTGTCGTTAATGATTTCCTCCCGCTCCACATCCCAGCGGAGTTTCCGCCCGGTGAGCATGGAGATCAGGCCCAGGTGGCCGGGGATGGTGGAATGATGGCCGGTCTCAACCGGGGCGACGGCAGGCTGACGGGACTTGACGCAGTCGAGAAAATTGCGGGCATGCCCGGGGGATTCGTAGAGCTTCACTTTGCGCAGGTCAGCCGGCAGATTTTTGCGGCCAGTGAATTCCGGTTTGGAGCATTCAAAACCCCACTCAGTCACGGCGAGCCAGCCATCCGTACCGATCCATTTGGTCCCTTGCTCAATGGCGGGGTCGCCGCCCGCGATGGTCATGTGAATGTCCCCGGGGTATTTCAATTCGATGCGATAGGTGGTGGCCGTATTGAACACGTCGGTGGTCGGCGGAAAGTCCCCATGCCCCTCAATTTCCAAAGGACCCGAGCGGTCACAGTCCATGCCCCAATGGGCGATATCGCAATGATGGCCGATCCAATCCATGAGCATGCCGCCGCCCGTGTTGTAATTCCAGCGCCAGTTCATATGAACGCGGGCTTGAATGTAAGGCTGCATCTGGGAGGGCCCAATCCACGTTTCATAATCCAGCTCGGGCGGAGGGGGCTGAATGCTGCGGCTCGGTTCGGTGCCGCCAAACTGGGTAATAAAATCGAGGTGGCCATCGAGCAGGCCGACCTCGACATTTTTTAGTTTCCCGAGGAGGCCGTTGCGGACGATTTCGGCGGCCCGGCGATAGGAGGCCTGCGAGCGCCGCCACGACCCGGTTTGCCAGATGATTTTATGCTGTTGTACCGCGCGCACGATGGCCTGCTGTTCGGCGATGGTTTTGGCGAGGGGTTTCTCGCCGTAAACATCCTTCTTCTGGCGGGCAGCCTCCGTGGCCACGAGGGCGTGCCAGTGGTCGGGCACGGCAATGATCACGGCATCAATGTCCGGGCGGGCGAGCAATTCACGGTAATCATGATAGGCCTGGCACCCTTTGTTCTGGTAATGCTGGTTGATGGTGTCCACCGCGTCATTCAAATGCTGCTGGTCCACATCACATGCGGCCACCAGGCGGCAGTCATTAGCCGCCAGGAAGGCTCTGGTGTCTTCCGGTCCTTGCATGCCCCAACCGATCACGCCCACGGTGATTTGGTTGGACGGGCGGTTCTGGCCGAAGATGGAACTGGGGAGAATCGCCGGCAGGGCAAGGCCGGCCGCAGCGGTGGAGATAAAATGCCGGCGGCTGAGGGGATTTGCGGTTCGGTTCATGCAGGGCGTCGGGTGATACTATTTGGCGGCCAGGCTGGCGGGCTGGCCTGGCGGTGGCAATGTGTCATGCGTACGATTAATAAGGGATTATATTAAATACTGGGCCGGTGGCCAATATGACAAGGGTCATATGGTGCCCAGTCAATGGTTGAGCCTGCAGCACTTAAATTCCGGTTTGCCTGACTAACTACTGGCTGGCTCCCGCCCATGGGGGAACTACCTGGCCGTTAACCGTGCCTTTTATATTAAAATGCAAAACAGTGCAATATGATGTTTATCGTATTTCAAAACCTCATGGACATGCATGATAATGCTTTTATGCACCCCCATGTTTTATCCTCATTCGGAGTGGGAATGCCGATATTGAAGCGGCTTTTGGCCGTGGGAGTATTCCTCGGACTGCTGCCGGGAGGACCGCTTTCCAGCCAGGCGGCGACGGTGGCGATTGAAGCCGAATCGGGAGTGCTGGGGGCTAATTGGGTGGTGACCAACAATCCCAGCCCCAGCAACATTACAGTCACCAATGCGACCACGGGGAACAACCCGGGGAGTACGGCGCGGGTGGCAAGTTATACCATCAACTTTCCGGCTGCTGACGTTTACAATCTTTATGCCCGCGTGCTGGTTGGCACCGGGGCATTCACCAGTGACAGCCTGTACTATGGAAATGGATTTGGCACGCAGGCAGCAGCGACCGCCACCAACTGGATTATGATCAATGGCCTCGCCAGTGCGGGTTTCACCAATACCACGGAGGTGGTGACTGGCGGGGGGGCGGCGGGCATTCTGGCATGGAAATGGGTGAATCTTTCGCAATATAATCAGAGTGGCAGCGGCAGTTCGACGCCCGTCACCTTCACCGTAGCCCCTGGTCATCTGACGCAGACATTCCAAATTGCCGGACGTGAGGCCGGGTTGTTTATTGACAAGCTCGTGTTTGGCTCGGCGAATGACACTTTCACGGTGTCGAATCTCGATAATGGCACGGATGGCACCCCGCCTCCCCCGCCCACAGCCACAATAGATTCAACCAAACTATACCAAACTATTGAGGGTTTGGGTGGCGCAACGGCGTTTTACGCGGGCTGGATCACCGCCCATCCTTTTCAACAGGAGATTTATACGAATGCCTTCGCCGGGCTTAATCTTTCCATGCTCAGGCTGGGGGATTGGTACCGTTATCAAACGCCCCTGACCGGTTTCGATTCAGCGGCCACGCTGATTGTTTCTAATGCCAGCCGGGTGCTGGGGCATCCGGTCCCAGTCTACATGAGTTCGTGGGCGCCGCCGGCATTTTTGAAGAGTAATGGCCAGGTCGGTAACGGTGGGACGATCGTCTTTACCAACGGGAGCTTTGCTTATACTAATTTCGCTCAATACTGGTTGGATTCAATCAATGCGTATCGGTCCAATGGGGTCAACCTCACTTGGGCCAGCATCCAAAACGAACCGGACTGGGTGGCGGGCTACGATTCCTGCATTCTGAATCCCAATGAAGGCGCGGTTAATGGCACAAATTATGCGAGTTATTCCAAGGCGCTGGACGCCGTGGCGCAAAGCCTGGCCAGCCTGCCCGCGCCACCGAAATTACTGGCCCCGGAACCGGTGCACATCTCCTACGGTGACCTCACGGGTTATGGTGCGACTTTGCACTCCAACAGTTTCTATGGGGTGGCGCACCATCTGTATGGGGATGGCGGCGCGACCGGCGATTCATTTCTGGCTGCACTCAGCGCCGCCGCCACCATTTTTCCCGGCAAGCCACATTTCATGACCGAGTATGGCGACGTCACGGACATGATCGAATGTGCCAATTTAATCCACAACGAATTGGTGGTTGAGCAGGTCAGCGGTTACAACCACTGGAGCCTGGTCTGGCCTGGCACCAATGGCGGGTTGATTCAGATCGAGAATCCTTATGCCGCCCAGTCCACCTGGACCAACGCCCCGCCCGGCACGCCAACCCAGTCGCACGGCTGGTGGTATGCCCCCAGTTATTGGTCCATGAAACACTTTTCTTATTTCGTCCAGCCGGGTTACAAACGGGTGGGTGTCACCGACAATGACAGCAATGTCCGGTCCTCGGCTTACCTGTCGCCGGACGGCCTCCGCATGGTGGTGGTTTTGATCAATACCAATGCCGCCGTAACCTCAACGATGAATTTTAACTTTGGCACCTTCGGCCCGGTGCAAACCCGGGTTTATCAAACGGCCAATACGAATTATTATTTCGCATCACTGGGAGCGCTGACGAATGCCCAAACCCTGCCGCCGCGTTCATTGACCACCGTGGTGGCGGATAAAGTGGTGGCGGTTGGCGCAGTGTCAAATCCGCTGCCGGCCAGTGGCATGGTAGCGGTGCCATTTAATATGCCAGCCACCTGGACGCCGGGCAGCAATGCCTTGCTGCATGCCGTGTATTCGGGGGGCAGTTCCAACGCCGTGGCGCAGGCGACCATGGCAAGTCCGCAGTTCATCGGCCTGCTGGCCACGAACTTGATTTACCCGCTATTGTCGGGGGGGACGAACTATTACTGGCGCGTCGATGAAATTGCCGGTGCCAATACCAATACCGGCCCGGTTTGGAACTTTGCCACCGCACCGGCGCCATGGTTGCTGCATGATTATGGGTTCAGTGAGACGGGCGGCACCAACACAGCGGATGCCGTGGGCGGTCCGGCCTGGAGCGGTGGTTTGCCCAATGGCGGCACTTGGGGGAACGGGCAATTAACCCTGTCCGCGAATGCCCAACAATATGTCAGTTTGCCCGCGGGCCTGCTTGGCTCCCTGACCAATTTCACGATCCTGGCTTGGACACGGTTGACCTCCATGTCCAATTGGGCGCGGCTATTTGACTTTGGCAACAATTCCACGACGAACATGTATTTGGTGCCCCAGAATGGGAGCAATGGGAAAATTCGCTTTGCGATCACGACCAGTGGCTCGGGTGGCGAACAGCAAATCAACGGCACTGCGGCTTTGACCACGGGGACCTGGCATCAAGTGGCGGTGGTTTTGAATGCCCGCACGGGCATGCTGTATGTGGACGGCGCTACGGTGGGGACCAACAGCACCATGACCCTGAACCCTTCGCTATTGGGCACCACCAGTAATAATTATATCGGCAAATCACAGTATGCGGATCCCTATCTCAACGGGGCGGTGGATGAGTTTCGCATCTACAGCCAGGCACTTTCGGCGGCGGAGGTTGCGGCGACTTACGCGCTGGGTCCCAGTCAAATGTTAAACACTAACAACCCCAGCCTGTCGGCGGCTGCCCAAGCCACCAATTTAACCCTTTTCTGGCCGCTCGCCTCCGCTGGATTTACTTTACAATCGAGCACCAACCTCGGATTGGGGAAATGGTTGAATATCACCGCACCAGCACCGCAAATCGTTGGTGGCCAATGGCAGGCCAGCCTGCCGTTGAACCCCAATAACCCGCCTATTTTTTACCGGCTGGTAAAATAATTGTGTCATGAATGATTTATCCAACCTAATACCTGCCTGCCGGTTTGCCCATGTCCTGCGGCGTCTCGCCGCCTGGTCGCGGCTGGCCGCCACAGCCGGGCTGTGCCTGGCCGCCACGCCGGGCCTGGCGGCTGGGGCTGGCAATGACGCGGAACATTGTTGGACGGCGGACAATGGCAACGGCACCTATTCCAATCCTCTATTTTATGGTGAATTTGAGGATCCGGATGTCATTCGCGTTGGCGATGATTATTACCTCGCGGGCACGACCATGCATATGATGCCGGCAGTGGAAATTCTTCATTCCAAAGATTTGGTGAACTGGGAACTGGCCGGTTATTGCACCAGTAAACTGGATTTGGGCCCGGCGTACCGCCTGGAAGGAGGAAACATTTATGGCAACGGCATCTGGGCCCCCTGTATCCGCTATCACAATGGCATGTTCTATATTCTCTGCAATGTCAACCGGGCGGGGTTGCAGGTCTTCCGCTCCAAGTCCATTAATGGACCCTGGGAACGGAATCAATTGCCCAGCCGGCATGACATGTCCGTACTTTTTGACGACGATGGCAAGATCTACCTCATCTCGGGCGGCGGCAGCCCTTATCCGATTGAGGAACTCGCGCCCGATCTGCGTTCCTTTGACACGAATGCCCCCCGGCATGCCCTGATCGGTCATATGGGGGAGGGCCATCACCTTTACAAAATCCAGGGCAAATACGTGGATATTTCCTGCCAGCCGGGCGGGGCGGTGGACGAGTATGTTGCCGTGGCTGACACTATCGATGGGCCCTGGCGAATTACCAAGATGGTGGCCGGTGAATCGCTGGGAGTCACCAGCATGGCGCCGGCCAAGGCCAGGGCCAATGACCGGGGTTTGTGGATTCATCAGGGCGGCATGTGCGACACGCCGAGCGGTGAATGGTGGAGCATCATCATGTCGGACCATGGCAGTGCCGGACGCATGGTCAACTTGGTGCCCATCACTTGGGATGATGGTTTCCCCCTCATCGGCTTGCCCGGCAATTTACGCCGTGCGCCGAATACCTGGATCAAGCCCAACACGGGTTGCCGGCCGGAACCGATGCCAGCTTATGTTGCCAGTGACGATTTTGAAGGTGGCCGGATGAACCCGCACTGGCAATGGAACCACGTGCCCGACGATGCCAAATGGTCCCTCACGGGGCAGCCGGGGGTGCTGCGCCTGCATTCACTGGCCAGCAGCAATTTATGGACCGCCCGAAACAGCCTCTGCCAGCGCCCCGCCGGGCCGGAATCAATCATGACGGTCGAATTGGCCACAGCCGGCATGAGCGATGGCGATGCGGCGGGGTTGGGATTATTGAGCACGCCGTATGCCTGGATTGGCGTGGTAAAAACGGCGGACGGCACCACCGTGCAAAAAGTCGAGGGCTTTGGATCCGGACGGCGTGGCGGCCCGCCGCCAGTGGAGATTCCGGCGGAAATTGGGGCCACTAATCCGCCAACGCACCTGTGGTTCCGGGTGGCGTGTAATTTTGACCGGGATGAGGCCCGTTTCAGTTGGAGCACCGATGGCCAGACATTCACAGGCTTGGGCAAGCCCTTCACCACCACCTTCCAGTTGACCACTTTTCAGGGGGTGCGGGTGGCTTTGTTTCATTACAACACCTCCGGCCAGCCCGGCGGCTTTGTGGATTTTGACAACTACTCGGTGGACCAACCCCGCGCGCGCGGCCGCGAGCGGGAAATTCCCCTGGGCAAAACCATCACCCTTGCCAGTGGTGCGGACGGGAGTTTTTTGGCCATGGACCCAAACAGCAATGAGCTGGTCAATCTGGCCGCTGACGCAACCAATCTGGTGGCAGCGAATACCCATTTCAAAGTGGTGGATCTTCGTCTGGGCCGGGTGGCACTGCAGGCGGCCGATGGCCGTTACCTTGCCGCGGAAGAAGGCCTTGCCCGCCTGAAGGACCTGGGCGGCCAGTCTCCGGGGCCCGCCGAGTCATTCCAGTGGGTCAATCTGCTGCGAGGCGACACCATGCTCATGGCCCTGGTTAATCATCGTTATCTGGCCACCACGATGAACCATCCGGGACCGGTTGCCGCGAATTTCCCCGGCCCGACCCCGGCCCGCAAGGGCGGCGAATGTTTCAAGTGGCAAGTGGTCAAGTAACATGGAAACTCCGGAACCGAGGATCAAGTGGTTGGTTATTAAAATTACACGGCAAGTATTACAATAAATGAATTATACATATATGAAGACACTGACACAAAACTTCCCAGCGTTGCCCCTGGCGGCAGCGGGTTTGCTGCTGACCCTCGGGGCAACCGGCTCGTTTGCGGGCACCACCACGCTCAAAGACGCCTACAAAGATCATTTCTATGTGGGGGTGGCCATCAACCGCACGATTGCGACGAGCACGGCGGTTCAGGCCGACAATGTCAACCGCAACCTCGACCAAATCAACCAGGACATTGCGGTGGTCACCGAACAATTCAACCAAATCTCCCCGGAGAATGACCTCAAGTGGCAGCTCATCCAGCCCCGGTCTGGACCGGATGGTTACAACTTTGAACCGGCGGACGCCTATGTTAACTTCGGCGTGGCGCACCAAATGTACATCGTGGGTCATGTGCTGGTCTGGCACGGACAGACCCCGAACTGGGTGTTCGAAGGCACTAATCCGCCGCCAGCCATGACGGCCACACCCCCAAACGGGACCAACGCACCGGGCGCGCGGCGCTTTGGCCGGTCCTTTGGTGGCGGTTTTGGTTACAATGGACCACGGGCGTCGCGCGAAGAATTGTTGCAACGGATGCACGACCACATCGCCACCGTGGTCGGCCGTTACAAGGGTAAAATCAAGGTCTGGGACGTGGTGAATGAGGCGCTTGCCGATGGGGGCACCAACATTCTGCGGAATTCCCTGTGGGAACAAATCATCGGACCGGACTTCATTGCCAAAGCATTTGAGTACGCCCACGAAGCCGATCCTGATGCAATTCTGCGTTACAACGATTATTCCTTGGAAAACACGGCCAAGCGCCAGAAATTGATAACGCTGATCAAGTCGCTCCAAGCGCAGGGCGTGCCGGTCATGGCGATTGGCTCCCAAACCCATGTCAGTGTTAGCTCGCCCAGTTTTGCGGAGGAGGACAAAGTGCTGACCGATCTTGAAACGCTGGGTTTGCCCATTCACATTACTGAACTGGATGTCAATGGGGCCCAGGGCGGTCAGCGCAGCAACAGTGGCGACGTCGCGGGCAATGCCACGACCACCCAGGGGGGCTTGGTGAATAATGCGGACCAGCGGCTTGCGGCCGCCTATGCGGGTCTTTTTCGGGCCTTTATAAAACATGAGAAATATGTAAAAGTGGTGACGCTCTGGGGGGTCAACGACGGGGTCTCCTGGCGTGCTCAGGGACGCCCGCTGCTATTCGATGGCAATGACCGCCCCAAGCCGGCCTTCGACGCAGTAATCAAGGCTGCCTCCAGCAAACCTTAAAACCCGTTTATACAAAATGAAATTTTTTTCTGCCGGATATGTCCTGGCTGGTTTGCTGTTTTGCAGTCTGCCAGCTTTCTCCCAGGATACCAATCGATACATTTTTCTGTGCTTTGGCCAGTCCAATATGGAGGGCTTTCCAGGAATTTTAGACGACGACAAAGGGCCGGTTGACGCTCGCTTGCAAGTCTTGGCGGCGGTGGATTTTCCGGGCTTGGGTAGAAAGAAAGGCGAATGGTACCCGGCCATCCCCCCCTTGTGCCGCCCTTCTGCCGGCCTGAGTCCCGCCGACTATTTTGGCCGGACACTGGTTTCGAATCTGCCGCCCCACATCAAGGTGGGCATCATCAATGTTTCCATTGGAGGTTGTAAAATTGAACTGTTTGAAAAAGACACCTTTCCCACTTACGTTGCCACCGCGCCCAAGTGGATGACCAACACGATTATGCAGGCCTACGGTGGCAACCCTTATCAACGGCTGGTTGACATGGCCAAACGGGCGCAGAAAGACGGGGTCATCAAAGGGATTTTGCTACATCAAGGCGAGTCCAATACGAATGACAAACAATGGCCGGCCAAGGTCAAAGGGGTTTACGAAAATTTGCTCAAGGATTTAAACCTCCAAGCCGGGGACGTGCCGCTGCTGGCGGGCGAACTTTTGAACGCCGACCAGAAAGGGGCCTGTGCCAGCATGAACAAGATTATTGACGCTTTGCCAGAAACCATCCCCACCGCGCGGGTCATCCCCTCCCGGGGTTGTCCCGGCCGTCCCGACCATCTGCATTTTACCCCGGCTGGCTATCGCGAATTGGGCACGCGCTATGCCGACCAAATGTTGCTGCTACTGGGCTACAAGCATTCCGAATCCAAGTAACCGGCGTTGAGGCCCGCTTCGCTCGAGTTTCTGGACCTCGACCGGCCCCACATCCACGTTGGGTGGTGTGAGGATGGCAGCGTCCCCGGTGGCCCGCAAAAGGTTGACCTATGGTGGCATTAAAGTAAAGTTGGGCCATGCACCCTTATGACCAGGTCAGATTTGGATTTTAACTTTCCAAGGCTCCTGTTGCTGGTGGCCTTGGGGCTTTTTGTGCAGGGGCTGGGGAATTGGGAAATGCAGGCCCAGCCCATGATTCTGCGGGAAACTGCCTCCGGGGTGCCGCCCCTGGTCACCAATGTTTCCCAGTTGTCAGAACTAATCCAGTCGCCATCGCCGATCGTGGCCGAAGTACGCCTGGACGTGCTGGCCTGCTCAACGAGCCGCCCCGACATCGGCGTGGTGGCGGTCATGGATAATACCGGCTGCGAGATTCTGGAATTGGGGCCGGGAACCAAGGCCATCTCCCCGGGAGATATTTTGCACCTGGCGAGCCAGCGCTGTTTTTTACGGAAGCGGGAAATGGGGATCGAGGTTACCCGGGTGCCTGAACTGACGATCGATGGCACCCATGGTCTTCGGCAGGCTTCAGCGACGGTGCTTCTCGCCGCCGGTATCCATCCATTTCAACTAGACTACTTTAACTATGCGGGGGCCTATAGTTTGCGGTTAACGTGTCAACTTCCCGATGGAACGTTGGCCCCCGCTGAGAAATTTCTACAGCCGACTGACGGAGCAGGGGGGGCGGATGCGCAACGGCTTTCCGGGGTGCAGGCAACCTACTACGATGGCGCGTGGTTAAGCATTCCCGACTTTGCCTTGTTGCAGCCGCTTAAATCGGTAGTGGTCACGAACTTGAATCCGGCCTTGGGAACAGCCAGTGACATGACGGGGATTCGCTATCAAGGATTTTTCGCCGCGCCCGCCGATGGCAATTATGTTTTCAATCTGGCTTCCGATGATGGCAGTTTGCTGTTTCTAAATGGTTCGTCGATCGCTTTTGAACGAACGGGCCATGCTGCCGTACCGCCACCCATGGCCGACACCTTGCGAGCAGCCTTCACGAATCTGGCTGCGGCGAAATGGATGTCGGTCGAAGGCCGGGTGGATTTCATATCCCGGTCCGGCCGGGGATTAAGTTTCGAATTGCGTTCGCCCACCGATTCCATTTGGGTAATGGTCGCCGACAGCGGGGAAATTGATTTCCAGCAACTCCTGCATGAGCGAATTCGGGTGACCGGGGTCGGCCGGGCCGTGATAACTTCAACTCGAAATCGCATGCTGGGCGAATTAACGGTGGTCAGCGCCAGCGACTTGACCATGCTGGGAAAAGGCGGCGGGCTGCTGGCCGGTTCGGACCCGGTTCACCAGCTGGTGGAGGTTGGGCAAATTCAGAGCTTGTCCAAGGATGAAGCCGCGCGGCATTTGCCGGTTAGGATCCAGGGGGTGGTCACCAGTCGTGCGCCTTTGTCGTTCCGCTACCTGACCATCCAGGATGAAACCCGCGGGATTTTTGTCAGGCAGGCTCCGACCCTCCTATCCCCACCCAATGTGGGGGAGTTTTGCGAACTGGTTGGATACACGGATGCGGGTGATTTTGCCCCCATTGTGGTGGCGGAGGAGGTGACGGTGCTTGGCCAGGGGCGCCTGCCCGCCCCGGCGCGACCCACGTGGAATGAATTGATTAACGGTAGCATGGATATTCAATGGGTGGAGTTTCAAGGCCTGGTCACCGGGGTTAAGAGCAACACCCTGGCCCTATTTCTTCCCGAGGGAAAGCTCAACGTGGAGGTGGGAGCCTATTCAGAGGCACAATTGCGTGCGCTGGCCGGATCGGTCATCCGGTTGCGGGGGGTTTTGTTCGCGGCTTGGAACACCAACCGCACGGTGGAGCTGGGCCATCTGGTCATGCGCAATGTTACTTTCGGTATTGATGTCATGGCGCCGGCCAACCCGTTCGAGGTTCCCTTGAAAGGCTGGAGCGAATTATATCAATTCGATTCCCGGGCCACGCCCTTCCAAAGGGTGAAAGTTGCCGGGGTGGTGACTTACGCCGATTTTCACCGGGTCTTCCTGGCGGACAGCCGGCACGGCATCCGTGTATTAACGGTGGCAGCTGCGGAGGTGGCATTTGGTGACTTGGTGGAGGTGGCAGGCTATCCGGAAATTAGTGGTCCTGCCCCACTGCTACGGGAGTCGGTGGTGCGCAAAACCGGCCATTCTCCCGGGCTGGTGCCGCTGGCTTTTGACGGCAATGAAACCCATCAGGAATCGTTCGATTCCATGCTGGTCAAGATTTCCGCAACCCTGATGGGCATGCATGCGGAACCGGGGGCAAGGGTTTTGGAGATGAATGCGGGCGGCCACTTGTTTCTCGCCCGCATACCGGATACTGGTAAAGATGCCTGGTTGCGGGTGGGCAGCCAGCTGGCATTGACCGGGGTTTTGCTGGGCAAAACCACGACCTCCGGGGCGTCCAGCCAGCCCAGTGGATTCGAGTTGCTCATGAGTTCGCCCGCGCAGGTGGTGTTGCTCTCCCAGCCCTCGTGGTGGACGCCCCAGAGGCTGCTCATTATCGTTGGCATCCTGCTGGCGATTTTGACACTTTCCGCCGCATGGATTTCCCAATTGCACCGGTTGGTGGAACAGCGCACGCACGAATTGCAACAGGAAACGCACGAGCGGGAGATTGCCGAAAGGGAACAGGCTTTGGAAACGGAACGCTCGCGGATCGCCCGGGATTTGCACGATGACCTCGGTTCCAGTCTCACGGAAATCACGGTGCTGGCCACCAAGGGCCAGCGCGTGGAAGCCAAAGCGGATTTGATGGTCCTGTTGCGCGCGATTTCGGCCAAAGCCAGGGGGTTGGTCTCGGCCCTGGATATCATCGTTTGGGCGGTGGATCCCAAGGACAATTCCCTGGCCTCCGTGGCGGATTATCT
The DNA here is from genome assembly GCA_903875465.1 of uncultured Verrucomicrobia subdivision 3 bacterium. Lineage (GTDB taxonomy): Bacteria > Verrucomicrobiota > Verrucomicrobiia > Limisphaerales > UBA11358 > UBA11358. The sequence continues at coordinate 60,676 of CAIQWB010000100.1, forward strand.
GGGCGATTTTGCCAGTGAATATCTATCCCATTCCGTCATCACCTGCCGGTTTGACATCCCGGTTGCCCTGCCAGCCATTGTTCTGGAAGGCCGCTCGCGCCATGGTTTATTGCTGGCCGTCAAAGAAACCTTGAATAATATTGAACGTCACGCCCAGTCCACCGAAGTGGAATTTCACATGACTTATGCGGATAATCGCCTGGAAATTATTATTTCGGACAATGGCAAAGGGTTTGATCTGCACGCCCGGCGGGGCGGCAATGGCTTGAATAATCTTCCGCTGCGCCTTTCCAAACTGGGCGGGGGCTATGCCATCTCTTCAACACCCGGACGGGGAACCACGGTGGCCATGACCTTGAATTTGCCCTCCCGGTCCGCCGGGAATGGCGTCCGGTCATGATTCAGGGTATGACATTTGGCATATACCCGCAAAGGTCTAAAACCCCTAAACTAACTTGTGAACAAAATGGTTAATATGGCCGCAACCTAACCGGATCATGCCTGCCCAAACTTCCCATCCGGAGCCTGTCTCCACGAGAGTGGCCATCGTGGAGGATAATTTCACCTTGCGGCAATATCTTTCTGAATTGATTGCCAATACGCCGGGGTACCTGTGCGTCTGTGCTTGTGCCTCTGCGGAGGAAGCCTTCGAGAAAATTCCGGCCCAACACCCGGATGTGGTGCTCATGGATATTAATCTGCCCGGCGAATCCGGCATTGCCTGCACGATCCGGCTGCGGGAGAAAATGCCAAAAATTCAGGTGATCATGCTGACGGTTTACAAGGACATCCAGATCATTTTTCAGGCACTCAAGGCCGGTGCCTGCGGGTATGTGCTCAAGCGGGCGGACGAGAAGAAAATTCTGGAAGCCATTGCTGAAGTCCGGGCGGGCGGTGCCCCCATGACCAGCCAGGTGGCGCGCATGGTGGTCCGGTCATTTCTGGAAGAACCTGCCGACCGGCTGCCAACGGAGCAACTGTCGCCCCGGGAGATGGAAATTTTAGCCTTGGTGGCCAAAGGCCGCTCCAACAAGGAAATCGGCAGTCAGTTAAACATCAGCTTTGGCACTGTGCGCATCCATTTATCGCACATATATGAGAAGCTGCACGTGCGTTGCCGGACGGAGGCGGCGGCCAAATACTTTTCCTCCCAGTCCCCCGGCCATCGGGAACCGACGCCGATCCCGGCTTGAGGCACCTTCGGAAACCTGCGCTACGGCCGCGATCAGGCAGTATCTGACGAATGTCATATTGGTGTGCCGAAGGTATTCCCCTATGATTATCCGATCCACCGATAAAACACCCGGCCGGTCTTTGCATTGAACCTCATGAAAATTCATAAAATTGCCCTTGCCTTGTTCCGATTAACTTTTTCCACCGGGCTGTTATCTTGGGGAATGATCGCTGGCGCGCAATCCGCGTCACCCAACCAACCGGTCGTGGCCGGGATTGATGCCGCCAAGACCGGGCCGGCGATTTCCCCCTATGTTTATGGTCAATTTATCGAGCACGCGGGCAGCTTGATCTACAGCAGTCTGTGGTGTGAAATGCTGGAGGACCGGAAATTCTACTACGACGTCATGCTAAAACCGCCGGAAGATCCGCGAATCAACCAGCGTGGTGCGGGTGGTTTTGGCCCGGGGCGCCGCCGTAATGTCGGCCCTGGTCGGTGGAATCCCATCGGCCCGGTGACCTCCGTCTTGATGGATAGCAAAAATCCATTTGTTGGGGACCACACACCGGCGATCACCCTCGCCGGCTCCGAGCCGCGCGGCATCCGCCAGACCGGCCTGCTATTTACCCAAGGGGTGCGGTATCAGGGGCGCATTTACCTGGCTGGGGATTCGGGGGCAAAGGTGGCCATCCATCTCGTCTGGGGTACCAATTCTGATATTGTGCGTCAGATTGTGCCGCTCGGAGCCTTGGGGCTGGATTATAAAAAATTTGATTTTGCCTTCGCGGCAAGTCATTCCGGTCCGGCGCAATTCGAAATTGTGGGCACCGGCACTGGCACCTTCCATGTTGGCACCGCGTCCCTCATGCCCACGGACAATATTTCAGGTTTCAAACCAGATGCGATTGCCGTGCTCAAAAGTCTGCATTCCGGGGTTTATCGTTTTCCCGGCGGCAACTTCGTTTCCGCCCATGAATGGCACTATGCCATTGGTGATATTGACAAGCGCCGGCCGGTTTTCGATCCGGTCTGGCGTGCCCTACAACCCAATGACATTGGCACGGATGAATTCATGACCCTTTGCCGGTTGCTGGGGGTTGAGCCCTATATTACCGTCAATGCGGGCACTGGCGATGCCTGGTCGGCGGCGGAATATGTGGAATATTGCAATGGCGGGGTTTCCACTCCCATGGGGCGGCAACGGGCGGATAATGGGCATCCGGAGCCTTATCATGTGAAATTCTGGGGGATCGGCAATGAAATGTGGGGTGTTTCCTATCAGTATGGCGCGATGAAACCGAATCAATATGCCTACAAGCACAACCAGTTCGCTGCTGCCATGAAACGGGTGGACCCGGGCATTACCTTGATCTCTAGCGGGGCCATGCCGGATACCATGACTGGCTCCAAGGAGGCGTTGAATCTGGGCACCAACCTGGTTCCGCCGTACCTGTCCGCCGGTGACTGGAGCGGGCTATTGTTTTCCAATTGCTTCAATCAATTTGACCTGATGAGCGACCACTATTACAACTATGGGGCCACTCACTTCAGCCTCACCGAAGGCCGGCAAGTTCCGAATGATCCCAACGAGCCCATCACCGACTGGATGCGGCGACCGGCCAATCACATTCGGCTCAAATACGAAGAATATCAGCTCTATGAAAAAATATTCCCGCAACTCGTGGCCCAGCCCAAACCGCTAAATATTGATGAATGGGCCTACAGTGGCACCAGTCATCCCGTTTACCCCGCTTTCGGGTGGGTGTTCCATGAAATGTTTCGGCACTCGGAGGTTTTTCAGATGGCCGCCTATACGTTCGCCACGTCGTTGCTTTCCCGCGATGAAACCCCGGTCGCGCTGAATGCCAACGGCCTGGTTTTTAAAATCTATCGCGACCATTTTGGCACCCTGCCGGTGCCGGTGACGGGTAACTCTCCACAACCCAAACCCACTGATCCGCCCGGAGGGGAACAGCCGGTCGTCAATGCAGGCAGTGATACGTTCCCGCTGGATGTCGTCGCTGCCTGGTCCGAAGACCACCACCGTCTCACGGTTTCCGTGTTGAATCCAACCGATGTGGAACAGTCCTTGAAACTCCAAATAAGGGGCGCTGCCTTATCGGGCACCGGCACTTTGTGGCGGCTGGCCTCCAATAAAAGTGACGGGCAAAACCCTGACATTACCAGCCTGCCCATTGATGCCCCGCCAGATTTAATACGGGTCCCGCCTTTCAGTATCAATATTTACGAACTGCAACTGAAACTGTGAAAGCAGAAACCTCTGACATTGACGGGCGAATTTATCGCTGCCTGGCAGAAAATTTAGGCACCGGCTGTCCGTACATTAAATTCGCATTTAAAAATTGATGAACGGAAATCTGCATTGCAACTGGATCATCGGAGCATTGGGCCGGTCACTGGTCTCAGCGATGGCAGCGGTTACCGTCGAGAAGGACCTTCCCGGCGCAGCACAATTTGCAATTGATGGCGGCAGGCTGCGCATCCCATTTTGTTGGGAGAACATTGTTCGCGTCACCTATCCAGGGACGCCTGCGTTGCCCGAAATCAAACCTCTATCGGTTGTCGGCACACCCGGGTCATTGCTTCTTAAACAGGGCGAGGATGACAAAGTCTTCACCCTTGAATCACCCGGTCTCAAAGTGCGAATTGACCGACTGACCGGCGCGGTGGGCTTTTTGAATCATGAAGGCCAAGTGCTGTTGGGAGAAAGGCCCGGTGGCATTTGATGGCACCCGCAACTATGGCCGGCACGGCGGTGACCATGTGCGCCAAAACCTTTGTATTGGCACCCGCGGCAGGCATTTATGGTTTGGGCCAATATCAGCGGGGTATTTGGAATTATTCAGCCGGGGGAGCAGTCCAGCTGGGGCAGGCCAACACGGATGTCAGTTTTTATTACAATTGTCGGGCCGTATCCCTTTCCGGACCAAAATAGAACCCATACCATGCAGACTTTTAATTATTCAAACCTTGGTCGAATGATCAACCATGTCACGGTGGCAGTCACCATCATCTTGGCCGCGACATGCTATGCGGACAATCCGGTGGTGCAGACCAGTTTTACCGCCGATCCCGCCCCGCTGGTGTTTCAGGACACCGTTTATCTCTTTACCAGCCACGATGAAGACGATGCTCGCGGTTTTCACATGCTGGACTGGAAGTGCTACTCTACGACCGACATGGTAAATTGGACGGACCATGGTTCAATTGCATCACTCGCCACATTTCCTTGGGCAAAGCAAGACAACGACGCATGGGCGCCCCAGGTCGTCGCGCGGGATGGCAAGTTTTTTCTATATGTCCCCATCAGTGTGTCAGGTTGGCCAAAAAATGTCATCGCCGTTGGCATCGCGGACAGTCCGCTGGGGCCGTACAAAGATGCGCTGGGCCATCCTCTCCTCAACAAAGCCAATGGCTATATTGATCCCACGGTTTTTGTGGATGATGATGGTCAGGCCTTTCTGTACTTCGGAAATCCGAATCCGTGGTATGTCAAACTCAACAAAGACATGGTTTCCTATTCGGGTGAGGTGGTGCTGGCCGCTGGCCGGCCCGGAAACTACCAGGAAGGTCCCTGGCTTTATAAACGCAGCGGGCATTATTATCTGGCGTACGCCTCCACTTGCTGTCCGGAGGGCATCGGCTACGCCATGAGCGACCAACCCACTGGCCCCTGGGTTTTTAAAGGGAACATCATGGACGGCAACGGGCTATCCTCGGGCAACCATCCGGGCATCATTGATTTCAAAGGTCAATCTTATGTCTTCGGCTTTAATTACAAGCTGAATTGGCAAATCACGGACGTGCATCGGGAGCGGCGTTCGGTTTGCGTTGCGGCCATAACCTACAATCCGGATGGAACCATTCAGAAGCTACCCTGGTGGAACGATGAAGGCACGGCCCAGGTTGGCGCCTTCAATCCTTTTGCCCGGGTGGACGCCGCGACGATTTGTTACGAAGCAGGCATCAAAACCAAACCACGCCCCAGTGGGCAGTCCGGCGTTTTTGTGAGTGCAACTGAAAATGGGGCTTACATTAAAATTAAAGGGGTGGATTTTGGCACCCGCGGGGCCACCAATTTTCTTGCCAGCTTGGCTGCCGAATCTGATGGCAACACTCTGACCATGCGGTTGGACAGCGAAACAGGGAAGGCTGTTGGCACGGTAAAAATTAAATCCACCGGCGGTCTCGATAAATGGGAGACGCAATCGTGCCCGGTCAGAGGAGCTCGGGGAGTCCACGATTTGTATTTGAAATTCTTTGGCAAAAATACCCCGGTAATCAACCTTGACTGGTGGGAGTTTGTACGTTGACCGCCAAAAAATACTGATAATTATTGAGAAATCAAATTAATAACAAACCCATGCTTATGATAAAAAAATCCCTATTACTACTAATCGGTCTGATTACGTGCGCGGTTTGTCCGGCACGCGCCCTGGACATCAACGGACAATGGCACGCAGAATTTAACACCCAGGTCGGCACGCAAAAATATATATACACGTTTCACACCGATGGTGACAAAGTCACTGGCAAAGCTGCGGCGGAAGTCAACGACCAGAAGCGCGAAACTGAACTTAAAGAAGGCAAACTCGACGGCGACACCTTAAGTTTTGTCGAAACCATTCATTTCCAAGATAATGAAGTGCGCATTCAATACACTGGAAAGTTAGGCACCAATGAAATCGCTTTTAAACGGATGGTGGGCGATTTCGCCACCGAAGAGTTCAAAGCAACGCGGGTGGCCCCGACCGCCCCCACCAACGCCCCCATCGTGGCCGCGCCACCGGAACCCCGGGCGGCGCTAAGGCGGCCCGTGGTGCTCGGCCCGGATGATAAACACATCTATCCCATTCCCCCAGCTGGATTTGATACCCTGCGTAGTGACATTCCCCACGGCCATCTGGAGATGCTGACTTACGATTCAAAAACCGTGGGCAATGCGCGCAAGGCCCTCGTCTATACACCGCCCGGATATGCGGCGAACAACCAATACCCGGTGCTCTACTTATTGCACGGGATCGGCGGGGACGAGGAGGAATGGCATCACCATGGGAGTCCGGAAGTGATTCTAGACAATCTCATGGCCGAAGAAAAAGCGGTTCCGATGATCGTGGTTTTTCCCAATGGACGCGCCCAGCTGAACGACCGCGCCGAGGGAAATATCTATGCCACGGCACCAGCCTTTGCCAATTTCGAGCAGGACCTGCTCCGGGACCTCATTCCGGCCGTCCAACTGAAATATTCGGTAAACACCAATCGTGAGGCCCGCGCCCTGGCCGGACTCTCCATGGGTGGTGGACAGTCGTTAAACTTCGGCCTGGCACACCTCGATACCTTTGCCTGGGTGGGGGGCTTCTCCTCCGCGCCGAATACCAAGTCCCCCGAAGAACTCTTGCCGGATCCCGGGCAAGCTGCCGCACAACTCAAATTGCTGTGGATTTCCTGCGGCGACAAGGATGGACTGATCAATATCAGCCAGCGAGTGCACGCCTATTTGAAGGAAAAGAATGTGCCACATATTTGGCAGGTTGATGCGGGAATGCATGAATTCCCAGTTTGGAAGCAGGACCTGTATCGGTTTGCTCAATTAATCTTTCACTGACTTTAGCAGGCACCCTCCCCCTTCAGAGCAAAGCCCCCGGCACCAGTGCCGGGGGCTTTTTCAATGATAGTTTGCCAACTTTGAACTGGTTGCAGACTTTGCCGGGTCGCTGGTGCCCTTACCGGGCATCTAATTCCAGAATTGTGATCGAGCAGGGCGGGTAAACCCGCGTGAAACTGGCCCCCAGTTTTTTGACCTTTTCCGTCACCGGAAGGACGTGTTGCGGATCTTTGCTGGTATTGGTCTCATTGCGGTTGGCGGCCTTCAGTACGGTCGCCGTCCCCCGGTTCGCCACGGAATTCACTCCAGTAATATCGATATGCACCGCTTGCGCTGTATCCGCGCGGTTGACGATTTTAACGATGATTTTATGGTGTTGCGTATCGCGCGTCGCGGAATAAAATATCGATTTGACTTCGTTGGTCCTGGTTTGCCCACTGTTGCGGCGACTGGCCTGAATCCATTGGTAGGTGGGCAGGTTTTCCGCCTTCGTGGCCAGCACTTGATCGCCGTGTTGCAAACTGAACATTTTTTGCACGTAATAGGATGGCGACCCATAGCTGTTCAGGGCGTCATAACCGATCAGATCGCTGGGCCACTGCATGGAGCGATTATTGCCGCTGATTCGGCTCACATTGACAAACAGGGGCGCGTAACAATGCATCAAGACAATGTCCGCGTTGCGTTCCAGGCAGCACATCCAGGCAGCGTCGCCCAGGGCCCCCGCCAGATTGGGGGTCGGCGAGCCAACGCGGGTGGCCCATTCGCCGACAAAAATTTTGGTCGGGTTGCTGCGGTCCCGCGCATCATACATGAAGGACTGGGCTTCCATGGCCTCCTCTGACTCATAATAATGTTCATCATTCAAATCGGCTGTCCGGCTCTTCACCGGGGTCGTGGAGATGATTTGGAGCTGCGGATATTTGGCCTTGATCGCATCGTAAAATTGAGCAAACCGGCCCTCATAACTGCCGGAGCGATCAAAGAAATCTTCGTTCCCGACTTCAACATAATGCAGTGCGAACGGCTGGGGATAGCCATCTTTAGCGCGTTGTGCGCCCCACTTGGTGGAGGCATCCCCCATGACATATTCGATCTCTTCCAAAGCTTCCTGCACATAGGGTTCCAGGGCGGGGCCGGCCGTCAAGTGCTCCCGATTCAAGGTGTAGCCGGCAAATACCGCCAGCACAGGCTCCATGCCAATATCCTGGCACCAGCCGAGATATTCCGGCAGGCCAAAGCCGTCGGTGGACCAATATCCCCAGCAACTCCGGTGCCCCGGACGCTGTTCCGTTGGCCCCACCATCTGTTTCCAATTGAACCGTTCGTTGAAATTATTGCCTTCCACATAATTGCCCCCGGGCAATCGCAGAAATTTGGGTTGGGCATCGTTGAGCAACTGGGAGATATCCCGTCGGTCCCCATTGGCGCGGTTTTTGTAGGTCGGCGGGAAGAGGGAAACTTCCTGAAGCCAGATGGTTCCCGGCATCGTGGTCGTGAGTTGGAAAACGTTATCCAAAGCTGCGGCCACGCGTTTGGTAGTGAGTGTTGCTTCAAATTTCTGCCAGTCACCGGTGATCCCGCTAATGGTCGTGGCGGCATACACGGTTTTGCCATCCGCGCTGGCAATCCTAGCCGTCAATGATCCGCCAAATCCGGCGGTTGCTTTGGCATAGAAAGCCACCTTGTAAGTGGTCTTTTTATTCACGGGAATGCCCCAATAACCACCGTTGGCCACGCCGGCGGGCGCGGTGGGTGAGGCCGTGGTCGCGTCCACTTTCAAGCTCACATTCAAGGCCTCGTTTAACGGGGTGTTGGTGTCCAGCACCAGCCCTGCGCCACCAATACTGTTCCAAAATTTGGGGGCGACATTGGCTGGATACGCGGCGGGATAATATTTGGCGGGGTCATATTCCTCAGGCTTCAGATGCTGCGGAAGCGCGTCAGATTTAAAGGTTCGGTTGCGGATGAGTTCGCCATACAGCCCGCCCTCGTAGGAATAATTGATCTCCTCGGTCATCAGACCATAGAAGGTGGGCGGCATGGTGGCAGTCACCTTGTCAGCCTGAATTTGAATGACGGGCAGTACTGACTGGCCGGAAACGGTGGCCGGGTTGCCCAGGCCGTAAACGACCACCGCCGATGCGGTGAACGCCAGTTGACGCGTGATGAATTTAATTAAGTTCATAATGGACAGTGGTCTTCATGGTAAATGGCTTTCGTTAAAATGTCATTGGAATTGCGCCGGCCGCTCAGTGGCCTGCGGGAAACATGATCTGGGCAGTCTGATATAAATAGCGCCGCCAGTTGAGCCATTCATGTCCATTCGAACTTAAAACCCAAAAATTGCGCACCCCGTGATTATTAAAAACAGCCAGCGTGCGCTGGCTGTTATACAAGGCAATGTCGGTTTCGCCGGCCGCAAAATAAATGGGCATTGTAAATTTCGCATTAATGTTTGTCTGGCCGAGCAAGGATTCAATGTTTGCTTGAAAGGCGGGGAGCTGGTCCGGCCAGTAGCCTGAACTGAAAACGTAAAGTTCACCAAACGTCTCAAGGTGGGTCAGCCCAGTGTTGAGCACCACAAAACCACCCATTGAGAGTCCGGCCACCGCCCTGTTATCCCGACTAGCCAGCGTGCGATAGTGGGCGTCCACATATGGTAAAATGTCGTGCAAATATTCCTCGGAACAGGCGTCATCCCCTCCCGGTTGGGGCGGCTTTCCCGTCACCAGGCCGCTGGTGTTGGGCATCACCAGAAGCATGGGGCGGGCCCGGCCGGCGGCAATCAGGTTGTCCAGGATGAGGTTCGCGTAACCCCCGGAATGCCGGTTCGCGGCCGTCCAATGACTGTCATTTTCCCCACCGCCGTGGTTCAAATAAAGCACCGGGTAGCGCTGCTCGAGCTGCGTCTCGTAACCCGGTGGCAGATATACATGCAGCCGCTTTGTTTTACCATTCGCAGTTGGATAATAGACCTGCTCCACGCGCCCATGCGGAACGTTGTTGCTCGCATAGAACGACGTGTCGTCGGCCGCTGGCAGGCTGGGTAACAAGGGCAGGGGATGGTTGGCGGCGGATGGCTGATGGACCACTGTGGTGGACTTTTTTAATTCGCGTGCCGGCGTGACTCCGGCTTCCTCGGGCGTGGCCGCCAGCATCATGGTCAGGCTGGCCACCAACCCGGCGGCGGCGGCGGCTAACCACCGGGGGTGGAAAAATCTTTTCGATAAAGAGGCAGGCATGGTTTGAGTTTTAATGTTACAACCTTTTCATGCCGGGACAAATACGACAAATGTCATATGGCCCCTGGTTCGGCCGGTTTGGCAGAGTCATTCAACATAATTTTACCCTCGGCAAACTGCCATGACTCGGGCATCCTTTGGTATTCTAATCGCTAAATTGTCATGAACCTGATTAAACTGTCGCAGTCTGTGTGCCTGCTGTTGCTGGCGGCCTCGGTTTTCACCCCCGCCCAAAATGCCCCTGAGCCAGCGGCGGCGCGTCCATTATCGCTCTGGTACCAGCAACCTGCTCAAAAATGGACCGAGGCAATACCCCTAGGCAACGGCCGCATCAGCGCCATGGTCTTTGGGGGCATCGGCCAGGAACGATTGCAACTCAACGAGGGCACGCTCTGGGCGGGCGGACCTTATGATCCCGTGAATCCGCAGGCTAAGGAGGCGTTGCCCCAAGTGCGCGAACTAATTAATGCCGGCAAGTACCGCGAGGCCGCAGGGTTGGTCAAGAACCGGGTTCTGGCCAAACCGGTCAGTCAAATGCCGTACCAGACCGTGGGCGATTTGCTGCTGGATTTTTCGGGCCCCACCAATGTGGAAAATTACCGCCGGGATCTGGACCTGGCCACTGCCACCGCCACGGTCAGTTATGTTCGGGATGGGGTGCACTACACCCGTGAAGTCTTTGCGGATGCACCCGATAATGTCATCGTCCTGCGCCTTACCGCCGACCAGCCCGGCAAGGTATCCTTCGCCGCCAGCATGCGGACCGCGATGCGGGCCACGGTTGAAACCAGCGGCAGTGACTCCCTGGTGATGCGTGGGTTTGGAGGCGATTCCTCAGGTCTAAAAGGCCAGCTCAAATATGGGGCCCTGGTCAAGGTGATTGCCACCGCGGGCAAAACCACCACCGACAGTTCCAACATCTTTGTGACCAATGCCAATGAGGCGGTGGTGCTGATCGCGGCCGCGACCAGTTTCAAGAAATATGATGACGTCAGCGGGGATCCCGAAGCCATGGTTAAGAAACTGATCGCCGGCGCGGCGCACAAATCCTTTGGCCGGCTCCACGAAAATCAGCTTAAAGATTATCGAACGCTCTTCCAGCGCGTGAACCTGAACGTGGGCCAGAGTGAGGCGATGAAACTGCCCACAGACGAACGCATCCGTCGATTTGCCGATGGCCAGGATCCGCAGTTTGCAGAAGTTTATTATCAATTTGGGCGGTATTTATTGATCAGTTGCTCGCGCCCCGGAGGTCAACCGGCGGGTTTGCAAGGGTTGTGGAATGAAAGTCGTAATCCGCCCTGGGGTGGCAAATACACCATCAATATCAACACCGAAATGAATTACTGGCCGGCGGAATCAGGCCAGCTCGCGGAGTGTGTCGAACCCCTGATCGCCATGGTGAAAGACCTCGGCATCACGGGGGCCCGCACCGCCCGCGAAATGTATGGCGCGCACGGGTGGGTGGCGCATCATAATACCGACCTCTGGCGGGCAACCGCGCCCATTGACATTCCAGACTCGGGCATGTGGCCCAGCGGCGGCGCCTGGCTCTGCCTGCAGCTCTGGGACCGTTATGAATTCAGCGGCGACAAAAAGTATTTAAAGCAAATTTATCCGCTGATGAAGGGCGCCTGCGAGTTCTTTCTGGACACCCTCCAGGAGGATGCCCAGCACCACTGGCTCGTCACCAATCCCTCATTGTCCCCCGAAAACGGCCATCCCGGCGGCTCGGCGGTTGTGGCCGGTCCCACCATGGACATGCAAATTCTGCGAGACCTGTTTAAGCACACGATCAATGCTGCTGCCACCCTCGGCCTGGATCAGGATTTTCAAAAACAACTGGCCGATACGCGTGCCCGGCTGGCCCCCAATCAAATTGGTGCCGCCGGCCAGTTGCAGGAATGGCTGTCGGACTGGGATTTGCAAGCGGGGGATATCCATCATCGTCACGTTTCGCACCTTTACGGCTTGTTTCCGGGCCGCGACATCACCCTGCGTGGCACTCCGGAACTGGCCGCCGCCGTCAAAAAGTCCCTTGAAATTCGGGGCGATCGGGCCACTGGCTGGGCCACCGCCTGGCGTATCTGTTTGTGGACCCATCTGGATGACGGCGATCATGCCTTTGAGATTTTGAAATTTCTCATTAGTCCCGAGCGCACTTACCCAAACATGTTCGACGCCCATCCGCCCTTCCAGATTGATGGCAATTTTGGTGGGGCTGCCGGCATCGCCGAAATGTTGCTGCAAAGCCAGCCGGACGAAATTGAAATTCTGCCGGCACTGCCCAAGGCCTGGCCGGCCGGGAGTGTTCAGGGGTTGCGTGCCCGGGGCGGTTTTGAAGTCGATGAAACCTGGCGGGATGGCCGCTTGGTTACTGCCAAAGTGCGTTCGCTGAATGGTGGATCCACCCAGTTACGCTATGGTTCGGTGACGCGGCAAATTAAATTGGCCAAAGATCAGACTTTTCTGTGGAACGGACAGTAAATGCGAGCTGCCAATACAGGTTTGACTCAATAATACCGAGCAAGGTCAGCCCGCCTGTTTCAAATTAAACTGCGACCGCCGTTCCTGCCGCTGCTGGTTTCGGCTGGCTGGTGGTTTCATAAACCAGTGCGCCGGCAAAATTGGCCCCCAAGGGCAGATCCACAAGGCTCCAGTGCCGCATGCTGGTCAGGCCCCCGGGCAATGCCCGCCAGGCGGGCGGGGCGTCCGGTGCCAGGGTGGTCTCGATTTCTGCCAGGGCTTCGGTGAGACCTTCCCCGGTGGCCTTGAGCCAGGCCTCCTTCCGCGTCCAGCCCTTGAAAAATGCCAGGGGTTGTTGCTCTCCTGCCAGGGCTTGCAATTCCGCTTGCTCACGGGGGGAGAAAATGCGTTTGGCCAGTTCCGGCCAATCGGTCATTTCTTGTAATGGCTCCAAATCCACGCCCACCTCGCGCCCTTGCGCCAGGGCAATAATCACCCGGCCGCCGGAGTGGGCCAGATTAAATCGCCAATCCGTGGGGGCCGAACCCGGGCGCACCCTGGGTTTCCCGGCACGGCCAAAGGTGAATTCCACACACTCCGGGGCGATTGACAAGGCGGACCCCAATAATTGTCGTAAAAACGCGCGGCCAAAAACATATTCCCGGCGGGCGGCATCATGGGTAAATCGTTCCGCCCGGGCCGACTCATCCGGGCTCAGGCTGCGGCGCAGGCTGGTCAGTGCGGACTCACTGACGGGCACCGAGGCTTGCCATAGCTGCACGTCTTCGCGAGGCGTCAACTGGAGCCCCGGAGGCCGTCCGTCCAGCGGATCCCACGCGTGAATCGTTGGTCCCATGCAACCAGACCTGCGGTTAGCTTGCGGGCTTCCGGCGGTTGACTTTCGTCATGGAGGCCTGGTCTACCGGCTTGATCAGGAGTTCGTCGATGTTGACATGGGCTGGCCGGCCGGCCACCCAGACGAGGGTTTCCGCGATGTCCTCGGGGCTCAAGGGAGTCATGCCTTCGTATACTTTATCCGCCCGGGCCTGGTCCCCGTGGAAGCGCACCACGGAGAATTCTGTCTCCGCCAGGCCGGGGTCAATGGTGGTAACGCGGATGCCGGTGCCCAGTAGTTCCAGGCGCAAACTGCGGGTAATCTGCAACTCACCGGCCTTGGCCGCGCAATACGCGGCCCCGCCTTCGTACGCGGTGTGTCCGGCATAGGACCCAATATTTAGAATGGTGGCCCCGGCGTTATGCGCCAGCCAGGGCAGGGCCGCGCGCGTCATGCGCAACACGCCGAGCACATTGGTCTGCATCATGATTTCCCAATCCTGGTCCTTGCCCTGGGCCACGGTATCGAGCCCCAACGCCCCGCCGGCGTTGTTGACCAGCACCTGTAAACGGCCGGCTGGGTTCTGCGGGCCTTGGATGAGTTCTCCCGCCCAGTGCATAAACTGGGTGACACTGTCCGTTTGCGTCACATCCAGGGCATGAAAATGAACCTCGGGTGCGCCGTTTGCCCGGGCTTGGGCGGCGACTTGTTCCAGGAGTGGCACCCGCCGCGCCCCCAGCAACAGCCGGGCACCGGCCGCACCAAATGCCCGGGCCGCCGCCGCGCCAAATCCGCTGGAAGCGCCGGTGATGAGTACCCATTGATTGTGGAGCAGGGGTGTGGTTTGTTTCATGAATTGACCAAGCCGTTTTTTGGTGGAGTTGAGGGGGATCGAACCCCTGACCTTCTCATTGCGAACGAGACGCTCTACCAACTGAGCTACAACCCCATCCACCTAAATCTTAGCAATTTATCAGGTTTAAAAAACCTCCTAAATTGTCCTCCCAACCAGCCACCGAACCAAGACTGTGACAACCTTTAAATGCTGCCGGCCGGCCCGGTTTGTCGTGTCGAGCTGCCTGGATGCCCAGCCAAGTGTCGTTAACAATCAAAGCATACGTCGTTTTTCATTCCGGTGGCAAGACAAAATGAACCACGTGTCGTGGGTGAAGCAAACCAGGAATTCTTTGTAGTTAGCAAACCAGGACACGTTTGCCTCATGCAGGGCTGGG